>NZ_QSQT01000003.1 GCF_003437535.1 Phocaeicola plebeius
AGAAATGCTTCAGGGTTTTTTGTATCCATAACCCAGATTTTATTGTATCTTTGCAACTGGTTAAATCTAATTATATTGTTTTTTTAATTATCGAATAAGTATGAGAACACGCATCTTACACCGTTGGAAAACGGTTTGTCTAGGGGGATTATTGGGTATTTCGTCATTATGTGCACAAGCAGATGGAACAGGCTATACGCCCGCTCCAGAGAATCTGCAAGCCCGAAAGGAATTTCAGGATGGCAAGTTTGGCATCTTTCTGCACTGGGGAATTTATAGCATGTTTGGGCAGGGAGAATGGTATATGAATACCGACAACATTGATTGCCATGAGTATGCAAAGGCTGCGTCAGGATTTTATCCTTCACGTTTTAATGCGCAGGAGTGGGTAGCTGCAATCAAGGCTTCCGGAGCCAAATATATCTGTATTACTTCCCGTCATCATGATGGCTTTTCTATGTTTGATACGAAATATTCAGACTATGACATCGTGGATGCCACTCCTTTTAAACGAGATGTGATAAAGGAGCTGGCGGAAGAGTGCCGCAAGCAGGGAATAAGACTGCATTTATATTATTCACATCTGGACTGGACGCGTGAAGATTATTATCCGTTGGGAAGAACGGGGCATGGAACCGGACGTACCTCACATGGAGAATGGGCAACTTATTATCAGTTCATGAATCATCAGCTTACGGAATTGCTGACTAACTATGGTCCGATTGGTGCTATCTGGTTTGATGGAATGTGGGATCAGCCCGATGGCTTTGACTGGAAATTGGAAGAACAGTATAAACTGATTCACAAATTACAGCCTGCATGTTTGATTGGAAACAATCATCATAAAACACCTTACCCAGGTGAAGACTTTCAGATGTTTGAACGTGACCTTCCCGGTGAGAATAAAGCAGGACTGTCTGGACAGTCTGTAAGTGCGCTTCCGTTGGAAACTTGTGAAACGATGAATGGCATGTGGGGGTACAAAATAAAAGACCAGAATTATAAGTCGGTTACCGATTTGGTTCGTCTGCTGGTACGTGCGGCAGGTAAAGGAGCTAATCTGCTGATGAATATCGGCCCTCAGCCTAATGGAGAATTGCCGTCTGTAGCTGTTGAACGCTTGAAAGGAGTGGGAGAGTGGATGTCGAAATATGGGGAAACCATTTATGGCACTACTGCAGGAAATGTAATGAGTGCTTCGTGGGGGACCACTACCCGTAAGGATAATATGCTTTATGTACATCTGTTAGCAGATCGTATGCCTCAGTTCGTGACCTTGCCGGTGACGGAAAAAGTTATTTCTTCTACTTTGTTCGGTACCGGTGAAAAAGTAAAATGGGAGAAAATTCAAGGTGGCATCGTATTGCATACAGAAAATTTGAAACCTTCTGTAGACTGTATTGTGGCCTTAAAACTGAAATAATTTGAATTTAAAATAAGAAAAAAGGATTGTCTGACACTTTAATAGTTGTGACAATCCTTTTTCTTGTTTATATTTACCACAAGAAAAACGAAATATCATGGTGATAAAAACAATTTTGGATACAGATTTATATAAGTTTACTACTTCATACGCTTATATAAAGTTATTCCCTTATGCCATTGGAACCTTTACTTTTAAAGATAGGGATGAGACTGAATATACGGAAGGATTTCTGGAAGCCTTGAAAAATGAAATCCATAATCTGGAAATGGTGAAACTGACATCGGAAGAGCAGGAATACATGACAACCCATTGTCGTTTTCTGCCCAGTGTGTATTGGGAGTGGCTTTCTTCCTTCCGGTTTGACCCGAATAAAATAGAAGTATGGTTGGATGAGCACCATCACTTACAGATGACGGTGACCGATTACCTGTATAAGGTAACTCTTTATGAAGTGCCGCTACTGGCCATTGTTTCTGAAATAAAAAATCAATTTCTGAATCGCATTCCAGACAAGCAGGCAATATTGGCAAAACTGGCCGAAAAGGTGAACCTGTCGAATGCACACCAAATGCCTTTCTCCGAGTTTGGTACACGCCGACGTTTCTCTTTTGACGTGCAGAAGCTGGTGGTGGAATATCTGAAGGAACATGCACAGTATTGTACCGGTACATCCAACTGTCACCTTGCCATGAAATATGATATGCGCCCTATGGGTACCCATCCTCATGAATGGTTTATGTTTCACGGAGCTCAGTTTGGTTACAAGCACGCCAACTATATGGCATTGGAGAACTGGGTAAACGTGTATGATGGTGATTTGGGGACAGCCCTGTCTGATACCTATACATCTGATTCATTCCTCAGCAATTTCAGCCGGAAGCAGGCAAAGTTGTTTGACGGTGTACGTTGTGATTCCGGCGATGAATACGAATTTATAGAGCGGTTGATAGCCCGGTACAAGGAGTTAGGCATTGACCCGACTACCAAAACGATTATCTTCAGTAATGCATTAGATTTCGAGAAGGCACTGAAGATTTATCAGTATTGCCAGGGAAAAATCCGCTGTTCCTTTGGTATCGGTACCAACTTGACGAACGACACAGGTTATCAGCCATCTAACATTGTGATGAAATTATCACGCTGCAAGATGAGTCAGAGTCAGGAATGGCGTGAATGTGTCAAGCTTTCGGACGATATGGGCAAGCATATGGGAAGCATGACAGAGGTAGAAGCCTGTCTGCATGAGCTACGTTTGCTTACAGAATGATAGATTTATAGTCTGTTGCTTTTGTTTGTGTGAATTTGTTGTTTAAATAATGAAAAAACTTTCTTTTTATTTTCTTATTTCAAAATATTGTATACCTTTGCAGCATCTAAAACGAAACGTATAAAACGAACGATTATGAACAACTTGTTTTTACATATTTTGCTATGCGGTCTGATTAATCTGCTGGAAAGCCCAGTGGGAAGTGAGTCGTGCGCATACTGATAGTAAAAATGAAATGATATCAAGCCTTTCTCACTTCCTTGTGCGAAAGGCTTTTTTTTGAGATAACAAGAAATAAAAAGATAATATTATGAGTGACAGATTATTTATTTTTGATACGACTCTTCGCGATGGGGAGCAGGTACCGGGATGCCAGTTGAACACAGTGGAAAAGATTCAGGTGGCAAAGCAGCTGGAAGCATTAGGTGTGGATGTAATTGAAGCCGGTTTTCCGATTTCAAGTCCGGGAGATTTTAATTCTGTAATTGAAATTTCTAAAGCGGTGACTTGGCCGACTATCTGTGCGTTGACTCGTGCTGTGCAGAAAGATATTGATGTAGCGGCAGAAGCCCTGCAATATGCCAAACATAAACGTATTCATACGGGAATCGGTACTTCTGATTCGCATATCAAGTATAAATTCAATTCTACCCGTGAAGAAATTATTGAACGTGCAGTAGCTGCCGTGAAATATGCAAGACGTTACGTAGATGACGTGGAGTTTTACGCAGAAGATGCCGGACGTACGGACAATGAATATCTGGCACGCGTAGTAGAAGCAGTAATTAAGGCTGGAGCTACAGTAGTGAACATTCCGGATACCACAGGCTATTGTTTGCCTGATGAATATGGTGCAAAAATCAAATACCTGATGGAGCATGTCAACGGAATAGACAAAGCAATTATCTCTACTCACTGTCATAACGATTTGGGCATGGCTACAGCCAATACCATCAGCGGAGTGTTGAACGGTGCCCGACAGGTGGAAGTAACCATTAACGGTATTGGTGAACGTGCCGGAAATACCTCGTTGGAAGAAGTGGCCATGATTTTACGTTGTCACCATGACATTCAGATTGATACCAATATCAATACACAGAAAATCTATCCTACCAGCCGCATGGTGTCCAGTTTGATGAACATGCCGGTACAGCCTAACAAGGCTATCGTGGGACGTAATGCCTTTGCGCATTCTTCGGGTATCCATCAGGACGGTGTGCTGAAAAATGTGCAGACTTACGAAATCATTGACCCGAAGGATGTGGGTATCGATGATAATGCCATTGTGCTGACTGCACGTAGCGGACGTGCTGCCTTGAAGCATCGTTTGCATGTGCTGGGAGTGGAAATGACTCAGGAAAAACTGGATAAGGTATATGAGGATTTCTTGAAACTGGCTGACAAGAAAAAGGATATCACAGACGATGACATCTTGGTATTGGCAGGAGCCGACCGTAATGTGAACCACCATATCAAACTGGAATACCTGCAAGTGACAAGTGGTGTGGGTGTTCGTTCGGTAGCCAGTCTTGGACTGAATATCAGCGGAGAGCACTTTGAAGCAGCTGCTACAGGTAATGGACCGGTGGATGCCGCTATCAAGGCTGTGAAACAGATTATCAAACGCCAGATGACTTTGAAAGAGTTCACTATTCAGGCCATCAGCAAGGGTAGTGACGATGTGGGTAAAGTACACATGCAGGTGGAATACGACGGCCAGATGTATTATGGCTTTGGCGCAAACACCGACATCATTGCCGCATCAGTAGAAGCATATATCGATTGTATCAATAAATTCAGAAAATAATAAATTAAACGAGAAACGTATGGCTAATACATTATTCGACAAAATATGGGATGCACACATCGTGCAGAAGGTGGAAGACGGACCTACCCAGTTGTATATCGACCGTCTGTACTGTCATGAGGTAACCAGTCCGCAGGCTTTTGCCGGGATGCGTGCCCGTGGATTGAAGTGCTTCCGTCCGGAACGTATCTATTGTATGCCGGACCACAATACACCGACTCATGACCAGGACAAACCTATCGAAGATCCTGTATCTAAGGCACAGGTAGATGCGCTGGCAAAGAATGCAGCCGATTTCGGACTGACGCATTTCGGAATGATGAACAAGAAAAACGGTATTATCCATGTGGTTGGTCCGGAACGAGGACTGACACTGCCGGGCATGACGATTGTGTGTGGTGACTCACATACTTCTACTCATGGAGCGATGGGAGCAGTGGCTTTTGGTATCGGTACCAGTGAAGTGGAAATGGTAATGGCTTCACAGTGTATCCTTCAGGCACGTCCCAAGACCATGCGTATCACGATTGACGGTAAGCTGGGCAAAGGTGTTACGGCAAAGGACGTTGCATTGTACATGATGTCAAAAATGACCACAAGCGGTGCGACCGGATATTTTGTGGAATATGCAGGTGAAGCTATTCGCAGTCTGACCATGGAAGGACGTCTCACATTGTGCAACTTGTCGATTGAAATGGGAGCCCGTGGAGGTATGATTGCTCCGGATGAAGTGACCTTTGAATACATCAAAGGACGTGAATATGCTCCTAAGGGTGAAGAATGGGATAAGGCCCTGGCTTACTGGAAAACATTGAAGAGCGACGACGATGCCGTATTTGACAAGGAAGTACGTTATGACGCTGCAGATATTCAGCCGATGATTACTTACGGAACCAATCCGGGAATGGGCATGGCTGTTACATCGGATATTCCTACCACGGAAGGCATGAGTGAAGTAGAAAAAGGCTCTTTCGAAAAATCCATGCAATACATGGGATTCCAGCCGGGTGAAAGTCTGCTGGGTAAAAAAGTAGATTATGTGTTCTTGGGAGCTTGTACCAACGGACGTATTGAAGACTTCCGTGCGTTTGCTTCTATCGTGAAGGGAAGAAAGAAAGCTGATAATATCACTGCATGGCTGGTTCCGGGTTCTTGGATGGTAGACGAACAGATTCGTCAGGAAGGACTTGACAAAGTGTTGGAGGAAGCTGGATTTGAAATCCGTCAGCCGGGATGTTCTGCTTGTCTGGCCATGAACGACGACAAGATTCCTGCCGGAAAATATTCAGTATCTACAAGTAATAGAAACTTTGAAGGACGCCAGGGACCGGGTTCACGTACCTTGCTGGCAAGTCCGTTGACTGCGGCTGCCGCTGCCGTAACCGGTGTGATAACAGATCCAAGAACGTTAATGTAAAAAATGAGTGTCATGAAACAGAAATTCAATATCATAACAAGTACTTGTATCCCTTTGCCATTGGAAAATGTGGATACTGACCAGATTATCCCGGCACGCTTCCTGAAAGCAACTACACGCGATGAAAAATTCTTTGGAGACAATTTGTTTCGCGACTGGCGTTATCATCCGGATGGTTCGCTGAACAAGGATTTTGTGCTGAACAATCCTAAATACAGCGGACAGATTTTAGTGGCCGGAAAGAACTTCGGTAGCGGTTCCAGCCGTGAACACGCTGCGTGGGCTATTGCCGGATATGGTTTTCGGGTGGTAGTTTCAAGCTTCTTTGCCGATATTCATAAGAACAATGAACTGAATAACTTTGTTTTGCCGGTGGTGGTAAGCGAAGAGTTCTTGAAAGAGCTGTTTGCTTCGATTGAAGCAGACCCTCAGACGGAAGTAGAGGTGAACTTACCGGCACAGACTATTACCAACAAAGCAACCGGAAAGTCTGAAACATTTGAAATCAATGTTTATAAGAAGCATTGTTTGATGAACGGACTGGATGACATTGACTTCTTGGTAGAGAACAAAGATAAGATAGAGGCTTTTGAAAAGGCACGCAACTGACCGTAAAAAAGAGTGATTATGAATAATCATCCGAGAATAGAGATAATGGACACTACGTTACGCGACGGAGAACAGACCAGTGGCGTATCGTTTGTCCCTCACGAGAAGTTGATGATAGCCCGTTTGTTGCTGGAGGATTTAAAGGTAGACCGAATCGAAGTTGCTTCAGCCCGCGTGTCGGATGGTGAATTCAATGCAGTAAAAATGATTTGTGACTGGGCTGCACGCAGAGGTTTACTGCAGCGGGTAGAAGTCCTGGGATTCGTTGACGGAAAGATGTCGGTCGACTGGATTCATGATGCGGGAGGACAGGTCATCAACTTGCTTTCGAAAGGCTCTGAAAAGCATTGCCGCTATCAGTTGAAGAAGACTTTGGAGGAACATCTGGCTGACATACGGAATACGGTAGACTATGCGCACGAAAGAGGGCTTGAAGTCAATTTGTATCTGGAAGACTGGAGTAATGGTATTAAGGATTCACCGGACTATGTATTCGGATTGGTAGATGGTTTGCGCGACATCGGTATCCGTCGTTTCATGCTTCCTGATACCTTGGGAATTCTCAATCCCTTGCAGGTCATCGAATTCATGCGTAAAATGAAAAAGCGTTATCCAGACCTTCATTTTGATTTTCATGCGCACAATGACTATGATTTGGCTGTAAGTAACGTATTAGCAGCTGTATTGAGTGGGGTGAAAGGATTGCATACTACCATTAACGGGTTGGGAGAACGGGCCGGTAATGCCCCTCTGGCCAGTGTGCAGGCTATCTTGAAAGACCATTTTCATGCCATTACGCGCATCGATGAAAGTCGCTTGAATGATGTGAGTCGTGTAGTGGAATCTTATTCCGGTGTGACGATTCCGGCCAACAAGCCCATTGTGGGAGAGAGTGTGTTTACACAGGTGGCTGGCGTACATGCCGATGGAGACAATAAGAATAAACTCTACTTCAACGACCTGCTTCCGGAGCGTTTCGGACGTGTGCGTGAATATGCCTTAGGAAAAAATTCCGGGAAAGCCAACATCCGTAAGAATCTGGAGAGTATGGGCCTGGAACTGGATGAAGAATCCATGCGCAAAGTCACCGAACGAATCATTGAACTGGGCGATCGTAAAGAACTGGTCACTCCCGAGGATTTGCCGTATATCATCAGTGACGTGTTGAAGCACGATGGCATACAGAATAAGGTGAAATTGCTTAGTTACTTTGTAACCCTCGCCAAAGGATTGAAGCCGATGGCCACGCTTAGCATTGAGATTAACGGGAAAACCTATCAGGAAAGTTCCAGCGGCGACGGACAGTACGATGCTTTTGTACGTGCGTTGCGCAAGATATATAAAGGTACATTAGGAAGAAAATTCCCGATGTTACTGAACTATGCTGTGACTATTCCTCCTGGCGGACGTACGGATGCCTTTGTGCAGACTGTTATCACCTGGAATTATGAGGATAAGGAGTTCCGTACAAGAGGATTTGATGCCGACCAGACAGAAGCAGCCATCAAGGCGACAATTAAAATGTTGAACATGATAGAAGATTTAAATTAAAAGCATACAATTATGGATTTTAAAATAGCAGTATTAGCCGGTGACGGAATCGGACCGGAAATCTCCGTTCAGGGAGTAGATGTAATGACAGCCGTTTGTGAGAAGTTTGGTCACAAGGTGGATTATAAATATGCACTTTGTGGAGCACATGCTATCGATGAAGTAGGTGATCCGTTCCCTGAAGAAACTTATCAGATTTGTAAGGATGCCGATGCTGTGTTGTTCTCAGCAGTAGGTGACCCGAAATTTGACAATGACCCGACCGCAAAGGTACGTCCGGAACAGGGATTGCTGGCTATGCGTAAAAAACTGGGACTTTTTGCCAATATTCGTCCGGTACAGACCTTCAAGTGTCTGGTGCACAAATCTCCGTTGAAAGCCGAACTGGTAGACGGTGCAGATTTTCTCTGTATCCGCGAACTGACAGGCGGTATGTATTTCGGAGAAAAATACCAGGATAATGACAAGGCATACGATACAAACATGTATACTCGTCCGGAAATTGAACGAATCTTGAAGGTTGGCTTTGAATATGCGATGAAACGTCGTAAACACCTGACTGTGGTAGATAAAGCTAATGTATTGGCTTCTTCTCGTTTGTGGCGTCAGATTGCACAGGAGATGGCTCCTCAGTATCCGGAAGTGACAACTGACTACATGTTTGTGGATAATGCAGCCATGAAGATGATTCAGGAACCCAAGTTCTTTGATGTAATGGTTACAGAAAATACGTTCGGCGATATTTTGACAGACGAAGGTTCAGTAATCAGCGGCTCAATGGGCTTGTTGCCTTCGGCTTCTACAGGCGAGAGCACACCGGTGTTTGAACCGATTCACGGTTCATGGCCACAGGCAAAGGGACTGAATATTGCCAATCCGTTGGCACAGATTCTTTCCGTAGCCATGTTGTTTGAATATTTCGATTGTAAGGAGGAAGGTGCACTTATCCGTCGTGTAGTAGATGCTTCTTTGGATGCCAATGTACGCACTCCGGAAATTCAGGTAGAAGGCGGAGCAAAATATGGAACCAAAGAAGTTGGTGCTTGGATTGTAGACTATATTAAGAAGGCGTAAAACGAAATATCTTATTAAATAGAAGAAAGGGAGGTCGCTTCATGGCAGACCTCCCTTTTTATGTTTAAAACTTCTTGACTCGGATGTGGCAGTAAGGTTCTCCTCCTGTCTTGTCATAATAGTGCTGGTGATAATCTTCAGCCGGCCAGAATTCGGATGCCGGAGTAAGGCGGGTATTTACCTCGTAGCCTTTTTCTCTTAGCAGCTGGATGATTGCTTCAGCTTCTGCTTTCTGCGCTTCGTTCAGGTAGAAAATCTCACTTCGGTACTGCGGACCTATGTCAGGACCTTGTCCGTCTGTCTGTGCCGGGTCGTGTATCTCGAAGAAAAGTTTGCATAATTCCTTGTAAGTGGTCTGCTCCGCATCGTATTCCACTAATACAGCTTCGGCATGCCCTGTAGTGTGTGCTTTTACTTCCTGATAAGTTGGGTGTTGTTCTTTTCCTCCCGTATATCCTACTGTGCTGCGAATAACTCTCTTGGCTCTCTCCATCTGATGTTGTACCCCCCAGAAGCATCCGCAGGCAAAAATGGCTTTTTCTATTTTCATGATAATTGTCTGTTTAATGATTGTTCAAACTTACAAAAAAATATTGTAATCCCTCCTGAGTTAGAGGAAGAAATACTACCTTCGTTACAAATTCAAACGAAAGAAGAAATGAAATACATTGTGTGGATTCTTTGTGTATGGGTACTCAGCCTTCCTTTGCAGGCCCAGTCATATAACGATGTGGTAGAGCAGGCAATGGACTGTGTGAAAAAGGACAGTCTTGTGCAGGCGGAACGTCTTTTCAGGCAAGCACTGAAAATGGAACCGGATAATGCCCGGAATGCCCTGCTGTTTTCGAATTTAGGTACGGTGCAGAAGCGCATGGGAAAGACGGATGAGGCCATTGAATCCTATACGTTAGCACTGAATATCATACCCTATTCTACCACCATGTTATTGAACCGGGCTGCTCTCTATCTGGAAAAAGATTTGATGCAAAAGGCTTATCTGGATTATTGTAATGTGATAGACCTTTTACCCAAAAATCTGGAAGCCCGTCTTTTTCGTGCCTATATTTACATGCAACGTCGCGAATATAAAGAAGCACGTGTGGACTACAATGTAGTGCTGGAGCAGGATGTGAAAAACAAGACAGCACGTATCGGGATTATCATGCTGGATGAGAAGGAAGGACGGCATCAGTCGGCGATGGACGCTATGAACCTGCTGGTTTCAGATTACCCTCGTGATGTATCCATACTTCGGATGCGGGCCAATATGGAGTGGGAACACGGACAGGCAGAGGCTGCTTTGTTCGATTTAGATGAAGTCTTGAAACTTGACCCGCGGGATGCTTCTTGCTATGTGATGAAGGGAGATATTTGTTTGCAGCAGAAAAAAAAGGCAGAAGCACGAGAGGCGTACGAAAAAGCGTTGGAGTTGGGAGTTTCTCGGGCTGAATTGGCTGAAAAACTGAAACAATGTAAATAGTATTCAATAAAAACTTTCGTTTTTGTTTGTACTTTTTAAAAAGTTTTTGCTATCTTTGCCTGAAATAGGTGAAGTGTGATGCAAATTCGTTCGGTTATAAAATTGGGAGTAGTGCTTTCCGTGGTACTTTTTTGTATCGGGATTGCTTTTTATGGTTTTGCCCGTTTGAGTATGGCCGACAAGGAAAACCGTGTGGATATTTTTGAATTTGTTCCTAAAGACTGTGCGGGCATTCTTGAAACGGATAACATTGATAATTTTATGCATGTCTTTTCGCAGGCTGCATATTCTTCCCAGTTGGACACGCTTCATCGTGCGGGCTTAATGAATGACATCTTGAGTGATTTGAGCCGTTATTCTTCTGCAGCAGCCCATGGGCTTTCCTATCAAATGAATCATGTAGTAATTAGTTTTCATCGTCCTCATACTGCCATGGATGTGGTGGCTTATTTCCGCATAGGAAAAGAAGGGAAACACCAGCTTATTGAGGCGGTAAAAGGGAAGCATGGTGCTGATTTCGTACCCAAGAAAGAAACTTATCGCGGTAAGAAAATAGAAATTTATCCGCTCAGTTCTACGCGATATCTGTCAGTGTACACTACAGACGGACTGGTAGTGGTCAGCTATCAGAAAAAACTGATAGAGCAGGTGATTGATGCGGTGAAGGATAATAATTCGCTTCGTGAAGATTCTGTTTTTACTTCTATTCATCATACTCAGCCGGCAAGCTTTATTACGATTTATGGGCGTACACCTTCCGTTCCATTCTTAGGAAAAGAATCCTGTCATAGCTGGAGTGAATATGACATTCATTTGAACAGCGAAGTATTCTATCTGAGCGGGCTGATGAAAGAAGAGCAGGCTGATTGTCTAGACCGTATGTTGCAGGCTGTCCATACAGTTCCTGTAGTTTCTGAGTCGGACAGTTTGCTTGTAGTATCGGGGCGTGAACGGGTAGACTCTTGTATTTCCAAGGTAATCGCCTCTCCTTCTCATACCTTGTTTGACGAGTGTGTGTCAAATTTATCGCGTGACGCTTCCTATATTATGGTGGCTGATATGGAAAAAGTGGCAGCTGCCCCAGAGCAGTTTGCTTCATATCTTCCTCCATTCTTTATTCGTCATGCCGATTTATTCCGCTCTTTTATTCTTTCTATACAGTTTACGGAAGTAAACAATCGCTTGTCGCATATCTTTGTGTTTACGTATAAAGAGTAATCGGATTTATCTTAATCGGTTCTTTTCAAAATGAGGTCCTGCCTTGAGGTGGAAATAAAGTAGTGATACTACTGTCAGTGAGGCTCCGAACAGGTAGGCTATTTTGAAGGTGGCTATTTCGGCCAAATATCCTCCAGTAAGCATACCTATACCCAAACCAACATCCCATGAGGTCAGGTAGGTGCTGGTAGCTGTGCCACGCTGGCTGTTGGGGGCTAAGTTCACAAACAGGGTGTTGTAGGCCGGAAACATGGTACCAAATCCTATTCCTAACAGCAGTGAAATCAGAAAGAAAATTCCCGTAGTCAGTTCTAAATTCCAGTTGACCAACCATCCGCATGCGGTCAGGGCGAAGTAACATCCACTTACCAGATACAATCCTGCCGCAATTACTTTGGTGACTAATCCTTTGTCGACAAGTCGGCCACTGAACAGGCGGCTCACTGCCATGCCGACAGCCATCAGCGTAAAGAAGAATCCGGTTTCTGCCGTAATACCTATTTCTTGCGCATACATAGCCACGTAGTTGGTAGTCATTCCATAAGGAATGGAGAGTAGCAGGAGGGTGAATCCGGCAGGAAGTCCTTTCAGCAGAATGAAGCGGTCGAGCGATATAGGGGCACGCTTCACTGGAGCCTTATAAGGTGTGCGGACGGTCCAAGCTGCTATAAATCCGATTACACATGAACCGAGCGCATACGAGAAAATAGTCGTATAAGAAGCACCTCCACTGTGCAGAAACAGACCGAACATGGGGCCGATAGACATGGCAATGTTATTGGTCAGTCCGTAGTAACCCAATCCTTCTCCCCGTCGGGAAGACGGCATGATGTCGATAACCAGCGTGTTTCCTCCTACCGTAACCATACCGAACGAAAATCCGTGTACAATGCGGAAGATAATAAATAAGGTCAGCGCTGTTGCAGTCATATAGCCGGCAAAAATCAGTGTAAAAATGAAATAAGCCAGCAGGTATAATGGTTTCCGGGCAAATGTATCCAGAATATACCCGGAGAAGGGACGGATACATAAAGAGGAAATCGTATAGCAGGAAAGAATGACTCCAATAGCGGTATGTGAAGTGTGGAATACTTCCGACAAGTAAAACGGAAGGATGGGAGTAAGGAGCCAAAATCCGAAATAGAGCAGGAAGTTGGCAGCCAGGATGGCACAGAAACTCGGGGTGACAAGTCTTTCTTTTTCCATATTTCGCCGAAAGAAAAAGGGGAGATGGCAGGTTTGAATAGATAAACACGGATTACACTAAGGAAGTCGATACCTCCGGTGTAATCCGTGTTCTTATGATGATGTTACGATAAATCAGTTAGCTGATTCAAATTCTTCAAGGAAGCGTGTGTCATTTTCAGAGAACATACGCAAGTCTTTAACTTTGTATTTCAGGTTGGTGATACGTTCCACTCCCATACCGAATGCATAACCGGTGTAGACTTTACTGTCGATACCGTTTGCTTCCAGTACAGCCGGGTCTACCATACCGCATCCCAAAATTTCTACCCATCCAGTATATTTACAGAACGGACAGCCTTCGCCACCACAGATGTCGCAGCTGATATCCATTTCAGCACTGGGTTCTGTGAACGGGAAGTAAGACGGACGAAGACGGATTTTAGTTTCCGGACCGAACATTTCTTGTGCAAACTGCAGCAATACCTGTTTTAAGTCTGTAAATGAAACGTTCTTGTCGATATACAGACCTTCTACCTGATGGAAGAAGCAGTGTGCACGGTAGCTGATAGCTTCATTACGATATACACGTCCCGGACAGATTACACGGATAGGAGGCTGTGATACTTCCATCACACGGCTCTGTACAGAAGAGGTGTGTGTACGAAGAATGATGTCAGGGTGACTTTCAATGAAGAATGTATCCTGCATGTCGCGTGCGGGATGGTCTTCTGCAAAGTTCATGGAAGAGAATACATGCCAGTCATCTTCTACTTCCGGACCGTCGGCAATAGTAAAGCCCATACGGCTGAAAATGTCGATGATTTCATTGCGGACAATCGTCAACGGATGACGTGTTCCAAGATTAACCGGGTAAGCCGTACGGGTCAGGTCAAGTTCGGCAGCTCCGTTGTCCTGGTTATCGAATGCTTCTTTTAAGGTTGCAATCCGTTCCTGTGCAAGGTTCTTCAACTCATTTAATTTCATACCTACTTCTTTCTTCTGTTCAGCAGGTACATTACGGAAGTCAGCCATCAGTGCGTTGATGGCACCTTTTTTGCTCAGGTATTTGATTCGTAACGCTTCCAGTTCTTCTGGATTCTGCGCTGTGAGTCCTTTTACTTCCTGAAGCAACTGTTCTATTTTTGCTAACATATCTCTTCTTTAATTATTTTGTTTGCAAAGGTAAGGATTTAAACTGAAAAATTCAGTTTTTCATCCAACAAAAAAGAAAACTCTTGTTTCATGAAACAATGATACGAAAAAAAAAGGTATTTTTGCGGCGATATTTGAGGAGACCAGATGAAGAGACTAATCATTGGGTGCTGTCTGCTGGTGCTGATGGCATCTTGCGGAGGAGGACAGAAGAAAGTCGATCCTTTTGCCGCGTTGACAGAACAAATTGATTCCATGAAAGTTCTGCCTGATTCGATTCAGGATACCACTGTGGTGGAAGAACAGATACCTGCTTCGGCTGACGAGAGTTTTGCCGACTTTTTCTATAATTTCGCTTCGGATGCAAAGTTCCAGCGGTCGCGCGTGGTATTTCCTTTCTCATTGTACAAAGGCAAACAGGTGAAGCGTATTCAAAAAGAGGAGTGGAAACACGATCCTTTATTTAGTCGCGAACAGGCCTATACGGTGCTTTTCGATAAGGAAGAGGATATGGAAATGGAAAAAGACACCAGTATGCACAGCGTACAGGTGGACTGGATTTTTCTGACAGAGAAAAAAATCAAGCGTTATTATTTTGAGCGGAAAAAAGATTCCTGGTTTCTCGAAGCCATTAATGTAGAAAAAATGGCAGAAGAACACGATGGAAAAGAGGATTTCTATACCTTTTATGAACGTTTTTCGCGCGACTCACTTTTCCAGCAGGAGCGTCTGCATGAACCTTTGTATTTTGTAACGGCTGACCCCGAAGATGAATTTCAGATATTGGAAACCACACTGGAGCCGGGACAATGGTTTGCTTTTCGTCCTCCGATGATAAAGGGTAAAATGACCAATGTACACTACGGCCAGCCTGAAAATATACATTCCGACTATAAGGTAGTAGAATTCAAAGGCTTTGGAAACGGCTTTAGTAATACCCTCTATTTTGAACGGCGTGAAAACATCTGGCAACTTATCCGGTTTGAAGATTTGAGCGATTGATGCATTATGAAAAACTATACAAATTACTCATTGCTTCCTTATAATACATTCGGAATGGATGTAAAGGCAGCTCGTTTCGTAGAATATGAATCAGTGAATGAACTGCTCTGCTTTTTGAAAGAGTGGAAAGCACAAAAGACTCCTCTTTTACATGTAGGAAGGGGAAGTAATCTGTTGTTTGTGTCCGATTATCAAGGAACCGTTTTGCATTCAGGCATTAAAGGAATGCAGGTGGTAAGTGAAATCGACGAGTGGGTGGAGATACGCGTCGGTGCCGGTGAAGTGTGGGATGACTTTGTAGACTACACAGTTAAGCAGGGATGGTATGGTGCCGAGAATCTGTCTTTGATACCTGGAGAGGTAGGGGCTTCGGCCGTGCAGAATATCGGAGCGTATGGAGTAGAAGCTAAGGATTTGATTGTGTCGGTCGAAACGGTAGCGGTGAATGATGGAACCACTCGTCTTTTCAAGCAAGATGAGTGTGGATATGCGTACCGTGAAAGTATATTTAAACGGGAGTTGAAAGGGCTTTACATTGTGACTTATGTCACTTATCGCCTGAAAAAACAGCCGGAGTTTCATCTGGATTATGGAAATATCCGGTCCGAACTGGAGAAGGAGGGAGGAGTGTTGTCACTGGAAAAACTTCGTCGTGTGATTATACGTATCCGTGAGGCGAAACTTCCCGATCCGGAAAAGATAGGAAATGCCGGCAGTTTCTTTATGAATCCCATTGTACCGCTTGCACAATTTGAAGATTTGCTCAAGGAATATCCTGATATGCCTTTTTATAAAGTAGGTGCCGATCGTGTAAAAATTCCTGCAGGATGGATGATTGACCGTTGCGGATGGAAGGGCAAACGGCTGGGAAATGCCGGAGTACATGACAAGCAGGCATTGGTGTTGGTGAATCTGGGAGGAGCTACCGGAAGTGAAGTAGTCAAGCTGGCAGAAGAAGTCGTTCGTTCTGTGAAAGAAAAATTTGGAGTGGCCATTCATCCGGAAGTGAACTTTATTGGAGTAAAACAATGAAAATAACAATTTTAGGAAGCGGAACGTCTACGGGAGTGCCTCAGGTGGGATGTACTTGTAAAGTATGTACAAGTTCCGACCCGCGTGACAACCGTTTGCGTTGTTCCGGTCTGGTAGAAGTAAACGGAGTACGCATTCTTATCGACTGCGGCCCGGATTTTCGCGAACAGATGCTTCGGCTGAATGATTTTCGTGCGATAGACGGAGTACTGATTACCCATGAACATTATGACCATGTGGGTGGTCTGGACGATTTGCGACCTTTCTGTCAGTTTCGTGACATTCCGGTGTATGCGGAAGATTACACTGCCACTCGTTTGAAGAACCGCATGCCTTATTGCTTTACGGAAAACCTTTATCCCGGTGTACCTCATATTCCCTTGAATTATATTAAAGAAGGCGAACCGTTCGTCGTTTCTAATGTAGCCGGAAATCAGGTGGAAGTAATTCCTTTCCGCGTGATGCATGGAAAGCTTCCGATTATGGGCTTCCGTATCGGAGGTATGGCCTGGATTACCGATATGCTGCATCTTCCTGAAAGTTCATACGCGTACCTGAAAGGATTGGATTGTCTGGTGATGAATGCCCTGCGTATTGAATACCATTGGACGCACCAGTCTTTGTCCGCAGCATTGGAGCAGACAGCCCGTATTGCAGCTGGAAAAACCTACTTTATTCACATGAGCCATCAGATAGGTTTGCATGCGGAAGTGCAGGAACAGTTGCCGGAAAATGTGTTCCTGACATACGATGGACTTGTGATAGAATGGGATGAGGCAGGGGAGAAGAAATAACTCATAAGATAAATTAATACACCTATCATGCTTTTTTATTGATAAATCTGTATCTTTGTGCCCTATTAAGTAGACATTTAAGTAGAAAAAATCAAAATAATAGGAAAAATGGCACAAGAAGACGTTTTCAAGAAACTTGTTTCGCATTGTAAAGAATATGGTTTTGTATTCCCGTCAAGTGATATTTATGATGGGCTGGGAGCCGTATATGATTACGGTCAGAACGGTGTGGAACTGAAAAACAATATCAAACAATACTGGTGGCAGAGCATGGTGCTGTTGCACGACAACATCGTAGGTATTGACTCTGCTATCTTCATGCACCCTACTATCTGGAAGGCTTCTGGTCATGTAGATGCTTTCAATGACCCTTTGATTGACAACCGTGATTCAAAGAAGCGCTATCGTGCCGATGTCTTGATTGAAGATCAAATTGCTAAATACGACGAGAAAATCAATAAAGAAGTAGCGAAGGCTGCCAAGAAATACGGAGAAGCATTCAATGAAGAAGAGTTCCGTAGCACCAATGCACGTGTGCTGGAACATCAGGCAAAACGTGATGCATTGCATGAACGTTATTCAAAGGCTATGAATGCCAACGACCTGGCCGAACTTCGTCAGATTATTCTGGATGAAGAAATCGTATGTCCGATTTCTGGTACAAAGAACTGGACAGAAGTTCGTCAGTTCAACCTGATGTTTACCACTGAAATGGGATCTACTGCAGACGGTGCCATGAAGGTATACCTGCGTCCGGAAACTGCTCAGGGTATTTTTGTGAACTACCTGAACGTACAGAAAACAGGACGTATGAAGATTCCGTTCGGTATTGCACAGATTGGTAAGGCTTTCCGTAATGAAATTGTAGCTCGTCAGTTCATCTTCCGTATGCGTGAGTTCGAACAGATGGAAATGCAGTTCTTCGTAAAACCGGGCACAGAACTTGACTGGTTCAAGAAATGGAAAGAAATCCGTTTGAAATGGCATAAGGCACTGGGCTTCGGTGACGACCACTATCGTTATCATGACCATGAAAAACTGGCTCACTATGCCAATGCAGCTACGGATATTGAATTCCTGATGCCGTTCGGATTCAAGGAAGTAGAAGGTATCCACTCACGTACTAACTTTGACTTGAGCCAGCACGAAAAATTCTCAGGAAAGAGCATCAAGTACTTTGATCCGGAAATCAACGAAAGCTACACTCCGTATGTCATCGAAACTTCTATCGGTGTAGACCGTATGTTCCTGAGCGTGATGAGTGCGGCTTATCATGAAGAAAAACTGGAAAATGGTGAAACTCGTGTGGTATTGAAATTGCCTGCAGCTTTGGCACCGGTGAAACTGGCTGTCATGCCGTTGGTAAAGAAAGACGGTCTGCCTGAAAAGGCTCGTGAAATCGTGAACGACCTGAAATTCCACTTCCACTGCCAGTACGATGAAAAAGATTCTATCGGAAAGCGTTACCGTCGTCAGGATGCCATCGGTACTCCGTACTGTATCACCATCGACCATCAGACATTGGAAGACAACTGCGTAACTCTGCGTAACCGTGACACTATGGAACAGGAACGTGTGGCTATTGCAGATTTGAATAATATCATTGCAGACAAGGTAAGCATCACCAGCTTGCTGAAAACATTGCAGTAATAAATTAAACTACATGAACAAGAACCTATTTTGGCTGATTGCCCTGCTATTTACTCTTTCTTTCGGCTTTATGTCGTGTGCAGAAGACACTACAGTGGAAGATCCGTATGCGAATTGGGATGACCGTAATGTGCGATATTTGGACTCCATTGCGGATGTGGCCCGTGCAAACGAAATTCCCGAACTTAATGAAGTTGAAAAATGGGTAATAAAGTGTAATTATAAAATTTCGAATGAAAGTTCGCTGAATCCGGGATTAGGAGGAAGTTCGGTTAGTTCGAATCCATTTGAAACTCCTCCCAGTGTGAATGATTCTGTATACATGAAAGTTTTGGAAGTGGGAGAAGGAGATGGAAATTCTCCTTTGTTCACGGATACCGTAAGTGTGTACTATCGTGGAAAGTTGATTAATGGAACCGTGTTCGATCAGAATTATTCGGGAGATTTGAATACGGAGGTACATGTACCTACTCATTTTGCATTGCAGGCCAAACAGTCAGATGGTGTATTCGGTGACGGATTGATTGTTGGTTGGATTACTGCATTGCAATATATGAAAGAAGGTGACCGGGTGGAATTATATATCCCGTCAGCTCTTGGATATGGTACGCAAGGTCAGTCATCTATTCCAGCCAATTCCGTGTTGAAATTTGATTTGAAACTGGAAAAAGTGATTCATCCTGATGGCTTAGAAAGCTATAGCTTGAAAGTTGACTGATTATAAATAATAAGTACAGATTGGAAAGACGGTGAGGAAGTGGTTTAGATACACTTCTTCACCGCTTTTTTTATGATATAAGTTGCTCTTGCCAGTACTTCCTTGGAAGTACTGGAGTACTGCTTAGGGAGTACTGAAGTATTTTCGGGGAAGTACTGCAGTACTGGCTTGGAAGTACTGAGACTTTGACTTTTCCTGATGCGACTCTTTTGTTTGTTAGGAGATTTCTTCGTATTTTTGTGCCCGACAGAAAAAGAATGAAGCAGATTTTAGGTACATATTGTTTGCTGTTGGTCAGCCTGTGGGTGCTGGTGGTAGGTGTGTTTCCACACCATCATCACAATGAGGCGTTTTGTGTCAGTCCGGATATGGAGACTTGCGCCTCGTCATCGCATGACGGATGCGAAGGACGACACCATTGTGCAGGAGATGCCGACAAGCATGCGTGCGACATCAGTTGTGTCACCCACCTGTCTTTTTCTGTTCCTCATCATTTGCCGGATTTTACACCGGACTATACATTCTATACGTTGATTTATCTGTCATCCCTTTGTTTGGAAGCTCCATCTGTTTCCTTTGAACGAGGGGATATGATTTCCTATTACGTAGAAAAACTGCACGCACGGCATTTTTCTGCCGTTCGCAATTTCCGTGCACCTCCTTTTGCTGTTGTAGCTTGATTTTTAGGGAAGTTACTGCACTTTGCAACCTGCTTGCAACGTGTAGAATTTATTTTTGCAAACAAAAAACAACAGTATTCAATGAAAAACTATATTTTGACAGGAACATTGTGTATGTTCCTTTTTGGGGGATGCGGAGAACACGCACACGACCATGAGCATGAAGGTCATGACCATGAAGCGGAAATACATGCAGAAGAAAAAACAGCTCATTCAGATGAAATCGTACTGACGCCGGAGAAAGCAGAAGCGGCTGGGGTGGAAGCTGAAGTGGTTCACCCGGGAGCCTTTCGGGAAGTGATACAGGCTGGCGGACAGATTCTGTCGGCACAAGGCCAGGAGGAAACGGTGGTAGCGGCTTCCTCGGGAGTGGTGTCTTTCTCCCGCAAAATTGCGGAAGGAATTGAAGTGGGCAAGGGCAGTGAACTGCTGAGTGTATCTGCCGAGCACATTCAGGAGGGTGACCCCGTGAGAAAGGCAAAGGTGGCCTATGAAAAAGCCAAGGAAGAATACGAACGTGCAGAGAAACTGGTAGGCAGCCAGATTGTGTCGCAAAAAGAATTTGCGGCTTTGCGTGAGGCATACCAGAATGCCCGTCTGGCATACGAGGCTTTGCTGCCCAGCAAGTCGGGTAAAGGAGTAGCCGTGAAGGCACCTATCGGCGGGTTCGTGAAGAATTGTCTGGTGAAGGAAGGCGATTACGTAACGATAGGACAGCCGTTGATGACGGTGACTCAGATGCGCCGCTTGGTGCTGAAGGCCGATGTGTCGGAACGTTATTATGCACAACTTCCTCGCATTGTGTCGGCTAACTTCAAGACACCTTATAATAATAAAGTCTACAGCCTGGAGAACTTGGGCGGAAAAGTGCTTTCGTTTGGAAAATCATCAGGCGATACGTCTTATTATGTACCGGTGACATTCGAATTTGACAACCGTGGCGACATGGTTCCAGGTGCATTTGTGGAAGTCTTCCTGCTGTCGGGTGAACGTCAGGGAGTCATCAGCCTGCCGGAATCGGCACTGACCGAAGAACAGGGACTTTATTTTGTGTACCTGAAACTCGACGACGAGTGTTATAAGAAACAAGAAGTACAATTAGGAACTTCCAACGGAGAGCGGGTAGAAATTCTTTCCGGTCTGAAAGACGGAGATACCGTGGTGACCCGTGGTGCCATTCATGTGAAACTGGCTGCCGCTTCCAATGCCATTCCGGCTCATTCACACAACCATTAAAAGTGACACGCTATGCTGAATAAAATTATACAATTTTCGCTACAGAACCGCTTGCTGGTTCTGGTGGCTTCGGTGTTGTTGCTGATAGGAGGAACCTATACAGCTTTCCATACCGAAGTGGACGTGTTCCCTGACTTGAATGCGCCTACCGTAGTGGTGATGACCGAAGCCAACGGGATGGCTGCCGAAGAGGTAGAACAGCTGGTTACTTTCCCGATAGAGACTGCCGTAAACGGGGCTACTCATGTACGCAGGGTACGTTCTTCCTCTACCACGGGATTTTCTGTCGTATGGGTGGAATTTGAGTGGGATACCGACATCTACCTGGCACGCCAGATTGTGTCGGAAAAATTAGCGGCGGCGGGCGAGGACTTGCCCGACAATGTGGGTAAACCGACATTGGGCCCTCAGTCGTCTATCTTAGGAGAGCTGTTGATTGTGGGACTGACTTCCGACTCCACTTCCATGCAGGATTTGCGTACTATGGCCGACTGGACCATCCGTCCGCGTCTGCTGTCTACCGGAGGTGTGGCTCAGGTAGCTGTACTGGGAGGCGACATCAAGGAATATCAGATTCTGGTTCATCCGGACCGTATGCGCCACTACGGCGTGACGTTGGGCGAAGTGATGGAAGTGTCACGAGGCATGAACCAGAACACCAACGGAGGAGTCATTTATGAATACGGAAATGAATACATCGTGCGTGGAGTCATCTCTACCGACGATGTGCGTAAGTTGGGACGTGCTGTCATCAAGACTACTCCAGACGGGGCACCCATTACCTTGGAGGATGTGGCCGATGTACGTATCGGGTCACAGCAACCCAAGTTGGGACTGGCTTCTGAAAAAGGAAAGCCGGCGGTACTCATTACGGTGACCAAGCAACCGAATACCGGAACCATTGAGCTGACCGAAAAACTGGAAGCCGCTTTGGCCGATTTGCAGAAGAACTTGCCGAAGGATGTACATATCTCTACCGACATTTTCCGTCAGTCACGTTTTATTGAAAGTTCTATCAGCAACGTGCAGGATTCACTTTACGAAGGTGCCATTTTCGTAGTGATTGTGCTGTTCCTGTTCCTGGCCAACACACGTACTACGATTATTTCACTGATAACCCTTCCCTTGTCGCTTGTGGTAGCCATCCTGACCTTGCATTACCTGGGACTTAGTATCAATACCATGAGTCTGGGTGGTATGGCCATAGCCATCGGTTCGCTGGTGGACGATGCCATTGTGGACGTGGAAAATGTATGGAAGCATCTGCGTGAAAACCGTCAGTTGCCGTTAGCGGAACGGAAACCGGTACGGGAAGTTGTCTTTCAGGCTTCACGTGAGGTACGTATGCCTATTCTGAACTCTACGTTGATTATCATTGTCAGCTTTATTCCTCTTTTCTTTCTGAGCGGAATGGAAGGACGTATGCTGGTGCCGCTGGGTATTTCTTTTATCGTGTCTTTGTTTGCTTCTACGATAGTAGCTTTGACCCTGACTCCGGTACTTTGCAGCTACTTGTTGGGTAAAAATACGTTCAAGGGAGAGGGATTGCCCAAGGAAGCCTTCCTTGCTGTATGGCTGAAGAAATATTATGAGCGTGCCTTGCTCTGGGCGCTGGAACATAAGAAGACGGTATTGGGAGGAACGATAGCTTTCTTTATCGTGGCGTTAGGAATTTTCTTTACCTTGGGACACAGCTTCCTTCCTTCTTTCAATGAAGGTTCCTTCACCATCAATGTCAGTTCATTGCCGGGTATTTCACTGGAAGAATCCGACAAGATAGGCCGTCAGGCAGAGGAACTGCTGCTTTCGATTCCTGAAATTCAGACCGTAGCCCGTAAGACTGGACGTGCGGAACTGGATGAACATGCGCTGGGAGTGAATGTATCCGAAATAGAAGCACCTTTTGAACTGAAAGACCGCTCGCATGCCGAATTATTGGATGAAGTGCGTCACAAACTGTCGGTCATTACGGGTGCCAACATTGAAATCGGGCAGCCCATCAGCCATCGTATTGATGCCATGTTGAGCGGTACACAGGCCAGCATTGCCATCAAGCTGTTCGGCGACGACCTGAACCGGATGTTTGCCATCGGTAACCAGATAAAGGAGGCGGTGAGTGATGTAGAAGGAATTGCCGACCTGAATGTGGAGCAGCAGATTGAGCGTCCGGAACTGAAGATTGTGCCGAAGCGTGAAATGTTGGCCAAGTACGGTATTTCGTTGCCGCAGTTCAGTGAGTTTGTCACGGTTAACATGGCCGGTGAGGTCGTGTCGCAGGTATATGAACAGGGAAAGACCTTTAACCTGGTGGTACGTGCTGCAGAATCTGACCGTGGTACGATGGAACGTGTCAAGGAACTGATGATTGACGATGCACAAGGCCGGAAGATTCCTCTTTCATACGTGGCAGATGTGACTTCTTCTATGGGTCCCAATACCATCAACCGTGAGAACGTAAAACGAAAAATTGTAATCTCGGCCAATACCAGCGGGCGTGACCTGCGCAGTGTGGTGAACGACATCCAGCACCGGGTAGAAGAAAAAATCAGCTTGCCGGAAGGGTATCATATAGAATACGGCGGACAGTTTGAAAGTGAACAGGCTGCCAGTCGTACCTTGTTGCTGACTTCCCTGATGAGCATTGCAGTGATTTTCCTGTTGCTGTACATGCAGTTCCACGATGCGGCAGAGAGTGGCGTTATCCTGTTGAATCTGCCTTTGGCCCTGATTGGAGGAGTCTTTGCCCTCTTCCTGACTACGGGTGAAGTCAGCATTCCAGCCATTATCGGTTTCATCTCGTTGTTCGGAATCGCTACCCGTAACGGAATGCTGCTTGTCACACACTACAATCTGTTGCGTGAAGAACAGCAGTTGGGAGTGCGTGAAAGTGTGGTGCGCGGTTCGCTCGACCGTCTGAATCCGATTCTGATGACGGCTCTTTCCTCTGCTTTTGCATTGATTCCGCTGGCTTTGCGCGGCGATTTGCCGGGAAATGAAATTCAGAGTCCGATGGCGAAGGTCATTCTGGGAGGTCTGCTGACTTCTACTTTCCTGAATGCGTTTGTCATTCCTATTGTGTACGAGTTAATGAACCGGAAGAAAAACCTTAAAAGAACAGAAGAATGAAAAAAATAGGATGGATGTGGCTTGCAGGACTGGCATTTGCCAGCAGCGTGCAGGCACAGAAAATAGAAGAAGTATTGCAGTCTGTAGAGCAGAATAACAAGGAACTGCAGGCGGTCTTTCATTCTACGGAAGCTGCCAAGATGGAAGTGCAGACGCAGAATAACCTGGAAGACCCCAGTGTGGAGTACAGCCCGTTTTTTGCTAAAGGAATAGATGGAATGGCCAGTTCGGAACTGGTGGTGACACAGGGATTTGATTTCCCGACCTTGTATGCGGCACGTAATCGTTCCGGGAAACTGCAGAAAGATGTGCTCGACCGTCAGCAGCAGGCGCTTCGCCGTGATATTCTGCTACAGGCCAAGAATCTGTGTCTCGACTTGATTCGCCTGAATCAGGAGCAGGCTTTGCTCATGGAACGGCAGAAAAATGCCGATGCCCTGTTGCAGTTGTTTGAAAAGCGTTTGAAAGAAGGAGATGCGAATGCCTTGGAGGTGAATAAAATCAAGATGGAACGCATGAAGGTGCAGACGGAAGTGGCACAGAACCATGCGGCACATCGTACGGCACTTCAGCAACTGCTGGCGATGAACGGTAACCTCCCGTTGGAGTTTGCAGAAGACCGTTATCCGGCAGTGGAAGCTATTCGTGACTATCATACATTGTATAACGAAGTAATGATGCAGGATGCAGACCTTCAGGCGGCAGATGCGGCTTCCCGTGCGGCTGAGGAACAGGTAAGCGTGAACAAGCAGAACTGGTTGCCCAAGCTGGAGGTAGGTTACCGTCGCAATACGTCGGTAGGTGAGAAAAGCAACGGTTTTCTGGTGGGAGGAAGTTTCCCGATATTTTCTAACCGGAAGAAACTGAAGATTGCCAAGGCACAGGCTTTGAGTGCCAATCTGCAACTGGACAATACCCGCTTGCAGGTGGAAGCAAGAATACAGGGACAGTTCAATGAAATGCAGCAGCTTCAGGAGGCAATGCAGGCTTACGATGTGCCTTTGATGCATCATACTCTCCGCTTGCTTTATGATGCCGTGACTGCCGGACAACTTTCGATTATTGACTTCTATGTAGAGGCCGATAACGTGTACGGCAACCTGCAAAGTTATATTACCCTTGAAAACCAGTATCAGAAACTGATGGCGGATATTTATAAAAACCGTCTTTGATAGGTTCTAAAAAAATCCGTCCCCGGTAATTTATCGCTAATTACCGGGGGCGATTTTTTAGTCAAGTCAGTTTGTCATTCAAATCTTTTCTAATGGAATATTCAGGGCTTTTGCCACTCCCTTTCCATAATTTTCATCTGCTTTCATGCAGTTTCGTATGTGGCGAAGCTTGATTTCTTCTGGAATATCTCCCATAGCTCTTGCCGTATTTTCGAAGAGCACCTGCTGCTGGGCGGGAGTCATCAGTCGGAACAGGTCGCCCGGCTGAGAGTAGTAATCTGAATCATCTTCCCGGTAGTCCCATTGGTAAGCGGCTCCATCGAGTTCCAACGGCGGCTCCTTGTATTCCGTCTGGTGCTGCCATTCTCCGTAGCTGTTGGGCTCATATCCTAACGTAGACCCGTGGTTTCCGTCTACGCGCATCTGTCCGTCCCGATGATACATATTCAGGAAAGGACAACGACTGCGGTTGACCGGAATCTGGTGATGGTTCACTCCCAGTCGGTAGCGCTGTGTATCTCCGTAAGAGAACAGACGTCCTTGCAGCATACGGTCGGGTGAGAAACTGATACCCGGCACCACATTGGCCGGATTGAACGCCGCCTGCTCTACATCTGCAAAGTAGTTTTCCGGATTGCGGTTCAGTTCCATCACGCCCACCTCAATCAACGGATATTCTTTCTGCGACCAGACTTTGGTCAGGTCGAACGGATTGAACGGACAGTTCTTGGCCTGCTCTTCCGTCATTACCTGAATGTACATAGTCCATTTGGGGAAGTCGCCCTTCTCAATGCTTTCATACAAATCGCGCTGGTGGCTTTCACGGTCTTTGGCAATGATGGCTTCTGCCTCCGCATCGGTCAGGTTCTTGATGCCCTGCTGCGTATGCAGGTGGAATTTCACCCAAGTGCGTTTTCCTTCTGCGTTGATAAGTGAGAATGTATGGCTTCCGTATCCGTGCATGTGGCGGTAAGAGGCTGGAATACCTCGGTCGCTCATGGTGATGGTTACCTGATGCAGTGCTTCAGGTAGTAATGTCCAGAAATCCCAGTTGTTGCGTGCGCTTCGCATGTTGGTGCGCGGGTCACGTTTTACCGCATGATTCAGGTCGGGGAATTTCAGCGGGTCACGAAGGAAGAAGACGGGGGTGTTGTTACCTACCAAATCCCAGTTACCTTCTTCTGTATAGAATTTGATGGCGAATCCGCGAATATCACGTTCGGCATCTGCCGCTCCTCGTTCACCGGCTACGGTAGAGAAACGGACAAACAGTTCTGTTTCTTTTCCAATCTGTGAGAAAATAGCTGCCTTGGTGTAGGCTGTAATGTCATGAGTGACCGTAAATTTTCCGAAGGCACCGGAGCCTTTGGCGTGCATGCGTCGTTCCGGAATCACTTCGCGGTCAAAGTGTGCCAGTTTCTCAAGAAACCATACGTCTTGTAAAAGCATCGGGCCTCTCCGTCCTGCGGTGGCCACATTGTGGTTGTCGGCTACAGGTGCTCCTGAAGCGCTGGTCAGTTTTTTATTTTCCATACAATATTACATTTATAATTAATAAAAAAGGGATGTACTGATAAATTGGTCTAATATCTTTTTGTCTGTTTCTGTCAGCAATCCGTTTTTGGATTTCAGGAAAGGTATGTGGGTGTTCCGTGAAATCTTCAATGTTTTCTTCATTTTCCGGTACATACTGCCTGTCCTGAATTTATACGTGGTAAAAAGGAGTGTACGATGCGGAGATATGCGTCCTGCCATCTTCCGGCTGCATGCACTCCATTTCTTGTGAGGGTGCTGTCCGACGACGAACCAGCCGCACGTCCAGCATCCGGAAATAAGAAAGTCCGTCTCGTTCAGCTTTTGAGTGTCAAAATCAGAAATGGCACTCAGGCTGACGTTCAACCCTTTTGACCAGAGATACATGGCTATTTCTCGTGCGAAAAAGGCGGTCTTTCTTTTGTGGCTGTAATATAAGACAGTGGCTTTCATCTTATTGGCAACAACATAGTTCTTTGGCAATCTTTGTTCACTGTATTTGCGGTTTGTGCCGAGACAGTTATTGCCAGCCAGGCACACATTAAACTGATGATTTTTTTCATATAGCGTTTCTTTTTTAACAAAGATAAGCGGGATGAGAATATTTATTTATATTTGCAAAATTCATTTTTTCGATAATATCCATAGATAAAAACGATAAGGAAATGGAACTGCGTCAATTGAAATACTTTAAAGAGGCCTGCGAACTACAGAACTTTTCAGAGGCTGCGCGTGTGCTGCACATCTCTCAAAGTACCCTTTCACAGCAAATCAAACAGCTGGAAGATGAGCTGGATGTGCTGCTGTTCGACCGCATCGGCAAGCGAATTGTACCCACAGAGGCTGGGCTGGCTTTTCTGCCTTATGCTGTCAGGGCAATACGTGATGCGGAAAACGGAAAACAGATTATTCGCGACCTGAAAGGTATTGAAACGGGAGTGCTTCATGTAGGAGTGACTTACAGCATGAGTCCGTTATTGATTGCAGCGTTGGGATTATTTTCCAAGACTTATCCCAAAATAAAGGTCAATGTCAGTTTTGGCACTTCCGAAGAGTTGTTGGACAGATTAGAGGCAAATCAGTTGGATTTTGTGTTGTCCTTTAAACCGGAAGGCGTGTCAGAGCATATGGAAACCATGCCTTTGTTCTCTTCCATGCTCCGCTTTATTGTGCATTGTTCTCATCCGTTGGCCGAATTGTCGTCCATCACCTTGAAGCGGCTTTCTGAAACTCCCCTGATTCTGCCGGGAAAAGGATTTGCCACCCGAAAAAGAATAGACGACCTGTGCCGGAAGCATCAGTTGGAGCTGACGGTAGGCGTGGAGATGAATGACGTGCATACCATCATTCATACCTTGCGCGAAGGCTATTGGGGAACGATATTGACGCAGGCGGCTGTACGGGGAGAAGAGAACCTGGTACAAATTCCGATACTATGTGCCGACAAACTGACTTCACAGGGCTTTTTGTTCTGGGCACAGGGAGATTACCGTAAGAAATCGGCATTGGCTTTTGCTGATTTTCTCCGAAAAGTGGCAGGAGGAGAAGAGAGAAGCTAAATAATGATAAGATGTAAAAAAGACAGGTTCCTGTTTCTCTTAATCCGTTCTGAATTATTAACTTTGTCGGTCGATAAAAACTAAAACAGAAACACAGCGCTATGCCATTAAATTTACCCGATAAACTGCCCGCAATTGATTTGCTGAAGGAGGAGAATATTTTCGTTATCGATAATTCTCGTGCCAGCTCACAGGATATTCGTCCGCTGAAAATTGTGGTGCTGAACCTGATGCCCATCAAGATTACTACAGAAACCGATTTGATTCGTTTGCTTTCGAACTCTCCTCTTCAGATAGAGGTGAGCCTGATGAAGCTGAAAAGTCATACGTCAAAAAATACGCCGGTGGAACACATGAAAGCTTTCTACCGTGATTTTGAACTGATGAAGAATGAGAAGTTCGACGGAATGATTATTACGGGTGCGCCGGTAGAACATCTCGATTTTGAGGATGTAAATTATTGGGATGAAATCACGGAGATTTTCGAATGGACCCGTACGCATGTGACTTCTACTTTTTATATCTGCTGGGCAGCACAGGCGGGATTGTATTATCATTATGGCATTCCGAAATATCCGCTGGAAAAGAAAATGTTCGGAATTTTTGAACATCATATCTGCGACGGATTCCAGCATTTACCTATTTTCCGTGGGTTTGACGATGTGTTTTATGTACCGCACAGCCGTCATACGGAAGTCCGTCGGGAAGACATCGAGAAGTGTGAAGGCTTGCAGGTGATTTCGGAATCGGCCGACTCAGGTGTACACATTGTGATGGCTCGCGGCGGACGTGAGTTTTTCGTGACCGGACATTCCGAATATTCTCCTTATACTTTGGACACGGAGTATCGCCGTGACCTGGATAAGGGACTTCCTATTGAAATGCCTCGAAACTATTATCGTGAGGACAATCCGGAGAAAGGACCGCTGGTACGCTGGCGAAGTGTGGCCAACCTCTTGTTCTCCAATTGGTTGAACTATTATGTATATCAGGAAACTCCTTACGACATCAATCAGATAAAATAATGCTCAGACAACGTCCTATCGAACTGCTTGCTCCGGCAAAGAACTTGGAGTGTGGAATGGAAGCCATTAATCATGGTGCCGATGCGGTGTATATCGGTGCACCTCGTTTTGGCGCGCGTGCAGCTGCCGGAAATTCCCTGGAAGACATTGAAGCCCTGGTGCGTTACGCACATTTGTATCGGGTGCGTATTTACGTGACTGTCAATACAATTTTGAAAGATGAGGAACTGGCAGAAACGGAGAAAATGATTTGGGATTTGTACCGGATTGGGGTGGACGCCTTGATTGTGCAGGATATGGGGATTACCCGTCTGAATCTTCCTCCGATTCCTTTGCATGCCAGTACGCAGATGGACAACCGCACTCCGCAAAAAGTGAAATTCCTGGCTGAGGCAGGTTTCCGTCAGGTGGTGTTGGCCCGTGAACTGACGCTTGATGAAATTGCAAAGATTCATGCAGCTTGTCCGGAAACACCGCTGGAAGTGTTTGTACACGGAGCCTTGTGCGTAAGCTATAGCGGACAATGTTATGTCAGCCAGGCTTGCTTTGGCCGTAGTGCCAACCGGGGAGAGTGTGCACAGTTCTGTCGCCTGAGTTTTGATATGGTAGACGCCGACGGGAAAATGATTGCCCGGGGCAAACATCTGTTGTCCTTGAAAGATATGAATCAGAGCGAGAACCTGGAAGCCTTGCTGGATGCCGGTGCTTCTTCACTGAAAATAGAAGGACGTTTGAAGGATGTGGCCTATGTAAAGAATGTGACGGCTTACTATCGCCAGAAACTGGATGCGATATTCAAACGCCGCAAAGAATATATACGTGCTTCTTCCGGCACGGTCCGGCTGGCTTTTCGTCCGCAATTGGACAAGAGTTTCAGCAGGGGCTTTACCGATTATTTCCTGCACGGACGTACACCGGATATTTTCTCCTTCCATACGCCAAAGTCGCTAGGTGAGGAAATGGGGGTGGTGAAGGAAGTACGCGGCAACTATTTTACCGTGGCAGGTGTCAAACCTTTCAGTAACGGTGACGGACTTTGTTATCTGGATGAGGCGGGAAAACTGCATGGATTCCGGGTAAATCGCGTAGAAAACAATAAACTTTATCCGCAGGAAATGCCACGCCTTCGACCGAAGACCAAGCTTTACCGTAACTTTGACCAGGAGTTTGAACGAGTGATGCAGAAGAAATCGGCAGAGCGAAAGATGGCCGTGGCCATGGCATTGGAAGAAAACAATTTCGGATTTACACTGACTTTGACCGATGAGGACGATAATAGCATCAGCGTGACGTTGCCGTACGAAAAAGCACCGGCCCGTACACCCCAGGCTGAAAACCTGAGAAATCAGTTGGGCAAGTTGGGAAATACGCCTTTTGAACTGGAACGTTTGGATATTTCTTTATCGGGCGACTGGTTTATTCCTTCGTCAGTGCTTGCAGATTTACGTCGTACGGCAGTGGAGAAACTGCTGGAGGCTCGTCGTATCAACTATCCGCAGGAAAGAGTCCGTTTCCCGAAAACAGTTCATGCCTTTCCGGCAGGCGAACTGACCTATTTAGGTAATGTGATGAACGGCAAGGCGCAGGCTTTCTACCATGACCATGGAGTGAAGCGCGTGGAGCCGGCTTTTGAAAAGGAAGCACAGGCTGATGCGGTGTTGATGTTCTGCAAGCATTGCCTGCGTTATAGCATGGGATGGTGTCCGGTGCATCATAAGGTGAAGTCGCCTTATCGTGAGCCGTATTATCTGGTAAGTACGGACGGACGACGTTTCCGCCTTGATTTTGACTGTAAGGTTTGTCAGATGAAAGTCTCATTGGATAATCGGGCATCTTCATGAAGCACTTACGATATTTTCTGGGCATACTCTTTCTGTTGCTGTGTATGACGGCCTGTCATTACCGCACCACCTTGTCTTCGGCTGTGAAGAACGGTTCGGAAGACTCGGTTGCCGTGTCGGTACAGAAAGAACGCCCGTATGCACTGAACAGCAATTTTCGTGTGACAGCTGATACGCTCTGGTTGCGTCTGCTTCCGTTGCTCGACTCTATTCCGGTAAGGGAAGGAGATGAACTGGTGGTGGCTGAAATATCGCTGCGCACGGAAATGCAGGATGACTCTGTGTGGGTGAAGGTGGCACGCGACCAGGAAACCATAGGCTGGATTCCGGAACATCAGCTTTTGACGCACATTGTCCCTGTAGACCCGATATCACGTTGCATCCACTTGTTCAGTAATTCACACACCTTACCGTTCTTTCTGGTATTGGCAGTGTTCTTCCTTTGCTTTGTGTACCGTGCCGTACGGCGCAAGCAGATAAAACTCATCTGGCTGAACGACATAGACAGTGTGTTCCCCATTACGTTGTCATGGTTGCTTGTGGCAGCTGCTACACTTTATAACAGCATGCAGCATTTTGTGCCGGAAACCTGGGAGCGGTATTATTATGACCCGTCCCTGAATCCGTTCGACCTGCCTTTTGTATTAGGGTTGTTTGTGCTCAGTGTGTTCTTTATTTTGCTGTTAGGAGTCGCTTTGCTGGATGATTTGTTTCATCAGACCTCTTTTGAAGTAGCCTTCTTCTATCTGCTGGGACTGGCTTCCTATTGCATATTTCTTTATATCTTCTTTACTTATTTATGGGTGTACCTGGCTTATGTGGGCTTTATCGGATATACCTTGTGGTGTATTCGTCAGCTCAGGAAATCGCACGGTTATCCATACGCCTGTGGTTCTTGTGGCGCAAAAATGAGATCGAAAGGCATTTGCCCGCACTGTGGCGCATTGAATGAGTAAGAATCGGCAGAATTTTGTAATTTTGCATTTTCCAAAATCAAAAATCTTAAAACGTACCAAATATGATTAGTATAGATGGACTGACCGTAGAATTCGGAGGGACCACCTTGTTCAGTGACCTGAACTTTCAGATTAACGAGAAAGACCGTATCGCCCTGATGGGTAAAAATGGTGCCGGAAAATCGACACTTCTTAAAATTTTGGCAGGCGTTCGGCAGCCCACCCGTGGAAAAGTGACGGCACCGAAGGACTGTGTGATTGCCTATCTGCCCCAGCACCTGATGACGGAGGATGGCCGTACGGTGTTTGAAGAAGCCTCTCAGGCGTTTGCCCATTTGAAAGAAATGGAAGAAGAGATAGAGCGGATGAACAACGAACTGGCCACTCGTACGGATTATGAGAGTGACTCCTATATGGCTTTAATCGAGAAAGTGGCAGCCATGAGCGAGAAGTTCTATGCCATCGACATGACGCATTTTGAAGAAGATGTGGAGAAGGCTTTGCTGGGACTGGGATTCTTGCGGGAAGACTTTAACCGTCCGACCAGTGATTTCAGTGGAGGATGGCGTATGCGTATCGAACTGGCCAAGCTGTTGCTGCAGAATCCGGACGTCCTTTTGCTGGATGAGCCTACCAACCACCTGGACATTGAATCTATCCAGTGGCTGGAAGATTTTCTGATTAACAGTGCCAAGGCCGTGGTAGTCATCAGTCACGACCGTAAGTTTGTCGATAATATTACCACACGTACTATTGAAGTCACGATGGGGCGCATCTATGATTATAAGGTGAACTATTCTCAGTATCTTGTATTGCGGAAGGAACGCCGTGAGCAACAGATGAAGCAGTATGAGGAACAGCAGAAAATGATTCAGGAAACCAAGGACTTTATCGAACGCTTCAAGGGTACATACAGCAAGACGCTTCAGGTACAGAGCCGTGTGAAGATGCTGGAGAAACTGGAACTGATAGAGGTGGACGAAGAAGATACTTCGGCCTTGCGTTTGAAGTTTCCTCCCTCTCCGCGTAGTGGAAACTATCCGGTTATCATGGAAGGAGTCGGTAAAACATACGGCGATCATGTAGTCTTTAAAAATGCCAATCTGACCATTGAGAGAGGAGATAAGGTGGCATTCGTCGGAAAGAACGGAGAAGGAAAGTCTACTTTGGTGAAATGTATCATGAATGAAATAGATCATGAAGGTACGCTGACGTTGGGGCATAACGTACAAATCGGATACTTTGCACAGAACCAGGCATCCTTGCTGGATGAAAATCTGACGGTGTTCCAGACTATTGACGATGTAGCCAAAGGTGAAATCCGTAATAAAATCAGAGACCTGCTGGGAGCATTCATGTTTGGTAGTCCGGAGGCTTCCATGAAAAAGGTAAAAGTGTTGTCAGGAGGAGAACGTACCCGTCTGGCGATGATAAAGCTTTTATTAGAGCCGGTCAACCTGTTGATTTTGGACGAGCCGACCAATCACCTGGACATGAAAACAAAAGATATTCTGAAGCAGGCACTGGTAGATTTCGACGGCACACTGATTGTCGTATCTCACGACCGTGACTTCCTGGATGGGCTTGTGACGAAAGTATATGAATTCGGAAACCAGCGTGTGAAAGAACATTTGTGTGGCATTTATGAATTCCTGGAGACGAAAAAAATGGAAAACTTGCAGGAACTGGAGCGTAAAAATGCCTGAAATCACCCTTTTTTAGAGAAAAAACAGGGATTTGAGAAAAAAGTTCCCAAATGTTTTGCAGGTTTAAAATAAGTTACTACCTTTGCACTCGCAATCGGGAAATGACCGATGCGGCAAAGGATTGATTCGCTAGCTCAGCAGGTAGAGCACAACACTTTTAATGTTGGGGTCCTGGGTTCGAGCCCCAGGCGGATCACTCAGAGAAAAGCGGTTATCTTGAAAAAGATAATCGCTTTTTTCGTGTTTGTATGATGCTATAAATGTACTTTTGGGTCAACGTAAAAACGGGTCAACGTAAAAACCTGAGGGCTTCATTGTTTAGGCATAAATTTTAGTCAGTCTGAACAAAAAGAAAGCCGCCGGTGTTGTGCGGCGGCTTTTGTACATAATGTAAAGTTTAGTTAAGCCCTTTGTATGATTTACGTGCGGCTTCTTTCCTTGTTAAAAAGGGGGGATTCTGTAAAGGAGTTATGTCATATCAACAAGCGGAAGGGTGAAATTGTTCATCCATTGTATTAAAAAATATGTTTATAAAAAAGCTTGATAATGACTTCCCGTTTTTTTTCTGTACTTTTGCACCCGAAAATCATAACAACTAAATAACATACATACAGAATGGGTGGTTTTTTCGGAACAGTCTCTAAGGCTGAATGCGTGACCGATTTATTTTACGGTACGGATTATAATTCACATTTAGGAACGAAACGCGCCGGAATGGCGACATACGCCGAAGGCGAGGGTTTCATACGTTCGATTCACAATCTGGAGAGTTCTTATTTTCGCACGAAGTTCGAGAGTGAACTTCCTAAATTCAAGGGAAAGGCAGGAATCGGTGTCATCAGTGATACGGATCCGCAACCGATGATGATTAATTCTCATCTGGGGCGTTTTGCCATTGTAACGGTAGCGAAGATTAACAACATGGACGAACTGGTGCAGGAATTGTTGAGCAACAATATGCACTTCTCGGAGATGAGCATGGGAAAAACCAACCCTACGGAGCTGGTAGCATTGCTTATTGTGCAAGGAAAGGATTTTGTGGATGGTATTGAAAATGTATTCAACAAAATCAAGGGTTCCTGCTCTATGCTGATTCTGACTGAGGACGGTATCATCGTGGCTCGTGACAAGTGGGGACGTACGCCAATTATCATTGGAAAGAAGGATGGCGCATACGCTGCCACCAGCGAATCAAGCAGTTTGCCGAACCTGGATTTTGAAATCGACAAATATGTAGGACCGGGTGAAATTCTGCGCATGCGTGCTGACGGTCTTGAACAGCTTCGCAAACCGAATGAGAAGATGCAGATCTGCTCTTTCTTGTGGGTGTATTATGGTTTCCCTGTTTCTTGTTATGAAGGTAAGAACGTGGAAGAGGTTCGTTTTATGAGCGGATACAAGATGGGACAGACGGATGAGTCTGAAGTGGACTGTGCCTGCGGTATCCCTGATTCGGGGGTAGGTATGGCTTTGGGATATGCAGAAGGTAAGGGAATTCCTTATCATCGTGCTATAGCCAAGTACACTCCGACCTGGCCCAGAAGCTTTACTCCGAGCAACCAGAACATGCGTTCGCTGGTAGCTAAGATGAAGTTGATTCCTAACCGTGCCATGCTGCAGGGAAAGCGTCTGTTGTTCTGCGATGATTCTATCGTTCGTGGTACTCAGCTTCGTGACAATGTGAACATTCTTTACGATTACGGAGCAAAGGAGGTACACATGCGTATTGCTTGTCCGCCGCTGATTTACGGATGTCCTTTCATTGGCTTTACTTCTTCTAAGGGTGATATGGAATTGATTACCCGTCGTATCATCAAGGAAATCGAGGGTGATGAAAATGCCAAACTCGACAAATACGCTACTACAGATTCTCCGGAATACAAGGAACTGGTAGAACGTATTCGTGCCCGTTTCGGATTGACTTCATTGAAGTTCAATACGCTGGAAACCTTGATTGAAGCTATTGGCTTGCCGAAGTGCAAAGTTTGTACACATTGCTTCGATGGCTCCAGCTGTTTCTGATGAATATTGCTGAATATAAATATAGAAAGGGAGGTTCAAACGAACCTCCCTTTTTTATATATAGAAACTCTTTGAAATTCTCTTTGGTGAAGAGGGATGAATGTCGGTGTGCTTTTTTAGAACGCTTCGGTCATGTTGAAATAAAACAGATTCTGCTTGTTGGTGAAATCGCGTCCTAAATCCAGGCGGACATTCATGCGGGGCTGTACCTCTATGCGAAGTCCTAATCCGGCATTAGGAAGCACTCCTTCTATTTTTCCGGGAGTAGGTCCCATAAAGCCACATCCTCCCCAGGCAACGAAGCCCAGACGATTGATTACTCTTTTAATCCAGTTGCTCTGGTCGGTATTGAACATCTGGCGATATTCGGCCAGTGCCACGTGCGAAGATTTATCGCGGTATTGTCCCATGTAATATCCTCGTAAGTCGAAAGGAGTACCACTCAGTACGTACTTATTCAGCGGAAGATTGTGTCCGAAAGAGTGCTTGCTCTGTACCGTCCATGCCACTACCTTTCGTTTCCCGACGCTCTTGTATTGTCTGTAATCCAGTTCCAGATGGGAGAAATTAGAGTAGCTGCCTAAGAATTTTTGGTATATCAGTCCTCTCAGGTCGAAGTAGAGCCCTTTGTAAGGGTTGGCCGGTACATCGCGTGTGTCGTAAGTAAGCAGGAAACCTACTCCGGAACTGAAATCCTTGTAGCCGTCGGCGGTACCTCCTGCACGTTTGTAGTCAGGCTGTTCCACCAGGTACTTGGCCGGATCCATGATGTGGTCATAGGTAATGTCAATCTGTGGACCTGCAAAGAAGTTACTTTCTCCCAGACGGAAAAGGAACCACGGATTAATCTGTATGCCGCTGTAGCGATACTGGCTGGTCGTATCGCTTCGTACATAATTCTTATTGGTATCGTATCCCACCCCATAGAAGTTTTCCTGGGTATTCTTGAATGTAAACTGTCCGAAGATACGGAAGCGGTCGTTCTTGAAGAAAAGCTGTGGCTTGACTACCAGATTTAGTCCCCCGTTGAACATGAAAGCTACGGAAGCCGGGATAACCGAACGGCGCATGGTGGTATCTTTCGGGTTCATGCGGAACGTCATCAGGGCGCTTCCGCCTATCAGCAGACCAAAGTCTGGAGTATAACTCGGGCCTCCCAATATGTTATAGTGAAAATTGCGGGCTGCTTTTTTCTGTTTTTTGAGCTCTTTCTCCGTCTGTTGCTGGCGTAACAGGCTGTCTTGAGGAGATTCTTGTGCATTTCCTGCTATGATGAACAGGCAATAGATGCAAATGAGTAAGTATTTTTTCATGCGACAAAATTACAAAAAAGGGCCGAATCTGATTGGGCTTATTTTAAGAGTTTTTGGATTCCCTTGTCTTTTTAACTTAAAAGGCAGACTGGTGTCTGAATTTTCGCCGTAAGTAGGTAAATCATCCTTGCGTTCTGATAAAAAATGGTAAGTCTTTTGGTCATTCTCTGGGTATTTTTTACTTTTACAGAAGTAAGATATTTGTAAATAATAAAGTGATATGACAGTAATTGAACGCTTTTTAAAGTATGTGACTTTTGATACGCAGTCGGATGAATCGACCGGTGTCACTCCGAGTACGCCGAAGCAGATGGTATTTGCGCAATACCTGAAAACGGAGCTGGAGGAACTGGGATTGAAAGATATTTCCTTGGATGAAAACGGGTATTTGTTTGCCACACTTCCTTCGAATGTGAACCATGAGGTTCCGGTAGTCGGCTTTATTGCTCACATGGATACCAGTCCCGATATGAGCGGAGAGAATGTGAAACCGCGCATCGTTGAGAAATACGATGGAAAGGATATTCCTCTATGTGCGGAAGAGAATATCATTCTGTCTCCTGCTAATTTCCCGGAACTGCTGGATCATGTAGGTGAGGATTTGATTGTGACCGACGGACATACCTTGCTGGGAGCGGACGATAAGGCCGGAATTGCAGAAATTGTAGGTGCGGTGGCTTATCTGATTGCACATCCGGAAATCAAGCATGGTGACATCCGTATCGGTTTTAATCCGGATGAAGAAATCGGTCTGGGAGCTCACAAGTTTGATGTAGAGAAATTCGGTGCGAAATGGGCTTATACCATGGACGGGGGAGAAGTCGGCGAACTGGAATTTGAGAATTTCAATGCCGCAGCTGCAAAGATTCGGGTAAAGGGACGCAATGTACACCCGGGATATGCAAAGAACAAGATGATTAACTCTTTGTTGGTGGCCAATGAATATGCTTCTTTGTTGCCTGCAAATGAAACACCGGGTACTACAGAAGGATACGAAGGCTTTTACCATTTGATTGGTATGGAAGGTGAAGTGGAAAATACGGTGCTTTCATATATTGTTCGCGACCATGACCGTGAGAAGTTTGAAGCACGTAAGCAGGCTTTGCTGAACTATGCTGCACAGTTGAACGAGAAGTACGGAGAGGGTACGGTTACCGTAGAGCTGAAAGACCAGTACTATAACATGCGCCAGCAGGTGGAACCGTTGATGCATATCATTGATATAGCTTTTGCAGCAATGCAGGAAGCTGGGGTGACTCCGAAAGTAAAAGCAATTCGTGGAGGTACGGACGGTGCGCAACTTTCATTCAAAGGACTTCCGTGTCCGAATATCTTTGCCGGCGGATTGAATTTCCACGGACGTTATGAGTTTGTTCCTGTACAGTCTATCGAGAAAGCCATGAACGTGGTAGTGAAGATTGCGGAACTTACTGCTAAAAGATACTGCTAATTATACAACGGTTGCGGGTCTGCCTTGCTGAGGTCGGGCTCGCAACTTATTTATCAACCTTAATATATACCTTATGAAAACAACTCCATTTACCGAGAAACATATTGCACTCGGAGCCAAGATGCATGAGTTTGCGGGTTACAACATGCCGATTGAATATTCTGGAATTATTGATGAACATCTCACGGTCTGCCATTCGGTAGGTGTTTTCGATGTATCTCACATGGGTGAATTTTGGGTAAAAGGCCCTCATGCACTCGAATTTATTCAGGAAGTGACTTCCAATAACGCTGCTGTACTTACACCGGGCAAGGTGCAGTACACTTGTTTTCCTAATGAAACCGGAGGAATTGTAGACGACCTGTTGGTGTATGCATACGAACCGGAGAAATACATGCTGGTGGTCAATGCAGCGAATATCGAAAAGGACTGGAACTGGTGTGTGGCTCATAATCGGGTAGGGGCAGAACTGGAGAATTCTTCCGACCGTATGGCACAGCTGGCCATTCAGGGACCTAAGGCTTGCGAAACGCTTCAGAAACTGACTTCCGTAGATTTGTCATCTATTCCTTATTATACATTCAAAGTAGGCGAGTTTGCCGGAGTTCCGAATGTGATTCTTTCCAATACCGGATACACCGGAGCAGGTGGCTTTGAATTATATTTCTATCCGGAAGTAGCCATGAAAATTTGGGATGCAATTTTCGAAGCAGGTCAGGAATTTGGCATCAAGCCGATTGGTTTGGGAGCTCGCGATACATTGCGTTTGGAAATGGGTTTCTGTCTGTACGGAAATGACATCACGGATGAAACTTCTCCGTTGGAAGCCGGATTGGGTTGGATTACCAAGTTTGTGGAGGGTAAGAACTTTACTAATCGTGCAGCCTTGGAGAAACAAAAAGCAGAAGGTGTCAGCCGGAAATTAGTAGGTTTTGAAATGATTGACCGTGGAATTCCCCGTCATGGCTATGCGTTGCTGAATGAGGCAGGAGAGCCTATCGGTCAGGTCACTTCAGGAACCATGTCGCCTATGCGTAAGATAGGTATCGGTATGGGATACGTGAAGACTGAATACAGTAAGCCGGGGACAGAGATTTATCTGGACAACCGTGGAAGAAAACTGAAAGCGCAGGTAGTGAAACCTCCTTTCCGGAAATAGCAAGAAAAGGATACGAAAAAAAAGCCTGTCGAAAGACAGGCTTTTTTCATGAGCGGAAGACGGGACTCAAACCCGCGACCCTCAGCTTGGAAGGCTAATGCTCTATCAACTGAGCTACTTCCGCAATTTTTAGTGGGCAAAGATGGATTCGAACCACCGAAGGCGTAAGCCAGCAGATTTACAGTCTGCCCCATTTGGCCACTCTGGTACTTGCCCAACAATATTTTAAAAAGAGCGGAAGACGGGGCTCAAACCCGCGACCCTCAGCTTGGAAGGCTAATGCTCTATCAACTGAGCTACTTCCGCAATTTTTAGTGGGCAAAGATGGATTCGAACCACCGAAGGCGTAAGCCAGCAGATTTACAGTCTGCCCCATTTGGCCACTCTGGTATTTGCCCGTCCGCAATCAAGATTTAGTGCTTTTCTCAATTGCGATGCAAAGGTACGATTATTTTTTTAACTTGCAAATAAAATCAATCATTTTTATTGCTGTAATTGCACATTCGTCACCTTTATTTCCTAATTTCCCTCCGGCACGGTCTTCTGCCTGCTGCATGTTATTGGTTGTGATGAGGCCGTAAATGACTGGTGTATCGGTAGTTGCATTCAGTTCTGTGATACCTTGGGTGGCTCCGGCACACACATAGTCAAAATGAGGCGTATCGCCACGTACTACGCAGCCTAATGCGATGACTGCATCTACTTTTCCGCTTTTTACGAGCTGTGATGAGCCGAAAGTCAGTTCGAAGCTGCCCGGAACGTAATATACCAGGATGTTTTCATTCTTTGCCCCGTGTTTTTTCAATGTGTTGACTGCTCCTTCAAGCAAAGCTCCTGTAATGTTATGATTCCATTCAGACACTACGATACCAAAGCGCATCTGTGAGGCATCGGGTACGGAGTTAAAGTCGTAATCTGAAAGATTGTGATAAGCTGTAGCCATATTGTTTGTCTTTTTAAGTTTGTATGTTAAAGAAAAAAGCCGGACCGAAAAACCTCGGTCCGGCCTGAATGATACTTATACTAATAGAAGTATGTTTCTTGTGGTTTATTTCAAAGAAGCACGTTCGATGTACTTATCGATATCCATTGCCTGATATGAGTTACCGTATTTGTTCTTAACCTGCTTGTAAGCTTCTACGGCTTCTGCATTCTTTCCTTGTTTTTCCAGAATTTGTCCAGCCTGAATCAGGAAAATCGGGCTAATTGACAAGCTGTTGGCACGGTCAGCTGCTTTCAGCAAAATAGCAGCAGCCTTGTCAAGCTGTCCAGTCTGTGCATAGCAGTTGCCCAGAGCGCCCATTACTGAAGGAGCAACCAGTAAATCATCACCGCTGAATTTATCCAGATACTTGATAGCATCTTCGTATTTACCCAACTGTGCATAGCAAAGTCCTGCGTATGCGTTTGCCAGGTTTCCTGCATCTGTACCGCTGAACTCGTCTGCCAGTTTCACAAAACCTGCATATCCCAGACTGTCACCTTTCAAGGCAACTTCAAAGTTATCAGCTCCGAAGTACTGTTCACCTTTGAAGATAGCTTCTGAAGCTTTCAGCTCATTCGGCTCAGAAATGAAATGTTTGTATCCGAGGAAACCTCCGACGATAACTACTAGAGCAACTACTGCTCCCAAAAGTACATTCTTGTTTTTAATCAGGAATGCTTCTGAAGTGCTGAGCGCTTCGTCTACATTCAACGGGTCATTAGTGTGTTTTTGTTCAGTCATTTGATATTTGTTTTTTATTATTTTTCTAATCCACGTATTTGGACAGCAAAAGTAGTTGATTTATGTGTATAAATGAAATTTGCGGGCAGTTTTTTTAATCAATCTTGCTTTTATTGTTAATTTTGTATCCCAAATAGTGATTGTTTTTATGTGGCTTAAACGCATTTCGATATTAAACTATAAGAATCTGGAACAGGCCGAGCTGGCTTTTTCCCGCAAGATGAACTGCATCATCGGAAAAAACGGGATGGGAAAGACCAACCTGATGGATGCTGTGTATTATCTGTCTTTCTGTAAGAGTGCAACCAATCCCATTGATTCTCAGAATATACGGCACGAACAGGACTTTTTTGTGCTGCAAGGTTTTTATGAAACTGAAGGTGGTGATCCGGAAGAAGTGTATTGCGGGTTGAAGCGTCGGCAGAAGAAGCAGTTCAAGCGGAATAAGAAAGAATATACCCGTTTGTCCGATCACATCGGATTGATTCCTTTAGTGATGGTTTCTCCGGCTGATACGTTGCTTATTGCTGGGGGGAGTGAGGAAAGAAGACGCTTCATGGACGTGGTGATTTCGCAGTTCGACCGGGAATATCTGGATGCGCTGATTCGCTACAACAAGGCCTTGGTGCAGCGTAATACGTTGCTGAAAGCGGAACTGGAGCCCGACGAAGAACTGATGAACGTATGGGAAGAGATGATGGCTTCTACGGGTGAAGTGGTATTCCGCAAACGTCAGCAGTTTATCGAAGAGTTTATTCCGATTTTCCAGTCATACTATTCTTATATATCCCAAAACCAGGAGGAGGTAAAGCTTTCTTACCAGTCGCATGCGGCAGAGGGTGATTTGCTTGCCTTACTGCGTGCCAACCGTCAGCGTGACCGGGTGATGGGGTATTCCTTGAAAGGCATTCATAAGGATGATTTGATTATGCAGCTAGGAGAATTCCCTATGAAGCGGGAAGGTTCTCAAGGGCAGAACAAAACGTATCTGATTGCTCTCAAGTTGGCACAGTTTGAATTTTTGAAGCGTACTGGAAGCGGTACGACTCCTTTGATTCTTCTGGATGATATTTTCGACAAGCTGGATGCGCTTCGTGTAGAGCAGATTGTCAAGTTAGTGGCAGGAGATAATTTCGGACAGATTTTTATTACCGATACCAACCGTGACCATCTGGACCGTATCTTGAAAAAGATAGAGGGCGATTACAAGCTGTTTGAGGTGGAAAACGGAGAAGTGTCCGAACGGAAGGAGTCTTATGAAGCGGAATAACGCAGAACAGATTGGCGATGTGCTCCGGCAGTTTCTCCGCCAGCAAGGACTGGAGACTCCCTTGAATGAATATCGTCTGGTAGATGCCTGGAAAGATGTGGTGGGACCAGTCATTACTCGTTACACCACGAATCTTTTTATTAAAAACCAGGTACTTTATGTCAGCCTTTCTTCTTCCGTGATTCGTCAGGAACTGATGATGGGACGTGAAATGCTGATTCGTAACCTGAATGCCCAGGTCGGCTCTCAGGTTATTGTGAATATTGTGTTCCGCTGAATACGCAGCCTTGTTCCGTCCATACTTCGTCCATGGGCAGGTCTGTGGCTTCTACGGGAATATGTGGAAGCAGTTGGAGTTGGAAGCACACTCCTATGCGATAGGATTGCAGCTTGGTCAAAGCGCGGTCGTAGTATCCTTTTCCCCGTCCTAACCGGTTGCCTGAGCGGTCGAAGGCCACACCAGGAATAATACTCAACTCTATTTCATGCAGATTTTCTACCAGGCTGCCGGTGGGCTCTTCGATGCCGAAAGCACCAGCTTGTAATGAATCCTCCCCTTCATAATACCGGAATTCCAGTTCCTCTCCTTTGACAAGGGGAAGTACGATGCGCTTGTATGGATGCCAGCGCTTGATGAATTCGTGAGTCTGTACCTCATCGGGCAGTGAGTGATAGAGCAGGAGAGTATGTGCCTGTAAAAACAATGGATGGCCCTCCAGCTTTTGAAATAAGCTGGAAGACCATTCAGTTTTTTGAGCAACGGAATAATTCCGTTTTTGTTGTGCGATGTATCGTCGCAATTCCTTTTTATCCATGAAGTATCATTTCTTGTTGTCGGTTGTTGCCTGAGGAGCCGGAGCCTGAGGGAAAGATTCACCTTTTTCCAGAATTTCTACGGCTTTCAGTACGGTCTTGTCCGATTCATTCAGGTATTCCACGTATGCTTCCATACCCAGCATGTTATAGATAATGTTTCCGTACAAGCTCATTTCGAACAAGCGGCGTGACTTCATCATCAGGTTGTTACGGCGTTTCAAGCCTTTTTTCTCCGCCCATGCGGCAAACTTGTTCAGCAGGTTTTGTCCTTTCAGATAAGCTTCCATCTTTTCCGGAGTATCATATTTCTGCAAGGTACTGCGATTCTGGTCGGTATAGTCGAACGTGTAGCGGATAATTAGTCCGCGGTTGGCAGCCATGCGGAAGTACGAGGTCATGCCGGTTGTATCCTGTGGTACGAAAATATCGGGCATTATACCTCCTCCTCCGTATACCGGACGGCCCAGGCGGGTGTGATATACTTCAGTCTCATCCTGCTTGATGCTGTCGGCAGAGAAGAACTCACCGTGTTCATAACGGGTGAGCAAATCCAGTTCGTATTCTGATTCTTTCCCTTTTTCGTAAGGTTTCTGTATGCAGCGTCCGGATGGGGTATAGTAGCGTGCAATGGTCAGTCGGATGGCCGAACCGTCGCTGAATTCAATGGGCTGCTGTACCAGACCTTTTCCGAAAGAACGGCGTCCTACGATGGTACCGCGGTCATTGTCCTGGATGGCTCCGGCAAAGATTTCGCTGGCAGAAGCCGAACCTTCGTCCACCAGTACCACAAGCGGCATCTTCTGGTTGCTTCCTGTTCCGTTGGAGTTATAGTCTTCGCGCGGCGACTTGCGTCCTTGGGTGTAGACAATCAGACGGTTGTTAGGCAAGAACTCGTTGACCATCTGGATGGCAGCAGCCATGTAACCTCCCGTATTTCCACGCAGGTCGACAATCAGACCTTCACAGTTCTTCTGATTCAGTTTGGCCAGTGCGATAAGCAGTTCCGGATAAGTGGTTTCACCAAACTTGTTGACTTTTATGTAGCCTACCTTCTCATTAATCATATAGGCGGCATCGATACTCTTCACCGGAATGTTTCCACGGATAACGGTGAAATGAAGCAAGTCCTTTTCGCCCGGACGATAAACGCCCAGTTTCACCTTGCTGCCTTTTTCACCTTTCAGGCGTTTCATGGCTTCACTGTTTGTCACAATCTTGCCGACAAAAGCAGAATCATCTACTTCTACAATACGGTCGCCTGCCATCAAACCCACTTTTTCCGAGGGACCGCCCTGAATGACGCTGTTTACATGAATGGTATCGTTCTGAATGGTAAACTGGATACCGATACCGCTGAAACTACCTTTCAAATCGGCGTTTACAGCCTCCAGGTCCTTGGCCGGAATATAAGAAGAATGCGGGTCGAGTTCCGAAAGAATCTGCGGCATGGCTTCTTCCACCAGTTCGCCCATGTTTACCGTATCTACATACTGGTCGTCGATAATGCGCAACAACGCATTCAGCTTGTTGGATGAAGTGTTGATGATGCCCAGCTTGTTTCCTGAGAAATGGTTGGCGTAGAATGTGCCGATGGCGATGCCCGCAATCAGGCAGATGGCCAACAGGAACGGGATAAAGCGTGTGTTATTGTTTTTCATGTTATTTATTCATTGGGGTTAAGATATACAACTTCAATATTGGCTCTTTTCAGCAAGTCCAGTCCGTCTTCCAACCGATACTTTTCTGCATATACCACTCGTTTGATGCCAGCCTGAATAATCAGTTTGGCACATTCGATGCAAGGAGAAGCAGTGACATACATGGTAGCTCCTTCACTGTTGTTGCTGGAGCGGGCTATCTTGGTGATGGCGTTAGCTTCGGCATGAAGCACATAGGGGCGGGTTACTCCGTTCTCGTCTTCGCATACATTCTCAAAGCCGGCGGGAGTACCGTTGTAACCATCCGAAATAATCATCTTGTCTTTGACAATCAATGCGCCTACCTGCCGCCGTTGGCAATAGGAATTTTCTGCCCAGATTAAGGCCATGCGCATGTAGCGTTTGTCCAGTATTTCTTGCTTATGTTCTGTTGGTTTCATAGTGGTATGCTTAATCGTTGAATCCTTTAGGATAGAATTGAATATAATGATTCTTGTCGAGGTTGAACAGTTTGATGGTTCTGGAACTTCCCCGATAGAATTTAGCATTGCTTATTTCGTCATAAAAAGTCTTGTCCAGTCCGCTGCGGTTTCCACTAGGCTTTAACTGGATAGAAAAACTCTGGTCTTCTCCGTTGGCACTCCATGTACCGGTAAAGCTGAAATTACTTCCGTTGCCTTCCACGGTGCCGTCTTCCTTGAAAATGATGTTGTAGCTGTCCTGACTGTCGTTGATTTTAGCTACTTCATCACGTGTCAGTGTGGAATTGAAATTGTTGTCATCCTTCCAGTCACTGGTACTATAGGAGTTGCTCCAGTGCCACGTCTGTCCGCTGGAGAAAATTTCGTGTACGTTGTCTTTCTGATTACATCCGGTCAGTAACAGGAGTAACGTAAAGAACCAGTAGAGTCTGAATGTTTTCATTTGTATCCTTATTTTATACCATTTCTTTTTAATAGAGCTTCAATGGTCGGTTCCTGACCACGGAAACGTTTGTATAATGTCATCGGGTGCTCGGTACCTCCTTTTGACAGGATATTCTCACGGAACGAACGAGCGGTGTCCTGATTGAAGATACCTGTTTCCTTGAATACGGAAAAAGCATCGGCATCCAGTACCTCAGCCCATTTGTAGCTGTAATATCCGGCAGAATATCCTCCCGACATGATGTGCCCAAACTGTACGCTCATACAAGTGTCTTTCGGTTGCGGAAGCAATTGTGTACGTTGCCATGCCTCTTTTTCGTAGGCTTTTACATCACCTTCGAACTTGCTCTGGCGAGTGTACCAGGCCATGTCAAGGAATCCGAAGCTGAGCTGGCGCAGGCAGGCGTATGCCACGTTGAAGTTGGAAGCGTCTACGATGCGCTGAATCAGTTCTTGCGGAATGGGTTCGCCTGTCTGGTAATGACATGCGAATGTATTCAAAAATTCTTTTTCTATGGCAAAGTTTTCCATGATTTGTGAAGGAAGCTCCACAAAATCCCAATATACATTGGTTCCGCTCATGCTTTGGAAGCGGGTATTGGCGAACATGCCGTGCAATGCGTGTCCGAACTCATGCAGGAAAGTATTCACCTCCGAGAATGTCAGCAGGGCAGGCTTGTCTTTGGTTGCTTTAGTGAAATTCATGGTGACGGACACATGCGGACGGCTGTTGCATCCGTTGTCGTCTATCCATTGTTCTTTGTAGCTGGTCATCCAGGCACCCGAACGCTTGCCTTCGCGGGGATGGAAGTCAGTGTAGAGTACAGCCAGGAAACTTCCGTCGCGGTCGAACACTTCATATGCCTGTACGTCCGGATGATATACCGGAATTTCCTTGTTTTCCTTGAAGGTGATGCCATACAAGCGGGTAGCCAGCCCAAATACACCGGCTTTTACACGGCTCAGTTCAAAGTAAGGTCGGAGCGCTTCTTCATCCAGACTGAATTTCCGGTTTTTCAACTTTTCCGCATAGTAAGAGAAGTCCCACGGCATCAGCTCGAAGTCCTCGCCTTCCAGTTCGCGAGCCAGGGCACGGATTTCTTCTACTTCCTGACGGGCAGTCGGTGTATAAGCCTCCAGCAGGTCGTTCAACAGCTTGTACACATTCTCGCTGTGTTCGGCCATGCGTTTTTTCAGTACATATTCAGCGTAATTCTTGAAACCCAACAGTTGCGCCAGTTCCATGCGGAGGTTGACCAGCTGTTCCACAATCTTCAGGTTGTTGAATTCATTGTCGTGACAGCACTGGGTGTTATAAGCCATGTAGAGCGTCTTTCTCACTTCCCTCTTGTCACTGTATTTCATAAAAGGCACGTAGCTTGGATCCTGCAGAGTGATTACCCAGCAGCCTTCCTTCCCTTTCTCGTGTGCCGTATGTGCGGCTGCCTCTATGGCACTTTCCGGAAGTCCGGCCAGTTCATCTTCGGTGTGCAGCACCAGTTCGTAGCCATTGGTCTCTTTCAGGTGATTCTGCGAGAATTTCAACGTCAGGCTGCTCAGTTCCATGCTCAGCTTTCGGAAAGTAGCCTTGTCTTCTTCAGACAGATTGGCTCCGTTGCGGACAAAGCCGTCGTATGATTTTTCCAGCAGACGACGTTCTTCAGGAGTCAGCTGCAGGGATTCTCTTTTATCGTACACTGCTTTTACGCGGGCAAAGAGCTGCTCGTTGAGGCTGATGTTGTTAGCATGTTCAGACAGTGCCGGGGTCAGCTTTTCTGCTATTTCTTCCAGCGCGTCGCAGGTTTCCGCACTCAGCAAGTTAAAAAGCACGGTAGTGACCCGGTCGAGGGCTTTCCCAGCATGCTCCAGAGCTAAAATGGTGTTCTGGAAAGTCGGTTCTTCCGGATTACCGGTGATTTGCTGAATTTCTTCGTCCTCCAGTCGCATGCCTTCCCGAACGGCCGGCTCGTAGTCTTCAATCCGTATCTGCTGGAAAGGAGTAGTATCGTGGAGTGTATGATAGGGTTGTAAAAATGGATTGTTCATATTGCTTCAAATAAATAAAGGTTGTAATTACGCTCAGTCTTTCTTGTCTAACAGCTGCACCACTTCCCTCAGTTCAGGAATGCTGAAGGTGCGCCGTCCCAGCTGAATCAGTCCCCGGTTCTGAAGGTCGTTCAGCACGTTTGATACGTTGATACGGGTATCGTCAATCAGGCGTGCCAAATCTTCCATTCGGATGGACAGTTTTTTCGCGCCGTAGGGAGTCATGCAGCGCAGCAGAAGGAAGTTGATAATCTTGTCGCGCGTTTTTCCGATATGCGCATTCCACAATTTGTTGTAAATCACCTGACTCCGGTTGCTCAGCATGTTCATGTAGTTCAGGTTGAACACCTCATACCGGCATAGCTCATTGAGAATGTATGATTTGTCAATGTTCAGTGTGTTGACCTCCGTAACCGCCGTGTAAGAAGCCGTGAAGTAAGGGCGCATACCAAACAGAGAATAAGGCTCAATCACATTCGGGCTTTTGAAATTTTCCCAAAGTGTATATTTGTGAGTCTTGTCATTGGATTCTATCTGTACTTCTCCATCCAGCACGAAAATAAGTTGATTGCATGGAGTGTCTTGTCTTACCAGGCAGCTTCCAGGTTCATATTTATTGAAGTGAATTTTTACTTTTTCCAGAATGTCAGTGAAGTCAAATTTCGACATACCCTGAAATAGAGGCAGCTGTAAAAGCTTGTCGTACATTGTCAATTCCATTTCTCGTTAACTTTATTAAGTTATCTTTTAACATACAAAGTTAAGTATATTTCCCTACTGAAAGTATCGTCCGATAATACCTTTTATCTTTTTTATTCTTTCTTACAGTCTGATAATGTTTGTTCTTTCCTTGCAAGTGTGTAGAAAAATCATAACTTTGCAGTAATAATTTTGGATATAGCTATGAGTGGATTAGATTTTCAGCAGTTTCTGAGTGCCTTTATCGTTCTTTTCGCCGTGATTGACATCATTGGTTCCATTCCCATTATTCTGGACCTGAAACAAAAAGGGCGGTCCGTGAATGCCCTTAAAGCCACTCTCATTGCTTTTGCGCTTCTGATAGGATTCTTTTATGCAGGCGACATGATGTTGCGTCTGTTTCAAGTGGACATCGCTTCGTTTGCGGTGGCTGGTGCGTTTGTCATTTTCCTGATGTCGCTGGAAATGATTCTGGATATTGAAATTTTCAAGAATACAGGTCCTATCAAAGAAGCTACGCTGGTGCCTTTGGTTTTTCCTTTGCTGGCAGGTGCCGGTGCGTTTACCACCCTGCTTTCATTGCGGGCGGAATATGCGCCAATTAACATTGTACTGGCCTTGATACTCAATATGGTATGGGTGTTCATCGTCTTGAAACTGACCGACCGCATTGAGCGTATGTTGGGAAAAGGAGGTATTTACGTAATCCGTAAGTTTTTCGGTATCATCTTGTTGGCTATCTCAGCCCGCTTGTTTACGGCAAACATTACTTCACTTATCGAGCAGTTCCAGGCCCTGAAATGAGATATACCCTGAAAAGGGTATTGGGCATTTGGGAGGCCGGTGGTATATTTGCCGTTAAAAAAAGAAAGATATGAATATAGCAGCGTTGATTTCGGGAGGAGTGGACAGTGCGGTAGCCGTGCACCTGTTGTGTGAACAAGGATACAAGCCCGATTTGTTTTACATAAAAATCGGTATGGATACAGATGACGGACTAACCTGTACGGCGGAGGAAGACATTGAACTGGCTTCTGCCACTGCACGTAAGTATGGCCTTTCTTTTCATATTGTCGATTTGCAGCAGGCTTATTGGGACAATGTGGTGGCTTATACGGTGGACAGGGTGCGTCGTGGGCTGACTCCCAATCCGGACGTGATGTGCAACAAGCTGATAAAATTCGGCTGTTTTGACCGGGAGGCCGGACAGGGTTACGATAAGATTGCCACGGGGCATTATGCTTCTACACTGGATATAGACGGATATACATGGCTGGCTACAGCCAAAGACCCGGTGAAAGATCAGACCGATTTCCTGGCTCAGATTGATTACCTGCAGGTGTCACGCCTGATATTTCCCTTGGGAGGTTTTCTCAAGGAAGAAGTGCGGGATATGGCATTGAAAGCTTCTTTACCCAGTGCCCGACGAAAAGACAGCCAGGGCATCTGTTTCCTGGGAAAGATAAATTACAATGATTTTATCCGCCGTTTCTTGGGAGAACGTCCGGGACCGGTCGTAGAACTGGAAACCGGAAAGGTTATCGGACAGCACCGCGGATACTGGTTTCATACCATTGGCCAGCGTAAAGGACTGGGACTGGGCGGTGGTCCGTGGTTTGTGGTAGACAAGAATGTGGAAGATAACATTATCTATGTGTCGCATGGATATGATACAGAAAAGCAGTTCGGACATTCCTTCTGTGTAAAGGATTTTCATTTTATCACCTTGAATCCATGGAAAGAACAGGAAACTGAAATTTGTTTCAAGATACGTCACACGGATACCTTTCAGACTGGAAAAGTGTGCTTTGCCGAAGACGGAACGCTGCAGGTTTCCAGTGAGGAACCGATACAGGGCATTGCGCCCGGACAATTCGGGGTGATTTATGACAAAGATGCTCGTTTGTGCATAGGTAGTGGTGAGATTCGAGCAAAGATTTATTAAAGGCAGAAAGGGTAACTATGCGAATTTCTTTTCAACTGAATGCGGCATCTCCTTTGCAAATAAAGGATTTTTTTCGCAAGCTGGAGGTTCCTGTGGAACTGACCGTACAGGGTACTTACCGTGGGGAAACTCATTATTATTTTCATCGTCCGGAGCATTCCACCACTTCGTTTGTCATTTCCGACGACATGCATGGCAAAATTGTGATAGGCATGGACGGACTGTCTTCATACGATGACTATAAATTCTTTCCTTACCTGATTGATACGCTGGGCTTGCATTTGAACGGGCATAGTCCGAAACTGATGTCGCGGGAAGATGGGAAGACTTACAGCGTATATGAAAGGCTGGGTGCGCAATGGATAGAAGACTGTATCGGAGAGGAGATAGCCTCGCTGAAGGTGATACTGTCTGTCATTCCCCGCTGTTACCTGGAGCTTCCGAAAAACGGAATCCACTATGTTTCTCTGGAACAGTTGAAAAGATATGGGGTGAATCTTCATTCTTCCACTTCACGCATTTATGGTTACATACAATACCTACTTCGGAAAGGCTGGCTGTTAGAAGCGACTAAGGAAGAGTTTCTGGCCGACCGGATGGCCTATGCGATGGACGTGGAGATTGATGTGCCGCAACATGTGTCCATCGGACGTGTCAAATCATGGCAGACAGACGGTACAGAAACCTGGGAAAGTTTTTCGCGGGAAGATGTGGATATGCTGCTGGAGCTAGGAAAAGAGTATCGTGAAGGAACGCCCGTAGACGGGGTGGTATTGAATGATATTGGTACCTTGTATCAGGAAGGGGTAGGGGTATTCCCCGACGGCTATCAGGCAGAGTTCTGGTTTAAGGAAGCTGTCCGTCAGGGAGATTTGACCTATGCTTCGGCCAACCTGGGCGATTTGTACCGGAAAGGATGCGGTACGTTGCCCGTGTCACTTCCACAAGCTTTTGAGGCTTATCGTCATTCGTCCGACCCTTATGCTTTCTATCGCATCGGACAGGGGTACGAGGAAGGTTGGGCAGGAGTGCCGGATTTACACCTGGCCATGTTCTGGTATAAGAAGGCAGCTCAAGCCGGGCATCATCTGGCTCTCAAACGGCTTGCTCGCGAGTGATTTTTCGGCCTTGGAAAAACGCCCTTGCGTTTGAAGTAAAATGTACTTGCGTTTTAACTGAAACGCACTTACGTTTTATCTTAAATGCACTTGCGTTTTGAGTCAAACGTCCTTGCGTTTTGGAGGAAGCACAAGGACGCCTGAGAATGTTTGCTTTCTGGGGGTTAAGCGAGTTGCAGAAAGTCTGCGATTTCTTCCGGATTTTCCACCAACAGGTCAGGCTGAAATGCCTCTAATTCGTTTTTCGGACGGAATCCCCAGCATACGCCTATGGTAGTCACTCCTGCATTAAGTCCTGTTTGCATGTCTACTCCTGAATCACCGATGTAGACCACCTCCTCTTTCTGTACGCCACTTATTCCTATGATTTCATGAATGACTTGCGGGTCGGGCTTAGTTGGTACGTTTTCCCGCTGTCCGAATACGGCTGTAAAATGGATGGAGGGAAAGTATTGGCGGATAAGTTTCTCTGTCGCTTCCTGATACTTGTTGGAAGCAACGGCTACCTGAATGTGTTGCTCCTGAAGTTGGGTGAGCAGTTGCTCAATACCGGGGTAGGGGCGACTTAAATCTGCATTGTGCAGGTTGTAGTAAGGTACAAATTGGGAACGTATGCGCAGCACATTCTCCGGTGTCCTTTCCGATTCAGGAAGAGCTCTTTCGAACAGCTTGTTGATGCCGTTTCCCACGAAAAAACGATAAGCGTCCGTGTCATGTGTGGGATAACCGAACTGATTCAGCGCGTAATTAGTAGCCGCTGCCAGGTCGGCAATGGTGTTTAGTAAAGTTCCGTCCAGGTCAAAAATTACAAGTCTTTTCATATCGCGTTAGTCTTTGGTGTAAATGGATTCCACTCCCGTTTCCTGGCATTCAGCCCCCATGGGAGGATTCTGTTTGAACAAGGCTATTTTGATTTCCGTGATTTGTGGGAAATCGTGAAACAGTCGTCCGGCAATGCGCTGGATGACATGCTCCAGCAGCTGGGAAGGGATTTTCATTTCTTCTTTCACGGCCTCGAACACTTCAGCATAGTTGATGGTATAGTTCAGGTCGTCGGTTTGGGAAGCCCGGCTGAAGTCGGTTTTCAACCGCAGGTTGAGGGTGTATTCGGCACCTACCTTGTTTTCCTGTGGAAGTACCCCGTGGAAAGCGAAAAGCTTCAGTCCCTTCAAATGAATATACATGTCACTTTGTTTCATCTTTTTTATGAATAAGAGAGGCATGAATCGTATGATTACTGAATTTCAGAAACCCGTACGATTCATGCCTGCGCATTTATAAAATATGTATTTCGTCGGCGATTATCCGCAACGTGAAGAACCGCATGTCTTACAAATCAGACAGCCTTCCTGATATACCAGTGTTTCATGGCCGCAGTTCGGGCATTTCACGCCTTTGGCCTCGGTACCATCCTGTACGTATTTCTTCAGTGCTCTTTCCACACCGTTTTTCCAGGTGTTGATGTTTTCACTGTCGAGTTGCAGAGAACCTACCAGTTTGATAACCTGTTCGATAGGCATTCTCCAGCGGAGTACTCCTGAAATCAGTTTGGCGTAGTTCCAGTATTCCTTGTTGAACTTTTCAGAAAGGCCTTCAATGGTCATCTTATAGCCACGCTTGTTTTCGAACTGGAAGTCATAATGCTTGGTTCCGTCCTCATCGTAGCTCTTGATGATACGTCCGCTGGTGACAGATTTCGGTAATACGATACCTTCTTCATCATCCTGCAGACCGGTAAAGATTTCGTAAGGTCTTCCGTCGAGCAAGCCTACGAATGCCACCCATTTTTCCTTGTTGTTCTGGAATCGTACTACATCAGCTTCCAGCACTTTCGGGCGTACCTCTACCACCTGAGGCGGTTTGCAACGGCATTCTTCCTCTTCTTCTTTCTTGTCTTTTTTCTTGGTAGAAATCAGCACTCCGGCACGTGAACCGTCACGGTATACCGTACATCCCTTACATCCTGAACGCCATGCTTCCACATACAACTGGTTGACGAGGTCTTCGCTTACGTTGTTGGGCAGGTTGATGGTCACACTGATAGAGTGGTCCACCCATTTCTGGATACGTCCTTGCATCTTCACTTTCATCAGCCAGTCCACATCGTTTGAGGTGGCTCTGTAATAGGGTGATTTTGCTACCAGCTCGTCAATCTCTTCCTGCGTGTAACGTTTGTCCGGATCGTATCCGTTGATTTTCATCCAGGTGAGGAATTTGTGGTGGAATACCACGTATTCTTCGAATGCATCTCCTGTTTCGTCTACAAAGTCTACGTGTACATTCGCATCGTTCGGGTTTACTTTGCGGCGGCGTTTGTACACAGGCATAAATACCGGTTCGATACCGGAAGTAGTCTGTGTCATCAAGCTGGTAGTTCCTGTCGGAGCAATGGTCAAGCAGGCAATGTTTCTTCTACCGTATTTTTTCATTTCTTCGTACAGTTCCGGGTCAGCTTCTTTCAGGCGGTTGATGAACGGGTTGTTCTTTTCACGTTCTGCGTCGTAGATTTCGAAAGCACCACGTTCTTTGGCCATGTTTACAGATGAACGGTAAGCCTCCAATGCGATTGTCTTGTGAACTTTCTCAGAGAATTCAGTAGCTTCTTCCGTACCATAACGCAATCCCATAGCTGCCAGCATGTCACCTTCTGCAGTGATACCTACACCCGTACGGCGTCCCAGTCCTGATTTGTGGTAAATTTTCTCCCACAAGTGACGTTCGCTTCCTTTTACTTCCATGCTCTCAGGGTCAGAGTCAATCTTTTCAAGGATGCGTTCAATCTTTTCCAATTCCAGATCGATGATATCATCCATGATGCGCTGAGCCAGTGCTACATGTTTCTTGAATAAATCAAAGTCGAAGTATGCTTCCGGTGTAAAAGGATTTACTACGTATGAGTACAAGTTGATGGCCAGCAGGCGGCATGAATCGTACGGACACAATGGAATTTCACCGCATGGATTGGTAGATACCGTACGGAAGCCTAAGTCTGCATAGCAGTCGGGCACAGATTCACGGATAATTGTATCCCAGAACAATACACCCGGTTCGGCAGATTTCCATGCGTTGTGTACGATTTTTTTCCATAGAGCTGACGCATCTATTTCTTTTGAAACCATCGGGTTGGGTGAATCTATCGGGTACTGCTGGGTATAAGGCTTTCCTTCTACAGCAGCTTGCATGAATTCGTCGTCTAATTTTACAGAGACGTTGGCTCCGGTTACCTTTCCTTCGGTCATTTTGGCATCGATGAAAGATTCAGAGTCCGGATGCTTGATGGATACGCTCAGCATCAGGGCACCACGGCGTCCGTCTTGTGCTACTTCACGGGTAGAATTAGAATAGCGCTCCATGAAAGGAACAAGACCCGTTGAAGTCAGAGCTGAGTTTTTTACCGGAGAACCTTTCGGACGGATGTGTGACAAGTCATGTCCTACACCACCACGTCGCTTCATCAGCTGTACCTGCTCTTCGTCGATGCGGATAATAGCTCCGTATGAGTCAGCGCTTCCGTCAAGTCCGATTACAAAGCAGTTTGATAATGAAGCAATCTGGTAGTCATTTCCAATTCCGGTCATCGGGCTTCCCTGAGGAACGATGTACTTGAAATGGTCAAGCAAATCAAAAAGTTCTTGAGAACTGAGAGCATTAGGATATTTAGCCTCTACGCGGGCTACTTCATTGGCAATTCGCCAATGCATATCCTCTGGCGATTTTTCATAGATGTTTCCAAATGAGTCTTTCACCGCGTATTTGTTTACCCAAACACGTGCGGCCAACTCGTCTCCTTTGAAATACTCCAATGAAGCGTTGTAGGCTTCATCGTAGCTGTACGTTTTTTTTTCCACGGTTGTTATATGAATAAGTTTGTTTTCAATAAAAATAGTAAAGGTGTAGAAAGTTTGCTTTTATTGCTAACAAACGTCTGCAAATCTAAAGATGTTTTTTTAATTGGCAAAATAAAAAAGAAATAAGTTATTAACAATGTGGATGGTTTTCTGTTTTTATTTTTTATTGTATTGATAATTAATTGTTTGTGGAATTTGTAAATCTGAAAAGTTTTCCAAAACGGGAAACATGCTTGAAATATGCGTGTTTCTTGCTTGAGAATGAAGTAGGGATATTCAAGGATTCTTGTTACCTTTGTGTAGTATCATATAAAGCCTATATATTATGGAATCAATAAAGAACAGACGGACCATTCGTAAATACAAGCAGGATGATGTGCCTGCCGCTTTACTGAATGAATTGTTGGAGGAGTCTTTCCGTGCTTCTACGATGGGAAATATGCAGTTGTATAGTGTGGTGGTAACCCGGAATGCAGAAATGAAATCGCGTTTGGCACCGGCTCATTTTAATCAGCCAATGGTTACTTCAGCCCCTGTAGTGCTCACTTTCTGTGCCGATTTTAACCGCTTCAGTAAATGGTGTGAACAGCGCAAGGCGGTACCGGGGTATAATAATTTTATTTCTTTCTTGAATGCGGCTACGGATGCGCTGTTGGTGACACAGAACTTCTGTACGTTAGCAGAGGAAGCCGGATTGGGAATTTGTTATTTGGGAACTACCATTTATAATCCGGATCAGATTATTGATTTGCTGGAGCTCCCAGAGCTGGTTGTTCCTGTAGCAACGATTACTGTTGGTTATCCGGATGAGTGCCCTGAACAGCCGGACCGCTTACCTGTGCAGGGGATTATTCATGAAGAAAAGTATCAGGATTACACACCTTCCATGATTGACCAGATTTATGCTTATAAGGAAGCGTTGCCGGAGAACAAGCATTTTGTCGAAATCAATCATACCGAGACATTGGCTCAAATCTTTACGGACATCCGCTATAAGAAGGCTGATAATGAATTTATGTCTGAAGGTTTGAAGAAGGTGCTGAAGCGTCAGGGATTTGATAAGTGATTATAGTTGATAGTTGAAAGATAATAAAAATGGCGGCTGGAACTCCAGTCGCCATTTTTATTATCTTGTGCGAAGACTCATTTCAATTTCTTCGATTTCTGCCTTAAATGATTTGTCTACGTCTACCTGATCTTTCACAATCTTGCATGCGTGCAATACGGTAGCATGGTCTTTGTTTCCGATGAGCTGACCAATTTTGGAGGAAGACGTATCGGTATGCTTCTTGGCCAGATACATTGCCACTTGTCTCACCTGCACTACTTCCCGTTTACGGGTTTTGGTATGGATGGCTGTTTCATCTATCTTGTAATGCTCGCATACTTTGGCAATGATATCGCTTACCGTCATCGGTTTGCTTTCTGCGCACTTCACAGCCTTTCTGACGATGCGTTGAGCCAAATCCAAGTCGATTTCCCGTTTGAACAAAATAGACTGTGCCAATAATGAGTTGACGATACCTTCCAGTTCACGTACGCTTTCGTTCACGCTTTCTGCGATGTAGCCGATGACAGATTCCGGAATGGTCAGTCCGTCGCGTTTTATCTTATTACGCAAGATGTTTTTCCGCAATTCAATATCCGGTTTTTCCAATTCCGCTACCAGTCCCCATTTGAAACGGGTCAGCAATCGTTCCTCCATTCCTTGAAGCATCACAGGGGCACGGTCTGAAGTCAGAATCAGCTGTTTTCCGTTCTGGTGAAGATGGTTGAAAATATGGAAGAATGTATTCTGCGTTTTGGTTACTCCGGCAAACTCCTGAATATCATCAATGATGAGCACGTCGATAGTTTGGTAGAAGCTGATGAAATCATTGAAGTGGTTTGTACGTACTGAGTCTGTATACTGCACCTGGAAAAGGTGAGCAGATACATACAATACGCGTTTTTCCGGATATAATTCCTTGATACGGGTTCCGATGGCATTGATAAGATGAGTCTTACCCACACCTGATGGACCGTAGATGAATAACGGGTTGAAGGTACGTGCTGGATTCTGTGCTACAGTTTCCGCTACCGTTCTCGAAAATTCATTGCTATTTCCTTTGATGAAATTCTCAAAGTTATAGTTCGGGTTCAAATGCGGATCCAAATCCTGTGGAGCCGGAGCTTGCAGAGGATTGGGTGCTTTATTCCCATTGTAAACAGGAGCCTGTTCTGGCAATGCAGAAGAACGTTTGGTTCCTTCTATATTAACAGTGATATGGTTTGTCTTATCTGTCAGGATAGAATACATCAACTCCGTGCCTTCACCTATTTCTTTATAGATGGCGGCGCGCAGCAGTCCCACATATTTTTCTTCCAGATATTCATAGAAGAAAGGGCTGGGGACGCCGATTGTCAATGCCTTTTCCGTAGCTTCATATTTTAAAGGTACGATAGGCTCAAACCATGTTTTAAAAGCCGTAGCATTTACATTGTCTTTAATGAAAGAGAGGCAACGATTCCACAATGCAACGGCTTGGTTATGTTCAATCATACGTGCGTTGTTATTAATAAAGCGAAACTTCTACGCTTGCAAATTTCGTAATCAAATTTCAGAAAAACAAATGGCTTTTTCCTTGCTTTTTATTTTAATAAATTAAGGGGTTGATAAATAGGAGGTTACAAAGTTGTTAAATTATTGATAAAATGAATTTGACTTGCTTTTTAGTAATCTCTTATTTTTCAGTTATTTAACTTTGCCTATATGTAAGGCTACATACTACTCTATTTTGTCGTTTCCCTTTGAAAATCATAAGGTTGCATTCTTATAAGAAAATGTATCTTTAGAGCTTTGCTATTTAGAATATTTCTATATAGTAACCTGTTCGTAATATTTTATGCTTAGAAATGGTGCTCTGTTTAAGGAGACAAAAAAGAAGGCATAAACTGGATATGCCTTCTTTTATCTGTTTGATTTATATGTGTTTATTTATCTTTCTTTCCGAAGAGTGAGAAGTGTACATAACGTTTCGGATGCTCTTGCAGGTCTTTAAGAAGTGAGGCTGCATTGGCAGATGTAGCGTTAAGGTTCTTATACAGTGCATCATCATTCAACAGCAATCCGATAGAGTTATCCTTGCTGCCTAACTTTTCGGTCAGCAGGTGTACATTCTGAAGGGTGGAGTCTACTTTTTGGAAAGTAGCTGCATAGTCAATTCCTTTCAAGTTTTCACTGATACCTTTCAGGTTTTCAGTGATAGCGGTTACGTTGCTTGTCAGTTGAGGGATGTCTTTGCTCATCAGTCCATGAAGCTGTACGCTGGTCGCATTAAGTGATGCTGTCAGCTTTTCTGCGTTGTGTAGCGTTTGTTTTAATGACGGGTCAGCTAACAACTGGTTTAGTGAACTCAGGATAGAGTCCAGCTTCGGCATCATCTGTTCTACCTTCGGGAGCAAGTCTTTCTCTGCTTTTCCCAGGATACCGGTATTGGCAGTTCCTTCAATGGTATCTCCCGGGTTCAGGAAGGTGGTTGACTCATATTGCAGCATCATGTTCATCTTAACGGTTCCCAGCATTTCTGTCACCAATTCAGCTTTACTTCCTGTGGGGATACGCAAGTCCTGATCTACTTCAATGCCCACAATGACATGTCCGGGATGCTGATGGTCGTATTGCAAGTCGCGTACGATACCTATTTTATAACCATTGGCAAATACAGGGCTTGATTGAGCCAGTCCATTCACATCGGTAAAGTCTACGTAATAGTAACTTTCCGGTTTGAACATGCTGATTCCTTTCAGGTAGTTGATGCCGAAAAAAAGAATCAGTAATGCTCCGATTCCTGCTAATCCGATTTTTACTTCTTTCTTCATATATATTCTTTCTCTTTTGTTATCTGTTTTGTTTGAATTCTCGTATTGCTTGGTTGATGTTCATTTTTACCCCGTCTTTAAAGGCAATAATAAACGCATCCTTAAATTTACTGTCTACTTTACTTCTTTTCAAGCGGAGTATCTTGTTGTAGTTTGTATCTGAACCGTATGTGTATTTTATGATACCTTTTTCTTTATAACTGTCTACAGGAGAAAGTCCTTTGAACTGTTTGCTCTTGGGTGAAAGCTTACGGTCGGAAGTTAATATCTGTATTTTGAATACAGGCTTTCCCGCAGGGCTCACTTCATTGCTTCGCGAAGCAGCTTGTTTTGCGGGTGTGGTAGTCACTTCTGATGCTTCTACTTCTGGCGTATCTGGAGTTTCCATTGGAGGAGCAGCATTTTCAACAGCCATCAGTCGGGTGCTTCCCGCAACTTTTTCTCCTTTATAATTCAGAAATGCCCGATAGATACTTTGTGCCAGTGTAGAACTACCTTGCTCAGACAATAGGAATGATTCTTCTGTGGGATTAGTGATATATCCAAGTTCTATCAGCACACTGGGCATCGATGTGGCGCGTAGTACCAGAAATCCGGCCTGATGTACTCCTTTGTTGGTACGGTTGGCATTCCGGAAACACCGTTGCACTGCTGTTGCGAAATTGACACTTTGTGCCATGTTCTTGTCTTGCAGAAATTCGAATATGATGTAACTTTCTGCTGAGTTCGGGTTGAATCCGGCATAACGCTGTTTATAGTCATCTTCGATGAGAATTACCGCATTTTCTTTCTTGGCTACTTCCAGATTCTCTTCTGTTCGGTGAAGACCAAGGGTATAGGTTTCAGTACCGCTAACCTTGCTGCTTCTTGAAGCTATTGAATTGGTGTGGATAGAAATAAAGAGGTCAGCTTTGGCGTCATTCGCAATTTCAGCCCTTCTATGCAGCGGAATAAACACATCTTTTTCGCGTGTGTATACAACCTTTGTGTCCGGACAGTTTTGTTTGATGAGCCGTCCCAGTTTTAGAGCTACACTCAAGTTGATGTTTTTTTCCTTGCCTCTTCTGCCTACTGCTCCAGGGTCGTGTCCCCCGTGTCCGGCGTCAATTACGACGGTGAATTTTGTTTCCGCAGCGTATGTCTGTGGAAACAAGCTGAAGGTCAGTAACAAGCTTGTTGCAAAAAACAGTATGTGGAATATTCTCTTCTGCATAATTAAAATAACGGGGCAAAGTTAATATTTTTTTGTCGACTTGTTTTCTGTTGCTTCAAGAATTCTTCTATAGCTGTAATAATTGCTATAAAAACCGAAAAATAAGCAGGTCTTTGTTTTAAAATTTCTACATTTGTGTAATTCGTAAAACAGAAAGGAGTAATTTATGACATTAATTGATGGAAAAGCTGTTTCAGAACAGGTGAAACAGGAAATTGCTGCCGAAGTGGCTGAGATTGTAGCCAAGGGAGGGAAGCGTCCTCATTTAGCTGCCATTTTAGTCGGACATGACGGAGGTAGTGAAACTTACGTAGCTGCAAAGGTCAAGGCTTGTGAAGTATGCGGATTCAAATCAACTTTGATTCGCTACGAGTCAGATGTGACAGAAGAAGAACTTCTGGCAAAGGTACAGGAACTGAATGCTGATCCCGATGTGGACGGTTTTATCGTACAGCTTCCGTTGCCTGCTCATATCTCCGAGCAAAAAGTTATTGAAACGATAGACTATCGTAAAGACGTCGACGGTTTCCATCCTATCAATGTTGGACGTTTGTCGATTGGTCTTCCTTGTTATATCTCTGCAACGCCTAATGGTATTATGGAGCTGCTGCGTCGTTATCAGATTGAGACAAAAGGTAAGAAGTGCGTTATTTTAGGGCGAAGCAACATTGTTGGAAAACCAATGGCTATGCTGATGATGCAGAAAGCGTGTCCGGGGGATGCCACAGTAACCGTATGTCACAGCCGGAGCAAGGATTTGGTGAAGGAATGTCAGGAAGCCGATATTCTGATAGCTGCCATGGGACAACCTAACTTTGTGACAGCCGACATGGTGAAGGAAGGAGCTGTTGTGATTGATGTAGGTACCACACGTGTGCCCGATGCCACTAAAAAATCCGGTTTTAAATTGACGGGTGATGTGAAGTTTGACGAAGTAGCTCCGAAGTGCTCTTACATTACGCCGGTACCGGGTGGGGTAGGTCCTATGACCATTGTTTCATTGATGAAAAATACGCTGTTGGCTGGGAAAAAAGCAATATATTGAGAAAATAGAAGATTTTTTTGAAGAAAAGTTTGCAGATTCAGAAAAATCCTCTACCTTTGCATCGCTTTTGAGAAGGAAGCCAACATGGTGACTATAGTTCAGTTGGTTAGAGCGTCAGATTGTGGTTCTGAATGTCGTGGGTTCGAGTCCCACTAGTCACCCTTTCTTTAAAAGCGATTTTTCATACCAACATGGTGACTATAGTTCAGTTGGTTAGAGCGTCAGATTGTGGTTCTGAATGTCGTGGGTTCGAGTCCCACTAGTCACCCGTTTAAGAATTGAAAGTCCTGCAGTTTTGCGGGACTTTTTTATTTCTCTATGGTTTTGTTTGTATACAAAAAATGCGCTATCAGACCTTCACAGGCGGATAGCGCAAGCTACAATACAAAATACAAATACAACTAAACGAGATTTTGTGCTAAAAATTAAAGCATTCAAAGATATGAATAAAAATTATCTTTTGTTCATGTTTGCTTTAAATTTTAATTATCCTTAATATTCAGACTATTCCCTGAGCCATCATGGCGTGAGCCACTTTCATAAATCCGGCAATGTTTGCACCCTTCACATAATTGATGTATCCATCGCTTTCCTTACCGTATTTCACGCATTGTTCATGAATGTTGTGCATAATCAGATGAAGCTTTTCATCTACTTCCTGAGCAGTCCAGCTCAAATGCATGGCGTTCTGACTCATTTCAAGACCGGAAGTAGCTACACCACCTGCATTGACAGCCTTTCCAGGAGCATACATCATCTTATGTTCGATAAATGCGTCAATAGCCTCCGGTGTACATCCCATGTTGGAAATTTCTCCTACGCAGAGCACTTGGTTCTTGATCAGGTTCTGTGCATCCTCGCCGTTCAATTCGTTCTGGGTAGCACATGGCAGTGCGATGTCTACTTTTACTTCCCACGGACGACGTCCCGGTACGAAAGTAGAGCCAGGGAATTTTTCAGCGTATGGAGCCACGATATCGTTACCCGATGCACGCAGTTCGAGCATATAGTCAATCTTTTCTCCGCTGATACCTTCCGGGTCATAAATATAACCGTCCGGTCCGGAGATGGTAACTACCTTTGCTCCCAATTGAGTAGCTTTGGTGGCAGCTCCCCATGCCACATTACCGAATCCGGAGATGGCTACTGTCTTTCCTTTTATTTCGATGCCCTTTTCGTCGAGCATGTGTTTTACGAAATACAAGCCGCCGAAGCCCGTAGCTTCCGGACGAATCAGTGAACCTCCGAATTCAAGTCCCTTGCCGGTAAATGTACCTGTAAATTCGCGGGTCAGTTTCTTGTACATGCCGAACATGTAACCTACTTCACGTCCGCCTACACCAATATCACCAGCCGGAACATCCATATCCGGTCCTAAATGACGCCACAATTCCAGCATGAAAGCCTGGCAGAAGCGCATGATTTCTGCATTGCTCTTGCCGCGTGGAGAGAAATCAGAACCACCTTTACCGCCACCCATCGGCAGGGTAGTCAAAGCATTCTTGAATGTCTGTTCAAATCCTAGGAATTTCAAGATAGACAAGTTCACGGAAGCGTGGAAGCGGATACCTCCCTTGTACGGGCCAATGGCATTGTTGAACTGTACGCGGTAGCCTAAGTTTGTCTGCACTTCGCCTTTGTCGTCTACCCATGTCACACGGAATGTGAAAATACGGTCCGGATCTACCAGCCGTTCAATGATTTTTGCCTTTTCAAATTCGGGGTGTTGATTGTAAATATCTTCGATAGAAAGCAATACTTCCCTGACTGCCTGAAGGTACTCAGATTCACCTGGATGCTTGGCTTCCAGTGATGACATGATTTTGTTAATGTCCATAATCAAATAATTTAAGGTCTGACAAAATGAAATATTTTGTATATGCAAAGATAGGAAAATACCTGTATAGTCAAAGAGTTTTACCCGAAAATTTGAGCGTTGGATTGAATTTTGTTAGTTTTTTATCAACTCTCAAGAAAGATTTGCAAAAATCGTGTGAAATTCCGAATTTTGTTTCTGTAATATAAGCTTTAAAAGAAGATACCATGCTCACCAAACTAAGAATTAAACTCCGTCAGCTGTATTTCAAGGATACGCAGTTTGCCAATCTGATGACAAAGCGTATATTCAACGTATTGTTGGTGGCCAACCCTTACGATGCGTTCATGCTGGAAGATGACGGTCGCATTGACGAAAAGATTTTCAATGAATATATGAACCTGAGTTTGCGCTATCCTCCTCGTTTCACGCAGGTCTCTACGGCAGAAGAAACCTGGGAACAGTTGCGCAACACCATGTTCGACCTGGTTATCTGTATGCCGGGCTCTGACAATAGCGATACCTTCGACATTGCCCGCGATATTAAAAAGGAATATCCGCATCTTCCGCTGGTGGTATTGACACCTTTCTCGCATGGCATCAAGGAACGAATGGAGCATGAAGACCTGAGCATCTTCGAGTATGTGTTCTGCTGGCTGGGAAACACCGATTTGCTGGTGTCCATCATCAAGCTGATAGAAGACAAGATGAACCTGGAGCATGATATTAAGGAAGTCGGCGTACAGATGATCATGTTGGTGGAAGATTCCATCCGCTTCTATTCCTCCGTATTGCCCAACCTCTATAAGTTCGTTCTCCGCCAGAGCCAGGAGTTTGCTACGGAAGCTTTGAACGAGCACCAGCGTACCCTTCGTATGCGTGGACGCCCTAAAATCGTATTGGCCCGTTCCTATGAGGAAGCCACGGAACTATATAATAAGTATCAGAATAACGTGCTCGGTATTATTTCCGATGCTCGTTTCCCTCACGATGGTGTCAACGACCCGCAGGCTGGTGTAACCCTGCTGCGTGAAGTCCGCAAACGCGATCCTTTTATTCCTCTTATTCTTCAGTCGGCTGAGGAAAGCAATCGCTGCTATGCTCCGGAGCTGGATGCCGTATTCATTGATAAGAACTCCAAGAAGATGAATATCGACCTTCGTGAGGCGGTGTCAGACAACTTTGGCTTTGGTGACTTTATTTTCCGTGACCCTCATACCATGAAAGAAGTGGCCCGTATTCATAACCTGAAGGAGCTGCAGAATGTGATATTTGCCATCCCTGCCGAGTCTTTCCTTTATCATATCAGCCGCAATCATATTTCGCGCTGGCTGTATTCACGTGCCATCTTCCCGGTCGCTGAATTCTTGAAGCAGATTACGTGGGAATCTCTTCAGGATATTGATGCACACCGACAGATTATTTTCGAAGCCATCGTAAAATACCGCAAGATGAAGAATCAGGGAGTGGTAGCCGTGTTCCAGCGCGACCGCTTCGACCGTTATTCCAATTTTGCCCGTATCGGTGATGGTTCGTTGGGAGGAAAGGGACGCGGTCTGGCTTTCATTGACAACATGGTAAAACGCCATACAGAGTTCGATGAGTTTGATAATGCGTCGGTCATGATTCCGAAAACCGTAGTCCTCTGTACCGATATATTCGACGAGTTCATGGACTCCAACCAGTTGTACCAGATAGCCCTGAGCGATGCGGCCGACGACGTGATTCTTCGTGCCTTCCTTCGTGCCAAGTTGCCCGACCGGCTGGTAGAGGATTTCTTTGCTTTCTTCGATGCGGTGAAGGCACCGATTGCCATCCGTTCCTCCAGTCTGTTGGAAGACTCCCATTACCAACCCTTTGCCGGAATCTATTCCACTTACATGATTCCCTATCTGGACGATAAGTACGAAATGCTCCGTATGTTAGGCGATGCCATCAAGGGAGTGTATGCTTCCGTATATTATAAGGATAGTAAAGCCTACATGCAGGCTACCAGCAACGTGATTGACCAGGAGAAAATGGCCGTCATCCTGCAGGAAGTGGTCGGCACCCAGTATGGCGACCGCTATTATCCGGCCATTTCCGGAGTAGCCCGTTCCATTAACTATTATCCGATTAATGATGAACTGGCCGAAGAAGGAACTGTCAGTCTGGCTTTGGGATTAGGAAAATACATTGTAGACGGTGGATTGACTTTGCGCGTATGTCCGTACCATCCTACACAAGTACTTCAGACCAGCGAAATGGAAATTGCCTTGCGTGAAACACAGACCCGTTTCTATGCCCTCGACTTAAAGAACTTAGGACAGAACTTCTCGCTCGATGACGGGTTCAACCTGTTGAAACTCCATGTGAAAGACGCTGAAGCCGACGGAGCTTTGAACTTCATCGCTTCTACCTACGATCCGTACGACATGGTGATACGCGATGGTATTTATCCCGGCGGCCGCAAGCTGATAACCTTTGCCAACATCCTTCAGCACGATGTCTTCCCGCTGGCCCGCATCTTGCAGTTGGCACAGAAATACGGTCAGGGCGAAATGCGCCGTCCGGTAGAAATCGAGTTTGCCGTCAATTTTGATGCCCGTACAAAGAGTGGAATCTTCTATCTGTTGCAGATACGTCCGATGGTTGATGTAAAAGCCGGACTGGATGAAGACCTGAGCGTGATTCCCGATGAACGCTTGTTGCTCAAGAGTGAAAACTCATTGGGACATGGTGTGATGGACGATATACAGGATGTGATTTATGTCAAGACAGAAGGCTATTCTGCATCCAATAACCAGTTGATATCTTACGACATTGAGAAACTCAACCGTCGTTTCCTCGATGAAGGGAAGCATTACATATTGGTCGGCCCCGGACGCTGGGGAAGCAGTGATACGTGGTTGGGCATTCCGGTGAAATGGCCCAACATTTCGGCTGCCCGTATCATCGTGGAAGCCGGACTGACTAATTATCGGGTAGACCCCAGTCAGGGAACTCACTTCTTCCAAAATCTGACTTCTTTCGGGGTGGGATACTTTACCATCAATGCCTATATGAACGATGGTATCTACAACCAGGCCTTGCTCGACAGCATGCCGGCGGTAGAAGAAACCAAATACCTGCGCTGGGTACGGTTTGAGAAACCTTTATCCGTCAAGATGGACGGAAAGAAAAAGCTCGGTGTGGTAGAGCTGCCGGAAGACTGACCGGTTTTAATCGAGAACTTATTTATTCACAGGGGCAAGCCTTGACTTGGAAAAGTCGGGACTTGCCCTAATTATTTTTAGCAAAATGAAAAATGTTTCTATCAAATTGAAATTTAGGAGATCTGTGAATCCAGAAAAAGAAGGTTCATTGATTTACCAATTGATTTACGAACGTAAGGTTTGTAGAATCACAAGTAAGTATAAAATTTTCAATCATGAATGGGATGAAGCTACAGGGCAAATACTTTTCTCCTCTTTAGATTCATCTCGTGACAGTCAGTTGGGCATGATTCGGTTCAATGTAGACTGGGAGTTACATCAACTTTGTAAAATTGTAGATACACTGGCTCTTTCAGGTCAGGAATGGACATTTTCTGATTTGACATCACATTTTAATTCGTTTATTGATAAGGATTCCAGTGTGTTTCATTTTATTCAGATGCAGATACAGCGTAAAAAACAGTTGGGTAAAGTCCGTTCCAGTGAAACCTATCAGGCTACCCTCAATAGTTTCATGTCTTTCCGTTGCGGAGTTGATTTGACTTTCGACATGATTGACTCCGAATTGATGGAACTCTATGAAGCTGAATTGCAGAACCGTGGACTGACCCGTAATACCAGTTCGTTCTATTTGCGCATACTGCGCACCAACTACAAGCTGGCTGTAGAAAAAGGGTTGACCCAGGATTGTCATCCTTTTAAGCGAGTGTATTGTGGTATAGATAAGACGGTAAAGAGAAGTTTGTCTTTTGCGAAAATCAAGCAGATCAAAGAACTGGATTTATCTTTGACCCCATCCTTGGATTTTGCCCGCGACATGTTTCTTTTCAGTTTCTGTACCCGAGGCATGTCATTTGTAGACATGGCTTATCTCAAAAAGAAAGATTTAAAGAATGGTTATCTTACTTATAGGCGGAAAAAAACCGGTCAGTTGCTGACCGTTGAATGGACTCGGCAGATGCAGGATATTATAGATAAGTACCCGATAAATCCTACCCAATACCTGCTTCCTTTAATTCTGCGTGAAGATGGTAGTGAGCGGCGCCAGTATCAGAATCAGATGATGAAGATAAACAGGCATTTAAAAGATATAGCTTCTTTGATTAAATTACCTGTTTCTTTGTCTTTGTATTATAGCCGTCATAGCTGGGCAACTATTGCGCGTGGGAAAGATATTCCATTATCCGTCATCAGTGAGGCATTGGGGCATGATTCTGAAATCACTACCCAAATTTACCTGGATTCCATAAAATCGGTGGAAGTTGATAAAGCGAATCGAAAAATCTTGAAAGATTTGTAAGTCTTTAAGAAAAAGAATATCTCCTAAGATGAGATAAGTTGCGTTTAGGAATATCCAATTGTACTTATTAACAAAGTATTATATTGGAGAGATGTGAAGGGGAAATAGTAAAACTTTTGAGTATTAACTCTATAACTGCTTGCTTTTTAGTTACTTATGATGGCCGGCAGGATTAGAGAATATGCCTTTTGTCGAACTATGGACAGCTTGCATAATAATCACCCAAACATGCAGGAAACGATGCAATCTGTAAAAGAAACAACAGAATTGCGTCAATGGTTCGTGATGCGTGATTTGAAAAGGGGAAATGCTAAACAGCCTGCCTATAAATTGCTCGGTGAATTAAAAATCAGATTTTTTACTCCGATGGTGTGGAAATTGAGAATTCGTCAGGGCAAACGTGTTCGCCAGCAGGTTCCTTTTATGCCCGATTTGTTATTCGTTTATGATTCCCGTAAAGTGCTCGATCCTCTTGTAGAACAAATCGCTACGTTGCAGTACCGTTTTATAAAAGGTGGCAACCGCCAGCCTATGACTGTAAGAAATGCAGATATGGAGCGTTTCATTAGGGCTGTCGACGCGATGAATAATCCTTGTTTTTATACTCCAGAAGAAATAAATCCGGATATGTTAGGAAAAAAGGTACGTATCGTGGGAGGCCTTTTGGATGGTTATGAGGGATGCTTGCAAAAAATGCAAGGCTCACGCATAAAACGTTTGTTTGTGGAACTTCCCAACCTTTTGACAGCGGCAGTGGAGGTTCAGCCTGAATTTATCCAAGTGTTAAGATGAAAAATTTTGCTCAATGAGAGAGCAAAATTGAGTGTGAAATTGCTCTTTTATTGAGCAAAAACGTTATCTTTGTAGAAAAAGAGAACACTATGGACAGATTACAAGATAGATTCAGTAAGCTACTTCAGGAAGTAAGTACCGATTTTCATCGCTACATGTATCATCAGATTAATTGGAATAATCGCATGATAGGATTGACCGGTCCGAGAGGAGTAGGAAAGACCATGCTTATTCTTCAGTACTTAAAGGAGAATTTGCCGCGCGAAAATTCCCTGTATGTAACAGCCGAAGACTTTTATTTCGTTGAACATCGTTTGTTGGATTTGGCGGACCTTTTTGTAAAACAGGGAGGAAAGCATCTGTTTATTGATGAAATACACCGCTACAAAGATTGGTCGAAAGAACTGAAACTGATGTACGATTATCATCCGGAATTGCAGATAGTATTTACCGGTTCTTCAGTACTCGATATTCATAAAGGAGTAGCAGATTTAAGTCGTCGTGCTTCCATGTATCACATGCAAGGACTTTCTTTCCGTGAATACCTGAATATGTTTCATGGTTATGACTTTCCTGCTTACTCATTGGATGACATATTGCAACTGAAAGTAACGATACCGGCAGGCTTTCGTCCGTTTCAGTATTTCTCTGACTATTTAAAACAAGGATATTATCCGTTTCCTAAAAACGATTATGAAAACCTGTTATTGCAGATAGTCAATGTATCCATAGAATCAGATATACCTCAATATGCAGGGATGAACGTATCCACAGCCCGTAAGTTGAAGCAACTTTTAGCAGTTATCGCAAAGAGTGTACCGTTTAAGCCCAATATCAGTAGCTTGGCCTCTGTATTGAATGTGAGCCGGAACAGTGTAGCGGATTATTGTCTTTATATCGAAGAAGCAGGTATGATAGCACAACTTCGTGATGATACTGGTGGCATTCGTGGGTTGGGCAAAGTCAATAAAATTTATCTAGACAATACAAATTTGATTTATGCGCTTGGCAGAGAAGGGGTAGAAATCGGTAATGTACGCGAAACATTCTTTTTCAATCAATTGCGAGTAAATCAGGATGTCATTACTTCCTCGGTGTCCGACTTCAAGATAGACGGATATACTTTTGAAGTAGGCGGGCGAAAGAAGGGACAGAAGCAGATAGAAGGCATAGATAATGCTTTTGTCGTAAAAGATGATATAGAATATGGGCATGGTAATGTCATCCCTCTTTGGACTTTTGGGTTCAATTATTGATTCTTATTAGCTGATGGATTCTCAACAAGAAAATACAAAACGTATTGCCAAAAACACGCTGATGCTGTATGTGCGGATGCTGTTTGGTATGCTGGTATCATTGTATACTTCTCGTATAGTGTTGCAGGCTTTGGGCGTGGAAGATTACGGTATATACAATGTGGTAGGAGGTTTTGTGTCAATGTTTTCTATGGTTTCTTCTTCTTTGTCGTCAGCTGTAAGCCGTTTTTTGACTTTCGAGTTAGGGCGGAGTGATATGGAGCAGTTGAAGAAAGTGTTTTCTACTTCCCTTTGCATCCATTTGGTGTTGGCCGCTATTATATTATTGCTTGCCGAAAGTATAGGTGTTTGGTTTTTGAATACTCACATGACTATACCGGCAGAGCGTATTTATGCCGCTAACTGGGTATTTCAGGCTTCTTTGGTTGCTTTTATGTTCGGTCTGTTTAGTGTGCCTTACCATGCTTCCATCGTAGCTCATGAGCGGATGACTGCTTTTGCCTACATCGGTATATTGGATATTATTCTGCGTTTATGCATTGTATTGTTTATTGCATATGCACCTTTCCGATTTGATCGTCTTATTGTATATTCCTTATTGTTAGTAGCAGTAGGTATTTCTATGCAGGCTATCTATTGGAACTATTGCCGCCGTCATTTCGAGGAATGTTGTTTTAGATTGAATTTTTATAAAGATTGTTGGAAGGCCATGAGTTCATTCGCAGGATGGAATTTTATTGGTTGTACGGCAGGACTTTTGAAGGATCAAGGAGTGAATGTGTTGTTGAATTTGTTTATTGGGCCTATAGTGAACGCAGCGCGAGGAATTGCCAATACCGTAAATAATGTATTATTTTCTTTTGCCGGTAATTTTATGACTGCTTTGAAGCCGCAAATTACCAAATCGTATGCAGCCGGAAATTATGATTATATGTTTTCATTAGTAGAACGTGGTTCTCGTTACTCTTATTATATTTTGTTACTATTTACATTGCCTATGTTGTTTGAAACTGAGTTTATTCTTACTTTGTGGTTGAAAGACTATCCGGAACATACCGTTAATTTTGTTCGATTAGCATTGTTAATTACTATGTGTGATATACTTTCAAATACATTGATAAATCTACAATTAGCAACCGGAAAGATTCGTAACTATCAGCTGGCGGTAGGTGGTACGTTAATGATGAATTTTCCTCTTTCCTATATTTGCTTAAAAATGAATTTTCCTCCGGAATCAGTGTTGTTCGTAGCATTAGTAGTAGCGGTATGTTGTCTGTTATTACGCTTGTTGTTTCTTCGTAAGATGGTAGGGCTTTCTATGCGTCGCTATTTATATAATGTATGTGGCAATGTTGTAGTAGTTACAGTAGTAGCTTTACTTGTTCCCGCTGTTGTCTATATGCAAATGCCAAACAATGTGGCGCGTTTCTTTACTATATGTTTGCTTTCTGTGATATGTACAATGGTTTCCATTTATTTAATTGGATGTACTGCACATGAACGGAGTTTTATTCGGGAAAAGGCGATATCTGTCCACACAAAACTGTACAAAAAAATTGATATAAACTAAATTTCAACATCTACTTATTATGTGTAAAGTATCAGTAATAGTACCTATATATAATGTAGAAAAATATATAGAAAAGTGTGTTCGTTCTCTTTTTGAGCAAACATTTGATGATATAGAATATATTTTTGTAGATGACGCAACTCCGGATAATAGTATTGAAATTTTATCAGAATTGTTATCTGTTTACCCTAATAGAGCTATAAATTGTAAAATAATACATCATAAGGAGAATAAAGGTCTTACTGGAGCCAGAAATACAGGGATATCGGTAGCCAGTGGAATGTATATAATTCATTTTGACGGTGACGATTGGGCTGAAAAGACAATGATAGAGGATATGTATAGTATGGCAGAAAGTCAAGGTGCTGATATAGTTCTTTGTGATTTTCGTATGATATATACAGATAAGATTGTTAATTATTATACTGTAGATTGGTCTGATGATAAAGTTAGTTCACTTCAAAATTACATTTGTTATCCTTGGAATGTAATATGGAATATGCTTGTAAAACATGATATTTATATGCAACATAAATTAAAATCATTGGAAGCAAATGCTGCTTATTGTGAAGATTTTAATTTGGCTGTAAAATTATTGCTCCATGCTAATAAGATTATTCATTTGAGCAAAATATTATATAATTATAATAGATTAAATATATCATCTATTATGCATAATTTGAATGAAAAAACAATGAATGATGAACAAGTTATGTATTTGGATGTAATTGATTATTTTAAAAAAGAAGGAGTGTATCAATATTATAAGAAACAGCTGTGTTGGAGGATCTTAAAAAGTAAGCAGGAATGGGTATTAAGCACCTCTACATATAATAAGTTTCTTGATTTGTATCCTGAAAGCCATAATTATATTTTGTCGTGTCCATTTTTGAATATAAAATTGAAAATTATGATGTGGTGTTTAGTTCATCATGTAGGTGTTATTTCTAAGTTTATGTTGTTATTGAGATATTTAAAAAATAGAAATCTATAATTTAAATTTATGAATGCGACGCAAAAGAAAAAACAATTAATGGATACAATTACAAAAGTATTGACTCCTCTCATTGATAACGATTATGTATATTTAGATTTACCATATTATAATAATTTGGGAGATGTTTTAATATGGGAAGGAACTAAGTGTTTTTTGCAAACTTTACCATATAAATGTTTGTATGCAAGTGATATATATTTTTATATACCACGAAAATTACATAAAGATGTGATAATTTTGTTTCAGGGTGGAGGAAATTTAGGGGATTTGTATAGAGAGCATTCTTGTTTTAGGAGAAAAATAATAGAGTCTTATCCTGAAAATAAAGTGATTATTCTTCCTCAAAGTATATACTACGACGATAGTAGTTTGATGAAAGAGGATATTGCATTTTATGCAAAACATTTAAATGTCATAATATGTGCAAGGGACAAATATTCATATCAATTTTTGAAAGATCGCTTTCAAAATGAAATTAAGCTTGTTCCAGATATGGCATTTTTTATTGATTTAAAAAAATATAAAATACCTCAATCTGAAGATAGAGTGTTATATTTAAGAAGGAAAGATAAAGAATTAAGTAATAAAAATTGTTCTGAGATTTCTCCGGTTGCTGAATTACATGATTGGCCAACTATTGAATGCAAAGAGAAAAAATATGAATATATAGATAAGCTTTTTTATCCTATAAAATTTTTGTGTTGGTTATTTGGTATGAAATATAGGAAATTAGCAGAAGATTATAAAAGGGATAAGTTTTATAGGCCTTCTTATGTTCAGACAGGTATTAATTTTATCAGTAAATATTCTATAGTGTATACAACCCGACTTCATGCGTTGATTTTATCTGTGCTTTTAAATAAAAAAATATTTTTGATTGATAATTCAACGGGTAAGCTTTGTAACTTTTATGATACATGGTTGTCAGATTTTGATAATATCATTGTGAAAAATAGACAAAATTTGATAACCCCTTCAAGATGATGTATTACTAAACTCACAAAATACACTTGCTTATGCTGTGTTAAAATATTTAATGAATGGTGTGATGGAGAAATGAGATATATTAATGTCTAATGTATGTGATTAAATATTTCTTTACGGAAACTTTATGTCTTTTATTTCTATTATTATTCCGGTATATAATGTGGAAGCATATTTAGAAGAATGTGTGGAAAGTGTATTGGCACAAACTTTTAAAGATGTGGAGATATTGTTAATCGATGATGGAAGTACAGATACGTCAGGATATTTGTGTGAGGATATAGCTTTAACAGATAGTCGGATAAAAGTATTTCATAAGCTCAATGGAGGTTTATCTTCTGCCCGTAACTATGGTATGGATAGAGCTTCGGGTAAATATATCATATTCCTTGATTCGGATGATTATTGGGAGAAGAGTGATGCTCTATTTTTATTGGTTGAAAAAGTGGAGAAGGAAAATTTAGATGTAGTACGTGGAGAGTATGTAGATGTAGATGGGGTAGGAAATAGATTGAAGACTCCTGATTTATCGGCAGAAAAACTGAAAGATAAAGTATTTGGTTCGTATGAAATGGTGAAAGATGTGATTAATGGTAGATTTTTTTCTTGGTTGTTCCTATTTAGAAGATCAGCTATTGAAAACCTACGTTTTGATGAAAGCCGGAAGTTTCAAGAAGATATAGATTTTGCAATTAGAGTATTTAGCAAGAATCAGAGATGTGGTTATCTTCCTGTTCAGTTTTATGCCTATAGACAACGTGAAAATTCCATCATGTCTACTCCACGTATCAGTAATCTTGAAAATTCGTTTTCTCTTTGTGATGTATTCCATGAATATGCATATAAGGTAGAAGACAAAAGACTGACTCCTTATTATTTGTATAGAGGGATTATGATGTATTATTGGACGCTGGAAACAGTTGCAAGTGATTTGTATATTTCTCAATATAAAGTAATTGAAAAAGAGTTATCTTTAAAACAATTGAGATGTAAAGTCCATAAATGGATAGAGAAAGTTCCAGAGGCTCATTTTCCGATTCATTTATATGTTTCACCTCATATCGGAGTACTTTTGTTCAGATTGCGTTGGTGGGGAGGACGGGTTTTACGCACACTAAAAATGAAGTGAAATGAATTATACAGCTGTTATCCGTACATTAGGGAAAGCCGGAGAGAAATACCAGACTTTATTGGAGTCTTTGGATAGGCAGACTATTCAACCGTCGAAGATTTTAGTATATATAGCCGAAGGTTATGCTATTCCTAAAGAGACAATCGGAAAAGAACAATATATCTATGTAAGGAAAGGAATGGTAGCCCAGCGGGCTTTACCATATCAGGAAGTAGATACAGAATATATCTTATTCTTGGACGATGATGTGTATTTGCCGGAGACTGCTGTGGCACAATTGTATCAGTATTTGATAGACAATAAGGCAGATGTAATTTCCCCGGATGTATTTCCGAATGCGGAACGTTCTATATGGGGGAAATGGATGATGAGGCTTTCTGGGAGGATGATAGACAGAAAGGATGATGGAAAGTGGGGGTATAAAGTAATGCGTAATTCCGGTTATTCGTATAATGGAAATCCTAAGCACGGAGTATATTTATCACAGACCAATGCCGGACCTTGTTTCTTCTGCAAAAAGGAGGATTTCCTGAAGATTCATTTTGAGGAGGAACTTTGGATGGATCAGATGAAATATGCTTTGGGAGATGATCAGGTGATGTTTTATAAAATGTATTGTATGGGATTGAAGCAGTTGACCTGGTTTCATAGTGGAATAAAGCATTTGGATGCAGGAACAGCGATGGTGAGTGAAGAAAAAGAAAAAATGCTGATTTATTCTGATTTTCGCTTTAAGACTATTTTTTGGCATCGTTTTATCTATTTATCGGATGAGGAATGGTTAAGCCGTTCGTGGAGTATGTTGTGTATAGGTTATACTTTAGGATTTGCCTTATTCGTTTCCTTGGTAAAGGGGCGGCTTGATATATTCAAGTTGAAGCTGAAAGCGATGAAAGATGCAGTAAGTTTTATAAAAAGTGAGGAATATCATATTTTATCGTTGATTAAAAAGAATGTAAGATGAAAACAGTTCCTATAGCTTTTGCTTTTGACAATAATTTAGTCTTTCCTGCCTGTGTCTGTCTGTCCTCTTTACTGATGAATGCAAAAGATGATACTTTTTATGATATTTTTATTTTGCATTCTTCGAAGGTCGATTTGAATAAAGAACAATTGGCTGAGTTACTGAAACAATTCAGTCGTTGTCGGATTCAGTATCGTGTGGTAGATGATACATTCGATCAGTCGTTTGAAATAAGGGGAATCACAGCAGCTACTTATTACCGTTTACTGATACCAGAGTTGATACCAGAGTACGACAAGGTGATTTATGCGGATGTGGATATTATATTCCGAATGGATTTATCGGAATTGTACGAAACGGAGATAGGAAATAATTATATTGCTGCTACTCGTGAGTTGGGTATGAACTTGACGGAAGACGGACAGAAGTATATACATTCGATGCCGGAGTTGAATGTGGGCAGTTATATTCAGGCTGGCTTTATCGTAATGAATAATAAGGCTATCCTAAAAGATAATGTGCATGTACAGTTCAAAGAATGGAGTAATAAGAAACTGAAATTTCAAGATCAAGATATACTGAATGTGGTTTGTAGAGGCAGAATCTATTATTTATCATTGGAATATAATATGACAGATTATTCCTATATGTTTGCGATGAGAAAACGTTCTGTCATCAAGGAACTGTTTTCCGATGCAGAGATAGAGTATGCTTTGAAGCAGGGCAATATTCATTATAATGGACATAAGCCATGGAAGAAGTACAGTGTCAATTTCGACATTTGGTGGGAGTATTACCGGAAGTCTCCTTTCTTTGATCAGAAATTCTATTTTGAGTTCTTCTATACACGTTTGAATGAACTGGATCAGCTTTCGCTTTGGAAGCGGATAAAGATTCTGATTCGTTATTTTGTGTATGGAAAAAGAGAGATTTAAAGGTCGTTAATACAATGGAGATAATAGTTAATATGGCCTGTGGCCTTGCCAACCGGATGTTTCAGTACAGTTACTATCTGTTTCTGAAGAAGCAGGGATATGAGGTAGCTGTTGATTTTTATCGTTCGGCTAAGCTGGCACACGAAAAGGTGGAATGGAATGCGGTCTTTCCTCACGCTGAAATCAGGCAGGCTTCCCGTTTGAAAGTCTTTCTGTGGGGAGGAGGAGCCGATATTTGCTCTAAGGTACGTCGCAAGTATTTCCCCTCGTCTACGAAGGTAAGGACGACTACAGGGGCTTTTGATGCTTCCTTACCAGATAATACGGCTAAAAATCAATATATCATCGGAGTTTTTTTGAATGCAGCTGTAGTAGAGGCTGTAGGAGATGAAGTAAAAGCCTGTTTCTCTTTTCTGCCTTTTGCGGATGAAAAGAATCTTCGCATCGAAAAGGAAATAGAAGCATGCGAATCGGTGGCTATCCATGTGCGGAAAGGAAAAGATTACCAGAGCCGCATCTGGTATCAGCATACTTGTCCGATGGAATATTACCGGAAAGCCATTGCTCGGATGAAAGAGAAGGTGCGGCATCCTAAATTCTATGTCTTCACTGATAATGCGGAGTGGGTAAAGGAGAATTTTCAAGGAATAGAATATACGTTAGTAGAGGGTAATCCTGCCGATGGATATGGCAGTCATTTTGATATGCAACTGATGAGCTTGTGCAAGCATAATATTATCTCGAACAGTACGTATAGCTGGTGGAGTGCCTTTCTGAACTGCAATCCGGAGAAGGTGGTGATTGCTCCGGAAGTGTGGTTTAATCCGGATTCCTGCAATGAATTTAAGTCGGACAAAGCTCTGTGTAAGGGGTGGATTGCATTATAAAGAAAGATGAGCTATAAGGTTTCGGTCATTATCCCTATTTATGGGGTGGAGAAGTTTATCGGACGGTGTGCGAAAACACTGATGCAACAGACATTGAAGGAGGTGGAGTATATCTTTGTCAATGATGCGACTCCTGACTGTAGTATGAAAGTGCTTCAGGAGGTGCTCGCTCGTTATCCGGAGAGACAGAATAGTGTGGTAGTTGCAGTACATGAAACGAATAAAGGACTGCCGGCTGCCCGGAATACCGGATTACAGATGGCGCAGGGGGAGTATATTTTTCATTGCGACAGTGATGACTTTGTAGAACCTGATATGCTGGAAACCTTGTACACGGAAGCTGTTATGCATCGGGCTGATATTGTATGGTGCGACTGGTTTTTGTCTTTCGAAAAGAACGAACGTTATATGAAACAGCCTTCTTTTGATACTGCGCTGGAAGCGTTGAAAACCATGTTGAGCGGAGGAATGAAGTATAATGTATGGAATAAATTGGTAAGGCGTAGTCTTTATGCTGATTATCAGGTATCCTTTCCTGCCGGATATGGGATGGGAGAGGACATGACGATGCTGCTGCTGTTTGCCCATGCCGGACGAGTGGCTTATGTGCCCAAGGCTTTTTATCATTATGTCAAACTGAATACAGGGGCGATGAGTAATGTGTATTCTGACAGGCATAAGGAGGAACTGAAATACAATGTAAATAGAACGGCAGAGTGCTTGACTAAAATATATGGAAACACATTGGAAAAAGAGATTGCATTTCTGAAGTTGGAAGCTAAGTTTCCTTTTCTTCTGATGGGAGATACACGATTGTATCGTCTGTGGAAAGAATGGTATCCCGAAGCCAACCGGTATATTTTACAGAATCGTGGAATTTCGGCACGTAGCCGATGGTTGCAGTGGTGTGCCTGGAAGAATCTGTTTGGGTTGGTGTGGATATACAATCAGTTGTTTCATTGGGCATATAAGATATTGTATAGATAAAGAAGATAAAATATATGTATAAATATTTTATTCATATTATATCGGTTATTCTTACCTCTTTTTATTTTTTTCCGTTTGAGACGGTGGCTCTGCCGGGAGTGAATACAAAGATGGTGTTGGCTGGCGTGAGTCTGCTGATTTTAGGAAAGCGGTTGGCACAACGGAGGGATGCCGATATTAATAAGGATTTTTTCATGTTGTCGCTGTGGGCGATGGGGGTATCATTGGTCAGTCTGGTAACAATGACGGTCAATAATACGCGGGATGGTTCATTCTTGACTTATTTTATCTCGATGTGGGTATGGATGGGAGGTGCCTATACCGTGATACGATGGCTGCATGTGGCGTATGGATATGTCAATGTACGACTGGTATGTAATCTGTTGATAGCCGTCTGCGTAGTGCAATGTCTGATAGCGTGGACAAAGGATGTATATTCACCTTTACAGACATGGATAGATAGTTTTGTAGGAGGAGAGGCCTTTATGGGAAATACCAAAGATACCCGTTTGTCTGGTATCGGAGCTGCCTTGGATGTGGCAGGATTGCGTTTTTCGGCAGTAGCGGTCATGATTGGATTTATTTTGTCGAAAACAGAAGAATTGTCGCATAAACAGGTGGTAGGCTATCTTGTTTCTTTCTTGATTCTTGCGGTGATTGGGAATATGATTTCCCGTACTACTACAATGGGGATAGGACTTGCAATGGCTTACTGGGTGTATTCTACCGGACTTCTTACGCTAAAACTGAAGAGGGAAAACAAGAAACTGTGGCTTTGGTTAGGAGGAATTATGTGTGTAGTAATACCGGTATTTGTTTCTCTGTATTATACAAATGATACGTTTTATAAGAACATCCGTTTTGGTTTCGAAGGCTTTTTCAGTTTATGGGAAACAGGTAAATGGCAAACCAGTTCGAATGATATTTTGTTGGAGCACATGATTGTATTTCCGGACAATTGGAGGACTTGGCTGATTGGAGATGGATATGCAGCAAATCCATTAGATCCTGCATTTTTTGATCCTTATTATACTGGTCCTGTATATCATGGATATTATATGGGTACGGATATCGGATATTTACGTTATATTTTTTATTTTGGCTTGACCGGTACTGTGCTGTTTATGGCGTTTATGTGGAAAGCAGCATGGATTTGCGTCAGTCGATTTAAAGATTACAAGGTGTTGTTTCTACTGATTTTGTTGGTAAACTACCTCGGATGGTTTAAAGTATCGACTGATGTTTTTATGGTATTTGCCATCTTTCTTATGTTAAGTAAGGAAGACGACAAGCAGACTGATTCTATTCTTGAAAATGAGCAGAACTGTTAGACAAATAGTCCGTTTTATAAAAAGAGCAAGAAATCGTTTCAGTTCTTATTACAATCTGTTACGGATCAAGATGTATGGAGTGGAATGTGGACGGCATTGTGTAGTGCACGGTAAACTATATGTACATCTTTTTCCTTCGGCTAAAGTAAAGATAGGTGATAATCTTTATTTTTCTTCTGGATGGGGAATAAACGCATTATGTGCGAATAAAAGAGGAATGATTTATGCTACGCATGATGCTTGTATAAGCATTGGAGATAATGTAGGTATGAGCAGTACTGTATTATGGTCACATAAAAAAATAACAATAGGTAATCATGTGAAGATTGGGGGAAATTGTATTCTAATAGATACAGATGCTCATAATATGGATTTTCTTTTACGTCGTAGCCCATCTACAGATTGGGGAGTATCTGCACCTGTTACAATAGAGGATGATGTTTTTATTGGCATGAATTGTGTGATATTAAAAGGAGTTACGATTGGTGCACGCAGTATTATTGCTGCAGGTTCTGTCGTAACTAAAAGTATACCTGCTGATTGTGTGGCAGGAGGAAATCCTGCTAAGGTTATAAAGCGGCTTTCCAAATAACCTCTGATAAAAATCTATGAAAATCATCTATTGCACCCACTCCACATGTAATCCCGGAGGGATGGAACGAGTGCTCCTGAACAAGGTTACTTACCTTTCACAACTTCCTGGATGGAAGGTTGCTGTGGTAACAACCGACCAGCACCAGCGTCCTCCTTTTTATCCGTTTCCGGAGAAGGTACGCATGACAGATTTGGGAATCAATTACTCGGAGGATAATGGAAAAGGAGCATGGAAAAAGATAACCGGCTATCTCCGTAAAAGAAAGGAGCATAAACGAAAACTGACGGCATTGCTCCTGAAAGAGAAACCGAACATTGTGGTGTCGCTTTACCCTTCTGAATCTTCATTTATCCCGGATATAAAGGATGGAAGCAAGAAAGTGCTGGAGCTGCATTATTGCAAGTTTTTCCGCTTGCAGTATGGACGGAGAGGATTGTTAGGTTGGATTGATAAACTGCGTACACGGCAGGATGAACAGATCGTACGTCGTTTTGACAAGTTTGTGGTGTTGACTAATGAAGACAGGGGGTATTGGGGAAATTTGCCGAACATTGAAGTAATTCCCAATGCTGCTATGCATGTAAGTGATGCTTATTCGGATGTGATGAACAAGCGGGTGATTGCGGTGGGACGGCTGGATTACCAGAAAGGGTTTGACCGTCTGATTCAGGCCTGGCAGCTGGTACAGCATACTGGAAAGTTTACTGACTGGAAACTGGATATTTTTGGGCAGGGAGAATGGCAGGAGATGCTGCAGCAAATGATTGACAAGGCGGGGCTGCAAGATTCGCTCCAGATTCATCAGCCTACCAAACAGATAGGAGAAGAGTACGTGAAGAGTGATCTGCTGGTGATGAGTTCTAATTATGAGGGATTCCCGATGGTCATGATTGAGGCGATGGCCTGCGGACTTCCCGTGGTATCGTTTGACTATAAATGTGGTCCAAAAGATATCATTCAGCCCGGGATAAACGGTTTGTTGGTTCCGAATGGAGATATTCAGGCGTTGGCTGATGCGATGATGAAAGTGATGGAGGATGAAGCTTATCGGAAAATGTTGTCGCTGAATGCCCGAAAAGTGGTGGACACTTATTCTGAACAGGCGGTCATGGCACAATGGATTCGCTTGTTTACTTCAATAACTGCAAAATGAAAACATTGCTTCAGATAAATCCGGTGCTGCGTGTCTCTACTTCTACGGGGCGCATCATGCAGGAAATTGGAGAACTGGCTATGCAGAACGGCTGGCAGAGTTACATTGCTTACAGCCGTGGACGTGATGGCATAAAGCCTTGTAGTTCAAAGCTGGTGCCGGTAGGTAGCAAATGGAGTGTGGCATGGCATGGGCTGGAAACGCGCTTGTTTGACCGTCATGGACTGGCTTCTTCATTGGCTACCCGGCAATTTATCCGACAGATTGAACGGATTCAGCCGGATGTGATTCATATACACAATATTCATGGCTATTTCCTGAATTACCGGATTTTGTTTGAGTATTTGTCAAAATGCAATATTCCGGTAGTGTGGACCGTACACGACTGCTGGCTTTATACGGGACATTGTTATTATTATTCTTATGTGAACTGCAACCGTTGGCAGGATGGATGTGCACAGTGTCCTCAGCGCAGGGAGTTCCCGGCAAGCTTGTGGGTAGACCGTAGTCGGCAGAACTATCTTGATAAGAAGGAGGCTTTTACTTCCATGCCTCAAGACAAACTAGTGATTGTACCGGTATCCAACTGGATAAAGTCGGAGATGCAGAAGTCTTTTTTCTGCGGATATAATTTCCGGGTGATTCATAATGGTATCAATACGGAGGTGTTTCGTGTGTATGATGCACAGGAAGTAAGGGAGAAATATGGGCTGGGCGATAAGCATGTGTTGCTGGGGGTAGCCAGTATCTGGAGCCGGGAAAAAGGGCTGGATGATTTCATTCAGATGGCTGCTCTTCTGAAGAAAGAAGAACTGATTGTGCTGGTAGGTATTAAACCGGAGGAAAGAAAGAGACTGCCTGAAAATATTATTGGTATAGCCCGGACGGAAAATATACAGCAGTTGGCCGGACTGTACTCCATAGCCGACGCGTTTATTAACCCTACTTGGCAGGATAATTATCCTACGGTCAATATGGAGGCGATAGCTTGCGGTACTCCGGTAGTTACTTACCGGACAGGAGGAAGTGTAGAAGCTGTGACGGATGAGACTGGCTTCATTGTGGAGCAGGGTAATTATAAGGAGTTGCTGGAAGCAGCACGAATGATACGACAGCGGGGTAAGTCTTATTATCAAAGCCGGTGTCGGGAATATGCATTGATGCATTTTAAAAAAGAAGATCGTTATTCTGACTATATCCGTTTGTACGACGAACTTACGAAACGTGGTTAATCGCGTAAATTATTTGCTATGAATCTTTCTGAAGGCTTCGAGAGTGAGGCTGCTAAATATTGGGCTGTGCTGATTGAAGGCGCATATCTATTATTCTAAATTAACTCGAAAACATACTCGGATACCCTGAAATGGTGAAAGTGGATGCTGGCCTATAAATGTGTAGGTAGTAGCATTTTCTGGGAATAAATTGAAGTCTATGAATGTGGAAAATCTGAAAGTATTGCAACTAGGAAAATTCTATCCCATACGTGGAGGAGTTGAGAAAGTTGCATTTGATTTAATGAAAGGACTGTCCGAAAGGGGAATCGAATGTCACATGCTGTGTGCAGCAGAGGAAGGGGAGGACCGGATTATCTTGCTGAATGAGCATGCACAGCTGATTTGCACCCATACTTGGGTTAAAGCTTGTGCAACGATGATTTCGCCTTCCATGATTTTCACTTTGCGTAAAATTTGTGGAAAGTATGATATAATTCATGTACATCATCCTGACCCTATGGCTTGTTTGGCCTTGTTCCTTTCTGGATATAAAGGAAAAGTAGTGCTTCATTGGCACAGTGACATTCAAAAGCAAAAGATGTTGCTGAAGCTGTATTATCCTTTGCAGCAATGGCTGTTGAAGCGTGCTGATGTGATTGTGGGGACTTCTCCCGTCTATTTGGCAGAATCGCCTTTTTTACAACACGTGCAGCATAAGACGGTCTGTCTGCCTATCGGAGTAGAACCGATGCAACCTGTACCGGAAGCGGTGAAGGCCCTCAGAAGTGAGTATCCGGGCAAGAAAATCGTGTTTTCACTTGGTCGTCTGGTAGCCTATAAAGGGTACCGTTTTTTAGTGGAGGCAGCCCAATATTTGAAGGATGATTTTGTGGTGCTGATTGGGGGATCCGGGGCTTTGAAGGAAGAGCTGCAGAAGGAAATTGTTTCCTTGAATTTGCAGGAAAAGGTGAAACTATTAGGGAGAGTCAGCGACGAGGAACTGCCTGCCTACTACGGAGCCTGCGATGTATTTTGCATGAGCAGTGTGCAGAAAACAGAAGCGTTTGGTATTGTGCAGATAGAAGCAATGTCGTGCGGAAAGCCTGTGGTAGCTACCAGAATACCTCAGTCAGGAGTGTCCTGGGTGAATGAAGAAGGCGTATCGGGGATGAATGCGGAACCGGGGAATGCGCAAGATTTAGCCCGGGCAATTGAAGCGGTAACGGAAAATGAGGAGGTATATCGGAAATTTTCGGAAGGTGCGACTAAACGTTATCGTGACATGTTTACGAAGGAATGTATGATTGATAAATGTTTAACCATATACTTGGAGTTATGAAAAATGTAAACAAAGAAGATGTCATGTCCAAAGCCATGATGGCTTATGTGGCAAATGACCATTATTATTATCCGAGTGCGGGGATGTCGGTTACGGCTTGCAGAGTGAAACGTGTGGCTGATGTAATTGTAAGCTTGTTAGCCTTGATTATTTTTTCTCCGGTGTTTTTACTTATTTCCTGGTTAATCAAGCATGAGGATGGGGGACCAGTGATTTTTAGTCAGGAACGTATCGGGTATGGTGGAAAGCCTTTCATTTTGTATAAGTTTCGATCGATGTCGGTCGATTCGGAATCGGATGGAAAACCGGCTCTTTGCCAGAAAAATGACAGCAGACTGACCCGAATCGGACGTTTCCTTCGGGAGCATCACCTGGATGAATTGCCGCAACTATGGAATGTGCTGAAAGGAGAAATGAGTTTTGTAGGCCCACGTCCGGAACGGAAATATTTCGTGGATAAGATTAAGGCCATCAATCCGGATTATGAGTTATTGTATCGTTTGCGTCCGGGACTGTTTTCTAAAGCGACTCTTTACAACGGCTACACTGATACGATGGAAAAAATGCTGGAACGTCTTAGAATGGATTTGGAATATATGCGTACCCGCTCTTTATGGATGGATATTAAAATCGTATGGCTTACGGCCATGTCCATTTTTATGGGTAAAAAATTCTAATAGCTTTGATATGAATAAGATAGAGATACGTAAAGGAATTCAACTGCGTAAGATTGGCAATCGCTACATGATTGTGGATGCCTGCGCAGGTAATGTAAATATGAGTAAAGTGTATAGCTTGAATCAGACGGCAGCATGGATATGGCAGTGTGTAGCTGATGGGTGTACCACCTTGGATGAACTGACAGAACGCTTGTGTCAGGAATATAAAGTCGATGCAGAGGTGGCCCGCCGTGATTTGGAGAAACAGTTGGCAGACTGGCAGGCTTTTGGATTGATTGGTTAGGAAAGGTTTTACTGTGAAAAAGATATGAAGAAGGTACAGAAAGCATTACTTGTGTTGTTGAGAGCAGGGTTATGGGAGAGCAGGATAGAAGATTTGTCTTGTTTTCCAATGTCTGCAGGGGAGTGGAAGAACTTGTACCTTTTGTCAAGGCAGCAGACTGTTACCGGAATTGTTTTTCAGGGAATACAGCATTTGCCTGAACATTTTTTACCGGCAGAAGAATTACTGGTTCGCTGGATGGCAGAAACAGATGCTATTGAGCGTAAAAATATGCAGATGAACAAGGCGTTGGAATTATTGGTGCAATGGTTTACCGAAAGCGGAGTTCAGCCTGTATTACAGAAGGGGCAAGGAATTGCCTCGTTATATGAGAACCCTTTGTTACGCGAATGTGGGGATATTGATTTTTATTTCGATAGCCGGCAGATGTTTGAAAAAGCTTTTTCTCTTATCCGTCAGTGTGGCTTGCGGGAAAAGGTACAAGCCGATCAGAGTGTGACCTACGCATGGAAGGGAGTAGAAGTGGAGCATCATACGTGCTTGCTGGATTTGCATAATCCTTTTTTACAACGTTATGCAAAAGAGCTGGAACAGCAATATGGATATAATCACATGAGATTGGAAGGAGGACTGGATGTAAGGATTCCTTCTCCTGTATTGAATCTCCTGCTTCAGAGCCTACATATTTTAAAACATGCTTTGGGATGGGGAATCGGATTGCGTCAGTTGTGCGATATGGCCCGCAGTTGCTATAAGTTGCATGATGAGGTGGAATCTGAAGAAATGAAAAAGATTACATTACAATTGGGAATGGACAGATGGCAGCAGTTGCTACATGCATTTTTGGTGGAACATCTGGGACTTCCAGTGGCGTATCTTCCTTATCAGGAGGTCGCTTCAGATTCATCCCCTTTACTTGATATTATCTGGAGGGGCGGAAATTTTGGCTTGTATGTTCCCGGACATCAGCGGAAGTCACAATCGCTTTTGGCCGGCAAATGGCAGACGGCATGTGCTTTTCAGCGTAATATTCGTTTTGCATTTCGTTATGCGCCCAAAGAAGGTTTTTGGGTATTTTCCAGTTTGTTGAAAGGACAATTGAAATGAGAATAGAACATCAGTTTTCTATCGCAGGATTTGAGGTGAGTGTCAGTTTTCCGGATGGATGGGATGCTGATACCTTATTACCCTCTTTCCGCCCCTTCTATGGTAAGAAGGAGGGGCAGGAAAAAGCTTTGCTGAAGTGTACGGTGTGTACTTCGGTGGAAAATAAGGCTGCGATGCCTTCGGGTGAATTAATCGAGAATACGCTCAGCGATATGGGCTACGTTAGTTTGTATAAAGAAGCAGAAGGGTATTGTGTCACACTTTCTGCAGAACAGGGAGGAACATTGCATGTCATGCAGACTGACAGACGTTTTTCAACTGTCAGGGTGTATTTGCACGAAGAAGACAAACGGGCAGGTCATGCATTGTCTTCCTTGCTTCGCATTGCCTATTCGCAGGCAGTTCTTTACTGGGATGCTGTATCCATTCATGCTTCAGCGGTGTATTGTGAGAACAAGGCTTTTTTATTTATGGGAAAGAGCGGAACAGGAAAAAGCACGCATTCTTCGCTGTGGATGAAATATATACAAGGAACGGAGTTGCTGAACGATGATAACCCGACATTACGTATCGTGGATGGAAAGGTGTATGCTTATGGCACGCCGTGGAGTGGCAAGACTCCTTGCTATAAGCCGCTCTCTTATCCGGTAGGTGGAATGGTGCGTTTGAAGCAGGCTCCTGTAAATCGTTTTTTTCGCCAGAAAGAGGTGGAGGCTTTCATTACACTTTTTCCGGGATGCTGTGTCATTCATCAGGATGCGGAATTACGTGCTTGCCTTTATGACACGTTGATTCGGATGGTAGAACAAGTTCCTGTGGGGGTATTGGAATGCAGACCCGATGGGGAGGCAGCCCTGTTATGTCGGAACATGTTACTTCGAACAGACAAATAGAAATAAATTACTAATAACTTAACTATACCTAAACGTATGAAAAAACCAGTCTATTTATGGGCAAGCTTGCTTGCCGTGTTGCTGTTGACTTCCTGTGCGTCGCGCAAGAATTTCGTGTATTTGCAGGATATGGAAATGGGACTGAAATATCCCATTGAAACCAAGCATGAGGCAGTGGTGCATCGGGATGACCGTCTGAGTATTACTGTCAGCTGCAAAAATCCGGAGCTGGCCATTCCGTTCAATATTTACGATGGCACATTCCGTGTAGGAACGGATGGAAGTGTGACTGCAGATGCTTCGAGCAAGGTGAACGAGAAAGGCTATCGTGTGGATGTAAACGGTGAGATTGATTTCCCTATTTTGGGCAAGTTGCACATTGAAGGAATGAAAGTAAGCGAAGTGCGCGACTTAATCAAGCAGAAAATTGAAGCGGGAGAATATATGAAAGACCCGCTGGTTTCCATTGAGTTCTTAAATTTTAAATATACGGTGCTGGGAGCTGTGGGAAGTAATGGAACCTATACCGTAGACGGGGATCGCGTGACATTGCTGGAAGCCATAGCCAAGGCGGGAGATTTGACTTCCAAGGCCAAAGTAGACCGGGTAGCTGTAATTCGTGAAATAGAGGGCGAACGTCAGATTTTTATGCACGACCTGCGTACCAAGGACATATTTGATTCTCCCTGTTTCTACCTTCAGCAGAATGACATTGTATATGTAGAGCCTAAGTACAAGAAAAAGGATGTGGAAGACCGGGGATGGCAGGTTGCTACAACTTTGTTGTCTGTCGTAACGGCCGTATGCTCAATCTTGTGGGCAATCAAGTAAGGATGATTCTAATTAATAGTTACAAAACGATATGCAGACGAACAATTCTTCTAACAAGAATGACCAAGGGCTGAATATAGTGGATTTATTCATGTATTTGGCTTCTCAATGGAAGTGGTTCTTACTTTCCATTTTGATTTGCGGTGGGATTGCGTGGTATAATTATGCCCGTGCTCCGCTGGTGTACTTTCGTTCGGCTACGGTCATTATCAAAGATCCGTCGAACAAAGCCAGTACTTCCGGTCTGGACCGCTTCGATAATTTTATTAACAAGGTGAATGTGGCCAATGAAATATTGCAGTTCCGTTCCAAGAAGCTGATGCGCGAGGTGGTGCAGCGTGTACATGCCGATGTGAGCTATCAGATAAAGGACGGTTTGCGCAGCAATGAGTTGTACAACGAATCGCCCGTATTGGTCAGCCTTCCGGATGCATTGCCCGAACAAAGCTTCTCTTTTACGATGACCTTGAAAGATGCAAAGACGGTAACCCTCTCTGATTTCTCGGGAATTGAAGCGAAACCATCGTATGAGGTGGCGTTGAATGATACGGTGGCAATCATCGAAGGGATGAATGTGGTGGTAACTGCAACCAATTACTTGCGTGATTCCTGGCTGAATACGCCTATACGGGTACAGAAACTTCCGGTAGAATCGATGGTGAATTATTATAAGAATGCCTTGGGCATTCAGCAGGAAGAAGAGGAAGCTTCCATCCTTACTCTGGCTTTGAAAGACAGTTCACCAGCCCGTGCGGAAGATGTGCTGAATACATTGATTACGGTATACAATGAAGAGGCCATCAAAGAAAAGAATCAGGTGGCAGTGAATACCGCTAACTTTATCAATGAGCGTCTTATCATCATTGAACGTGAGTTGGGAAATGTGGAATCCAATCTGGAATCGTTCAAGCAGCGGAATCAGATTGTGGACATTGCTTCCTCGGCAGGTATGTATATGACTGAATCGCAGAAATACAATGCCGATGCCATGGAACTGGAAACTCAGCTTCGTCTGGCTAATTTTATTAAGGACTACCTGACAGACCCTAGTAAGGAAACCGACCTGATACCTTCTAACACGGGAATCAGCGATATGAACATTGAAAATCAGATTAGTCTTTATAATGCGGCAAAATTGAAGCGTGACCACTTGATTGATGACAGTAGTGTGAACAACCCTGTGGTGCAGGAGCTCAACAATTCGCTTCGTGCCATGAAGCAAAGTATTATTCGTGCTGTGGACAATATGATTGTCAGCCTGAATGTGAAACGCAATGACGCACAGAACCGTGAAATGCGTGCCCAGGACCGTGTGACGGCTATTCCGACAAAAGAACGGCAGATGCTGTCTATCGAACGTCAGCAGAAAATCAAGGAAGCCCTTTATCTGTTCCTGCTGAACAAACGTGAGGAGAATGCCCTTTCACAGGCCATGGCCGATAACAATGCCCGCGTGATAGACGGAGCGGAAGGAAGCAATGCCCCGATTTCTCCCAACCGAAACCGTATCCTGTTGTTGGGATTGCTGGTGGGAATCGCTTTGCCGGGAGCGGTTTGTCTGGCTATTCTCTTTATGGATACACGGGTTCACGGACGGAAGGATATAGAAGGAGTTACTTCCGTGCCTTATTTAGGAGAAATTCCATTGGATAAAGAAGCCATGAAAGACCACCGGAAGAAGGTAATGGCAGTGAAAGAGCAGGGTGATGACATTGTGTCGGAAGCCTTCCGTATTTTACGTACTAACATGGCTTTCCTTTCCAAAAAAGACAAGCCTGCGCAGGTAATTACCTTTACTTCGTTCAATATCGGAGCGGGAAAGACCTTTATTGCACGCAACTTGTCCATGAGTCTGGCTTATATGAAAAAACGGGTAGTCATGGTCGATTTGGATATTCGTAAGGGTACATTAAGCCGTCATTTCGGGCATTATCATGTAGGTGTTACCAATTATCTGTCGGACAATACGGTGAAGGTGGATGATATCATACAGCATCAGGAAGGGTTTGACCTGATTCCGGCAGGAATTCTGGCACCCAATCCGGCTGAATTGTTAATGGACAATCGTTTGGATGAATTGATGAATGAACTGCGTACCCGTTATGATTACATCATTGCCGACAATGTGCCGGTGGGTTTGATTGCCGATGCTACGATTGCAAACCGTATAGCCGACCTGACCATTTTTGTGGTACGTGCAGGCAAGCTCGACCGTCGTCAGTTACCAGATATAGAGAAACTTTATCAGGAAAAGAAACTGAAGAACATGGCACTGGTATTGAACGGTGCCAATCCGGAACGTCATGGCTATGGTTATAGTTACGGGTATGGTTACGGTTATGGTTATAGAACTAAGAAAAAGAAAACGTTTTTTTTAAAATAAATGCGTATGAAAAAACAAAATGAGAGTTTAGTAAGGGTCTTATTTAGGGAGACCAAAGTTAATTTTTTAAATCTAAAAAGAAAGTGAGGATTTTATGAAGAATCAAGAACAAAAAGAGTATGAAGCTCCGCAAACCACCTGTCTGGAGGTAGAGCTGGAGCAGGGGTTTATGAAGGCCTCGGTGTTTGAAGAAAAAGAGAATACGGAAAGCTTGACAATTGAAGATCATAATGTGGACGAGACGTTTGATTTTTCTGCTGATAGCTGGGACTAATATGTGTAACAAAAAATAAGACAATATGAAATATCTTAAATATATAACGAATGGAGCATTATTTGCTCTGTTGTTAGCTGGCTGTTCTGATGATTTGGATAATAAACCGGTAGTATTACCTGTAAGCGGTGACGAAATTGAGTTTGGAGCTGCTCCTGGTGGTTTCACTGATGTAAACCCTGAAAGTAGGACTATCTATGATGTTCCCGCTGGTTCTACTTTTGATAACTATCAATTATTAAATATCAAATGGCAATATGGTATTGACCAGGTGCGTGTGTATTGTCCTGAAGGAGCTGAGGGATTCAGAACTGCCGACTATACGGTAGAAGCAACTGATGCTTCTTCCGGTTCTTCTACGGGATTTCTTGTGAAGAACGGTGAAACCGGTGTGCGTTGGGGAGATACAGGAAAACCTCATAATTTCTATGCTTTCTATTCATTGGGTAAGATTGATGAAGGACTTCAGACCGGTACTACAGTAAAGGCTACTATTCCAACCGGACAGGAGGGAGGTAAATTGTTGACTTATAATAATGATGGAAACGAAGATCCTAATGGTAAATTTAAGATTATCACTCCGGATATGAGCTTCTGTATGATGGCTGGAAAAGGAACGTGGACCCCTGGAACCGATAAGAACGTCGCTTTGACATTTACTCCGATTGTGACAGTGCTTGATGTGCTTATTAATGGGCCGAAAGAAGATGATGTGGAATTTATGAATATCGTTTCTGTTTCTGTAAGAAGCAAATCTGGTAAGAATATCGTGGGTACATTCTCGTATGATTTGGCTGACGACAGTTATAATTTTGATGCAACGGACCAGAGTCATACTGCAGCTTCCATAGCTACGGTTCAGACCATAGTAGATAATAATCCGGTGAGACTCGAACAAGGACAGCAACTGAATGTGAAATTCTTCCTGTTGCCGAGAGAAATTAGCAATGGAGATTTAGTGGTTTCTGTACTGACAGAAGGTGGAGTAGTATATAGTAAAACTATATCAGGAACCAGTACTTCTGGGGGTGATGGCGTATTAGGAGCCGGTCTTATTACCCGTATCAAGACTCCGAAATTGGGTGGACAGGAAGCTAATAACTGGATGAGCCAGATTCCAGATAACGCACTCTTCACACAGTTGTCTCTACCTGGCAGCAAGAACTCATTTGCCTATAGAGTGGATGCCGGTTACGATCCGCAAACTGGTCTTTCCAAATTTTATCAAGCTTTGCCACCTTTGGGAATTAATGCTACTGTAGAAACTACCACGCAGTTTGATGAGGGTATCCGTGTCTTTGATGTACATCTGAATATTGACCGTCGTACTCCGGTTGTATATGCCGGTGGTGCAAATGTCAGTCCGCAAATCACATTGGAAACAGTGTTGAATACATTGAGAGATAAAGTGAATCCAAACAATGAAACTGCAAGTGAATGTGCTGTTGTCTTTCTTAATTATGTGAATGATGGTTATACTGTTTCTGAATGGTTGCCTATGGTAATGGATGCGTTGGATAGTTGGAATAGCTCTAATGGAGGGATACTGACTACTCTTGATCAGAACACTACCATGGGGGATGTGCGAGGTAATGTAGCCGTTATTATAAATCTTCAGACAAGTGATAGACCAGAGGGAAGTGCCCCTGTGAATTATATAAATAATTTTTCAACCAGTGTACAGAATACCAGTATTGTGTCTGCACCGTATAGTAGTGGTGCAACTGTACGTATTCAGAATCTGCAGCAGTGTAATAATCCGGAGATAACTTCTGGTGAAACTCCTTATGTATATAAGGGCAAAGGCATTGGTCTCGTGCCTTATTTTATTACCCGTGAGAGTAAGTTGGATGGGGCAAGCTTCGATTTGATTGAGACGAAGAGGAGTCTGATGAAAGAACTGAATAGTGAGATTGCTCAAGGAGGACAAAATCTTTATATCAATGACTTGTCTGGATTCTGTGTTACTAAAAATCAATCAAGTACCGGATATTTGACATATACAGAATATAAATGTAATGAACATGGTTGGGGTTTGACATGGTATGAGTGGGATGAGACTGGTAAATCGGGAACAATATATGATTATAATAATTTCCCACTGGATGAATCGGTTTATACTAACACTGCAACAGGCGCTGGTACAAGTTGGACTGTTGAGAGTCGTCCTGGCGCTTCTTCTGACTATGAAGGTAAATTATGGTTAAACGGAACAGGTTATGATTTAGGTAACGGCGGTAATACCTGCCTGTTTGCCGAACTGTTCAATGGTGAAGCTGTTGCAGAATATTCTTCTCTAATTGGTGACTTGCGTCAGCCTTTGGGAATCGTATTGATGAACTTTGCGGGTGTAGCAACAGTTGATGCTAGTAATAGAAGTTATGCTGTACAGGGTATACGTCTTCCGGGATTGATTATGATGAATAACTTCATGTTCCCTCTAAAAACTGGTACAACAACCACAAGGTCATCTTCTGATACCTCATATTCCAAAGAAGGAAACGTATGGGATTAATCCATGAGAAGAATGAATGAGATAAAGAAATTTTTACTTCCGGCAGCCGCAATGTTTATCTTCAGCGGCTGCACGGAAGAATTTCTATCCGATACAGAGGTGATGGGTAATACTACCATTGTAGGGCGCATGGCAGAGAAATCTCAGACGCGTACCTGCATTGGTTCTGACGGAACTTCGGATGTGAGTATTTATTGGTCTCCGGCTGATAGCATTGGTGTATATGGAGAAAGATCCAAGAATGTACTGTTCGTAAACCGTAATACAGTAGCTTCGGCAGAGGGACAATTTGTCGGTTATCTTTCTTCCAGTGCTCCGCTGTATGCCTATTATCCGTATAGTAAGGAAAATGCAGGAGCAGACTATACTTCGCTGAAAGGAAACCTACCTTTGGTTCAGTATTTTGATATGTCAACCGGCAGTTTGCAGGGAGACTACAAAGTAGGCGTTCCGCAGAATTCACAGTCTGAAGACGGTGCGTATGTCTTTGATTTCGAACATCTGTTCTCATTGCTGGAATTTGAAATCAATGCTACGGGTACAGCTTTGGAGGGTGATCGTCTGGAACGTATTACACTGACTTTGCCCGATGGTCGTCAGGCAGGTGGTGAATTTACGTTTGACGCTTCTACGAAGAACGTCGTATGGGGCACTGCTCCGGCAAATGCCAATGTCATGGATATGGTATGGACTGACAAACCGGCTTTGACGAACGGTAGCCAATACAAGGGTTATATCACATGTGCTCCCGTTATCCGTTCTGGTGATGAAATCAAGGTGACCATTCTTTCAGAGAAATATGAAGCAACCTTTACCCGTACAGCAAAGATTGATTTTGCAGCTAATGCCTGCTATACTTTGCCATTGACGCTTGCGAATTACACTGAGATTACGGACGGTACCGGACTTACTCCGCGTGCCGGAATAAGCTCGTTTAAGTTTGAGGTAGCAAACAATGCCGGCAAGATATTGGGTACCAAACTCGTGGCATGCGAGCTGACTAACGGCGTGACAACTACAACTTCTCCCGTGACAGAAGAGGTTCTGAATATTGGCGAGGACAACACTATCAGCGGATGCATCCCGTATCTGTATGACTTTAACCTTGTGCCGACTTTTGATGTGGCAGAAGGGGTTAAGGTGACTGTAAACGGAGTGGAACAGAAGAGTGGTGTGACAGCGCAGAACTTCAGCAAACCGGTGACTTATACTGTGACTTCCGGTACAGAGAGCCGTGACTATACTGTTACGGTTACTAATACAGGATTGCCTGTAGTCATAGTGAACCAGTCGGCATCAATAGCTGGCGGTACTTGGAAGACATGGGCCGAAACCGGATTGCAGATTCGTAGCAAGGACAGCGACTGGCCTGAAGACGACTATATCTCGGTATATAATGCCGATGGTACGGTGAATGTGGACAACAAGGCTTGCGGACTCCGCTTGCGTGGAAACTCCAGTCAGAGTTATCCGAAAAAACCGTTTGCCATCAAGATGGTGAAAAAGGCTGCCATGTTGGATATGCCTGAACATAAACGCTGGGTATTGTTAGCTAACTGGATGGATCGAACAATGCTACGTAACCGCGTGGTGTTTGAGATGGCTCATCAGCTGGAAGAGAATAATGGCGGACAGCTGGCATGGAATCCGCATGGAAGAAATGTGGAACTGATTTATAACGGTATCCATGTGGGTAATTATCTGCTGGCCGAACAAATCAAGATAGACGGTGACAGACTGAATATCAACGATGCTTACGAAGACGTAATAGAGGATAATCCGGCTGCGGTTCCTGCGGATTGCGGTTACCTTCTGGAGTTTGATGACTATTATGACGAGAATTGCCGTTTCTTGACTTCCAATCTGCATCTGCCTTGTATGCTCAAGGATGATGTGCCTTGGGAAGATGGTTCCGCTTTCCGCTCTTATGTAGAAGATAAGGTAAACGGAGTGGACAAGGCTCTGAAACCGGGCTTGTTTGAAGGTGATGCCGATTATCCGGCTGCTGCCGCAATTCTGGATATTCCGTCTCTTATAGACTGGTGGTTTGTTCATGAACTGGCTATGAATGGAGAGTACCGTCATCCGAAAAGTGTATATATGTATATCGACGGAAAGGATGGCAAGCTTTGTGCCGGTCCGGTATGGGATTTTGACTATCAGACCTTCCCGAATCCTGACGGTATTAATTCAATAAGCCGTGAGTTTGGTGGAAGTTATGCATCGTTAAGCTATGACGCATCTTCTATGAGCAAATGGCTTTGCAGCAACTATTCGTTTGATGAACGTTGGACGGGAGTTACAGAGCCGGCTCATGACGACAAACCATATATGTGGTATCCATTACTGTTGCAGCATGAAGAATTCAAGGCGGCAGTAAAAGCACAATGGCTTGTTTCCTATCCGAAATTGCAGCAGGTGGTGGCATCCATCCGTGCATTTGCCGAGGAAAACCGTGTGTCTGATTCATACAACTATGCCATGTGGCCGCTGCTTGACGGCAGACGAACTGCAGAGTTGTCGCCATATGTTATCGATTTCAGTGGAGATGAGAAAATGACATGGAATGAAGCTATAGATTCTATGGTGAAGTTCTATCAGAATCGTCTGGAAACGATGAACGCATTGATTACCAATGGTAGTTTTTAATTGGATATTATAATGAAATTTTGGAAGTTATGATGAAAAAAACAATCTTTGCAGCCTTGGCTTTGGCGGCTGCAGGTCCTGCTCTGGCTCAGTCGGAGCAGACCATACAAAACGGTGATTTTACAGAAACCGTGGAGTACAGTAATGACAAGTACAAAGTGGAAACCAATCACTTCTGGGATAACTGGTTTCTCAGTGTGGGGGCCGGACCGCAGGTGATGTTTGGTGACCACGACAAGCAGATAGGTTTTGGCAAACGTATCTCGCCTGCACTGGACATTGCTGTAGGTAAATGGTTTACTCCAGGAATCGGAGTTCGTTTGATGTACAACGGCCTTTCTCTGAAAGGTGCAACTCGCTGGGGAGAAGCTCACTCTACTGGCGAACAAGTATCCGGCTGGGGAAGCGGTATGTATTATTCAAAGTTCAAATATTACAATTTGCGTGCCGATGTATTGTTCAATCTGTCTAACCTGTTCTGCGGTTACAAGGAAAACCGTATCTGGAACAGCAGTTTCTATGGTGGTGTGGGCTACATGCGCACATGGGAAGCTCCTACCGCTGGTGATGTAACGATGAGTGCGGGTTGGTTGAACTCCTTCCGTTTGTGTGACGCGTTCGATGCTTTCATCGATTTACGTGCTTCCATGGTGGACGATGCCATTGACGGAGAAATTGGTGGAGCTAAGTTTGACGGTCTGCTGAGTGCCTCTGTCGGTTTGACTTACAAGTTCAAACGTCGCGGATGGGACAAGAGCAAGACTGTGGTTCGTACTAATGTAGGCGAAATCAATGCTTTGCGTGACCAGTTGAACCGTGCAAACGATGAAAACGCACGCTTGCGGAATGCCATCGACGAAAGCAACCGTAATCCGAAACAGGAAGTGAAGAAGACTGCTGCTTCTAACTTGATCATCTTCCGTATCGGAAGAGCTGACCTGTCGAAGGAAGCTCGTGCGAACCTGGGTCTGTTGGCTGAGGCTATCAAGGCTTCTGATCCGAATGCAGTATACACCATTACAGGTTACGCAGATGCCGGAACGGGTAGCAAGAAGACGAATGAACGTCTGAGCAAGAAACGTGCGGAAGCAGTTTATGACTGTCTGGTAAATGAATACGGTGTATCTGAATCACAGCTCAAGATAGACTATAAGGGTGGTGTAGACAATATGTTCTATGACGATCCTCGTCTGAGCCGTGCCGTAATTACACGCGCTAACTAATTTTTATGTATCCCCTTTCCGGTGTGGTAGAGCCTGGAAAGGGGATTTTTTTGTGTTGATTGCTATAGAATGGGGGCTGATAAATTACTGCTTAATAATGAGGCTTTTTTTATAGAAGTAAGCCAGATGCTTCAGAGTGGGAATTCGGTAACGCTGCGGGCTAAAGGAAACAGTATGTTACCGTTTATTATGGAGGAGCGTGATACTGTGGTGCTGCAAAAGGTGGAAGCATTCGCCGTGGGAAGTGTGGTGCTGGCTTGTTTGCCGGGCAACCGTTATGTGTTGCATCGGGTGTATAGAATAAAGGGAGAACATATTATGTTGATGGGGGACGGAAACCTCCATGCCATGGAATGCTGCCGCAGGGAAGACGTGGCAGGGGTAGTGGTGAAGATTATACGCGACGGCCGTGTGATAGACATCACTTCTTCCTCGCAACTGTTTATGGCGGCACTTTGGCGTAAGCTGCTTCCTGTACGCCGTTACCTGTTATTTGTGTGCAGATGGTGGATGCGAAGGGACAGGAGAATGAAAAAAAGATAGTATTTTTGTCTGTATGAGGATAGGAAAGTGTATAAAGTGGCTTTGGAATATTTCCTGTGGCTTCCGGATACCGATAATGGTGTATGCTTTGACCGGGATGTTGCAGGTGGGGGCTTCTTTGTTTTTTGTGTTTGTCTGTAAGCACTTGATAGATATTGCCACAGGTGTGTCGGGAGATAATCTTGCCATATATATCGGATGGTTGGTGGGTTGTCTGGTACTGCAGCTGGTATTGTCTGCTGCCCGTAGCTGTCTGACCAGTCGCATGGAGATTGCGTTACGGAATGAATTGCACCGCAAGCTTTTTGTGCATTTGATGGAGAGCTGCTGGTCGGGAAGGGAGCAGCTGCATACCGGAGATATGCTGAATCGTCTGGAGGAGGATGTGCAGACCATAACCGATGCATTGTGCCGGATGCTGCCTGCGGTGTTTATCACGTGTTTCCAGTTGCTGGGTGCTTTGTATTTCCTTTCTTATCTGGATATGCGTCTGACCATTGTGCTGGTTTTTATCATGCCTGTCGCATTGTTGTTCAGTAAAGGATATATACGAAAAATGCGCCGTCTGTCGCGCGAGATACGTACGACGGACAGTGAGATACAAAGTCATTTGCAGGAGAATTTGCAGCATCGTATCCTGCTTCGTACCTTGGAATATACCAGCCAGTCTGTGCATAAGCTGGATGCGGTGCAATCTGTACTGCAGGATAAGGTGAAGCAGCGTACTGATTTTTCGGTGTTTTCCCGCTCGATGGTGCAGGTCGGTTTCATGACTGGCTATGCCGTTGCCTTTTTATGGGGCGTATTCGGTTTGCGTGAGGGTACGGTAACATTCGGAATGATGGCGGCATTCTTGCAGCTGGTATCGCAGATACAACGTCCGATGGTGGACTTGAGCCGGCAGATTCCGGCTGCTATCCGGGTACTTACTTCGGCGGAACGTTTGATAGAACTGACTGACTTGCCTTTGGAGGAACGGGGAGAGTCAGTTCGTCTGGAGGGAAACCTGGGTATCCGTATGCACGGAGTGAGCTATACTTATCCGGAGGGGAGCAAGGCTGTGCTGTCTGATTTTACGTATGATTTCAAGCCGGGTAGTCTGACGGCTATTGTGGGAGAAACAGGAGTCGGGAAAAGTACGCTAATCAGGCTGATTCTGGCTTTGTTGCGCCCTGATAGAGGAGATATTGTATTTTATAACGGGCAGCAGGAGGTGGTAGCTTCACCGCTTACACGCTGCAATCTTTCCTACGTGCCTCAGGGGAATACGCTGGTAAGCGGTACCATTCGGGATAATTTGCGGATGGGAAATCCTCATGCCACGGAGGAGGAGCTGAAAGAGGCACTTTATCTGGCGGTGGCGGATTTTGTATTTGATTTGCCGGAAGGGATGGATACGTTATGCGGAGAGCGTGGTTCGGGGCTTAGCGAAGGGCAGGCGCAGCGTATTGCCATTGCACGGGGCTTGCTACGTCCGGGAAGTATCTTGCTGTTGGATGAGCCGACTTCTTCATTGGATAGCGAGACGGAAAAGCTGCTTCTGGCACGTCTGTCGGACCAGTTGCACGGTAAAACACTTCTTTTGATCAGCCATCGGGAAACGATTGCACAGCTTTGTACTTCTGTGGTCTGGATGAAAAAGCAGGAATAATTCTTATCAAGAATGAAGGCACTAAATGAAACGCCCTTATTTCCAGTTGCGCACTGGAGATAAGGGCGTTTCATTTAGGGTGCTATTGGCTGATGGTTTTGCTTACAGTTTCACTACCAGCTTCTTACCTGAATAAGCTACTTTCTTGTCAGCTTTAACCATGATGGTTTCTGCTGATTGCTTGCCAGGCTGCATCAGCGTGATGCGGAAGTTGCGGCGTTTCAGCATCTTCGGGAATTCACCATTGCGGTCGCTGATGGTCAGTGTGCGTGAGGCGTCGTCCCAGCTGAACTTGATGGTGGAGAACATACCCTTTTCGTAGTTATAGTTATCAAACTCGTCTTCGTAGAGCACGAATTCGCCATTGGCTCCCGGGTAAACACAGATGTCCAGGTTATCCCATTTCTTTTCAGTAGCGTACTGTACTTTCGGACCAAGCGGAAGGATACTTCCTGCTTTGATGTAAAGTGGCAGGATGTCAACCGGACATTCGCGCTGGATTTCCTGATCGCCTGCTACCGTTTCGTTAGTCCAGAAGTCAATCCATTGAGTACCTTTAGGCAGGTAGACTTTTACCGGAGCAGAAGCTTTCGCTACGTCGGGCACGGTAGTAACTCCCTTGTTGCCTTCTATTTTCTTGGTGTAAAGCGGTTCTGTTACCGGGCATACCAGAATGTTTTTACCGAACATGTATTCATCGTCCAGCAGGATAGCCTTACGGTCGTTGGCAAAGTCCATTACCAACGGACGCATCATGGTACCGTCTTCCTGTACTACGGCTCCATCTAAACTATATATATAAGGTAAGAGACGGTAGCGAAGTTCGATAATACGTTTCTGTGCATCGTAAGCCCAGTCACCTTCCTTGCCGAAGAGGTCAATTTCATTCATCATCGGTGAAGAACAGTGGTTACGCATCAATGGCATGAAGCAGCCCCACTGGAACCAGCGTACATGCAGTTCCTGATAAGCTACGTTAGTGCAGTCATTGTTGTATTCCCATCCGAAGAAACCTCCTAAGTCCGTGTTCCAGAACGGGATACCGCAAAGCGTGTAGTTCAGTCCGGCTGGAATCTGCTGACGGAGTACATCCCAGCTTGATACCACGTCGCCGCTCCAGCTCAGGGCACCGTAGTGCTGCTGACCCAGATAACCGGAACGTGTCATCTGGAACACACGTTTATCGTCCGATACGGCACGCTGGTGTTCATAGATACCCCGGTTGTGGTTCAGCGGGAACGCATTGTGTACGGAGCGGAAAGAACCATCGGCTGTCATCAGGTCGAAGTCGCTTTCTTTCGGGTTCAGATGGTCGGGTTCTGTAGAGTCGGTCCACCAGGCATCGATGTTCATTTTATGCAGGTGGCTGAGGTAACGCCAGTACAGGTCGCGGGCATCTTTGTTGAACGGGTCGTAAGGATGTGCACCCGATTTCGGAGGCCATGTCTCAAATTTCAGCAAGGCTCCCATCTTGTCCAGTTCCTTGAACTGGTCGGTCCATGGTCCGAAGCTGGCCCATACGGAAATCATCAGGTGTGCATTGTTCTTATGTACGTATTCCACCATTTCTTCCGGGCTTTTGAAGCGAGGTTTCGGATAGCGTGCATTCTTGTCTTCTCCATTCGGAAGGTAGCGAAGTGCTTCCTTGTCGTCCATCTTGTTGATGTAGCGTGGATTCACGAATTTCATGGCATTCCAGTTGGAGTCACATCCCCAGTACTGCCAGTCCTGTACGATACCATCCAGCGGAATCTGAAGTTTGCGGTATTTGTCGAGTACGCCGCACAGTTCGTCCGGACTCTTGTAGCGTTCGCGGCACTGCCAGTAGCCCATGGTCCAGAGCGGGAACATGGTAGCCTTTCCGGTCAGGTCACGGATGCAGGCGATTACACCATCCTGTGTGCCGTCTTCGTATAAGAAATAATAATCGGAGCAAAGTCCTACCTGTGAAGAGAAGGAAGTTGCATACGGCGTATCGCTGAAGTCAGAGATACCTGGATTATCCCAGTACACGCCATATCCTTTTTCAGATGTGAAATAGGGGATACAGATATTGGTATTGCCGTTTGACAGGTGAATTTGCTGGTTGCGGTGGTTCATGGCTCCGCTCTGGCGTTGTCCTAATCCGTAGATAGCTTCTTCCGGTTCAAGGCTGAATGCCTGGCTGACGGTAAATGTGTCACGGTTTACGTCCTTGCGCGGAATGAAATTGGTACCTTCCACTTTTTCCTTTAACAGTGTTTCTCCTTTCTGGTCGGTGTAAGTCACCTTTCCGGTAACCACGTCGAGTGTCACTGTCATTTTTCCGGAGGTCATGCATACCGTGTTTCCATTCTGTTTGTAGGAGATTTCTACCTTTTCCGGAGTCTTGATGACCGGATAACTTTTCTTTTCGGGCATTTCAGCCGAAGGATACTTTACGATGCGCACAATAGAAGGAGAGTAGAAAATCACTTCCCCGTTCAATGTGGGCTGTGCAGTCTGGAACTTTCCTCCCTGAGCGGTTTTTTCAAAAGTCTGACCGAAGGAAGACAAACAAGTGGCCAGTACAGCAAGAAATAAAATCTCTTTTTTCATGTTGAACAAGTTTGTTTTTCGTTAAATCTGAATACAAAGGTTGATGGTTCAAATGTAAAGAGATTCTTTGTAGAGCAGGAGAACAGAATGCGCCAAAGAACGGTATGAAATGCTTCAGAGAGGGGGCTGATTCATTTTTACCCCTCTTTTGATTCAGATGTATCCCCTTTTTCCTGCTGTTTCTGAAACTCGCTGGGGGTCATTCCGTATTCTTCCTTGAAGCAGGAAGTAAAATATTTCCGGTTGTAATAGCCTAATGCCAGGGCCACTTCGTTCACGGTGGTATGAGGATCTTTTAACATGCGGCAGGCATGTTGCATCTTCACGCGACGGATGTACTCTAATGGAGTAAGCCCCGTAATGGCCTTGAGCTTGCGGGTCAATGTGGAGCGTGACATGTTGACTTTTTCTGCCAGATGCTGCACGTCGAATTCAGCTTCACTCAAATTATCTTCTACCGCTTTCAGGATATTTCCTAACAGAATCTCATCCAGTTTGGCAAATTCCATTTCTGAAATACGGACTTCAGTTTGCGGAACAGGCTTTTCATCCAGGTAGGAACGCATTTTCATCAATTCCGCGCTGTCGGCATACAGTTCTTCATTTTTCAGCTTCATCCGGCGGAGGTAGAAACGAAGTCCGACAAAGATTCCGGCTATCACTACCAATATATAGAAGGCGATGGCCCATCCCGTCTGGTAGAAGGCAGGCAGACGCTCAATGTGAAGTCTAGTGACTTTCTCACTCCATATTCCATACCCGTCGGTCGCTTTCACCTCGAATACGTAGTTTCCGTGAGGCAGGTGATTGTAGCTGACGGTATGTTGTCCTACGGTGGTGTAGTTCCATTCTTTATCCAGTCCGGCCAGACGATAAGCATAACGTATTTTGCGGGCATTCAGGTAGTCAAGAGATGAAAAATGAATGTCCAGATCATATTCGTCCGGCTGGAGTGTCAGAGAATTTCCGTTCGCTATGGGTTTGCCCATGACGTACAATCCGGTGATAAACGTCGGAATATCCTTGCTGGGCTGGTCAAGGCGGTCGGATGGAGTTACTGCACAGATGCCCGGAATGCCACCGAAATAAATCCGTCCGTCGTGTCCCTTACAGATGGCTGTAGGGATGAACCGGCGGAGCAACATGGAATTGTCGGTGGTAAGGTAGGTGGAAAACGAGTGGTTTTTCGGATTATACTCAATCAGTTTCTGGTTGGTATCTATCCACAAATGGCCGTATACGTCAAACTCCAGCTGGTTGACAATATTTCCGTTCAACTCGCACAGGCGGGTATGATCCGTCAGTTTTTTTGTCTGCATATTCAAGGCATAGACTCCTCCTTCCTGCGTGCCCATCCAGATGAGGCTGTCTTCCTGCACACTCAGGCAGGTGATAGAGAGAGGAGAAAGAATCTTTCGGCATTCTCCCTTGGGAGACAACTGATAAAGCCCTTTATTCAGTGTTCCAATCCATAGATTTCCCCGCTTGTCTTCCTTGATGGCACTTACCAGTCCTAATGTATCGCAGACCGTATGCCATTGGTTGTTGTGCAGAGAAAAAGCAAACACTCCGTTGTTGGTACCTGCCCAAAGTGTGCCGTTACGGTCCTCGTAAGTCTGGGTAAAATGTCTTTGGGCCTTTTCCGGAAGGCTCAGGGTACGGAAGTGCTTCATTTGCATACCTTCCCGTCCGAGTTCATAGATAAGGTTGCGCCCTTCAGGTATCACCCATACATTTCCTTCCCTCCGGGCCTCGCTCATTTGCTTGATGGAGCCGAGCGAAAGCGTTTTTAGCGCGGAGAAGTCGTGGTAGAGACTGACTATATGGTTGGACAGGTCGTACAGCCCGAGTCCCGTCCGTTCCTGTGATATCCACATCTTGCCTTCTCCTGCATCGCAGAGGGCCATGATGGCCGGCTGAAAGCGAACCCGCTGTGGCAGAGCTGGCAGAGCAAACTCTTCCGGAGCGTTTTCCGTAAAATGGATAATGAAGCTTTTCCCGTCAAAAGAGGCGACCCAGAGGTTTCCGTCTTTGTCCTGGTAAATTTCATTCAGCATGCTTCCATATTCAGCCGGCAGACGAAAATCCGTCTGGCGCAAGCAGCGTCGGGCTTCATCGTAGCGCATGGCTATCAGAGAACTTCGGGTAGTCATCCAGAGAATTCCTTCGCGGTTATCCTGCTCCAGGTATAAGATGTCTCCTTCTGCTTCTCCCATAGGATTTACGGGAAGCGGCGAATAGGTATAGATGGAATCTTTGGGTGCGGAAGGGTCGAAGAGCAACAGACCGTCGGAACTGGTGCCTACCCAGAAATAATTATGAGTGCGGTCCTGAACGATGCAGGTCAGGTTTCGTCCTGAAGGCGGATTGGCATAACGGGTAAAAGTGTCTGTCTTTTTATCGTAGCGATAGATACCTTCCCTTCCTACGGTAATCAGAATCTGTTTCTGCCGGCTTTCGCAGAAACCGGCCATCCATGAGGATTTTCCTTCATGGTCGTATAGCAGGTAGGTTTTCTGTAATTTCCCCTCAGTGTTGTATCTCAGCAGTTTATGCCCCGTAGCTATCCACATAGCCCCGTCGGATGTCTTTCGTATGCTGTAGATAAAACTTGTCTGTAGCCGTTCAGCGTCCAACGGTGTAACCTGTCTGCTGGTTTTGTCCAGCATGTAGGCTCCATGGTCGGTTCCAAACCAGATTCTTCCCCTTTCATCTTCGGCAATGGACTGGATGGTGTTGTCATTCAGCAGTCCCGGGGTATTGATGTCGGAACGGATGACATTAATCTGGTATCCGTCGTCGCAGCAAAGACCGTTCACTGTGCCATACCACATCAGTCCTTCGCTGTCCTGAAAAATGCGGTGTATGGCACTGACCGGAAGCTGGGGCAGGGAAGGCACGGGAGTAATCCGGATATTCGAAGCGGCTTGTATGGTAATTTCTATCAGACTGAAAATGAGTAAAAAACAAAATCTTTTCATGGGTTTTTTCAGGACGCTAAAAAACGCAAGTGCGTTTGCTCTAAAACGCAAGTACGTTTTGATTGAAACGCAAGTGCGTTTTACCTAAAACACAAGTGCGTTTTAATTCAAACGCTTTGGCGTTTTCCTTTAAACGCAAGTGCGTTTTTTCAGGTATTTTGAACGAAAATCTCTTATAATTTATAATCGTTTGTTTATTAATACTTTATCCGTTGTTTCGATATTCAAGCGGGCTCATTCCTACATAGCGTTTGAAGTATTTTCCGAAGAACGATACATTGGCAAAATTCAGTGAGTCGGAAATGTTCTGGATGGAAAGCTGGGAAGACTTCAATTGCGATTTGGCATCCATGATGACCATGGACGAAATAATGTCTACACAGGTCTTTCCCGTAATCTGTTTCACGGTAGTGCAAAGATGTGCATGCGTAATCTGTAGCTTTTCAGCATACCAGGCTACGTTTCGTGTCTGGTTGTAATGCTGCATGACTAGCTGGGCAAAGTTACGGCAAATCAGTTCACTTTTTGATAACGAATGTACTTCGTCGGTCTTGTTCCGATAGAGGATAGATATACCTTTATGTATGTCGGCATACAGATTGGTCGCAATTTCCGGTCTTATTTTCTCCGGAAGGAATTCATACATCTTGATAAGCAGCTGCATGTACTCCTCCATCATTTTGGCGCCTTCCGGCTTTAGATTGATAACGGGACGCCCCAGTGTGATGTACATCGTATCCAGAAAAGAATGCGACTGAAGATTGTGTTCCATAAACTGAGAAGAGAATCCTCCGAAGTAGATGTTCAGGTCTCCCTTGATGTCGTTTATCTGAAAGATACTTCCTGGGGTAAGTACGATAAAGTCGTTGGGCTCTACTGTTATCTTGTTGAGATTGACCGAGGCTTCCACTTCTCCGGAAGTACAAAGTACGAAAATCTCGCATTTCAGGCGCACCGGATAGTTTCTGTACAGCCCTAACAGCTCTTTGCTGATGCCGGTACCTACCAGCCACTCTTCGGGCAGGTCTATTTTAGGTAATTCTTTTTCCATTTTATTTTGTTTTTATTTATTGCATGCTTCCACCACTCTTGTTGTCTCCGCCTGCCTTTACGTCATCGTTTGTAATGCTACGCTGTGTCTTTTTCACCTGGGTCTTCAACTCACCGAACCGCCAGCTGATGCTGATGCCGTATCTGCGTGAGGGATAACTGTTTTTCGACCATGAGCGGAACGTGTCTGTCCACACCTCATTGCTATAGGAGTTGTATTTCTGGAAGATATTGCTGGCAAAAAGCGAAATATTCAGCCGTTTGTCTTTCAGGAAAGAACGGTTCAGGTTGACACCGTAATAGTAGAAGGAAGAACCTTTTCCTTGCAGGGATATGTAAGGAGTGCTTCCTCCACCGTAAAAGCTGAGACGCAGTTCCCAGGGGATAGTCTGCTGTATGTTGGCAAACACCTCACCGGCAAATCCGCTGTTGCGTGAGTTCAGCTCCTTACTCTGGAAGTCGGAATAGCTTCCGCTGGTATTGAGTGAGAGGCGGGTGGTGCTGCCCGGGTTCCAGTTCATCCATAAGGCCAGGCGTGTACGCTGACTCTTGCCTACATTGCCGTAGGTGTTCTCCTGTACCCCATTGTTCATGAAGGAGTAGCGCTCAATACCGTTGTTGGTAAACGTATAAGTAAGGTTGGCATTCAGGCTGAACTTGGCACTGAAGGTATTGAAGGTTATTCCAAGAATGTGTGCCTTTTCCGTGTCCAGGTCCGGATTACCGTAGCTGATGGAAGTCGGGTTGCTGGTATCGCGGAAAGGATTCAGGTACCATATTCCCGGACGGTTGATACGCATGTTGTAGTTGGCACGCAGGGTAGCGCTTGTACCTAACATATAAGACAGATTCAGGGTAGGAACCACGTCATCGAATCCGGCTTTGAAATTGCGTTCGGGCATATAGTCATATTCCACGTCCATGAACGTATGTTCGTAGCGCACACCGGCTTTTGCTCCGAATTTCTTCCATTTCAGCTGATAATCAGCGTATGCTGCCAAAATATGCTGTCCCTGCTGGTATTTGCTTGAAAGGTCCTGGCTGGCTTCCATTTCGCCTTGGCCATTTTCCAGGAAATACTGACTATCACTGTAATTTTCACGGAAAATGTATTTCATACCGGCGTCTATGTAGTGCTTTTCATTCAGCGGATTGACATAATCAACTTGTGCCGTATGCTCTGCCGTATGCGCATCGTTGTCGAAATACTGGTGAAGCAGGTTGAAGGGTACATCTTTCATTTCGTCATAGTCGGTATCGGCTTCATTGTTGTTCGGCGAGTTGTTGAACTTGTAGGACAACGTGAGGTATTCTCCTTTCTTCTTGAAAGAATGCTGGTAGTCAGCATTGATACCGATGTTTCCAAACTGACTGATTGACCGGTTGAGAGTCTGGTAGCTATAGCGCTCCTTCCAGTCATTGTCGCTCATGATGGTACGCGAATCGCCGTGTGTGTCAAATTTCCCTCCAAAAACATTGGCTGAAAACGTAATCAGGTTCAGGGTGTCTATCTCATAACTTCCTTCAATGTTGCCGAACTGGAAATTCCCTGTACTCTTGGAAGAACCTTGTGTCAGCAGATGGCGGTAGTCGGTAGACGTGAAATCTTCACGCTCGCTGTCAGAAAGGCTGCGAGGCTGGTTCTGATGGTTGTATGAGTAGTTTCCGGTGAGGGTAAGCTTTCCTACCTGCACTGTTCCGTAGCCATATCCCGACACTCCCATGTTATTGACATTGGCTCCGAGCGTAACATTGTATCCCTGCATTTTGGCATCGGTCGTAATGATGTTCAGGATACCTCCGATACCTTCTGCGTCGTATTTGGCTCCCGGTTCCGTTATCACTTCGATGGACTTGACGGAGTTGGCTGGCAGACTGCGGAGCACTTCCTTCGGGTTGTTGCTCATCAGCGTATTGGGCTTCCCGTTTACATGTACCTTGAAATTGCTGGAGCCGTTGACTTGTATGTTATCCTCTCCATCGACGGTGACGAGCGGTACCTTTCGCAGCATTTCGAGGGTGGTATTGGTTTTGGAGTCAGGATCGTCTTCTATGCTATAAGAAATTTTGTCAATTTCTGCTTTTACAAGGGGTTTCTGGGCTACTACTTCCACGCCTTTCAGCATTTGGGCATCATCGCAGGTATAAAGTGTGCCCAGGTCGGCCACCCGCTGGTTATTGGTGATGCTAAAACGGCGGACCACTGTACGTTTTCCTACCGAAGTGATTTGCAGGGTATAATTCCCGGTTTGCGGTAATTTCTCCTGAAATTTTCCTTTCGCATCGGTCACATTCATTCTGACCGGTTTCTCCGGTGATTTGTCGAGCGAAATGCGTATGGTGGCATAAGGCTCGCTTTCATGCGTCAGTGAGTCGACGAGTGTACCTTTTACGGAAAATTGTGCGTGAACATTACAAATGCTTAGAATCAGAAATGTAAAGATGCCTGTAAATTGTGCAAGAATTTTGTGTTTCATAAATAAATAAGGTGCGTGGTTGCGGTTTTTGGTTTCTTGTTTGTTTCAAGTTGCCCAAAGATAGGGAAAAAATAAACTGCTTCTGTAGGTAGTAAATTAAAAATATGAAAAGGTGTGATAAAAGAAGTAATGGTATATTTTAAAAATAGACCATTGATGGGCCGTAAAAGTGCTACTTTTTAGTTAATTATCAAGGCTATTTGGACATTTTCTTTTTGCTGGCTTTAAAAATCAGCCAAAAATAAAATAAATAGACCTTGTGAGGGTTTGGGAATTGGTGTTACTTTGCACGCGGAAAAATAGTGTTCCGTATAAGTTTAAAGAAACTGATATATTTGATGTTTGCTGCAATGAATCTAAAAAAGAGAGTAATACTCATTTACAGCTTATTATCCTTGATTTTTGTGTCGTGTTCGAAAGAGGATGCGACAAGGAGCGGTGAAATGGGTACTTTTACAATGAGTCTGAATGCTACTAGTGAAGTGATAGGTCTGAATGACAAATCACGTGCAGATCAAGAAACAGGGAAAGAGGAAGCATTGGTCCTGCCTGACGTAAATGATTTTTCAGTTAGTATTTCTTCTTTGGGAGAACAAGTGTGTGGATGGAGTTCTTACAAAGACATGAGTGAGGAAGAAATGCCTGAATTACGCGTAGGTACTTATCAAGTAAAAGCTTGGTACGGAGATGTGTCAAAGGAAGGATTTGAATTACCTTATTTTGAAGGAAATCAGGAGTTTGTTATAAAGAAAAATGAAACGACTCCAGTAGAGGTGACTTGTTATTTGGGCAATGCTCAAGTGAAAGTTAATTATACCGATGAGTTTAAAAACTATTTCTCTGATTACTCTGCCGTAATGGCTACTTCATTAGGTAATGAGGTGGAATATGTAAAAGATGAGACTCGGGCTGCTTATTTCTCTCCGGGAGAGTTGATTGCAAAAGTAAAAGTGAAAAAGTCTGGCCAGTCAACAGAGGCGGTTTATCAGGCTAAAGTGTTTACTGCAGAGTCTCGCCATATCTATACGCTGACGTTGGATGTGGATGCGGGTTCGGCTACTATGACGGTTTCTTTTTCTGAGGATGTCGCAGGAGAAGAAGTCCGATTCGACGTGTCGGATACAGCTTTGAATGCACCGGCACCTTATTTTAAAGCTAATGGTTTTACAGATAATAATGTTCTTCTTGAGCCGATTGAAGGTGCAGAACAGAAAGAACAGGTCACAGCTTATGTGAATGCGGTGGCAGGTATTCAGTCTTGCCGTTTGACTACTTCTTCAGATTTTCTTTTAGGAAAAGGATGGCCTCGCGATGTCGATTTGGCTGACTCTGGAGAATATGCTTCTATTTTAACAGAGATGGGCTTGAAAACGAAAGGTTTGGAAGGAAATCGTGCCCAAATGGCTCAGGTAGATTTTACCACATTGATTGCAAATTTACCGGCTGGTGGAAAGCATGATTTCAAGCTGGAGGCTACGGATATATATGGTAAAGTTTCTGAACCTCCGTTGGTATTGACTGTGACTCCCCAAGGATGTGAGTTCTCTGTGGCTGCGTCTACGGTAGAGGCTCCTTTTTACGGGAATACCTGTCAGGTAAATGTGTCATTTAAAGATGGAAATCCGGCAAACGTACATTTTCAACTGGCAGATGGAAAACAAGATTTGGAATTTGTGCGTGCAGAAGAATTGCCATCGGAAGAAGGTCGGAAAGTCTATACGGTTTATTTGAAGGCACCTGAAACAGTGAAGTTTATAAATCCATTTAAAGTCTCTGCATCTTACTTAAGTTATATAAAAGAAACAGGAGAACTTCCTGTGAGTATGGGTATTTTAGTGGATAACCCAGGGGACGTGTGGGCTAAGAAAGCTGTGTTTCATGTATATAATGAAACTGCTTTGGCTGATATAAAACTACAGAAACAGCAGGGCGGTTCCTGGATGGATGTGACAACTGAGGTTAATGGCAGCTATGGCCTGACGGCGAAGGGGCTGGAGTCGGGGTCCTCAGTGAAGTTACGTGCCGTAAAAGGGAAGGAGTATTCTAATTCTGTGGACATCGTGACGGAAGAGGAGTTGCAAATACCTAATTCTGACTTTGAACAGTGGTCAGTGCAAGAAGTATGGTATCAAACAATCTTTATGTCTGGTGGAGAACATATTTATTCATATTATCTGTCTGGTGGTTCTTCGGAGGATAAATGGTGGAGTACTTTTAATGATATGACGACTCAGCAACAGAGTGGCGTCGCTTCTTGGTATTATTGTGCTTATCCTGGCACAATGCCTACTAATGCAAGTGAAATGCATACGGCTACCTGGCATTGGAATAATCATGGAGGAACCTCCCTGTCAACAGGTGCCTATGAGGGAAATGTAGCTGCTGAAATAGCGACTGTGGGATATGGAGCGAACAACTGGTCTGCAATAAGTCATAATACGAAGTACAGACAGGCCGGGTATTTGTATCTTGGTACATTTAACCGGGATACACAGGAAAAGAATATGACCCATACTTTTACTTCTCGTCCTGATGCGATACAGTTCTATTATAAGTTTTATTCTTATAATGGAGAGACAACTAAAGTGTATGCGAAATTGTATGATGTAAACCGGAATCTGATAGGACAGGGAGAACTTAGAATTACGCAATCCATAGATACATACACTCAAGGACGAGTTGGTATCTCTTATGAGCAAAAAGCAAAAGCGTCTTATATTGAACTGGTATTTATGTCGACAGATGCAACTTCACCGGGAACGAAGGATATTCAAGGAAGTAAAGGGGCGTTTAATGCTGGTTACGGTGACTCACGTCATGTAGGTAGTATTCTGACAGTGGACAATGTAAAATTAATTTATGAATAAAATAAACCTAACTTATATGAAGAAACAGATTTATTTCTTATTAAGCTTGTTCGCAGTTGTTTTATTGACAACAGCTTGTCATAGTGAAAAGGTGGATTATGAAATAAAGCAGGAGGGGCAGTTGAATTTGTCTTCTTTGCAGTTGACTCCTAATACGGACCCGTTGGTTACAGAATCACGTGTAGCGGCAGAATTAAATGATTATATTGTGGAAGTGTATACTGAAGCGGGAGAACTTGTGAGTTCATGGAAGTACGCTGAGATGCCGGAAGTGTATACACTGAAAATAGGGAAATATAAGATTGTGGCACATGCTCCTGTTACGGAAGGCGCGGCTTTTGATACACCTTATTGTGAAGGAGAATCAAAAGTGTTTGAAATTACGCAAGATAACTTGACGGATGTGGGAGAAGTAGCATGTACACTGCATAATGTGAAGGTTACCATCGATTATGCTGATAATCTAAAATCTTTATTGGGCGATGATGTGAAGGTCACAGTTAAAATAGGCTCGGAGTCACTGGAATATGGAAAGGATGAAACTCGTTCGGGGTTCTTTCATTGTACAGAAACGAATACGGTTGATGTGATTTTTTCTGGTACAGTGGATGGAGTTGCGGAGAATGTAACCAAATCGTATACAGGTGTAGCGTTGGGCACAGAGCTGATAGTTACATATAATTTGATTGATGCGGTGTTTGTGGATCCTGGTACAGGAGGAAGTGCTTCTGTAAACGGTTTAAAACTGGATGCGACTTGCACATCGGTAACTATAGAGGGATCGGTTCGTCCTGAAGAAGATGAAATTTTAGATTTTGGAATTCCTTCCATTGTGGGAGAAGGGTTTGATTTGAGTCAGCCTGTCACGGATTTGTCTCAGGAAGTGGTAGTAGACTTACTGGCTCCAGAAGGGGCAGCACATGTATTTGTGGAAATAACTTCTGATAATGCGGAATTTAGTGGAGTAATTGCAGAAATGTTTCCTCAGAATCCTTTTGATTTGGCTGAACCTGGTGAGGCTGAAGAAAACTTAAATAATTTGGGCTTGCCTATAAAAGATGCTGTTATCGGTCAGCAAAAGGTGATTTTTGATGTGACGCAGTTTGTGGGCTTGTTGGGTGGATTCCCTGGAGTGCATCAGTTCAAATTGACAGTAGAAGATGTGAATGGGGAGAAGGCGGAAGCTACTCTGACCATAGACAGTAGTAATGCATAGTAAAATTTGGAAGGTGATGAAAAGAATTTTCTTAATAATTGGAATCATATCTTCGCTTTGTGCCTGCCGCCAGGAAAATCGCTATCTGAGTGAAGGAGAGGGAGCGTTGAACTTGCAGGTTACTGTGGGGGAGGCCGTAGAGGTGGTGTCCAGAGCATCTCTTGGAAATGAAGAAATAGAAGCCTTGAAGAATGATTGTAAAGTTCGTATTTATGAAGGCAACAAGTTGATAAGAAAATATTCTTCCTGGAGTTCTGTTCCAGAGAAAATAGATTTATCAGCTGGGACCGACTATCGGGTACGGGTCGTTGCCGGCGATTCAGTCTCGGCGTCGTTCGATAAAAAATTTTATGAAGGGATAGAGACTTTTTCTGTGCTTGACGGACAGACGACTTCTGTAAAGGTGAATTGTAATATTGTCAATACGTTGGTAAAGGTGAATTTTAGTGAGGATATGAAGGCGTATTTGGCTTCAGGTACAGTAACAGTGTCGGTTGATGCGACCGATGGTGCCTTAGATTATAGTTGGAGTGAGAAGGAACAGGATTCGTATGTAGGATATTATATGCTGCCTTCTGGAAAAGAATATTTGACTTGTGTCTTTAGTGCTACAACAAAGACTGGAAAAAAAATTACTCAGACGGATAAGATAGAGTCGGCCAAGGCTTCTACTTTATATACGTTAAATTATGAACTCAGTTCTGAGGAACCTGAACGTCCGACAGATGAAGGGGGAGTCTTCTTTTCGTTGAAAGTGGATGAAACTCCGCTTTATAAACAGGAGGAAGAGATTGGGATTTATCGTCGCCCGGTAATTCGGGTGATGTCGGGAGACGAGGAAATTAGCACAGATTCTCCTTGGTTTCTTAGTTTGAACTCTTCTGTTTCACCTAAGGTGATTATGACTGGTTCTTCTGCCTTGAAGACTGCTTCTGTAGCGGGAACATTATTGGAAAAGTTGGGATTTTCTGGTGCGATTGATTTGTTCTCATCAGAATCTGTTGGAGCTTTGCAACAGAAAGGGATTACATTGACATTTCCGGAAGAGGCTCAGGGAAGACAGATTGTCATGGATTGGGGGAGTTCTTGGAATAAGTTGCTGAAAGAAGAAACCGTGTATTCATTGGGATATGTACTGACAGATGAACAGGGAAAGCAATGTGAACTTGACTGGCAGATTGTGGTTTCGGATATGAATGCACAAGCCGTTGAAATTCCTCGTTTTGAAACTTGGGCAGACCGAACCGTCTTTTATGGAGAGGTGATTGAAGGACATACTTCGGAGGCAGGAACTGTATATAGCTTCCAGTATCGTAAGAAGGGAGAAGAAGCTTGGAGTCAGAATATTCCGGCTGTTCTTTCTGGACAGACAATCAAGTCGGATGTGTTGAAAGGACTTACTCCGGGAACTACTTATGAATATCGTATTTTGGAGGATACAAAAATTTCAAATATTGTTTGTGAGGTAACTACAGAGGAAGCCTCTGTATTGCCGAACAGTGGTTTTGAAAATTGGTCGGGAGATGTTCCTAAATTAATATATGGATCGGGTGAAACTATGTTTTGGGATTCAGGAAATCATGGTTCTCAGAAGGTTAGCCGTAATGTGACGACACCTGATGCTACGGTGAGACACAGTGGTAATTACTCTGCTAAATTATCGTCTATTTATGCAAGTATGTTGGGAATAGGACAGTTTGCAGCAGGTAATATATTTATCGGACAATATCTTGATACTCAGATGGATGGGCTTACCGGACACGGTGTCTTGGGATTAGGGCGTCCGTTTGCTTCTCGTCCTTTAGCTTTACGAGGATATATACGCTACATAAGTGGCAATGTAGATAAAGGAGGAGACAAAATAGCGAATGGTACTCAGGATAAAGGTATCATTTATGTAGCTTTGACAGATGGCGAAGGAGAAGAGTTCAACGGAACTCGCTGGTCGTTTGTGATAAAGACAAAAGAAAGTAAGTTCTTTGATAAAAATGGAGCTAATGTAGTGGCTTATGGAGATAAGATATGGGAGGCTTCTACAGAAGGTGAGGGTATGCATGAATTCATTATACCTTTTGAATATAAGAGTATGGAAAGAATTCCAAACCGGATTATGCTGGTTGCTGCCGCTAGTCAATTTGGAGACTATTTCCAAGGAAGCACCGGTAGCGTGATGTGGCTTGACGACCTGGAGTTGATATATGAAGAAAGTAAATTACCTGAAAATTTGAGATAAGTGAAGAAATTTATATTCCTTTTAAGTCTCTTGTGCTTGACCTTGTCGGTTCAGGCACAAGAGGGAAAGAAAAAGATAGCCGATAACGTATTTGTGCCTAAAGGACAATGGATTGTGGGTAGTTCTGTATCGTATTCTGAGCATACAGAAGAAAACTATCAGTTTTTAATTATTGATAAGTTCAATTCCGATGGATATTCTTTTAAAGTAAGTCCGTTGGTTGTTTATGGTTTGAAAGATAACTTAGCTATGGGAGGACGTTTTTCTTATGGACGTACTTTGACCAAATTTGATAATCTGAATTTTGATTTGGGAGATGATCTTTCAATTAATTTGAACGATACGTATGAACTGACGCATTCATACACTGTAATGGCTATCATGCGAAATTACATCAATTTGGGAAGTAGCAAACGATTTGCATTGTTTGCAGAAACACAGTTGAAATTTGGAGGTAGTCAGTCAAAACTTGTGACTAAATCAGGGCAGGAAGTGAGTGGAACCTATTCCACTTCTACTGATTTGGGTATTGGTGTTTCTCCGGGTATTGTTGCTTTTGTAAATAACTATACGGCTGTAGAAGTGAGTGTGGGAGTTCTAGGTGTGGATTTTGGCAAAGTACATCAGAAAAAAGACCAGATTTATACTGCAGATCGTTCTTCCAGTTCTGCAAATTTTCGTATTAACTTATTTTCTATTGGCTTAGGTATAGCCTTTTATTTGTAACAGAATGAGAAAGATAATATTATTCCTTTTCTTGTGCTTGGGAGTAAGTGTACAGAAAACTTTGTCCCAAGTACGCGATACGATTGTGATACATGATACGGTGTATGTTGAGAAACCTAAGAAAAAACCAATAACAGTAGATTCAAACAATCTGATAAAGATGAAAGCGATTGGTCGTTATGATCGTGGAATATTGAACTATCGTTTTGTTCCCAAAGGAAAATGGATTGGAGGATTAACCTTCTCGTACGTGAACTTGGACAGTGATAATAGCAGCATGTTGTATGCTATTTTGGGTGATATGGATGCTACGTTTACAATGAAGTCAATTCATCCGTTTGTGGGATATGCACTGAAAGACAATGTGGTGGTGGGAGCCAAGTTTGGTTACAGCCATATTGTGGGTGATTTGGGTAATATAGATTTGAATCTGGGAGATGATTTGAGTTTTAATATAGGAAATATGCGTTATACGGAAGATATGTATTCTTTCGGGGTTTTTAATCGCTCTTATGTGGGATTGGATGAAAATGGAATATTCGGATTGTTTAATGAAACAGCTTTGACTTATAAGCGGGGAACATCGAACTTTTCAGATGGAGAAGGAGATAGTATGACTCATACGGAGACAGATGTGAATGAGATACATCTGGGGATTAATCCGGGAGTAGCTGTTTATATTACTAAAAATGTGTGTGCGGAAATGTCCTTTGGAGTTGCCGGATTTAAGTATCGTTGGGAGAAACAACGGGATGACTCAGGAGCGGTAGGAAAAAGGAATAGTAGTGGCGCTAATTTTAAGATTAATCTTTTTAATATTAATATTGGTATAACCTTTTGCATGTAGTTATGTGGAATACATTATATAGAATTGCTATTAGTATAATACTGGCTGGTACTCTAAGCTGTTGCATCAAAAATGATATACCTTTTGCTAAGGTACCTCTTTCTATTACAGGTATAGAAGTTGAGGGGCAGTCGGGAAGTGCGGTCATTTCGGAAAGTGAAAGTACTGTGACGGTTACTTTGCAGGAAACGGTAAACCCTAAAAAGGTGATGTTGAAAACTTTTACTTATACAGAAAAGGCTTCTTCTACTTTGACAGCCGGTACAGAGATAGATTTAAGCCAGCCTTATGAGGTTACTTTATCCCTTTATCAGGATTATAAATGGGAGATAATTGGAAATCAGCCTATAGCACGTCGCATGATAATTGATGGGCAGCTTGGAAATTCGGAGTTTGATGTGAAAAATCATTTAGCTACTGCTTCAATTCGAAAGAGTGCTGATTTAAAGGATATTGTTTTGTCTGATTTAAAATTGGGACCAGAAGGAGCTTTGAATGACGGAGTGAGTGGAACTCCGGAGGTTCAATGGACATTTTATCGTGATTTTGCCCAGGCATCTGTACATGTGACTTTTAGTGATTTTGTGGATGAGACTTGGACTCTCCGCGTTTACAAAAGTGATAAGGATGTGGTTACAGAATCTGCTGATGGATGGGTTAATGTGGCATGGTTATATGGTGCTGGTGTGGCCGATACGGAATGTGGCTTTGATATTCGTGAAGATGGAAGTGAAGACTGGACACGTGTAGATCAGAAGTATGTGACCATGGATGGAGGTCAATTTACAGCTCGTGTCCCTCATTTGAAGGCGAATACTACTTATGAATGTCGTGCTTACTCTGGCGATCAGGTCGGAGATGTGGTAACTTTCTCTACCACGGAGACAGTATCTGTACCTAATATGGGATTTGAAGACTGGCATCAGGAAGAGAAGGTGATTTGTCCATGGGCACAGGACGGGACTCGATTCTGGGATACTGGAAACCATGGAAGTACTACGTTAAGCGAGAAAGATAATATTACATTATCTACAGAAGACATTCGTCCTGGTAGTACAGGGAAGTTGGCTGCTGTATTGAAATCTCAGAAAATTGTAGTAAAATTTGCTGCTGGAAATCTATTTATTGGTGAATATAAGGAGACAAAGGGAACTAATGGCGTTTTAGGTTTTGGAAGAAGTTTTACTTCCTATCCGACTCGTTTAAAAGGTTATTTTAAATATCAGACTGCTTTGATTACGGAAGCTATTGATAAATATGCTTCATTAAAGAATCAACCGGATACTTGTATCGTATGGGTAGCTTTAGGTGATTGGGAACTTCAGGAAAATCCTAATAGTGGTGAAAAAACTGCGGTGGAAGTGCAGACGGATGACAAGGGAACAGGAAAGTATTTTGATAAGAACGATTCGCATATCATAGCTTACGGTGAGATGACATGTGGAGAAAATGTAAATGAATACACTCCTTTCTCTGTGGAACTTGAGTATAGGGCAACGAATCGGAAACCTACAGCCTTGCTGATTGTTTGTTCTGCCAGCAAATATGGAGACTATTTTACAGGGGCTCCAGGGGCTACTATGTGGGTGGATGATTTTAGCTTGGAATATGATTATGATGATTAGTCAGTAAGGTTATTGTAAAAGAATTGTAGCTGAATTTAGCTATACCATGGTAAACAAGTGTATTACTTTATTTGTTAGTAATAGATGCAACAAACTGGATGCCAGGGATACCAGTCCCACGGGAGATGGAAAAACATGCTGGGAGGCTTCTTCTTCGAACCTGATGCACTGGTGGCTGAATGCGAACCGTAGTTATGTGGAACGTTATCTGGAATACAAACGTCGTCTGAACCCGGAATTTTCGATTCCTTCGGCTTATCCGGATTCAAAGCATAGTGAGATTTATCAGGGATTCAAGAATCGTTTTGGCAATAAGTCGGGGTATATCGTATCGGGTGTAAACTGGTTCTTGTCAGGAATCTGCAACCGGGTGATGTATCCTCAGGATGTGCCGGAACAGGAAAATGCGGGCTTCTTTTTTGACGTGTTCGGTCGATATTCGCTGGTGAAGCAGTATGGCAACGGGTATATGACGAAGGAGGAGTTTAATAACGCCATCAAATTGGCAAAGAAGCAGGGAATGGCCGTCGGACTGGATATTTTTATTCAAGGAGGTGGGCATGCCATAAATCTTTGGGGAGCTGAGTTTGATGAGAAGGGAGAGGTGAGTACGATTTACCTTGTAGATAACAACGATGGAAATTTGGGTGACTGGATTTACAAGGCTAAAATTGTGTATGAACAGGATGCTTCAAGTGGAGCTTTGTTTACTTATATGAAATGGGTTTATAATGAAGACTTGAAGATAAAAATTATGGATTTGGTACTGTTGGATAAAGGTACTTCTTATTGGGAGTCATTCTTTAAAAACAAAAACGGGTGAAACTTGAAAGTTCAAGTCCCACCCGGATTTATAAATTAAGAATTAAAGTTTTATACAATTCCCTGAGCCATCATAGCGTTAGCTACTTTCATGAATCCGGCTACGTTAGCACCCTTCACATAGTTGATATAACCATCGGGTTCTGTACCGTATTTCACGCAAGCTTCGTGGATGTTCTTCATGATGCTCTTCAGTTTTTCGTCTACTTCTTCCTGACTCCAGCTCAGCTTGATAGAGTTCTGAGTCATTTCCAGACCTGATACTGATACACCACCTGCATTGGCTGCCTTACCCGGAGCGTAAAGAATCTTCGCATCCTGGAATACGCGGATTGCTTCTGGAGTAGAAGGCATGTTGGCTCCTTCTGATACAGCAAATACGCCGTTTGCTACCAGTGCTTTAGCATCGTCACCGTTGATTTCATTCTGAGTGGCAGAAGGAAGAGCGATGTCTGCTTTTTCATTCCATGGACGAGCACCTGCTACATACTTGCAACCGTATTTTTCTGCATATTCACGGATACGTCCGCGATAGAGGTTCTTCAATTCCATGATGTAATCCAGTTTTTCGCGGTCGATACCGTCCGGATCATAGATGTAACCGTCAGAGTCGGACATGGTAACTACTTTAGCACCCAACTGAATCAGTTTTTCTACAGTATACTGTGCTACGTTTCCTGAACCAGATACCAGACAAGTCTTACCCTTGATGTCGATGTTACGAGTTTTCAGCATTTCCAGCAAGAAATAGATGTTACCGTAACCTGTAGCTTCCGGACGGATAAGTGAACCACCAAATTCACGGCCTTTACCAGTCAACACACCGCTGAATTCGCGAGTCAGTTTTTTGTACATACCGAACATGTAACCTACTTCACGGCCGCCTACACCTATATCACCGGCAGGAACGTCAGTTTCAGGACCGATGTGGCGCCACAATTCCAGCATGAATGCCTGGCAGAAACGCATTACTTCTGCATTTGACTTACCGCGTGGAGAGAAGTCAGATCCACCTTTACCACCACCCATCGGAAGAGTAGTCAGTGAGTTCTTGAAGGTCTGTTCGAATGCCAGGAACTTCAAAATTCCCAGGTTTACAGAGCTGTGGAAACGGATACCGCCTTTGTACGGGCCGATAGCGTTGTTGTGTTGTACACGGTAACCCATGTTGGTCTGGATGTTACCTTTGTCGTCCATCCAAGTGACGCGGAACTGGTATACGCGATCTGGAATACACAGACGTTCAATCAAGTTTACTTTGTCGAATTCAGGGTGTTTGTTGTATTCCTCTTCGATAGTTCCTAACACTTCTTCTACTGCCTGATGATACTCAGGTTCATTGGGGAATCTTCTTTTCAGATCTTCCAGAACTTTAGCTGCATTCATAATTAAAAAAGATTATCTGTCTTATTTATTGGTTTTGAAAAATCACAGTAATATGTTTCTTCTTGTTTGATGTGCCAAAAATATAGATAAAAATTTATTTATGCAACAATAAATCAAGAAAAGTGAGAAAAAAGCGTCAAAAATCCCTTTTTATCTATTTATTCGTGTTTATTTGTTTCTGCTTTTAAGAGATTTAATTACAGGGATAAACACCAAAGCTCCTGATATGAGAATCATAATGACAAGCGGACCGTCAATTTTGGGAGTAGAGGTGAGTACTAAAAAGCAAAGTGCGGCCCAGCATAAAGTAAGTACGACACATTGTGTATGATTGAGTGGTTTTCTCATGGCTTTTAGAAAAATAATACACGGAGGAACGGTGGCAAGGGTGAATGTTTGGCTTGCAGCTGCTCCTCCGTGTAGGGTGAAATAAATCAGTAATGTTTATTGTGCTTTTTTCTTCTTGTCGACAATGGCATCAATGCAGGCGATAGCTGTGATATTGACAATATCGCGTACAGAGCTTTCAATGTCGGTGAAGTGAATTGGTTTGTTCAATCCCATCTGAATCGGGCCGATTACTTCAGTTTCACTCATGCTTTGGATGAGTTGGTAGGTTGCATTGGCTGAACTCAGGTTAGGGAATACCAATGTGTTTACTTCTTTTCCTTTTAAGCGTGTGAAAGGATATTTCTCATCGCGAAGGGCATTGTTCAAGGCGAATTTCACTTGCATTTCACCGTCAATAGCCAAATCCGGGTATTCCTGATGCAGCTGGTTGATGGCTTCGTGTACCTTTGCCGGACTTCCTTCTGCATCGGAACCGAAGTTGGAGTAAGACAGCATGGCCATTACCGGTTCCTGGTTGAAGAAACGTACAGCCTTGGCCGACAGTTTGGCAATGTCTATCAAGGTATCGGTGTCCGGATGACGGTTAATCAATGTATCGGCAATGAAATAAGTTCCTTTCTTGGAGTTCAGAATATGCATGGTACCGAAATGTTTGTATCCCGGTTGGATACCGATAACTTCCTTGGCAACCTTGATCGTGTTGGAGTACTTGGTGTACAATCCGGTTACAAAGGCATCTGCTTCGCCGGTTTCCACCATCATCATACCAAAGTAGTTGCGTTCGAACATCTTGTCGTTTGCTTCCTGGAAGTTGGCTCCTTCGCGGGCACGTTTTTCGCAGAGGATGCGTGCATAACGTTCGCGACGTTCTGATTCACGGTCGTGGCGCAGGTTGACAATTTCAATGCCCTCCAGGCTCAGGTCAAGTTCCTTGGCTAATTTTTCGATGCGTTCTTCGTTACCCAAAAGAATCGGATGGCAGATACCTTCAGCTTTGGCTTCTACTGCAGCTTTCAGCATGTTCGGATGAATACCTTCGGCAAATACCACATGTTGCGGGTTGCGGCGAGCTGTTTCATACAACTGGCGGGTCAGCTTGTTTTCCTGTCCCATCAGTTCTCTCAAGTGATTCTTGTATTCATCCCAGTCGGTAATCTGTTTGCGGGCTACACCTGATTCCATGGCAGCCTTAGCTACGGCCATGGACACTTCGGTAATCAGACGCGGGTCGACCGGTTTCGGGATGAAGTATTCAGGTCCGAAAGTCAGGTTGTTCACATGATAAGCTTCGTTGACAACGTCGGGTACAGGTTTCTTAGCCAGGTCGGCAATGGCATGTACGGCAGCCAGCTTCATCTCTTCGTTGATGGCAGTGGCACGCGTATCAAGTGCACCACGGAAGATATAAGGGAATCCGATGACATTGTTTATCTGGTTCGGATAGTCAGAACGTCCGGTTGACATCAATACGTCCGGGCGAGAAGCCATGGCATCTTCGTATGAAATTTCCGGAGTCGGGTTGGCCAAAGCAAATACGATAGGATGAGAAGCCATGCTGCGTACCATATCCTGACTCAGCACGTTACCTCTGGAAAGGCCGAGGAATACATCGGCTCCCTTGATGGCTTCTGCCAGTGTGTGGATGTCAGTACGGTCGGTCGCAAAGTATCTTTTCTGTTCGTTCAGGTCTGTACGGTCTTTAGAAATCACCCCTTTACTGTCGAGCATGACAATGTTTTCCAGGCGTGCACCGAGAGCTACATATAATTTAGTGCAAGATACGGCAGATGCACCGGCACCGTTGACTACTATTTTTACCTCTTCAATTTTCTTTCCGGCTACTTCCAGCGCATTCAGCAATCCGGCACTGGAGATGATGGCTGTACCGTGCTGGTCGTCGTGCATTACCGGAATGTCCAGTTCTTCCTTCAGTCTCTGTTCTATTTTGAAGCATTCAGGAGCTTTGATGTCTTCCAGATTGATACCTCCGAAAGTAGGAGCAATGGCTTTTACCGCTTCGATAAATTTATCCGGGTCTTTTTCATTTACTTCAATATCGAATACGTCAATTCCGGCATAAATTTTAAACAGCAGTCCCTTTCCTTCCATTACGGGTTTTCCGCTCATGGCACCTATATCTCCTAAACCTAATACAGCTGTTCCGTTAGAGATTACGGCTACCAAGTTACCTTTGTCGGTATAGTCGTATGCGGTATCCGGATTCTTTTGGATTTCCAGACACGGTTCTGCTACTCCCGGTGAATAAGCCAATGATAAATCTCGTTGAGTTTGATAAGGTTTGGTGGGGACCACTTCTATTTTCCCCGGTTTGCCTTGTGAGTGATAGAGCAAGGCTGCTTCTTTCGTTATTTTTGTCATATTTCTTCGTTTTTTAGTTGTTTCAAAGAATAATGTATCGCGCAAATGTAGGAATAAAATAACAAATGGACTGTTTTTTTCTGAAAAAAACTATAAAATGAACGAAGGTTGTTTTGGAGTATTGAAGATTTTTTGTCGATAGTTTTTGTCGATTGGTCTGATAATATTGGCTATATGTAATGATATTAGGGCATTATGGTTATTCTTAGTTAAAGTCACTTTCCGGACCTTGATTTTTTTTCTATATTTGCACGATAAAAAACTAGAGAAGGGTGTAAAGTTTTCAGTGGAAAACTTTAATAGAGAGAAGAGATAAAACAAATTTTATATATGAATATAAGTATGAGCACAAAAAGAAACAGAAGTTTTTCTTCTAGCCGAGTGGCATTCTATGCATTGACTCTTTCGGTGCTGACTGCATGTGGAGGCGGTCAGGGGGGTATGAAAATGGGTGATGATGAATTTGCGGTTGAAACACTTGCAGCTGCTTCTAGCAATCAGACAACCCAGTATCCCGCTACAATTAAAGGTTTGCAGGATATTGAAATTCGTCCGCAAGTATCAGGATTTATCGTGAAGTTGTGTGTAGACGAAGGTGCTACAGTTCGCAAGGGACAAGCTTTGTTCCAGATTGATCCTACACAGTATAAGGCTGCATACGATCAGGCTAAAGCAAGCGTGGCTTCAGCAAAAGCTAACTTGGAAACTGTTACTTCAACTGAAGCAAACAAGAAGATGCTGCATGAGCAGAAAATTATCAGTGATTTTGAATACCAGACAGCTGTAAATAACCTGCTTTCTGCTAAGGCAAGTTTGGCACAGGCAGAAGCTTCTTATGCGGCTGCAAAACAGAATTTGGGCTTCTGTACCGTAACCAGTCCTTCAGATGGAGTTATTGGTACTTTCCCGTATCGTGTAGGTGCATTGGTTGGTCCTTCTGCAGCTGAACCGTTGACTACCGTTTCTCAGATTGGAGATATGTACGTATATTTCTCAATGACTGAAAAACAGTTGCTGGCTTTGACTAAAGCAGGTGGTACATTGAAGGAACAGTTGGAAAAGATGCCTGCTGTCAAATTGCAGTTGTCTGATGGAACAATGTATTCAGAAGAAGGTAAGATTGATGCCGTAAGTGGTGTAATCGACCAGACTACTGGTTCTGTAAGCATGCGTGCAATTTTCCCGAACAAGCAGAATATCCTTCGTAGTGGAGGTATGGCCAACGTGGTATTCCCATACACTATGAGCGACATTATCTTGATTCCTCAAACTGCTACTCAGGAAATTCAGGACAAGAAGTTTGTGTATGTATTACAGTCTGATAATACTATCAAGCATACAGAAGTGCAGGTTTCTAACTTGAATGATGGTAAACATTACATCGTGACAGGTGGGCTGAAGCCTGGGGATAAGATTGTTGTAGAAGGTGTTCAGACATTGAAAGACGGACAAAAGATTACTCCGATTACACAGGCTGAAAAAGAAGCTAAATTCCAGAAGGCGTTACAAGACCAGCGGGATGGTAACATTCAGACAGCTTTTAAATAATAAAAAATGATTCTTATGGTGCTGGGGGAATGTGTTTGATGAAAACCCTCGGGACTGTAATTATAAATGGTATTTAAAGAATGAAACTAGATAAATTTATTAACCGTCCGGTACTGTCAACCGTAATTTCTATTTTGATAGTAATTCTGGGTGTGATTGGTTTGGCCACCCTGCCGGTTACACAATATCCGGACATTGCACCTCCTACCGTATCGGTAAGAGCAACTTATACAGGTGCGAATGCACAGACTGTGTTGAACTCAGTGATTGCTCCGCTGGAAGACCAGATTAACGGTGTAGAAAACATGATGTACATTCAGTCTAGTGCCTCAAACAATGGTTCAGCTGATATCAGCATTTATTTTAACCAGGGTACTGACCCGGATATGGCTGCGGTCAACGTACAGAACCGTGTGTCTATGGCACAAGGTCTGTTGCCGGCAGAAGTTACCAAAGTGGGTGTGACCACACAGAAACGTCAGAACTCTATGTTGTTGATTTTCTCTTTGTATGATGCAGAAGATAAGTATAACATTGAGTTTATTGAAAACTATGCCAAGATTAACTTGATTCCGGAAGTTCAGCGTGTAAAAGGTGTGGGTGATGCCAACGTGATGGGTCAGGACTACTCTATGCGTATTTGGTTGAAGCCGGATGTGATGGCGCAGTACAATTTGGTTCCGTCTGATATCTCTGGTGTATTGGCAGAACAGAATATTGAAGCTGCACCTGGACAGTTTGGTGAACGTGGTAATCAGACTTTCCAGTACACCATTCGTTACAAAGGTCGTTTGCAGCAGACTGAAGAATTTGAAGATATTGTAGTGAAGGCTCTGCCTAACGGTGAAGTACTCCGTTTGGGAGATGTAGCCCGTATCGAACTGGGACGTCTGGCTTATACCTTTAATAATACAGTAAACGGTCATAAGGCTGTAACTTGTATCGTATTCCAGATGGCAGGAACCAATGCGACAGAAACAATCAACAACTTGTTGGATGTTATTAGTAAGGCTGAAGAAAGCTTGCCTGCCGGATTGAAGATTAACGTGGCTCAGAATGCCAATGACTTCTTGTATGCGTCTATTCACGAAGTTATCAAGACTTTGATTGAGGCGTTTGTGCTGGTGTTCATCGTAGTATATGTGTTCTTGCAGGATATGCGTTCTACATTGATTCCGGCCATTGCCATTCCGGTAGCCTTGATTGCTACTTTCTTCGTATTGAAACTGATTGGATTTAGTGTGAACTTGCTGACACTTTCGGCGATGGTGCTTGCCATTGCGATTGTGGTCGACGATGCCATTGTGGTGGTGGAAGGTGTACATGCCAAGTTGGACCAGGGATACAAATCATCTCGTGAGGCTTCTATCGATGCCATGAGCGAACTCGGTGGTGCACTGGTTTCTATTACATTGGTCATGATGTCCGTGTTTATCCCGGTAAGTTTCATGGGAGGTACGGCCGGTACATTCTATCGTCAGTTCGGTATTACGATGGCGATTTCTATCGCATTCTCTGCGTTGAACGCGTTGACACTTTCTCCGGCATTGTGTGCTATTTTCCTGAAACCGCATGATTCAGAACACAAGCAGAAGAAGATGAGTATGGTCGATCGTTTCCATACCTCTTTCAATGCTGCATACGATTCATTGCTGAAGAGCTATAAGAAGCGTGTCGTATTCTTTATTCATAAGAAATGGCTTTCATTCGGACTGGTGGCTGCATCTATCGTATTGTTGATGTTCTTTATGAAAACCACTCCGACTGGTATGGTGCCGAATGAAGATACCGGTACTATCATGGGTGCTGTGACATTGCCTCCTGGTACTTCTCAGGAACGCGCTATGGAAGTGTTGGCCAAGGTAGATAGCCTGGTAGCTGCAGAACCTGCCGTTCAGTCTCGTACTATCATTTCTGGATATAGCTTTATTGGTGGTCAAGGACCTTCTTACGGTTCTGTCATCATCAAGCTGAAAGACTGGGAAGAACGTTCCATGATGCAGAATTCAGATATTATCTATTCTACTTTGTTCTTGCGTGCACAGAAAGTCATTAAGGATGCACAGGTATTGTTCTTTGCTCCTCCGATGATTCCGGGTTATTCAGTATCAAGTGATATTGAGTTGAACATGCAGGATAAGACCGGTGGTACGCTGGATCACTTCTTTGAAGTGGTAAAAAGCTATACAGCTGCACTGGAAGCACGTCCGGAAATCAACTCTGCGAAGACTACCTTCAACCCGAGCTTCCCGCAGTATCAGCTTGACATTGATGCGGCAGCTTGTAAAAAGGCAGGTATCAGCCCGAGCGATATTCTTTCTACTATGCAGGGATATTTTGGAGGTTTGTATGCTTCTAACTTCAACCGTTTCGGTAAGATGTATCGTGTAATGATTCAGGCTGAACCGGATGCTACTAAAAACATGGAATCGTTGAACGGAGTGAAAGTACGTGGTAGCAATGGAGAAATGGCTCCTATCACACAGTTCGTAAGCATGAAGAAAGTATACGGCCCGGATATTATCAACCGTTTCAACCTGTATACTTCAATGAAGGTGATGGTGGCTCCTGCTTCTGGTTATACTTCAGGTCAGGCATTGCAGGCTATTGCTGAAGTGGCTAAGGAAAATCTTCCGATGGGATTCGGTTACGAATTGGGAGGTATGGCACGTGAGGAAGCACAGACAAGTGGCAGTACAACAGGTATTATCTTCGTACTTTGCTTCGTCTTCGTTTACTTGCTGCTGAGTGCCCAGTATGAAAGTTACATCCTGCCGTTGGCCGTATTGCTTTCTGTTCCGTTCGGTTTGATGGGTAGCTTCATCTTCGTCAACGGATTTAGTGCATTGGGAAGCATTCCTGCATTGAAGATGATTTTGGGAACCATGTCAAATGATATTTACATGCAGATTGCCTTGATTATGTTGATGGGTCTGTTGGCTAAGAATGCCATCTTGATTGTAGAGTTTGCTCTTGACCGTCGTAAACAAGGTATGAGTATTTCCTGGGCAGCCGTATTGGGTGCTGCAGCCCGTCTTCGTCCGATTTTGATGACTTCATTGGCCATGATTGTCGGTTTGATTCCGTTGATGTTGGCTATGGGTGTAGGAGCTCACGGTAACCGTACATTGGGTGCTTCGGCTATTGGTGGTATGTTAATCGGTATGATTTTCCAGATTTTCATCGTTCCGGTATTGTTCGTGGTATTCCAGTGGTTGCAAGAAAAAGTGAAACCAATGGAATGGGATAGCCTCGATGAAAGTGAAGTGGAAGCTGAAATTGAACAGTATTCTCCTAATACGCATAAATAAGATTGATAATGAAAAAACAGATAATAGGAATGATGTGTCTGGCTGCTATGATGAGCAGTTGCCACATTTACAAAGCTTATGACCGTCCGGAAACGATAGATGCCTCAGGTGTCTATCGTGACCCGGCTTCGGCAACCGATACACTGGCTGCCGATACGGCCAATATGGGAAACTTGCCTTGGAAAGAGATTTTCCGTGATGCCAAACTGCAGGCCTTGATTGAAGAAGGACTGGCTAACAATGTAGATATGCAGGCGGCTGCTCTCCGTGTACAGGAAGCGAAAGTGATGCTGACTGCCGCTAAATTGTCTTATTTGCCTTCTATTAATCTGGCTCCGCAAGGTTCTACAACCAGCATGGGAGGTGGAAACTATGTAAAGGCATACCAGCTTCCAGTGTCTGCCAGTTGGGAAATTGACTTGTTCGGAAAGATTTTGAATACCAAACGTGGGCAGAAAGTAGCCTACGAACAGAGCCAGTATGCAGAACAGGCTGTACGTTCACAGATTATTTGTGGTATAGCTAATGTGTACTATTCTTTGCTGATGCTCGACCGTCAGGTAGAAATTACGACTGAAACGGCTGCTATCTATAAAGAAAACGTACGAGTAATGGAAGCCATGAAAATTGCCGGTATGACAACCGAAGCTGCTGTAGCACAGATGCGTGCTGCCAGCCATCAGGTAGAGGCTTCGTTGATGGATTTGAAACGTCAGGTGCGTGAAACAGAAAATTCACTTGCTGTACTGTTGGCTAAGGCTCCTCAGACCATCGAACGCAGTACATTGGACGAACAGGTTATGCCGGAAGAACTGGCAGCGGGTGTACCGATGCAGTTATTGGAAAACCGTCCGGACGTGAAGATGGCTGAAATGACGCTTGCGGCTGCTTATTATACCACCAACTCTGCACGTGCAGCTTTCTATCCGGGCTTGAACATTACTGGTCTGGCAGGATGGACAAACGGTTCAGGTATTACAGTGGCTAATCCGGGTGAATTTATGCTGCAGGCTTTGGCTTCATTGGCTCAGCCTATTTTCAATAACGGTAAGCTGATTGCCAACCTGAAGGTTTCAAAGGCAGAAGAAAAGATTGCTCAGATGAATTATCAGCAGACTATTCTGGAAGCTGGAAAGGAAGTGAGCGATGCTCTGTATCTGTTCGATACACAGAATAAGAAACTGGTGGAAGACCGTGGACAGGTAGAGCAGTTGGATAAGGCAGTGACTTATACCAAGGCCTTGTTCCAGAGCGGAGATGCCACTTATCTGGAAATCCTGACCGCACAGCAGAATCTGCTGAGTGCACAGTTGTCAGAGGTAGCTGATAATTTCCAGCGTATGCAAGCTGTGATCAACTTGTACAGTGCGTTGGGAGGAGGAAGAAATTGATTAACCTTAAAATGAGAAAACTATGATAAGTCCTTTAGCTTATGTAGATCCGTCAGCCAAATTGGGTAAGAACGTGACGGTTCATCCATTTGCCTATATCGACAAGAATGTAGAGATAGGTGATGACAACGTGATTATGCCTTATGCCAGTCTGATGAGCGGCACACGTATGGGAAATGGAAATACAGTTTATCAGGGAGCTGTTGTGGCAGCAGTTCCCCAGGATTTTGCCTTTACAGGTGAAGAAACACTGGCTATTATCGGCAATAACAATGTGATTCGTGAAAATGCCGTGATTATTCGCGGTACACATGCTTCACATGCTACAAAAGTGGGTGATGGCAACTTCATCATGAGTGGAGCCCGTCTTTCTCATGACGTGGAAGTGGGTAACCGTTGCATTATCGGTAACGGTTCACAGGTTTCGGGCAACTGTATCATCTATGACAATGCCATCCTTACTTCCAATGTGCTGATGCAGGGAAATACACGTCTGGGAAGCTTCTCAGTAGTGCAGGGCGGATGCCGTTTCATTAAGGACATTCCTCCATATATTGTAGCAGCCCATGAACCGATTGCATTCTATAGCATTAATACAAAGGTGCTGGAGCATACCGGTTTTTCTGAAACCATTATCAAACACATTGCACAGGCATACCGTATCCTTTATAAGGCAAATACTTCATTGCATGATGCATTGGGACGTATTCGTGAACAGATTCCTAACGGACCGGAAATTGAAAACATTATCCAGTTTGTGGAAACTTCAAAATTAGGAATTATTCATTGATGTAGATAATGGCAGGGCGAAGAAAGGAAAACGACCGTGAAGAGTTAAAGTTGCGTGTGGTGGAAACAGCCTCCAAATCTTTTATGACTTTGGGGATTAAGGCTGTCCACATGGACGATATAGCAAGTTCGCTTTCTATATCCAAGCGTACGCTTTATGAACTGTTTGGAGATAAAGAAGAACTTCTGCTGGAAGTTTTCCGTTTTTATCGTCATTGTATGAATGAGTATATGCAAGAGATTGCTTCCAGCGCGAATAATGTGCTGGAAGTAATCCTTACATTTTATGAGCGTAAGTTCAATGAGTTGTGTTCGGTAAACCCTCTGTTCTTTCGTGACTTGCGCAAATATTCCAAGGTGTTGGACTATATACATGATGACCGTCGCAGGGGAGATGCTGATGCACTGGCCTATTTTCAAAAAGGGGTAGAGCAAGGTATTTTTCGTAGTGACATCAATTTTCAGATTATTAATCAGGCCATGGCCATGCAGATGGACTTATTGATTTATTCAGACATTACAGACCATTATCCGCTGGCCGAAATCTATAGTGAAATCACTATTCTACACATGCGGGGGATTACCACGGAAAAAGGTTACCGCATGGTCGATGATTTCTTGAAGAATATTCGAGAGAAACATACCAGATAATTTTGTACTTAAACTCCTCTATCTTTGATTTCTCGAAGATAGGATGCGGTTCGGCAATACTTGCACTCAAAAGCAAGCTTTTGGTTTGGTATTGCACTCACCTTTCGCTATCTTTGCACCCGGTTTTAGAGGAAAGTTCATGAAAAATAAATTATTATACACTTTTCTGTTCACCCTTCTGGTGGTGGCAGGCTTGTTTGCCATGCATTTTTTGCCGTCTGTTTCTTTTCGTGGCGAACCTTTGAGAAGGGTTGATTTGCTTTCAGACATTCGTATAAAGAAGGAAATAGCAGAACCTATGGATTCTGATACCTTGGTGTTGCCGCCTCCTGTAAAGCCTGCTTTTGTGGATACCTGCAAGAGTGGAATGGTCTGCATTGAAGAATATGCTGATTCTGCAGGGCGTGGAATGGAGTATTTCTATGAAGCTTTGGGAAAGGTGTCTTCTTTGGACCGCCCGGTACGTATTGCCTATTTCGGAGATTCATTTATTGAGGCCGATATTCTGACCGGTGATTTGCGCGAAATGTTGCAGAAGCGTTTTGGCGGATGTGGGGTGGGATATGTGCCCATCACAACGAAAATAGCTGGTTTCCGTCCTACGGTACACCATTCGTTTGGTGGATGGGGCAGTCACTCCATTACAGATTCCACCTATTTTGACCGTTCCCGTCAGGACATTTCCAATCATTATTTTATTCCTTCTTCGGGAGCTTATGTCAGCCTGAAAGGTGAGAAACGCTTCTTGTCGCATATTGATACCTGCGAAGTGTCTACCTGTTATTTCCTGACTTCCGATTCTTTGCGGTTGGCTGCATCTGTCAATGGAGGAGAGGCACAGCCATTTTCTGTGGGTGGAAAAGAAGAGTTGCAGTCTGTGTCTGTGAACGGACGTATCGGATCTGTGCGCTGGAAAGTGGAGCAGCTGGATTCTACAGCTTTGTTCTATGCCGTGACGATGGATCCGCGTCAAGGTGTGGTAGTCGATAATTTCAGTACCCGTGGAAGCAGCGGACAGCAGTTGGGTAATATTCCGATGTCGATACTTCGTCAGTATAACCGTCTGCGTACATACGATTTGATTGTGTTGCAGTACGGGCTGAATGTAGCTTCAGACAAGGTAATGAACTATACCTATTACAAGGATGCGATGAAACCGATAGTGGAGCGTTTGAAGACGGCCTTTCCGGAGGCTTCTGTCCTGATTGTCGGGGTGGGAGATAGAGAAAACAAGGATGAAAACGGCGAATTGCGTACCATGCCGGGGGTGAAGCGCCTGATTCGTTACCAGCAGGCACTTGCGGCAGAAACGGGTGTGGCATTCTGGAATATGTTCGAAGCCATGGGAGGAGAAGGTAGTATGGTAGAGATGGTGAACCACAAGCCTCAGATGGCCAATTATGACTATACTCACATCAATTTCAGGGGAGGAAAGCACATTGCCGGACTTTTGTTTGAAACGTTGATGTACGGCAAGGAACAGTACGAAAAACGAAAAGCTTATGAAATGGAGTGAGATACGTTTTTGGAGGATATTCTTCGGATTCCTTTTGGGGGCATTGCCGCTTTTAGCGCAGGATGTGTTGCCGGAGAAGTCGCGTCCGGACCGTCATTCCGGTCATGTGTCCGACAGCGAGGCCATGCAGCAGCTGATGCGCTTTGTGGAAGTCAGCAATCCGATGCCTGCCGGCTTTAAGGGAACAACTGAGAATACGATTACAGACCCTACGCATGAACTGGAGCCTTTCTGGCAGAAGCTTTCCGTGCTCGACCGTCCGTTACGTATCGTGCACATCGGCGATTCTCATGTGCGGGGGCATGTGTATCCTTATATTGTACGGCGTCAGCTGGAAGACGATTTCGGACGGGAGGCCGTGCTCGATATGCAGGTGAGTTACCGTACTTCGGGACTGGCGCAGGAAACGGGGGCCGCAGGAATTGTGTATCACATAGTAGGAGTAAACGGAGCGACTTGTGCTTCTTTTGCTACACCTGAGAATATTCGTCAGATTATCGAACTGAATCCGGACCTGGTTATTCTTTCGTTCGGCACCAATGAAGCGCATGGTCGCCGTTATTTTTCGGCGGAGCACTTGGCACAGATGGATAATCTGTTAGAAGAATTGAAGAAAGGATGTCCGCAGGCGGTATATCTGCTGACCACTCCTCCCGGAGCGTATGTCCGCAATGGCCGACGGGGCGCAAGAGTAATCAATCCTCGTACGAAATTAGTGGTAAAGACAGAACTGGATTATGCGGCTTCGCGGAAACTCGCTATATGGGATATGTATCACGTGGTAGGAGGTGAACGTTATGCTTGTCTGAACTGGAGTAATGGAAACTATTTCCAGCGTGACAAGATTCATTTCACGCAGGAAGGATATATTTTGCAGGGACTATTATTACACGAAGCGATTATCAAATCATACAACAATTATGTGGAAACTCAACTGGACGGAACTTGGAATTGACTTGGACAGACTGAAAGAGGTATTGACATACGATGCGGCGCAGCCGATGATTTTCAGCAGCGGCTTCTTCCTGCTTCTTTTTCTCGGATTCAGCCTGGTGTATCTGCTTTTGCAGAAACGGACTACGGCACGCCTGCTGTTTGTCACCTTGTTTTCTTATTATTTCTATTATAAAAGCAGCGGAACCTATTTCTTCCTGCTGGGCATTGTCACGGTGTCCGACTTCCTGCTGGCGCGCAGGATGGAGATGACGGTGGAGCACTGGAAGCGGAAGATGCTGGTGGTGTGCAGCTTGTGTATCAACCTCGGGCTGCTATGTTATTTCAAGTACACCAATTTCTTTTACGAAATGCTGGCTCCGTTGTGGAACGGACGGTTCGAGCCGCTGGACATATTCCTTCCGGTAGGGATTTCTTTCTTTACCTTCCAGTCGCTGAGCTATACCATCGACGTGTACCGGCGTGATTTGAAACCCTTGTCCAGTCTGCTGGATTATGCTTTCTATGTGTCTTTCTTCCCGCAGCTGGTGGCAGGACCTATCGTGCGTGCCCGCGATTTCATTCCGCAAATCCGCCGGCCCTTGTCCGTCACGTCCGAGATGTTCGGTCAGGGCATCTTCTTTATCGTGAGCGGTTTGTTCAAGAAGGCGGTGATTTCGGACTACATCAGCGTGAACTTCGTGGAGCGTATTTTCGACAATCCGGGATTGTATTCCGGACTGGAAAACCTGTTTGGGATTTACGGATATGCCTTGCAGATATACTGTGACTTTTCGGGCTACAGTGACATGGCTATCGGACTTGCCCTGCTGCTGGGATTCCATTTCCCTCCCAACTTTGATTCGCCTTATAAGGCGGACAGTGTGACCGATTTCTGGCATCGCTGGCACATCTCCTTGTCTACCTGGTTGCGCGACTATCTGTATATTTCCCTGGGCGGTAACCGAAAGGGAAAAATCCGTACCTACATCAACCTGATACTGACCATGCTTTTAGGTGGTTTGTGGCACGGTGCTTCGTGGAACTTTGTGGTGTGGGGCGGATTGCACGGAGTGGCATTGGCCTTACATAAGTTTTTCCGTAACCTATTGGGGCGGCCCAAACAATATCGCAGCCGGGGAATACGTAAATTCTTTGCCGTGGTGCTGACCTTCCATTTTGTGTGTTTCTGTTGGATATTCTTCCGAAACTCCACGTTTGAGGCTTCGGTGACTATGATTCGCCAGATATTTACAGCCTTCCATCCGGAATTGCTGGAGCAGCTTTTGACGGGCTACTGGAAAGTGTTTGCATTGATGGGAGTAGGCTTCTTGCTTCATTTCTGTCCCGACAGCTGGCAGAATGCGTGCAGCCGGGGCATGGTGCGTATGCCGCTCATAGCCCAGGCACTGATAATGATTGCGCTGATTTATCTGGTCATTCAGGTGAAAAGCAGCGATATTCAGCCGTTTATCTACTTCCAGTTCTGATGTGTGAGGTCGTATAGGCGTGTAAGAGTAAAACTATTTTAGTTTTCACTCCCTATTTTTTCAGGAAAAAATTAGGAGAAAAGACCGAATAATTGTATTTTTGTCACGCTTTCGAAATATCCTTTCTCAAAAAAGGACGTTGGAAAGTGTGCTTATTGATATTTGCGCCCGTAGTTCAATGGATAGAATAAAGGATTCCGGTTCCTTCGATTGGGGTTCGACTCCCCACGGGCGTACATAAAGCTTATTAGACTGAAAAAGAACGGTTTAATAAGCTTTTTTGTTTATAGATACCAGCCTTCAGACATCGCGATTTGTACTTTCGGAAAAAACGCTCCTACGTTTGTGCTAAAACGCCTTTGCGTTTGATATAAAACGTACTTGCGTTTCATGTAAAACGCACTTGTGTTTTAAGTAAAACGTACTTGCGTTTTGATTGAAGCGTCAAAGCGTTTTCCGGTAAATGCAAAGGCCTTTTCTGAGGGTGAAAAAAATCACTGTTTAAAGTTGACTGAGAGATGAAAAACTACATGTTTGAAATTTGTGCGAACTCTGCAGAGAGTTGCGTGGCTGCCCAGCAGGGAGGTGCTCATCGGGTAGAATTGTGTGCCGGCATGCCGGAAGGTGGAACTACTCCGTCGTTGGGCGAGATAAAAGTGGCCCGTAAGTTGATTGACATCCGTCTGCATGTCATTATCCGTCCGCGTGGAGGAGATTTTCTGTACACGCCTTCTGAACTGGAGATTATGGAAGAAGATATTCGGGCTGCCCGTCAGGCGGGAGCTGATGGAGTGGTGTTCGGTTGCCTTACACCGGAAGGCGAGCTGGACAAGCCGGCCATGCAGCGTCTGATGGAAGCTTCCAAAGGACTTTCGGTGACTTTCCACCGTGCATTTGATTATGTCAAATCTCCCCGTGAGGCACTTGAAGAACTGATAGGCATGGGGGTGAACCGTGTGCTGACTTCTGGCCAGATGCCTACGGCCATGGAAGGGGCACCTTTGCTGGCTGAACTGGTGAAGCAGGCGGGCGACCGCATTATCATCATGCCGGGCTGCGGAGTGAACGAACATAACATTGCGGAACTGGCCCGTGTGACGGGAGCCGGTGAGTTCCATTTTTCGGCACGCGAACAAAAAGAAAGCCGGATGCTTCTTCGCAATCCGGCTTTGTCGATGGGAGGTACGGATATGGATGAATATGCTCATCCGGTCACGACTCCCGAAAAGGTGCGTCGCACCATTGAGGCGCTTACAGTCCGTGGATAACATGGAGCAGTTGCTCGCCCATGCCGATGGTGTATCCGTGTGATTCGAAGACTACACGGTTGAACGTATCGCCCAGGATAATCACCGGCAGGGTGGGTTTGCTGCCCAGCTTCATATTTTCAGCAATCATTTTCAGAATGCTTCCGTCTTTGTCTATACCGAACACTACGTTCGACGGAAGGTTAGGGAATTCCTTGCGGTCGAATTTCTTATAGGCCGCTTCGTCAGTGAAGAGCAGTACAATCGTACGTCCCCATTTCTCAAATTCCGCTTTCTTTACTTCGATGTCTTTCAGGGCATGATTGGTCGGTTCCTGACCTACGCCCAATACGCCGACAATGTAATATCCTCTTCCGGTAGTGTTGAGGACAGATACTTGTTCATCGGTGCCCGGACGGGTGTAGAGTGCTTCGGAATTGAAGCTGCCGATGACACGTACTTCTTCCGTATTGTTGCGCATGCAGAGAGGAGTCACTGTGGTCTTTCCTTTGTCGACAGAGAAGAATGAAACCTGGCTCAATACGCCTCCGTTGGCCATACGGCTACCCGTTACCATCATATAATAACCGGTCGACATGCTGCTTCCGTTTTTCAGCAGAGAAGCCCAGCTGGCATCTTCCGGATGGTTCTGCAACTGGAATGTGCCGTTGTCATACTTCGACAGGGTGAAGTGAGTGTAATATTTCGGATTGTCCAGTCGAGGAATAGCCTGGTAAGTAGCTTTCAATACACCTTCCGACAGACTTCCACCTTCTGAACTTTCAAAGTCCACCAATACCGGTTTTCCGTTGAGGCGGTAGCAGATGTTACCGTTTACTTCATCCTTCCAGGCGGGGATACCTAAGCTACGGGCAGCAGCTACGAAGAAAATGTCTCTGGACTGTGAGTCGGTTACACGGCTGCGCCATACACCTTCGGGTGAGGTAATGGTGAATATCGTACTCAGGTCGTTGCGGATAGACAGGCTGTCCTTACACCATTTCATGAGCACTTGCGGGTCAGCTTTGATTTGTGCGGCTAGTTCGGCAGACAAGGCTTTCTGCAGGTAGGTACGGTAAGGAGTCAGCATTTCAGTGGCAATACGCGGTGCAAGCACTTCTTTTACGTCAGCTTTCGCATCGGTAGCATACAAATGGTCTTCCAGAATGCTGCAAGGTGTGTCGCGCAGGTCTTTATCAGCCAGTGTGCTGAGCAATTCCAATGCACGGGCACCCTGTCCCTTTTCCGCAGCATTCGACAGGAACTGCATGATGTCCGCATGGTTTCCTCTGGATTTCAGAATGTATGTGCTTGTTTGGTTCACATCCAGTTTCAGTCCTTCTGCAAAAGCCTTGGCCTTTTCTTCGGTGGGGAAGCTGGCTACGTAAGCATTGCGGATAGAATCTTCCTGAGCCATACGCCGGTTGTTTTCCTTACGCTGTGCATCGGTCACTTCCGGGAAGTTGGCTTTTTCAGCCGGTGGCACAATGTGCAAGGTATCGGTAAATACATCTCCCGGACGGTGAGAAAGCGTTAATGTGACTTCTTTATCTTTTCCGAAAGAAACTTTCTGCAAGCCGAAGTGGTCATTTGCCGAAGCGTAGACTACCATGTCGCCCAATCCGGCAGAAAGTGATGCTTTTCCTTGTGCGTCGGTCGTTTTGTTGGCTACGGTGAAGAATTCAGCGTAATTGTAAATCTTGAACTCTACGTGTGCACCTTCTACGGCCTTACCCTGAGCATCTACCACCGTGACAGTGACGGGGGCACTCTGTCCGTAGTTGTCGATGATGTTGATTTCCGTATAGTTGGCAGTGGTTTTCATCACTTCTTCCGGTCCGTCGTATGCACCGAATACTTTGGTGTGCATCAGCATACCTCTGCTGGCAGGAGCATTGAACCATCCTAAGTTCAGTACCGGTTCCGGTTCGCAGGCACCAAGGAAGTACCATTTGCCGTCCACCCAGGCTTCTACCCAGGCATGGTTGTCGTCAGTATGTGCCCAGCGCGGGGTGTACACCTGACGGGCAGGGATACCTACGGCACGGAGAGCGGCTACCAGGAAGGTCGATTCTTCACCGCAACGTCCGTAAGCTGTTTTCACAGTAGCCATCGGGGCACTGGTACGGATGTCGGTCGGGGTATAGATTACTTTTTCATGGCACCAGTGGTTTACTTCCAGCACGGCATCGTACATGGATAGTTTTTCCACACGCGGCATCAGTTCCTGGCGGAACACTTCGCGTGCATTATCCAGGTTTTCGTTGTTTACTCTGACAGGGAGTACAAAGTGGCGGAATATCATGTCGGGAATTCCGGCTCCCCATGAAGTCTCTTTTCGGTTCTGAAGTGCCAGACGTACATTTTTCAGGTAGAATTCTCCGGAATAGTCGGAAATATCGCCCGGAGTCATGTAGGCATACAGGAACATCATGGCTTCCCGTTCCTCCAGCGACATGTCTTCATTGAAGATGTCAAAAAGATTTCCCCGGTTGAGAATCTCCTTCTTCTGTCCGAAATCAGCTTCCACTTTGTTACGGTAGTCGGTCTCTTTCAGAAAATGGTTGGGAGAAGTCGAGGTACACGACGGGAAGAGGCAACTGAGCCAAAATGCAAATGCGGGAATGAGTAGTTTTTTCATGCAGATAAAAAGATTTGGTAAATACAGAAATAAAAAAGACACGGAAACGAGAAGTTCTTCCTTTCGGGGTGAACTTCTGCGTTTCTGTGTCTTTTGGCTTAAAATGTGATATGCACTTAAATAGGTTTATATTCTACAAATGCTTCCATAGCTTCATAGCAAGCCAGACCTAACTGGTCGTAAAGTGAAGCAGTTCCGCGGTTGCGGTCTTCACTTCTCTGCCAGAACAGACGTTCGTCATTGCCCAGGAACGGTGCGCTTTCCATCTGAGACTGGTGTTTCAGGATAGAGTTACGTTTTGCACGAAGTTCTTCCGGACTCAACGGTACGGCCATTTCGATGTTTTCGATTTCCCATTCTGCCCATGCACCACGGTACATCCAGATGCGGCAGTCTTTCAGCCATTCTGCACCGGCATTCTTTTCTTCATCGATAGCGGCAAAAACAGCGTCCGTACATACGCGGTGAGTACCATGCGGGTCGGCCAAGTCGCCGGCTACATAAATCTGATGAGGTTTCACTTCGCGGAGCAGGTTGAGCACGATTTCTACGTCGGCCTCGCTGATCGGGTTCTTTTCAATCTTTCCGGTTTCATAGAACGGAAGGTCAAGGAAGTGACAGCGGCTGAGCGGAATACGGTTGAATGTACAAGCAGTACGAGCTTCACCACGACGAATCAGACCTTTGATGGTCAGGATGTCGCGTGTATCCATGTCGCCTTCTTTCTTGGTAGAGAAGAACTGTTTGATTTCAGCATATTTGTCGCTGATAACCTTGTCTTCACTATTTTCGAACAACTGGTTAAAACCGTTGATGAAATGCATGAAACGTACTACTTCTTCATCGCCTACGGCAATGTTTCCGGAAGTTTCGTAAGCCACGTGTACTTCATGTCCCTGCTGAACGAGACGGCGCAGTGTACCTCCCATGGAGATTACATCGTCATCCGGATGCGGAGAGAATACCACCACACGTTTCGGGAACGGTTTGGCACGTTCCGGACGATAAGTATCATCGGCATTCGGTTTACCACCCGGCCATCCGGTAATGGTGTGCTGCAGGTCGTTGAATACCTTGATGTTGGCATTGTAGGCAGAGCCGTAAAGAGCCAGCAGTTCGCTCAAGCCGTTTTCATTATAGTCCTTGTTGGTCAGTTTCAGAATAGGCTTGTTCAGTGTAGTACACAACCATACGATGGCACTTCTTACCAGTTTGTCGTTCCATTCGCAGCTGGTTACCAGCCATGGACGCTGAATACGAGTCAGATGAGCTGCCGCAGCCAGGTCTACGCAAACAGAAGTGTTGGCATGAAGCTGCAGGTAAGATGCCGGCAGTGTATCACTTACCTTGTCTTCCACTGCACTTCGGATGATGTCAGCTTTGTCTTCACCCCAGGCCAGCATATAAACTTTTCTGGCTCCCATAATGGTATTGATACCCATGGTGATGGAGCAGGGAGGAAGATTGTCTACACCGATATTATGTGCAGCTTCAGAACGAGAAGTTGCATCAATCAAAATCAGGCGGGTAGTAGAGCTGGCATGTGAACCAGGTTCGTTCATACCGATGTTTCCTTCACGTCCGATTCCCATGATAACCATATCAAGACCTCCAAAGGTCTGTATACGCTGTTCGTACAAACGGCAGTGTTCGATGATGGCTTCCTGAGGGATGCTACCGTCCATTGTAAAGATATTCTGGCGGTCAATGTCTATCTGTGAAAGGAAAAGCTTGTTCAGGTGGCTGAAACTGCTTCCAGCACCTTCGGTCAGCGGATAATATTCATACAGGTTGAAGAATACCACGTTGCGGAAACTTACGCCTTCATCCTTGTGTTTCCGAATCAGTTCGGTGAACAGCGGACGCAGGGAAGCACCTGTACCTATGGCAATGGTACAGAATTTTCCTTCACGCTGTCTGTCCTGTATCTTTGCGACGATTTCATTGGCAATCTGTACCACACCTTCTTCGCTTGTTTCGAAGATGTTGGTCGGGATTTTTTCCAGTCGTGTCAGGACAGAACGTTCTACTGCGTTTCCCGGACGATAGTAACGTGGGGAAACGCGATTCAGTGAAATTTGAGAGCTAAGATTGGTTCTCATGATTCAGCGAATTAGAGGTTGTTTTTTTCAATATCTTTGAAGTACTTGTAGGTACCAACTTTCAGTTCGTCAGTAGCTGCTTCGTCACATACGATGATACCGTGCTGGTGCATCTGCAATGCGCTGATAGTCCACATCTGTGTGATGCCGCCTTCTACTGCATGCTGCAATGCACGTGCCTTGTTATGTCCGTTACAGATAATCAGTACTTCTTTAGCAGAAAGTACAGTACCAACTCCTACGGTCAATGCTGTCTTAGGCACTTTGTTCACGTCGTTGTCGAAGAAACGTGAGTTAGCGATGATGGTATCAGTAGTCAGTGTTTTCACACGTGTGCGTGAAGTCAGTGAAGAGCCCGGTTCGTTGAAAGCAATGTGACCGTCAGGACCGATACCTCCTAAGAACAGGTCGATGCCGCCGAACTTTTCAATTTCTTTTTCATAGTTGGCACATTCAGCTTCCAGGTCGGCTGCGTTACCGTTCAGGATGTGAATGTTTTCCTTGCAGATGTCAATATGATTAAAGAAGTTATTGAACATGAATGAATGGTAGCTTTCAGGATGAGATTCCGGCAAGCCTACGTATTCGTCCATATTGAAAGTCACTACATTCTTGAATGATACCACTCCCTTCTTGTTTAATTCAATCAGGGCCTTATACATACCCAGAGGAGATGAACCTGTGGGAAGTCCTAATACAAACGGTTTTTCTTTAGTAGGATTAGCTGCGTTGATTTTTTTTGCAACATAGTTTGCTGCCCAGTTGGACAGAGAACTGTAATCGGGTTCAATGATTAATCTCATGGTGGTTAGAATTTTGAATATTGAAATTAAATTAACTTGTTTCTTTCTCCTTTGTGATAAGAATTTTCTTACTCCATGCAAATATATCAAAGCTTACTCAGAAAGGCAAATAAAAAAATAGTTTTTTTATGCATGAGTTTTTAAAGAAAAATTCTACATTTGTAAATGTTTCTATAAAAAATAACAAATATGGGTCAGACTCTATTGAAGAATATACAGAAAGGCGTAAAAAGTGCATTGGTAAAGCAGCGTATCATTACGCACCTGATTTATGCGGGAAGCACTACAATCACAGATTTGTCCAAATCGATGGGACTAAGTGTGCCTACCGTGACAAAGTTTGTGGATGAAATGTGCAAGGAGGGATATGTGAACGATTGTGGAAAACTGGAAACCAGTGGAGGTCGTCATCCAAGTTTGTATGGACTGAATGCGGATTCTGCCTATTTTATCGGGGTAGCGATGGCGGTACAGTCGTTAAGCCTGGGGGCAATCAACTTTAAGGGGGATGTGCTTCAGACCAAGATGGAAATTCCGTTCAAGCTGGAAAATACACCGGAATGTTTGGAACATATCTGTCAGGAAATAGAAACATTTATCGATGAACTTCCGTGCGACAAATCAAAGATTCTGAATATCTGTATTGGTATGACCGGACGAGTAAATCCGGAAACGGGCTGCAGCTATACGCATCTGACTTTTGGTGAGAAACCTTTGGCAGAGATGTTCTCCGAAAGATTGGGTATTAATGTGTGCATTGATAACGATAGCCGTGCAATGGCATACGGAGAATATATCATGCGCTCGGAGAAATGTCCGAAGAACCTGATTTATGTGAATGTAAACTGGGGGTTGGGACTCGCTATCATCATTGACGGTAAACTGTATTCGGGAATGTCTGGTTTTGCGGGTGAGTTTGGACATAATTACGGATATGATAACCAGCAGATCTGTTATTGCGGAAAGAAAGGCTGTATTGAAACGGAGGTATCCTGCTCGGCTTTGTATCGGAAGTTTATTGCCCGTTTGCGTCAGGGAGAAAACTCTGTGTTGCTGAAAGAGAAATCCATCGATGAAATAACTTTAGCAGATATTATTTCTGCTGTTCGTCGTGAAGATGTGCTGGCCATTGAGCTGGTGGAAGAGATTGGCGCGAAACTGGGACGTCACATTGGTGACCTGATTAATGTGTTCAATCCGGAACAGGTAATTATCGGAGGAGAATTCTCGAAGGTAGGAGAGTATTTGTTGCCTCCGGTTATTTCGGCAGTCCGTAAATATACGCTGAATTTAATGTATAAGGATTCGGATATTGTATTGTCGGAACTGAAAGAAAAGGCAAACGTCATAGGAGCTTCTCTGTTGTCAAGAAGTAAGTTGTTTGCATTGGAATAAAATTTTGTTGAGATAAAAAATCCCCGGAAAGTGAAGTTGTACTTCGGTTTTCCGGGGATTTTTCTTTATAGGGATGTATCTTGTAAACTTTGACGGCATGTCTCCCAGTTTTCGTTGAAGGCAGCCATGGAGGGGAACAGGATGTTGGCACCTTCTTGCAGAAGCACGTCGTTTGGAAGCGGACCGGTGTTCAGTGCAATGGTGAAGATACCGGCAGCTACTCCAGCTCTGACTCCTAACGGCGCATTCTCAATGACTACCGCTTCGTTGGCTTGTATGCCGGCTTTCTGCAAGGCCATCAGGTAAGGTTCAGGATTGGGCTTTCCATATTTTACATCAAAAGCGGTTACCATCAGTTCTCGTTGGAAGATGTCGGGGAAGTAGTGGTTCAACTTGTCCAATAACGAGAGTTGTCCGGAGCCGGTTACAACCATCGGAATCAGTCCGTCTGCTTTTATTTTTTTCAGGACCTCGAATGCGCCGGGCATAGGGTCGGCTTTGGGCAACTGATTGAATATGTCGCTCTTGGTCTGGTAGATTCGTTTGATTTCTTCTTCATCGGCCTCATAGCCTCTTTCTCTTTGGCTGACGATGTTGATGGTTGCCGCACCGGTACGTCCTTCGTGGAGGTAGGCTTCCTCTTTGCTCAGGCTCATTCCGTATTGCTTCATTGCCTTATGCCAGGCGGTGGCATGGTTCTTCATGGAGTCGAACAATACTCCGTCCATATCGAACAATACGGCCTTTAAGTCGATGCGTGTATAATGATGGGTGGTAAGATATTGGTTGATTTCTTGTTGGAACATGATGATATGGTTTATAATATTCAGGCACGCATTACATGAATGCACTTTCCTTGTAGAAAGAAAGAGTGCTTTTCATGTAATTCGTGCCTGTCAATTAAAAACGGAGTGATAGACTCTCGTTTATTTATTTTTTCAGACGAGCCCGGATTGCTTCAGATTCTTTTTCGTATCCCGGCTTGTTCAGAAGAGCAAACATGTTTTTCTTGTAAGCTTCTACGCCCGGCTGGTTGAACGGATTTACTTCGAGCAGGTATCCGCTGATTCCGCAAGCCTTTTCGAAGAAATAGATAAGCTGTCCCAAGTAGTATTCGTTCAATGAAGGAACGCTTACACGCAAGTTAGGAACTCCACCGTCTACGTGTGCAAGCTGTGTACCGAGTTCGGCCATCTTGTTTACTTCGTCGATGCGTTTGCCTGCCAGGAAGTTCAGGCCATCCAGGTTTTCTTCATCGCTCGGGAAGTGAAGTTCGTGGCTTGGAGTTTCTACAGAAACCACTGTCTCGAAGATGCTGCGTTCACCCTGCTGAATCCACTGTCCCATAGAGTGCAGGTCAGTAGAGAAGTCTACAGAGCTCGGATAGATACCTTTCAGGTCCTTGCCTTCAGATTCACCGTACAGCTGTTTCCACCATTCCATGAAGTAGTGAAGTTTCGGCTGGAAGTTTACTAAGATTTCAATTTTCTTTCCGCTCTGATACAGTTCGTTACGAGTAGCAGCATACAAAGCAGCCGGGTTTTCGTACATGTTTTCGTTGGCACAAACTTTTTCCATTTCGCAAGCGCCGGCAACCAGCTGGTCAATGTCGATTCCAGCTACTGCAATAGGAAGCAAGCCTACCGGAGTCAATACAGAGAAACGTCCGCCTACATTGTCAGGAATGATGAATGATTTGTAACCTTCCTTGTCGGCTGTTGTACGGGCTGCACCTTTCTTGGCATCTGTAACAGCTACGATAACCTTGCGAGCCATTTCCTTGCCTCTCTGGTCTTCACACTGCTTTTTCAACAGACGGAAAGCAAGAGCGGTTTCAGTAGTTGTTCCAGATTTAGATATGTTGATTACACCAAATTTTTTGTCTTTCAGGAATTCAGTCAGTTCGAACAGGTAGTCTTCGCTGATGTTGTGTCCGGCAAAAATAATAGTAGGCTGTCCGGCTTTTTTCTCCTGCAACCAAGCAAAGCTGTTTGACATAGCTTCGATGACTGCGCGTGCGCCTAGGTAACTTCCTCCGATACCAGCTACGATTACTACGTCGCAGTTTTCGCGAAGTGTCTGTGCGGTAGCTTTCAGGTCATCCAAGTGTTCCTTTGTGATGGAAGAAGGTAAATGCAACCAACCCAAGAAGTCGTTTCCTAAGCCTGTGCCTTTTTCCAGCGTTTCCATACAAGCTTTTACCTTTGGTTCATAAGAAGCCAATTTTTCCTTAGATATAAAATCTAAAGTCTTTTCAATGTTCAGATTAATGTTTTCCATAACTGTTTTCTGATTTTATCTAAATGAGTCAGTTAATAATTTGATTTCTATCATTGGTGATATACGTTCGTAAAGAATATTATAGACGGCATCCACAATGGGCATATTGACATGCAGGTGCTTGTTCAGTTCCTTGATACATTTGGTTCCGTAATATCCTTCGGCAATCATTTCCATTTCAATCTGGGCACTTTTTACGGAATATCCCTTACCAATCATGGTACCGAACACGCGGTTACGGCTGAAATTGGAATAAGAAGTCACGAGAAGGTCGCCCAGATAGGCTGAATCGTTTGTACAGCGGTTTACGGGATGTACGGTATCTAAGAACCGGTTCATTTCCTGTAAGGCATTGGACACCAGCACGGCCTGGAAGTTGTCTCCATATTTCAGACCGCTGCAGATTCCGGCTGCAATGGCATATACATTCTTCAACACAGAAGCATATTCAATGCCGGCTACGTCCGTATTGACCGAAGTCTTGATGTAATGCCCGGCCAGTTGCCGTGCAAACATCTTGGCTTTTTCAATGTCTTTGCATCCCACGGTGAGATAAGAAAGTCGTTCCAATGCTACTTCTTCCGCATGACAGGGACCTGCCAGTACGGCTATGTTGTTTTCAGGAACGTCATAAATCTTATGGAAATAATCGGATACGATAAGGTTTTCGTCGGGTACGATACCCTTGATGGCAGTAACGATGAATTTATCCTTCAGCTTGGTTTTTAGCTTTTTGAGGTGACTTTTCAGATACGGTGAAGGTGTGACAAAGATCAGGGTATCCGACTCTTTCACTACCTTGTTGATGTCTGATGAAAAGTTGATGCATTTCATGTCGAAACGCACACTTGTCAGATAGGCTGGATTGTGACCCAGACGCTTGAATTCTTCAATTCGGTCGTCACGGCGCATATACCAGTTTATGGATTCAGCCTGGGTTAAAATGATTTTAGCTATAGCAGTGGCCCAGCTGCCTCCCCCCATAATCGCTATTTTCCCGGGTAATTTCATACTCTTATATTTAATGAAAAACAGATATGAAGGACAAGACATGTGCTTTGTCCTTCATACACTTTCATTCATTTATTTAATCTTTTCTATCCAGCCAGCTACTTCGTCTACTGTGGGGTTGGCAAGTTCCAGTTTGTATTTCTTGTTGATGCCACAAATATCCTGATGAAGTTTCTGCGGATTCACGTCCTTCATGTCAGTCACGAGGTTGTATCCGGCTTTCTGAATTACCGGAACCCAGTCTTCTGCGATTCCTAATTCCATGAATTTAGCAGGCGCATCTTTCGGGATTACTTTTTCCGGACGCATCTGCGGGAAGAACAACACTTCCTGAATGGTACTCTGACCGGTCATCAGCATTACCAGACGGTCCATACCGATACCCATACCTGAAGTAGGAGGCATACCGTATTCCAATGCACGAACGAAGTCCTTGTCGATAATCATTGCTTCGTCGTCTCCCTTTTCACTCAGTCTCATCTGCTCTTCGAAGCGTTCCAGCTGGTCAATCGGGTCGTTCAATTCAGAGTATGCGTTACACAACTCTTTACCGTTCACCATCAGCTCAAAGCGCTCTGTCAAATCTGGATTGCTGCGGTGTTTCTTTGTCAGCGGAGACATTTCGATAGGATAGTCAGTGATGAAAGTCGGCTGAATGTAGTTGCCTTCGCAGAATTCGCCGAAGATTTCGTCAATCAGCTTACCCTTACCCATGGTGTCATCAATTTCCATGTTGAGCTTCTTGCAAACTTCACGAATCTGTTCTTCGTTCATGCCTGTCAGGTCATAGCCAGTGAATTCCTTGATAGAATCCAGCATGGTTACACGTTTGAACGGAGCTTTGAAGTTAATCATGTTGTCGCCTACCTGTACCTCTGTAGTACCGTTTACATCCAGACAGATTTTTTCAATCATGTTTTCTGTAAACTTCATCATCCAGTTGTAATCCTTGTAAGCAACGTAGATTTCCATACAGGTAAATTCCGGATTGTGTGTACGGTCCATACCTTCGTTACGGAAGTTTTTACCGATTTCATACACACCTTCGAAACCACCCACAATCAGTCTCTTCAGGTACAGCTCACTGGCAATACGCATGTACAATGGAATATCCAATGCGTTGTGGTGAGTGATAAACGGACGTGCCGCAGCACCTCCGGCAATAGACTGAAGAATCGGAGTTTCTACTTCGATATATCCTTTCGAGTTGAAATACTCTCTCATAGAGTTGTAGACCTTGTTCCGTTTCAGGAAGATTTCTTTAACTCCGTCGTTTACTACCAAGTCTACATAGCGCTGACGGTAACGGAGTTCAGGGTCTTCAAACTTATCGTAAGCCACTCCATCTTTGTATTTTACAATCGGGAGCGGACGAATTGATTTCGACAATACAGTCAGTTTCTGTGCATGGATAGAGATTTCGCCCATTTGGGTACGGAATACAAAACCTTCGATTCCTACGAAATCGCCCAAATCCAGCAAGCGTTTGAAAACTACATTATATAAATCTTTGTTTTCATCCGGACAGATATCATCGCGGGTTATATATACTTGTATACGGCCTTTAGAATCCTGTAATTCAATGAAAGACGCTTTTCCCATTACACGACGAGACATGATACGTCCTGCAACGGATACTTTGCGAGGTTCAGCATCATCTTTGAATTCGGCTTTTATGTCAGTCGAAAAAGCGTTGGTTACATACTCGGCAGCAGGGTATGGTTCAATCCCCATTGCTCTCAACTCATTCAGGCTGTTACGTCTGATTATTTCCTGTTCGCTTAATTCTAATACGTTCATTTGTTAGTATATTAACTCATTCTGGGCACAAAAATAAAAAACATTTTGCAAATAATCCCTATTTATAAGGTTCTTTTAGAATAAAAAGCCACGACTCTTGCGTGAAAAACAGGCAGCAGGCTAGGGTTTTATCATCGTGGCTTTGACGTTTTTACCTTGACACGTACGTGACGAGGTCTTGACACGTTCGTGCGGATGTCTCGTCACGTTCGAGTCGAGACCTTGACAGCAACGTGTCGAGGTATTTTTGTATAAGCGTTTGCAGAAATATACAATTACGTGTGTCTTTAAAGTATTTTGATGCTAATTTTTGGTTTCTATGATTAATTTGTTACCTTTGGGCGTTTCTAATGAATGAAAAGCATGAAAGTTATTTTATTACAGACAGATATTTGTTGGGCCGATCCTGCAGCCAATGTGGCTTACATGGATAAACTCATCAGTGCCCACGCACAAGGAACAGACTTGTTTGTTCTACCGGAAATGTTTTCCACCGGATTTTGTACTTCGCCGGAAGGCATTGCCGAATCATCCGATAGTGCTACCCTTCGGTGGATGAAGCAAAAAGCTGCCGAACGTAATTGTGCGATTGCCGGAAGTGTTTCGGTCGAGGAAAACGGAAAGTTCTATAACCGCTTCTATTTTGTGCATCCTGACGGAAACGTGCAGTGGTACAATAAAAAGCATCTGTTTACGTATGGAGGGGAAGACAAACACTATACGGCCGGACAGGAACGGGTGGTTGTGAATTTCCGTGGTGTTCGTTTCCTGCTGGAAGTTTGCTATGACCTGCGTTTCCCGGTATGGTCACGCAACCGGGGCGACTACGATGCGGCGATTTATGTAGCCAGCTGGCCTTCGCCCAGAGTGGAAGCCTGGAAAGCTTTGTTGCGTGCCCGTGCCATCGAGAACCAGTGCTATGTACTGGGGGTAAACCGGGTCGGGAAGGATCCCTATTGCGAATATAGCGGAGGAACAGCGGGCATAGACCCGTATGGTAAAACACTTTCTGCCTGTGCGGATGGGGAAGAAGGCTTTGCAGAAGTTGTGATTGATATGGAGGAACTGCAATCGTTCCGGAAAAAATTCCCGGTATTGAACGATGCCGACTCTTTTACACTGAATTAATTTCTATATTATATGAAAAATAAACGCTTATTGTTGGGCGACCAGGCCATTGCGCTGGGAGCCATTCACGCGGGGATTTCGGGAGTGTATGCTTACCCGGGAACTCCCTCTACTGAAATTACGGAATATATTCAAAACTCTCCTATAGCAAAAGAACGCGGTTTGCACAGCAGCTGGTGCACCAATGAAAAAACAGCCATGGAGGCTGCATTGGGTGTTTCTTATGTAGGAAAACGCGCCTTGGTCTGCATGAAACACGTGGGAATGAACGTGTGTGCCGATGCATTTGTCAATTCTGCCATTACAGGTGTGAATGGAGGGGTAGTGGTACTGGCTGCCGATGACCCGTCCATGCATTCTTCTCAGAATGAACAGGATTCCCGTTTTTACGGCAAGTTTGCCCTGATTCCGATTCTGGAACCGTCTTCCCAGCAGGAAGCTTACGACATGATGTCGTATGCATACGACCTTTCGGAACAAATGCGTACGCCGGTACTGATGCGCATTACTACCCGCATGGCGCACTCTCGTGCGGCAGTCGAAGTACAGGAGTCAGGAAAGGAAGTGACTTGCACAGGGCGTCCGTCGGTTCCTTCTGATTGGGTACTCTTGCCCGGTAATGCCCGCCGCCGGTATGTGGAAGCCATCGCTACTCAGGAAAAGTTGCGTGATGAGGCTGAACAGTCTGCATTTAATCGGTTGGCTGGTCAGGAAGGAATGGCTGAGAAGGGAATCGTGGCTTGTGGAATCGGTTACAACTACGTGATGGAAAACTATCCGGAAGGATGTCCGTATCCTTTGCTGAAGATTTCACAGTATCCTTTACCGGTGGAAGCCTTGACTCGTCTGGCCGACTCTTGTAAAGAGATTCTGGTAGTGGAAGATGGACAGCCTTTTGTAGAGGAACAGCTGAAAGGCATTCTTCCTTCTAAATATGTGGTGAAAGGTCGTTTAAGTGGTGAGTTGCCCCGTACGGGAGAACTGACACCAGACAATGTGCGTCAGGCTCTGGGACTTTCTTGTGAACCGGTTTATGCTGCTGCTCAGAATGTAGTTCCTCGTCCTCCTGCCTTGTGTAAGGGGTGCGGACATCGTGATGTATACGATGCACTGAATAAAGTAGCTGCCGAATATCCGGATGCCAAGATTTTCGGTGACATCGGTTGCTATACACTGGGCGCACTTCCTCCGTTCCGTACGTTGAGCAGTTGCGTGGATATGGGAGCTTCCATTACCATGGCCAAAGGGGCTGCGGATGCAGGCTTGTTCCCGTCTATTGCAGTGATTGGCGACTCCACATTTACTCACTCTGGAATGACCGGTCTGCTGGATGCCGTGAATGACAAGTCCAATATCACGGTGGTTATTTCTGATAACTTGACTACTGCCATGACCGGAGGACAGGATTCAGCCGGAACCAATAAGTTCGAAGCCATTTGTCTGGGCTTGGGAGTAGAACCGGAACATGTGCGGGTTGTAGTGCCGCTTCCTAAGAACATGGAAGAAATTACCCGTGTTATTCGTGAGGAAATAGAATACAACGGTGTATCTGTCATTATTCCGCGCAGGGAATGTATGCAGACTTTAAACCGGAAACTGAAACAGCAAAAAGCACAGAAACAATGAAAACAGATATTATACTTTCAGGAGTTGGCGGACAGGGAATCTTGTCCATCGCTACGATTATCGGAGAAGCTGCCCTTCATTTAGGGTTGAACTTGAAACAAGCCGAAGTACATGGAATGAGTCAGCGCGGAGGGGATGTTCAGTCTAACCTTCGCTTGTCGGATGCCCCGATTGCTTCTGACCTGATTGCCTTGGGAACGGCTGATATGATTATCTCACTGGAGCCGATGGAAGCTTTGCGCTACCTGCCGTATCTGTCAAAAGACGGATGGATTATTACTTCGGCTGCTCCTTTCAAAAACATTCCGAACTATCCGGACGAAGAAAAGCTGATGCAGGAATTGAAGTCACAGCCTCATGTGGTGGTGCTGGATGTGGAAAATCTGGCGAAAGAAAACCACATGCCAAAATCGGCTAATGTCATTCTGTTAGGGGCTGCCGCTCCTTTCCTGAAAATCCTGGATGCAGAAGTTTTGCGCGAAAGTGTAGGCCGTATTTTTGCATCAAAAGGCGAAGAAGTGGTGCAGATGAACTATCGTGCCTTCGATATAGGTCATGAATATGTCAAACAGTTGAAATTCTGAGAGCCTATGAGTCGCGTGTTTAGTGAAGAGCTGGTAAATTCCGTAGCGAAGGAAATGAAAGTGGCCGACTTGGCCAATGCCACCATAGGGGATGTGTTGCTGGTAGCTTCCCGCCTGGAAGAACTGACAGGTATTCCTTTTATCCGGATGGATCAGGGTTCTCCTGGTCTTCCGGCCAATAAAATAGGTATTGAGGCAGAGAAGAAAGCTCTCGATAGAGGAGTCGGTTCGCAATATCCGGCAGCTGCCGGAGTGGCAGAACTGAAACAGGCTGCTTCACGTTTCGTGAAAGCCTTTATCGATATTGATATTTCTCCGCGGTCATGTCTGCCTACTACCGGTTCTGTGGCAGCATCTTTCGGTGCTTTTATCGCCTGTACCCAGCGAATCCCGGGAAAGAATAAGGTCTTGTTCATTGATCCGGGTTTCCCGATACAGAAATCTCAGTTGCGCATTTTAGGCATTGAGTGGGAGTTGTTCGACATTCATGATTTCCGTGGCGAACCGCTGCGTGCCAAACTGGAAAGTTTCCTGTCGAAGGGAGATATTGCCGCTGTGGTATATTCTAACCCTAATAATCCGGCATGGATTTGTCTGGAAGAAAGTGAGTTGAAGATTATCGGAGAATTGGCTACGCAGTACGATGTGATTGTGCTGGAAGACCAGGCTTATTTCTGCATGGACTTCCGTCATGCGTTTGGCCGTCCCTATCAGCCGCCTTTTGTACCTACGGTCGCACGTTATACCGATAATTATATTCTGATGTTGTCGGCATCCAAGATTTTCAGCTATGCCGGCCAGCGTATAGCTTTAGCCTGCGTGTCCGATAAATTGTTTGATACGCAGTATCCGGCACTGGCAGCCCGTTATGAAGACTCAGGTGTATTCGGGCCGACTTTCATTGCTTCTATCATGTATATGATTACTTCCGGTTGCACGGCTACTACCCAGTATGCCATGGCCGAAATGTTGGAGAAATCCATTTCAGGAGAAATCAACTTTGTAGAAGATGTGCGCGAGTATGAACGTCGGGCACGCCGGATGAAGCAGATTTTCACCGACCACGGTTTCTCGATTGTGTATGATAAGGATGTCACTCAGCAGGTGGGCGATGGCTTCTTCTTTACCTTGGGATACCCCGGACTGACAGGAGGCGAATTGCTGCGTGAATTGATGATGTATGGGGTGAGCAGTATTTCCTTGTCTACCACCGGAAGTGAACAGCAAGGAGTGAGAGCCTGTACGTCGCGCATGCGTGAAGAACTTTATCCGGTGCTGGAGGAACGTATGAAAGCATTCCAGGCCGACCATCCGCTGAAATAAGGAATCACAAAACTACTACTGAAATAAAGAAAAACACAGCTTATGATTTGGAATCCGAACAAAGAATGTATGCCGCGTGAACAGATGCGCGAGCTGCAAGGAAAACGCTTATGCAAACTGGTGCAGTATGTGTACCATAATGTACCTTTCTATCGTCATAAAATGCAGGAAATGGACCTGACTCCAGATGATATCCGGAGCATAGACGATATTACCAAACTGCCTTTTACTACCAAACAGGATTTACGTGACAATTATCCTTACGGACTGATGGCGGCTCCTCCTTCAGAGGTGGTGCGTGTACATGCTTCTTCCGGTACAACGGGTAATCCTACGATTGTGGGCTATACACGTCGTGATTTGTCCATCTGGTCGGAAGTGATGTCACGCTGCTTGTCGGCATACGGGGTGACCCGTGACGATACTTTCTCCGTAAGCTATGGCTATGGATTATTTACCGGAGGATTGGGCGCACATTATGGAGTAGAGAACTTAGGAGCTACCGTAATTCCGGCTTCTACAGGAAATACGGAAAAGCATGTACGTTTGATTCGCGATTTGCACATCACGGGTATTGCCTGTACCCCTTCGTATGCCTTGTATCTGGCAGAGGTGGTAGAAAAGATGGGTATCCGTAAAGAGAAATTAGGACTGCGCATCGGTGCGTTTGGAGCAGAACCTTGGACGGAAAACATGCGTCAGGAAATACAGAACCGTTTGGGCTTGAAGGGATACAATATTTATGGACTAAGTGAGATTATGGGTCCGGGTGTATCTTACGAATGTCAGGAACAGTTTGGCTCTCATATCAACGAAGACCATTTCTATCCGGAAATTATCGATCCGGTTACCCTGGAATCCCTTCCGTACGGCACACAGGGAGAACTGGTGTTTACCACATTGACCAAAGAAGGTATGCCGCTGTTGCGTTACCGCACGAAGGACCTGACTTCGCTGATTGCTGACCCATGTCCGTGTGGCCGTACCAGTGTGCGTATGACGCCGATTATGGGCCGAAGCGATGATATGCTGATTATCCGTGGTATCAATGTCTTCCCGTCTCAGGTAGAAAGTGTTATCTTGGGCATGAAGGAATTCGAGCCGCAATATATGCTGGTGGTAGACCGCAAGAACAACCTGGATACTCTGGAAGTGCAGGTAGAAGTGCGTCGTGACTTCTTCAGTGACGACATCGGTTCCATGTTGAAGTTGAAGAAAACACTGTCCGACCGCTTGAAGAGTGTATTGTCCATCAGTGCCGATGTGAAACTGGTAGAACCGAACAGCATTACCCGTAGCGAAGGGAAGTCCAAGCGTGTGATAGATAAACGAGTATTGGTATAACTAAAGCAAAAAACTATGATAATTAAGCAATTGTCTGTTTTCTTGGAAAACAAGACCGGAAGAATCAATGATGTAGTGCATACTTTGGGAGCAAACGGTATTAATATGCATGCTTTCAGTATGGCTGAGACAGCCGATTTCGGTATTCTGCGACTGATTGTGTCCGATGTGGACAAGGCGGTAGAAGTATTGCGTGAAAAGAATTTTGCCGTGATGTCGACCGATGTGGTTTGTCTTTCGTGTGCCAATGTGCCCGGCTCGTTGGCTGTGGTATTGGAATACTTGGCCGAAGAGCAGATTTTCATTGAGTATATGTATGCGTTTGCACAAGCCGATCAGGCTCATGTGGTTATCAAGCCGAATGACATGTCACAATGTCTGAAAGTGCTTGAGGCACATCATTGTCATGTGTTGGCAAAAGAAGAATTGTAAATTCTATATGCAAATTCCCCCGTCACGGTTTTAGGTTGGCGGGGGAATTTTTATTGTTAGAATAAGCTCCATGAAACGGTCAGACCTGCCATGACGATGGCTACCATGCTCATCAGTTTAATCAGGATGTTCAGGCTGGGACCGGAGGTATCTTTAAACGGGTCCCCTACCGTATCGCCTACGACTGTGGCCCGGTGTACTTCACTGCCTTTCCCGCCAAAGTTTCCTTCTTCCACGTATTTCTTGGCATTGTCCCAGGCACCTCCGGAATTGGCCATGAAAATCGCTAAAATGAAACCTGAGGAAAGTCCTCCTATCAGCAGACCGATGACGCCCGGCACACCAAACAGCAGACCTGTCACAATGGGGGCGATGATGGCCAGCAGTGACGGGAATACCATTTCTTTTTGTGCACCAAGAGTGGAAATCTGTACACAGCGTGCGTAGTCAGGTTCAGTCTTTCCTTCCAGAATACCTTTGATTTCACGGAACTGCCGGCGTACTTCCTCTACCATGTGGGCAGCTGCTCTTCCTACAGCATTCATGGTCAGTCCGCAGAACAGAAAGGCCATCATGCTACCGATAAACATTCCCGAAAGTACCTTGGGATTCATAAGCGTGACATCGTAGAACATCATGAAGTCCGTGAATCCGGCTTCCCGAATCATTACTTCCAGTCCGTTGGGAAGTTCCAGTACGGTGGTACCGATACGTTCCAGGCCGATGCGTATTTCTTCAATATAAGAAGCCAGTAGTGCCAGTCCGGTCAGGGCGGCAGAACCGATGGCGAAACCTTTACCCGTAGCGGCTGTGGTATTGCCCAGTGAATCCAATGCATCCGTGCGTTTACGGACTTCTGCTCCCAAACCACTCATCTCCGCATTACCGCCGGCATTGTCGGCAATCGGCCCGTAGGCATCCGTGGCTAATGTGATGCCCAAAGTGGACAGCATACCCACGGCAGCAATACCGATGCCATAAAGTCCCATGCTGATGTTGGTAAAATCGAAACCAGAGGCCAGCCAGTAGGACAGGATGATGCCGGTTACAACTGCAATGACCGGAATCGTAGTCGATACCATTCCTAATCCGATACCCGAAATGATGACGGTAGCCGGACCTGTCTTTCCGCTTTCCGCCAGTTTTTGAGTAGGCTTGTAGGATTGGGAAGTGTAGAATTCAGTAGACTGTCCGATGACGATACCCACAATCAGTCCGATGACTACAGCCAGTGAAATATACAGCCAGTTATCAATTTGTAGTACCCAAAGAATGCTAAAGGTGGCGATGACAATCAATCCCGCACTGAGGTTGGTGCCTGTAGATAAAGCCTTGAGCAATTCCCTCATGCCTGCATTTTCTTTGGTACGTACGGCAAAAATACCGATGATGGACAAGATGATACCTACGGCTGCAATCAGCATCGGAGCGATGACGGCTTTAAACTGCATGGCGGTATCTCCCGTGCCGACATAGGCGGCAGCTCCCAGGGCAGCGGTAGCCAGAATCGAGCCGCAGTAGGATTCGTAGAGGTCGGCTCCCATTCCGGCTACATCACCTACGTTATCGCCTACATTGTCGGCAATCGTAGCCGGGTTGCGCGGGTCGTCTTCCGGAATGCCCGCTTCTACTTTCCCCACCAGGTCAGCTCCCACATCGGCCGCCTTGGTATAAATACCTCCTCCTACACGGGCAAACAAAGCCTGGGTGGAGGCGCCCATTCCAAAAGTCAGCATCGTGGTGGTGATGACACACAACTTGGCAGTGGGATTCAATGCATCTTCCGGAATACAGAAATCCAACAGCAGGTACCAGAAAGAAATATCAAACAATCCCAGTCCTACGACCACAAGTCCCATAACCGCTCCACTGCGAAATGCTACCTTCAATCCTTTGTTCAGAGAGTTGCGTGCGGCATTTGCCGTACGTGCAGAGGCATACGTAGCGGTTTTCATGCCTAAATAACCTGACAGACCGGAGAAAAAGCCTCCTGTGAGGAATGCTACGGGTACCCACGGATTTTGCAAGTTGAACCCATAGGCCATGATGGCAAACAAGGCAGCCAGTCCGATAAATACAAGGGTAACTATTTTATATTGCTGTTTCAGGTAAGACATGGCTCCTTTCCGGACATACGATGCAATGCGTGCCATGGTGGGGGTACCTTCGCTTTCCTGCTTCATTTGCCGGTAGAAGTATCCGGCAAGTGCCAATGCCAGCAGCGATGCCGCCGGGACCAGCCAGAATAGATATGTTTCCATAATACAGTTGAATAAGAGTTTCTCCAAACTTACAAAAAATCCCGAAGAAAACGAATAAAATGCGGGAGATTCTACTGGCAGAAAAGGCGGATAATTGGGCTTTTATGTGATGGCTCTGTTTTTTTCTAAGTTCGGTAAGTTTATTCGGAAACTTTTCAAGGTTTTTTTATGTTTCCCGTCGCGGAACCGTATGTTTTCCGTTCGGGAACCCTACGTTTTTGCGACGGGAAACATAGGGTTTGCAGTAGGAAAACGTAGAAAACGAACAAGAAAAATAGCAAGAATATGCAGGTAATTTTCAATTTAAGGATAATGACGTGTCAAAAAGTTTTCCGGAATGCGGTAAAAACCAGCCCTCTGTTATAAAGGGATGAGGTTTTGTGGCAGATTGTTGTTTTTTATTTAATACAAGTGTGATATTGTGAGATATTTTCAATATATTTGCGCACGAAGTTATAAAAGATTGTTCAGATGATTTACGACATGGAAATGCAGAAGACGTTCTATGCGTCGTATGCAGAAAAAGTAGAAAAGGCCCGTAAGAAACTGGGGCGTGCCATGACTTTGGCTGAAAAAATATTGTATGCACATTTATACGACGAAAACACGATGGCTGCTTTCCGTCGGGGGGAAGAGTATGTTAACTTCCGTCCGGACCGCGTAGCCATGCAGGATGCGACGGCCCAGATGGCGCTGCTGCAGTTTATGAATGCGGGAAAATCCGTTTCAGCTGTTCCTGCTACCGTACATTGTGACCATTTGATTCAAGCATATAAAGGAGTGGAAGAGGATTTGCCTTCTGCTTGCACTACTAATAAAGAGGTATACGATTTTCTGAAAAGTGTGGCTTCGAAGTACGGCATCGGCTTCTGGAAACCGGGAGCAGGTATCATTCATCAGGTCGTACTTGAGAACTATGCGTTTCCGGGTGGCATGATGGTGGGAACCGACTCACACACCCCGAATGCCGGTGGATTGGGTATGATTGCCATTGGCGTGGGCGGTGCCGACGCAGTGGACGTAATGACCGGTATGGAATGGGAATTGAAGATGCCGAAACTGATTGGTGTGAAGCTGACCGGTGCGTTGAACGGATGGGCTTCACCAAAAGATGTGATTTTGAAACTGGCAGGTATTCTCACCGTGAAGGGAGGAACGAATGCCATTATTGAATATTTCGGAGAGGGAACCCGCTCGTTGTCTGCTACCGGAAAGGCTACTATCTGTAACATGGGAGCTGAGGTGGGAGCTACGACTTCTGTTTTCCCTTATGATGAGGAGATGAAGCGCTACCTCTGCGCTACCGGACGTGAGGATATTGCCGAACTGGCTGAGGCTAATGCGGCCGATTTGCGGGCAGATGCGGAAGTGGCACAGCAGCCGGAGAAATATTACGACCGTTTGATTGAAATCGACCTTTCTGCACTGGAACCGTATGTGAACGGACCGTTTACGCCCGATGCAGCTTGTCCGGTATCGGAATTTGCTGCCCGTGTGAAGAAGGAAGGGTTCCCGCAGAAGATGGAAGTGGGATTGATTGGTTCTTGTACCAACTCTTCTTATCAGGATTTGAGTCGTGCAGCTTCGGTAGCCCGTCAGGTAAAGGCAAAAGGTTTGAAGATGCAGGCTTCGCTGATTATCAATCCGGGTTCGGAACAGGTATATTGCACGGCTCAGCGCGACGGCATGATTGAGGACTTGAAGAGCATCGGCGGTGTGGTGATGACCAATGCCTGCGGTCCTTGTATCGGACAGTGGAAGCGTGTGACTGACGATCCGCTTCGGGCTAATTCTATCGTGACTTCGTTCAACCGTAACTTTGCCAAGCGTGCCGATGGCAATCCGAACACACATGCGTTCATTGCTTCACCGGAAATGGCTGTGGCGTTTGCCATTGCGGGCGACCTGTGCTTTAATCCGCTGACGGATACACTGAAGAATGAGAAGGGAGAAGAGGTCAGACTTGATTCGCCGACGGGGGAAACACTGCCGCTGAAAGGATTTACAGTAGATGACAATGGCTATGTGGCTCCTTCGGCCGACGGAGGAAAGGTGGAAGTGACCATTCAGCCGGACTCACAGCGCTTGCAGAAACTGGAACCGTTTGCTGCATGGAATGGAGAAGACTTCATGGAACTTCCGCTGCTGATTAAGACGCAGGGAAAATGTACTACCGACCACATCTCTATGGCCGGACCATGGTTGCGCTTCCGCGGACACCTGGAAAATATTTCCGATAATATGCTGATGGGGGCTGTCAATGCATTCAACGGTAAGACTAACTGCGTATGGAATCAGTTGACTGGCGAATATGAAGCCGTTTCGGCAGTGGCCAAGCAGTACAAGGCAAAGGGCATGGGCTCTATCGTAGTGGCAGAAGAAAACTACGGAGAGGGTTCCAGTCGTGAACATGCCGCCATGGAACCGCGCTTTCTGAACGTGCGGGTAATCCTGGCCAAGAGTTTTGCCCGTATTCATGAAACAAACTTGAAGAAACAGGGTATGCTGGCACTGACTTTTGCCGACAAGAACGATTACGACAAGGTGCGTGAGCACGACCGGATTTCTATCTTGGGGTTGCAACGCTTTGCTCCGGGTAAACCGTTGCATGCCGTATTGACGCACGAAGACGGCACGACAGAAACATTCGAAGTGCTTCATACCTATAATGAAATGCAAATTAACTGGTTTAAGGCCGGTTCAGCCTTGAACACCTTTAAAAAATGAGAGAAATGAGCAATAAGATGTATATGCAGGACGGGAAACTGGTGGTTCCCGATCACGTAGTGATTCCTTTTATCGAAGGGGATGGAGTAGGAGCAGAAATCACTCCGGTTTGTCAGAAAATTGTCAATACAGCAGTAGAGCTGGCTTACGTAGGCAAGCGCCGCATTGAATGGAAAGAGGTGCTGGCTGGTGGAAAGGCTTTTGAGCAGACTGGTGAATGGTTGCCGGAGGCTACGCTGGAAGCATTCAAGGAATATCTGGTAGGTATCAAAGGTCCGTTGACCACTCCGGTGGGCGGTGGTATCCGTTCGCTGAATGTGGCATTGCGTCAGACGCTTGATTTGTATGTCTGCCTGCGTCCGGTACGCTGGTTCAAAGGAGTCGTTTCTCCGGTGAAAGAGCCGCACAAGGTGAACATGCACATTTTCCGTGAAAATACGGAAGACATTTATGCGGGTATCGAATGGGAACAAGGTACACCGGAAGCACAGAAATTCTATGCTTTCCTTCGTGATGAGATGGGTGTGACTAAGGTACGTTTCCCGGAAACCTCTTCATTTGGTGTGAAACCTGTGTCAAAGGAAGGTACCCAGCGACTGGTGCGTGCAGCCATTGAATACGCGTTGCAACACGGCTTGCCGTCAGTAACACTGGTGCACAAGGGAAATATCATGAAGTTTACGGAAGGAGGTTTCAAGCGCTGGGGATACGAAGTGGCTGAAACTGAGTTCAAGGACCAGACTTTCACCATGAACGAATATGACCGCTTGAAGAAAGAGTTGGGTGAAGAGTCTGCCAAGGCTGCCGTAGCCAAAGCCATCAACGATGGAAAAGTGGTGGTGAAGGATTGCATTGCAGATGCTTTCCTGCAAAATACCCTGCTCATTCCGGAAGAATATTCGGTCATTGCTACGCTGAACCTGAACGGTGATTATGTGTCCGACCAGCTGGCAGCCATGGTGGGCGGTATCGGTATCGCACCGGGAGCCAACATCAATTACAAGAGCGGACATGCCATCTTTGAAGCGACTCACGGCACGGCACCGAACATTGCCGGAAAGAATGTGGTGAATCCGTGTTCCTTGCTGCTCTCTTCTGTCATGATGCTGGAGTACATGGGCTGGAAAGAAGCTGCCCAACTGATTGTGAATGCCTTGGAGAAAGCTTTCTCGAAAGGAGAGGCTACTCATGATTTGGCGCGTTTTATGCCGAATGGCCACGCGTTGGGCACGAATGAATTTGGACAGAAAATCATTTCTTTGCTGTAATAGTCGGAGGATTTTCTTGTCGGAGTGTTTTTAATGGATAAAAAGAGAAGTTTATGAAGAAAGAATATATAGTTTACAAACTTTCCGAGTGTGCCAAGCAGGCATGCCGCATCGACAATGAACTGTTCACGAAATACAATGTAAAGCGGGGGCTGCGTAACGAAGATGGTACGGGTGTGCTCGTGGGACTGACAAAGATTGGTAATGTGGTGGGCTATGAACGTACCGACCAGGGATTGAAGGCTATTCCGGGCAAGTTGTTCTATCGCGGATACGATTTGGATGACATTGCTCATGCCTTGCTGCGCGAGAAGCGTTTCGGCTTTGAGGAAGTGGCTTACCTGTTGTTGTCGGGTGAACTTCCGGACAGCGAACAACTGGCTTCGTTCAAGGAGCTCATCAATGACAACATGCCGCTGGACAAGAAGACGACCATGAACATTATCGATCTGGAAGGGCAGAACATCATGAACATCCTGGCACGTAGTGTGCTCGAAATGTACACGTTCGACCCGAATCCGGATGATATTTCACGCGACAACCTGATGCGTCAGTCCATCGAACTGATTTCAAAGTTCCCGACCATCATTGCGTATGCGTATAGCATCTATCGTCACAGCATACATGGACGTTCGCTGCACATTCGCCATCCGCACGAGAATCTGTCGCTGGCCGAAAACTTCCTTTACATGATTAAGAAAGAATACACTCCACTGGAAGCGCGTATGCTCGACTTGCTGCTGGTGCTTCAGGCAGAGCATGGAGGTGGTAATAACTCAACATTTACCGTACGTGTCACCAGCTCTACTCGCACGGATACGTATTCTAGCATTGCAGCCGGAATCGGTTCGTTGAAAGGTCCTCTGCACGGAGGTGCCAACATTCAGGTGGTCAAGATGTTCCATCACTTGAAAGAGGTGATTTCTGACTGGACGAATGTAGACGAAATCGATACTTATCTGACCCGCATGCTGAACAAGGAAGCCTACGATGGCAGTGGATTGATTTACGGTATCGGTCATGCGGTGTACACGATTTCCGATCCGCGTGCCGTATTGCTGAAGGAACTGGCTGGTGAATTGGTGGCAGAAAAGGGATGTGAGAAAGAATTTGCTTTCCTTGAACTCCTGGAACAGCGTGCCATTGAATGCTTCAAGAAAGTGAAAGGAACCAAGAAGCAGGTTTGCTCGAATGTGGATTTCTATTCAGGCTTTATCTACGAACTGATGGGTTTGCCGCATGAAATCTATACGCCGCTGTTTGCCATGGCCCGTATTGTGGGATGGACGGCACACCGTATTGAGGAACTGAACTTCGAAGGTCGTCGCATTATCCGTCCGGCGTACAAGAACGTACTGGAGGAAGTGGACTACAAGCCGATTGGAGAAAGATAAAAGTTCAAGTGATTTTATATGGAGGAAGCGACAGAAACCCGATAATGAGGTATCTGCCGCTTCTTTTCTTTTTAGGAATGTCGGCTAAATTGTGTACCTTTGCGGCGTTTTTATCGTAAAATCAGAAAATATGAATAGCTTGAAAGGTTTTTTCTATGGGATTGCCACTTCGGTAACATTTGGTTTGATACCCTTGTTTACGCTGCCTTTGATGCAGAAAGGGATGGTGTTTGATTCGATTCTTTTTTATCGTTTTCTCTTTGCCACCTTTGCATTGGGTGCCATGATGAAAATAAAGAAGGAGTCATTTCGTATAGAAAGCCGTGATATTCCGATGTTTCTTTTGTTGGGACTGCTGTACACAGGATCAGCTATGTTCCTGTTCTGGGGATATGGATTTATGGGAGCCGGGGTAGCCACGACACTTCATTTTACCTATCCCGTATTTGTGACCTTGCTGATGTTGGTCTTGTTCCGTGAGAAAGCTTCCTGGGTAACGTGGGTAGCTATTCTGCTGGCAATATATGGCGTATCTGAACTTTCGTTGAAGGGAGATGAGTTGTCGGCCGATGCGACGGGAGTGATTATTGTCCTGCTTTCAGCCGTATGTTATGCGGGCTACATTGTAGCAGTCAATAAATCAAGATTGCGTGACATGAGCGGACGGAAATTAGCTTTTTACGTATTTATCGTAAGTACGGTGCTGTTTGCCATAAAAGCGTTGACCAATCAGGGAATACAGCCTGTGCCGGATGCAGTTTCAATCGGTAATCTGTTCTTGCTGGCGGTGGTGCCTACTGTTATTTCCAATATTACCTTGGTCTTGGCCGTACAGAATATTGGTGGAACAATGACTTCGGTATTGGGAGCCATGGAGCCAGTGACGGCCGTATGTATCGGTGCCTTGATTTTTGGGGAAGAGTTTACCATGCAGGAAGGCTGGGGAATATTCCTTATCTTGGTGGCCGTTACCTTAATTGTGCTGACCCGGACCATCCAGAAAAGTTTGTCGACGGTAGTACGCAAAATTCGTCCGCGTCATGCTTGACACGGACGAACCTTGCGGTGGGAAAATCACGATTTCCCGTATAGTTTGTTGATAAGGTCGTTTCGACCGATTTTCCGTAATTCGTTGATAATGGCCTTCCGTTCCTCAGGTTTATACCAGAAGAAGAACATGCGCTGGGCAAGTTTTTCACGAGGGGTCTTGGCCGAGAATACCGGTTCCAATGTGTAGGGATGTACGCCTGTGTACCATGCTTCCGTAGAGACGGTCATGGGAGTAGGCGTAAAGTCCTGTACCTGCTCCAGATGGAAGTCCAGTTTCTTGGTGATGACCGCCAGTTCGGCCATGTCCTCTTCCGTACAGCCAGGGTGACTGCTGATGAAGTAGGGGATAATCTGTTGCCTTAATCCCGCTTCTTTGTTGATTTTGTCAAAGATACGCTTGAACTCGTAGAACTGCTCGAACGGTGGCTTGCGCATCAGGTATAGCACTTTGTCACTGGTATGTTCCGGAGCTACTTTCAGTCGTCCGCTTACGTGACGTGTAATCAGTTCGCGAGTATATTCCTTGGTACTCTGGTTGGTCTTTGCATCTTTACTCTGATGCAGAAGCAGGTCGTAACGCACTCCACTACCGATAAAGCTTTTCTTGATACCCGGCAAACTGTCTACTGCATGGTATATCTCTAATAACGGCTGGTGGTCGGTATTCAGGTTCGGGCAGACTTTAGGATGGATGCACGACGGACGTTTGCAGCGACGGCAAAGAGCCGTATCTTTTCCACCCATTTGGTACATGTTGGCCGAGGGACCTCCCAAATCACTCAGATACCCTTTGAAGTCAGGCATTTCAGCGATGGCTTTCACTTCCTTGAGAATACTTTCCTTGCTTCGGCTGACAATGAACTTTCCCTGATGAGCCGAGATGGTACAGAAAGCACATCCGCCAAAGCATCCGCGGTGGATGTTGACAGAGAACTTGATCATTTCATAAGCCGGAATCCGCTTGTTTTTGTATTTAGGATGCGGAAGGCGGGTGTAAGGCAGGTCGAACGACATGTCCAGCTCTCCTTGCGTCATGGGAGGATAAGGTGGATTGGTTACCACCGTCTGCTTTCCTACCTGCTGAAGGATGCGGGCTGCCGCATAGCGGTTGGATTCTTCCTCAATATGTCGGAAGTTCTGTGCCTGCTTTTTCTTATCCTTCAGGCATTCTTCATGCGAATAGAGTGTCAGGTCGCCTTGGCCGTTCGGATTTTCTGGCAGAGCGGCTACCTCTTTCTGTGAAATCAGGTAGGCTGTTTGTGGAATGTCGTGCGGCAAGTCTCCAGCATGAACTTCTCCTTTTACTTCAAGCAAGCGCTCGCTCAGTTCTGTAATGGGTTTTTCTCCCATTCCGTAAATAAGCAGGTCGGCTCCTGATTCTACCAAGATGGAAGGACGTAATTTCTCTTCCCAATAATCATAGTGCGTCAGGCGTCGAAGAGAGGCTTCGATACCGCCTAAAACCACCGGTACGTCAGGGTACAGTTTTTTCAGAATCTGCGTATAGACAATGCTGGGATATTCCGGGCGCATGTCATGGCGTCCGTCGGGCGTATAGGCATCTTCGCTTCTCAGCCGTCGGTTGGCCGTATACTTGTTGACCATGCTGTCCATACATCCGGCAGATACGCCGAAGAACAGTCTTGGTCTTCCCAGTTTCTTGAAGTCGCGCAGGTCATCGCGCCAGTTGGGCTGGGGGATGATGGCTACTTTCAGTCCTTTGGCTTCAAGCATTCGTCCGATGACGGCAGCACCGAAAGAAGGATGGTCCACGTACGCATCTCCACTGAAGATGATGACGTCAAGTTCGTTCCATCCCCTCAGTTCAGCCTCTTTCTTGGTAGTAGGCAACCAGTCGGTCAGCTTGTATTCTTTCAAGGCGTTTCTTTAATTGTGGTTTTCTTCAGTTTCTTCTTGTTCCTCTTTCTCTTCTTTTTCTCTTTCCCATTTGATATAAAGAAGGATGAGCTGGTGTAAGCCGAACGCTTTCATGTTGTTGTGATAAATCACGTCAATGCACAGGTCGAGCAAGTCCTTGCTGTTTTCTTCCATGGACGCAATGAGCGAACGGATGTTCAGTTTCAGTTTGTCGAGCACGGTTTCGTCCACAATTCCGTTGCTGTCAATAAGCTGTTGGAAGAGCGAATATTTTTCAATGGTTTCCAGATGCTTTTCAGAAATTTCCATGCTGCGTGTGCCGGAAGCGTTGGTCTGTATGGTATACATAATATGATAATTTTAAAGTTTATGTAACAAAGGTATTTTTTTTCTGGATACGATGACTCGTTTTCTCTCTTTTCTTTAGGGATTTTTGTGTATTTTCGGCTGGTGGAAACGCGGTGCCTGCCTTATCTTTGCCTGACGGATATGTTTCAGACAATATACCTACAAATGGTGATTGCGGGTGTTGAAAGGATTCTCTTATTTTGCAGTGTGAATTTATGAATACGATATTTATGTGTAACAATACTACGCGAATGTATAAACCCACCGACAAGATGGGCGACTTGATTTGTGAGAATTATGCTCTTCTGCAGGTGATGAGCCGTTTTGGCATCTCATTAGGGTTTGGTGACAAGTCCGTGCAGGAAGTGTGCGACATGAATCAGGTGGATTGCAATACATTCCTGATAGTGGTCAATTTCCTGGGCGAGGAGAGCAATCATATTCACGACCATTTGCAGGGACTTTCCATTCCTGCACTGGTAGAATACCTTAAAAAGGCTCATTCCTATTTTCTGGATTTCCAGTTGCCTACCATCCGGCGGAAACTGATAGAGGCAATCGACTGTTCATCGGAGAATGAAGTCGCTTTTCTGATTGTGAAGTTTTTCGATGCATACGTGCACGAGGTACGCAAGCACATGGAATATGAGAATGAAAAGGTATTTACTTATGTGGAACATTTGCTGAAGGGAGAACGGCTGAAAGATTACAGCATCGGAGTTTTTGCCCGTCACCATGACCAGATCAATGCCAAGTTGACCGAGCTGAAAAATATCATTATCAAATATTATCCGTCGGGCGGGGACAACCAGCTGCTGAATGCTACCTTGTTCGATATATTTAGTTGTGAGGAGGATTTGGCTTCGCACAACCGGGTGGAAGATTTTATTTTCGTGCCCGCAATCATGGAGTTGGAAAAGGAGATAAAATGAAACCGCAGGAAACAATATACATTGCTGTGGCAGATACGTCGATGATTATTCGCAGCGGACTCGTGTCTGTGTTGAGGCGTCTGCCTGATTTGCCGGTACAGGTAATCGAGGTTTCTTCAGAAGAGGGCCTGAAGCATTGTATGGAGGCACATACTCCACAAATTTTGATTATAAACCCTCAATTTGGAGGATGGTTCGATGTGGCTGCTTTCAAGCAGGAATATCCGGAAGCTGCCATGAAATTCGTGTCGCTGATTTACACGATGGTGGATGCCAACCAGTTGAAAGGCTACGATGATTCGGTCAATTTATTTGACGACGTGGATTCTTTGTCGCATAAGGTGTCGATGCTGATGAACGTGCCGGATGAGGAAGAAAGCGACCAGGACTCATTGAGCCAGCGGGAAAAAGAAATCGTAGGTTGTGTGGTGCGAGGAATGACCAATAAGGAAATTGCCGAAAAACTCTATATTTCCGTGCATACGGTCATTACGCATCGCCGGAACATTACGCGAAAATTACAGATTCACTCGGCCGCCGGACTGACCATTTATGCCATCGTAAATAAGTTGGTAGAGTTGAGTGAAGTGAAAATGAATCTTTAGAAAGGTCGTTATTTGGATTAATTCTAAAATACCTACATTTAGGTATTGCGGGTACAGCCTTTAACACCTATCTTTGCAGTGTTAGTCATATAGAAATTACGTAAACCACAAAAGTAAAAGAAGTTAGTTATTAGTTGGGTGCGCCCTGCGAAGTGATTCGCGGGGCGCACGCATTTTTTACATTTTGTTATGGTGGTTTAAATCGTTTTCAAAATCTGAAATAAAGTTTTCATTTCCCGAGAAAACCTTTTACTTTTGCTCGAAAGAAGACGAATAACAGATTTTAAGTATATGAAAGTAGGATTATTTATTCCCTGTTATATCAATGCCGTTTATCCGCAGGTGGGAGTGGCTTCTTTTAAGTTGCTGAAAAGCCTGGGGGTGGATGTAGATTATCCGCTGGACCAGACTTGCTGCGGACAACCGATGGCAAATGCAGGATTTGAAGAAGAGTCAGTAGAGTTGGCCAAACGTTTTGACCGTCTTTTTGAACAGTATGATTACATTGTAGGCCCGTCGGCCAGCTGTGTGGTATTTGTGCGTGATCATTATGGACAGTTATTAGCCAAGGAACCTCATCGTTGTGCCAGCGAGGGCAAAATTTATGATATCTGCGAATTTATTCATGACGTGGTGAAACCCACTTCCTTGCAGGCTTCTTTCCCTCACAAGGTCAGTATCCAGAACAGTTGTCATGGAGTGCGCCTGATGCACCTTTCTTCACCGAGCGAATTGAATATCCCGTATTATAATAAGCTTCGTGATTTGCTTTCCTTGGTGAAAGACATTGAAGTGGTAGAACCGGAAAGACCGGATGAGTGTTGTGGATTTGGAGGTATGTTTGCGGTAGAAGAACACGCCGTATCCGGACAGATGGGACGTGACAAGGTAAAACGTCATATAGATACGGGGGCAGAATATATCGTAGGTGCCGATGGCTCCTGTCTGATGCATCAGAACGGGATAATTGCCAGAGAGAAGTTGCCTATCAAAACCATTCATATTGTAGAAGTTTTAGCTGCAGGACTATGAGTACGAAACATTCAAAAACCGCCGAGAAGTTTCAGGAAAATAAGGAACTGGCGGGATGGCATGACCAGACCTTGTGGATGATGCGTGCCAAACGAGATAAGATTAGCCGGGAGGTACCGGAATGGGAACAGTTGCGCGACATGGCTTCTGCCATCAAGATGTACAGCAACAGTCACCTGGATTTGCTTTTGCAGGAGTTTGAAAAGAACGCACAGGCAAACGGAGCCCATGTGTATTGGGCGAAAGATGCCGATGAGTATTGTTCTATAATCTATAATATTCTGCACGGACACAATGTGCATCGCTTTATCAAGAGTAAATCGATGCTGGCCGAAGAATGTGGACTGAATGAATTCCTGATTCAGAAAGGAATTGATGTGGTGGAAAGTGATTTGGGAGAAAGAATCCTTCAGCTGATGCATAAGAAACCCAGTCACATCGTGGTGCCGGCCATCCATATCAAGAAGGAGGAAATCGGTGAACTGTTTGTGAAAGAGATGGGCACGGAGCCGGGCAACAATGACCAGACTTATTTGACGCATGCGGCACGTAAGAATCTGCGTCATAAGTTTATTGAAGCAGAAGCAGCCATGACTGGTGCTAATTTTGCCGTGGCTTCTACGGGTGAGTTTGTGGTGTGTACCAATGAAGGTAATGCGGATATGGGTACTTCGCAACCTAAATTACAGATTGCAGCTTTCGGGCTGGAGAAGATTGTGCCAGACCGTGAGGCACTGGGCGTATTTACCCGCTTGCTGGCACGTTCTGGTACCGGACAACCTATCACGACCTATACCTCGCATTATCGTAAACCCCGCAAAGGAGGTGAACTGCACATCATTATCGTAGATAACGGGCGTAGTAATATTCTGGCTGATCAGGAGCATGTAAAGACATTGAACTGCTTGCGATGCGGAGCTTGCATGAATACATGTCCGGTGTACCGTCGTTCCGGCGGATATTCTTATACCTATTTTATTCCGGGCCCGATTGGCATTAATCTGGGAATGCTGAAAGCACCTTTACACTATTATGATAATGTATCGGCCTGTTCTTTGTGTTATTCTTGCCAGAATGTGTGTCCGGCGAAAGTAGATTTGGCAGACCAGATTTATCGTTGGAGACAAAAACTGGATGGCTTGGGAGTAGCCAGCTCGTCCAAGCGTCTCATGTCGGGCGGTATGAAGGTGCTGATGGAACATCCGTCTTTATTTAATTTGGCTCTGGCACGGGCTTCGTGGGTGAATTCTTTCCCTCGTTCACTGGTGTACAATGGATTGAATGACTGGGGAAAAGAACATGAAATGCCACAGTTTGCTAAGGAAAGTTTTAATGAAATGTGGAAAAAGGGTAAAGTAAAATAGGGAAGCTATGAGTAGTAGAGAAGATATATTGCAGAACATACGTCGTAATACGCGAGTACGTTATGAAAAGCCGGACTTGTCTGCATTGGAACAAGGAGCAATTACGTACGCTGATCAGGTAGCACAATTCTGTAAGGTTGTGGCAGAAGTCGGCGGACGTGTGGTGACGGTCAATGAGGGAGAAGATGTCAATGCGCTGGTCCGTAAATTGTATCCGGATGCCAAACGTATTGCTTCCAATCTGAAGAATATAACCTGTGCCACTTTTCATCCTGACGATGTGGAGGCTTCTGCTGATTTGGATGGCACAGACCTGGCTGTGGTAGACGGACGCATCGGTGTGTGTGAAAACGGAGCTGTCTGGGTACAGCAGGATGTGGAACAGCGTGCGGTGTACTTTATTTCTGAGGCCTTGATACTTCTGCTCGACCGGAAAAATCTGGTAAACAACATGCACGAGGCGTATCAGAAAATAGATACAGGAGAGTATGGTTACGGTGTATTCATCTCTGGTCCATCAAAAACGGCGGATATTGAGCAGGCGCTGGTGATGGGAGCACACGGAGCGCGTGAACTGACCGTTTTATTACTGTAATAAGGTAACAGATAGAAAAAAGGAGTCCCGGTATCTTTGAACTTGGATACCGGGACTCCTTTTTGTGTTGATTCCCCAATGACAGGGTTTATCGGTGCTGCATGGCCTGTTGATTGAAAGGTTTTGCAGTTTCCGTAATATTGTGGTTGTTGTTCAACTCTAAGAACTGTGTACCTGTCCACCACAATATGTTCATGACAATTACTGCCAGTATGACAGTGAAGGCCGTAATCCTGGCTTCCAGTTGTTTGCTGGAAATTCTTTTAAAATTTTCTTTTCCCATCTCGGTTTTATTCACTAACCTTCTTTTCTCCATATAGTAATTATAGTCTTATTATTTCCTGTTGTCTGACTAATAAATGACACATATATGTAAATACTGCATGAGGGTGATAAATTTTTTCAGAAAAAGTTGCAGTTTTTTATTTTAAGTTGGAGTCGGTCAGTACTTCTTAAGGAGTACTGAGATTGAGTAATTTGTTGTAAACTAATTACTTAGTTTATGTAAACCGTCCTGAAGTACTTTTCAAACAATTCTTTCGCTTCATCTAATTGCGCTTGCGTGTTGAGTTGTACATCTTTCAGCTGGTAGTCCATTTTCATGGCTTCATATTTATGTACACCTAGAGTGTGATAGGGAAGTATCTCAACCCGTTCAATCATGCGATAGTCTTTGAAATGCTCGCCGAGTGCTTCTATGTCTTCTTTAAAGTAGCTGTACTTTTGTACCAGTACATAACGCAGCCAGAACGGTTTCTGGTTTTCTTCAAGCCAGGCTGCAGTTTTCAGGGTTTGTGCATTACTTCTGGAGGTGAGTGCTTTATGACGTTCGTCATTGAACTCTTTTACGTCAAGTAGTACGAGGTCTGCCAGCGAAAGCAACTCCTTTACATCTTCGTTCCAGATTCCGCCATTTGTATCTATGCAGATATGAATGCCCGCTTCTTTCAGCATGCGGAATAAAGGAACCAAGGCTTTTGCCTGAAAGGTCGGTTCTCCTCCACTGAAAGTAATGCCTCCTTTCTTCCCGAAAAAAGGTTTTTGGCTTACAGCCATCTTGAGAATCTCTTCAGGAGCAGTTTCTTTACTTTCACCTTTGGCATCAATAGTATCGGGATTGGCACAATAAAGGCATCGGAAATTACAGCCTTGCAAGAAAACAACGAGACGTATTCCCGGACCGTCGTATGTGCCTAATGATTCGTATGAATGTACTCTAATCATGATAGGATAAAAAATAATAGACACAAACTACCGGACTGAAAATCCGGGTAGCTTGTGTCCAGTTAAAATTATATACTCTTTATGCAAGAATTACATGCGTTCGTGGAAGCTGCGTGAAATTACTTCCAGCTGATGCTCACGGCTCAGTTTGATGAAGTTCACCGCATAACCAGATACACGAATTGTCAGCTGAGGATATTTTTCCGGATGCTCCATGGCATCTTCTAGCATTTCCCGGTTCAATACGTTTACGTTCAGGTGATGCGCACCTTTCACGAAGTAACCGTCCATCATCGTTACTAGGTTCTCGATACGGTTTTCCATATCTACTCCCAAAGATTTCGGTACGATAGAGAAGGTATTACTGATACCGTCCTGTGAGTCACGGTAGCGCAATTTAGCTACAGAACTCAGAGAAGCAATGGCACCGTTCTTGTCGCGCCCGTGCATCGGGTTAGCTCCAGGAGCAAATGCTACACCTTTGGCACGGCCGTCTGGAGTGGCACCTGTTTTCTTACCATACATCACATTTGAAGTAATGGTCAGGATAGACAAGGTCGGTTTGGCATTCTTGTAAACCGGCAATTTCTTCAATTCTTCGTCGAAGTAGTAAATCAAGTCTACTGCCAGGTGGTCTACGCGGTCATCGTCATTTCCGAAGCAGGGGAATTCACCTTCGATGTCGAATCCTTCTGTCAGTCCGATGTCGTTACGGCGAGCTGTTACCTTTGCATACTTGATGGCAGACAATGAGTCAACAGCGATAGACATACCTGCCACACCGTAAGCCAGGTTGATAACCGGGTCAGTATCTACGAAAGCCATCTGAGCCTTTTCGTAATAATACTTGTCGTGCATGTAGTGGATGATGTTCATGGCTTCGTTGTACACGCGTGCCATTTCTTTCAGCACTTTCTTATAGTTGGCAAGCACTTCTTCAAAGTTCAATACATCACCGCTCAATGCCGGAATGTCCTTTACCATCAGTGTGCCGGTGTTTTCACAGCGTCCGCCGTTGATAGCCAGCAGCAATGCCTTAGCCAGGTTACAGCGTGCACCGAAGAACTGGATGTGACGGCCGATGTCCTGATAAGATACACAGCAAGCGATACCGTAGTCGTCAGAGTTACGTACTTCACGCATCAGGTCGTCGTTCTCGTACTGGATAGAAGATGTATCGATAGAAACCTGTGCACAGAAGTTCTTGAAACCTTCCGGCAGTTCCGGACTCCACAGCACGGTCAAGTTCGGTTCTGGTGAAGGACCGAGGTTGTACAATGTCTGCAAGAAACGGAATGAAGTCTTGGTTACTTTTGTACGTCCGTCGTTGAAGCGTCCGCCGATAGACTCAGTCACCCATGTCGGGTCGCCGGCAAAGATGTCGGTATAAGCCTGCATACGCAAGTGGCGTACCATACGCAGTTTGATAACAAACTGGTCAATCAACTCCTGTGCATGTGCTTCGTCAAGCAGGCCATGAGCCATATCATATTCAATATAGATATCCAGGAAAGACGATACGTTACCCAATGACATGGCAGCACCATCCTGTTCTTTTACGGCAGCCAGGTAAGCCATGTATACCCACTGAACAGCTTCCTGTGCATTGTGAGCCGGACGTCCCAGTTCAAGACCGTATTGTTCTCCCATGATCTTGATTTCCTTCAGGGCCTTGATCTGCTCTGCCACTTCTTCACGAAGACGGATGCGGGCATCAGTCATCGGACCAGTCAGGTGACGCAAATCATTTTGTTTAGCTTCAATCAGTCTGTCCAGACCATACAATGCCAGACGACGGTAATCACCGATGATTCGTCCGCGTGCATAGTTGTCAGGAAGTCCTGTCAAGAAACCAAGTGAGCGGAAAGAACGGATTTCTTCTGTGTATGCATCGAAGACCCCGTCGTTATGAGTTTTGCGATAATGAGTGAAAATATCTTTAACCTTCGGGTCAACTTCTACTCCGTTTTCACGGCAAGCTTTTTCTACTACCTTGATACCTCCAAAAGGTTTGATTGCGCGGCGCAACACTTCGTCAGTCTGCAAGCCGACAATGACTTCATTTTCCTTATCAATATATCCCGGTGCGAAAGAAGTGATGGTTGATACTGTGGACGGATCGAGCGAGCGTACACCATTGTTTGCACGTTCTTCAGCCAAAGCTTCCAAACATTTGTTCCAAACAGCTTTTGTACGTTCAGTTGGACCGACCAGGAATGAAGCGTCGCCCTCGTAAGGCGTAATGTTTGTCTTTACGAAATCGGTGACGTTGATTTCATGGTTCCAACGGCCTTCTTTAAAATTCATTGCCATAAATTTGAAATATTAAAAAGTTATGTAAATGTGGTTCTCTAAACCGAGTGCAAAGGTAGTGAAAAACCTTGTGTTGTACAATACCTATTTTGTGGTATATTATTATTTTGCATTAATTACAAAGTAGTATAGGTTATAGAAACGGGTTAAGGGAGAGGTGTGTTTGCGAAAAAATCTTTGCAAAAGTTTGCACAACTCAAAAAGTCGCTCTATATTTGCACCGCATTTGAGAGAAGATGCGTTCCCAAAGAAGATTGGAAGTTTGGGTGAGTGGCTGAAACCAGCAGTTTGCTAAACTGCCGTACGGGTAACCGTACCGGGGGTTCGAATCCCCCAGCTTCCGCTTCTGTAATTAGGAAAGAGAATGGCGCTTTCGTCTAGTGGCCTAGGACGCGGCCCTCTCACGGCTGAAACACGGGTTCGATTCCCGTATGCGCTACATCAGCTACTGGAAGTTTGGGTGAGTGGCTGAAACCAGCAGTTTGCTAAACTGCCGTACGGGTAACCGTACCGGGGGTTCGAATCCCCCAGCTTCCGCAACGAGACTAAAAGAAGGTATTCAATTAAACCTTCACTCAAGGAGTCAAAGCACCGTATATCAATTGATTACGGTGCTTTTTTCGTATATTTTTGTTTCAAGATGAAGGCCATCCAGCATCGGTTGGCAGTCATATCTTAGTCAATTTCTGCTACAATTTCTGCTACAGAAATTTTGCTGTCACAAAAATGTAGCAGAAAATTTGAGATGAATACCATCTTGAATTCTCTGCTACAGAAAATGACCTCGCATTTTTGGCAAAAAAATGTAGCAGTGACGGTCAAAAGATAGCCAAATTGACGCCTTATAAATCACTCATTCATAATAAATTATGTCGAACTTTGTGGCAAAATTGCTACACTAAAAAATGATTAGTTATTATGAGAATGATTTTTAAAGTGTCGTTCTATGTACGCTCCAATTACGAGAACAAAAGTGGTAAATCTCCTTTGATGATCAGAATCTATTTAAACAAAGAAATGCTTAATGTAGGTTCATCCGGTATCTATGTGGATAAAAAATTGTGGTGTAATTCAACAAGCCGAATGAAAGGGCGTACTCAGGAGGCATTGGTTGTCAATGCTCAATTGGATGAAATATCTACATCTTTCCAGGAAATCTTTAAGCGCCATGAAAGTGATGCAGACCTTACTCTTGAAAAAATAAAGAATTTTTTTCTTGGGAAGGATAAGGCAAAAATTACCATTCTTGAATTCTATGATGATTATTTAAAAGAACTGCAGGCTCAGGTAGGAACAATCAAAGCAAAAGCTACCTATCACAAATATTCAGGGACCAAACGTCATTTTGAGAATTTTTTGCGATATAAGTATAGACGTAAAGACTTGATGCCAAAAGAACTGACACATCAGGTTATCAATGATTTTGAAACATACTTGCGTTCTGTAGCTAATCTTAAAATCAACACTGCAACCAAAATATTAAAGTTCTTTAAGACTGTTGTTAGGGATGCCCAAAAGAAAGACTTGATTACTCATGATCCGTTTATGAATCATCATTTCCAATTGGAATATGTTGACCGAGGTTTCCTTACAGATGAAGAAATAAAATGTATCATGGAAAAGGAATTTCCGACAGCACGACTTGAAGCTGTAAGGGACATTTTTATTTTTTCGTGCTTCTGTGGTTTGGCATACATAGATGTCGCAAATCTAACACAAGATAATATAGTTACACTTGATGGTAAACGATGGATAATGACTACACGTCAGAAGACAAAAGTCCCAAGTAATATTTTATTGCTTGATATTCCGGCTATGATTATTGAAAAGTATAGAGGAAGAACGAAGGATGGTAAACTTCTTCCTATATTATCCAATCAGAAGATGAACAGTTACTTAAAAGAAATCGGTGATGTCTGTGGTATTAAAAAGAATTTGACTTATCACCTGGCAAGACATACATTTGCTACAATGATATTAAGTAAAGGTGTTCCTATTGAATCTGTGTCAAAAATGCTTGGTCACACCAATATAAGGACTACACAAGTATATGCCCGTATAACAAACAAGAAGATAGAAGAAGATATGCTGGCACTTGCAGGTAAATTAGATAATTTCAATGATTCCATTAACCAAATAAAAAAGTAGGTAACATGAAAACAAACGAAAAAAGAGAACTTTCTTACTTCCAGTCTTTATTGGGGAAGTATATCAGTGAGCATCATCCGGAATTGTCCAATGACAAAGCTTTCCTAAGTAGCCGTGCAGATGAAGCATTGAATGTATATGCCAATGCCATAACCATTGGTCTTTCAGATCTTGAAGCTGAAGAAGCAGCAAATGAGGTTCTGTACAATGGACTCCACTTTTCCAAGTATGATACAATTGTAGAAGTATTATGGAATGAGTTTGCAGAAAATATACCTCAGAGTCTTGCTGAGAGGTTGGCAGCTATCCTTTTGGGCAATACAGCTATTCAGAAAACATTTGCCAAATATAAACTTGATGATGATTTTGACGGTAAACCAGAGTATGATGAACTTTACACTGAACTAACAGGTTGCATACAGATTATTATTGAAAGAAACGAGCTTCCTGTTTTCTGATTCAGTTTTACCAGTTAAAGTCGGGACAACTTTTGTTCAAGTGCAAAGGTAATTTCCGGCTTTCAATCGGCAAGGATTCCCAAGGCTATGGGAGAAATCTCCACCTGAAGGTTGTATTTATCCCATAGTCCTTGCCTTTTCTGAAAGCCGACCTTTATAAAGCCCTTGAAACAAAGGTTGTTCTATCCCGACCTAATATTAACTTTCTAAAATGGATGCTTATGAAAACAGAACCTACTTTTATATCAAATGAATCATTGAAGAAGCAACCTGTAAATCAGCCTGCTTCACATTATCGAGTTATATCTCTAATCAAGCTAACATTTTATATTGCTGTTCTGATAGGCTTCTGCTGGCTGCTTAGCTGCATCATTACCAAAGAAGTGGTTATAGCTATAGGATTGCTTATTGGTTTTATTCTCATTTCGAGCATAATGAGGTTTGCATTTTCTGTAATACTCACTATCGTCAAATGGATTGCGATTGCTGCAATCATTCTGTTGTTGCTATGCTTTATATAAGCATTAATTATGCCTTTTGAAAAAGTAACAAAATCAAATAACTCATTTTATATTATGAAACCGACAGATACTCTCGTTACGAAATACGATATTATTATACCATTTTATACCTCTGAAAATGTGACGAAATCAGTCAGGAATATTTATGACCATGAATTGTGCAAGGAAGTTATTCGACTCTACTTGTTGAACAAACTCGATCGGATATGGAGAAATCCTTATGGCAGCTATTATTACAAGGCCAAGGGTGGTTTACCTGAATATTATAGACCTCAAATTCTAACTTCTGTAGATATTGAGAAGATTATAGCACAAAAGAAAGGGGGAAGAAGAAAAGGAACTGGCAGAAAGAAGCTTGCCGGAAATTCTCCTTCTGTAACCATGCGTGTACCACAATATATAAGGAAGGATATCCAGGCACTTATTGATATGTATGCCCATTGGTGTGCTAGTGATGAAGAACCTGTACTTGTATCTAAAACTAGTGTTGAACAACGTCTGAAGACGATTGAATTCCTGCATTATGTGACTGAGTATGAAAAAGAGTATATTTCTAATAATGAAAAATCTTATGATAATAAAAAATAATACGATTTCATTTTTAGTATAAATTATATACTATAAAATTTTGTTTTTGGAAAGAATATATAAATGTAAGGAAATTTGTATATTTACATTGAATAAAAAATAGAAATGATTATGGAAAATAAAATTCAAATGTATGTAGCTCAACCATCAGATAAGCAATTAGGAATGTATGAAGTTGCTAAATATTCTGAAACAGACAGTAACTATATCCCTATTAAAGGAGAAATATATTTAACGAAAAAAGCAGCAGAAGAACGTGCTCATGAGTTAAATAAAGAAGAATAAAACTGAGATGCATAAAAGATATTTCTTCTATCTTAACAATAATGGATGCTTCTTTATAATCTTTATCTTGTATTTAAATTCAAATTATTGTTATATTACTTAATTCTATATTAGAAAAATTGGGATGTATAAGTGAATGATTTATAGAAACATTTGTAAAACAGTTATTTTATTGGATATCCTAAAAACTTGTTTTATCTTTACATATCTAAACTTTAAAGTATATGTTTTATGGATATTAATAAAGGAAAAAGATTAAGAGAAGAATGGGGAGATAAGCCATGCAATCATCCTAATTTTGAGAAAGAAACTCAAGGAGCACCGATGTCAAATCTTGGATATGTTGAAAACAAAACAGGTGATTACATTTGTACTCAATGTGGTGAAGTATTTACAAAAGCCGAAAAAGATGAAATTGAAGCTAATAGGGCCAAAAAGTAGTCGAAAAAATAAGGGAATAGCTATCGAAGTTATTCCCTTTATTATAAATTATATAAAATCATTTAATGCTATTATTTAAATAATTCATCTTTATAATCTTAAATCAGAAAAACACACTTTTGATTTTGTGACAAAATCGGAAATATCTATCAAGTTTAATTTGTCTGCCTCTTTTATCGCAGTACCTCCATTCATTTCTCTTTCCACACTTCTGACGGCCATTTACGTTCTGGTGCAAAGGTAATTACGGTATTTTACTCAGATACAAGGTCAAGCCGGTGGTTTTGTAGAAAATCTCCAGCCCTTCGGGTAGTATTTTATACAAAAACCTTGTATCTGCTAATACCTACCTTTTATAGCACCTGAAACGGAAACGACCGAAGTGAAAGAAAGACGCATAAAAAAAATGTCGGATATACGAGAGGCAGATACCAAAGGTTGAAACTCAACTCCCTCAGCTCTAGAATCCGCATAAAATTTTTAACTATTAAACTTGTGAGATATGAAAGGTACAGAATTATTCAAGGCTGCTATCCAAAACTACTTGGAGTATAGAGCAATGACGGACGATTTGTTTGCACCACGATACGCAAATCCGGCAAAGAACATTGAAGATTGCATAACCTATATACTTAATGAAGTTCAGAAAAGCGGAATGAACGGATTTGATGATGATGAAATCTATTCTATGGCTATGCATTACTATGATGAAGATGATATTGAAATCGGAAAGCCTATCAGTTGTAAAGTAATGGTAAACCACCATGTTGAACTTACTGAAGAGGAAAAGCAGAACGCACGCAGAAAGGCTATTGAGCAATATCAGCAAATGGAACTCAACAAGTTACAGAGCAGAGCAAAACAGAAATCATCTGCAACTCAGACAACCAATGTTCAACCCTCATTATTTGATTTTTGATTATGAAGCCGAAAACACGTATTCAGTCTGAAATTGTTACATTATCAAAAAGACTGAAAAGCATATCAGAGAAGCAAAAAGCATACGCATACAAGCATTGTTTCAGCCATATTGCACGTATGACGAGTAAAGGAATTGTAACTTGTACCGATTGTGGTCATTCTTGGAAGGGTGAAAATATCCCTTCCTCAGACCATGCGGAATGTACTTGTCCTCATTGTGGAAGCAAGTTGGAGGTAATGAAAACCCGTCAGAGAGTGTTTAAAGGTACAGAATATTTCTCTATCATTACAACCTGTAAAGGTTATCAGGTAATCCGTTTCTTTATAGTCAGAGCCAATAGAAAGGTTGGCTATCAAGCGAAATATGAAATCAATGAAATAGTGCAGCAGTGGATTGCTCCTAATGGTAGAGGTGAAATTATAGCACGTTTGCGGTGTATGTCCTCCATGTATTATGATTTGTGGAATGAACACAGCTGCATGGAACTGAGGTCAAATAGTAACCACTTTGCATACGATATTACTCCACAATGCACCTATCCACATATTAGAATTATGAAGAAAATCAGACGAAATGGCTTCAAGGGAAAGTTTTACAATATATCCCCAAATGCTTTTTTCAAGGCAATCCTATCTGATAACAAGATGGAAACATTACTTAAAGTCGGTCAGATAGAAATGTTCCGTCATTTCATTCGTTCAAATGCAGATATAAATGAATATTGGGCAGCTTTAAAAATCTGTATCCGTAATGGCTATGAAATCACCAATGCTTCTGAATGGTGTGATTATATCAGACTGCTGAAACACTTTGGAATGGACATTCATAATTCCAAATACGTTTGTCCGAAAGATATTGTTTCCGAACATGACAACTTGGTCAAAAGAAGGAATGATGAAATCAGACAGGAAGATAATGAACGCAAAAAGGCTCAAGCTATTGAGAATGAAAGGATATATAAGGAGCAAAAGGGTAAGTTCTTCGGTATTTCATTTACAGACGGCATAATTCAAGTACATGTTTTGAGCAGTGTTCATGATTTTATTGAGGAAGCTAAGATAATGCACCATTGCGTATTTTCAAATTCCTACTATCTGAAAGAAAATTCTTTGATACTATCAGCTACCATTGAAGGTAAACGCATTGAAACTATTGAAGTTTCATTGAAAACTTTAAAGGTCGTACAAAGTCGAGGTGTATATAATAAGAATACCGAATACCATGAGCAAATAATAAACTTGGTAAATCAGAATATGGGAATGATACAGAAATGTCTGGTTGCTTAACGGATATATGAGATATGAAAACTACAGAAATAAATCAGAGTATAATCGGAAAAAGGTGTGAATGTATGTTCACCGGTATGATGGTTAAAGGTATCATCACGGAAATTGAAGATTGTAAGTATTCAGTAAACGTAAAAGTTGTCTTTGACTCCCCACAGCAGTGGGGAGATGATATGTATGAACACGATTGGACATGGGGAAGAAAATCCGATGAGTTCGGACCTCTTAAATATCTCAAGTTAATAGAATGAAGGTGGGCGGAATTTCCGCCCACTACTTTTTACAGTGAGCTTCAGGCGGCACAAAAAGTAGCAAAAATCCTTTATTTAAATAATATATCCATAATAAATACTATTAAAAATATTAAGGATATACTAGAAATATCTATTTTTGTAATGATTTTTATTACTATATCAGTTACTAATTCCTGTCTATTTTAAGTTATTATCTCATTTGTATGAAACCATTAGATTATTTGAAAAAACAGAAAATATTTATTTTTGACAATATTATAGTTGCAATCTTTTTGTCTTTTGGAATTTCTTTTATAGTTAGTGCTTTAGCTGAATTCTTTAAAGGTAAATATCTTGTTTTTTTTATTTCTGGGCTATTTTGCATATTATTTGTTCTTCTGATAAAAATATTTAACTTTTACACATTAAGAAAACATCAAATTTGTACTGAGGCACTTTTAGTTGTTGATGATAAAGCTAGATTAGGTAAGGTTTATCGTTATTATTTCAATGAAAAATTTATCGAAATACTTATTTCAGTTTGTAGAGAGAATAAAACTTTTAAAGAATGTTGGGAAAAAGCTTTCAAGAAAGAATATACTAATAATAGTAAATATGTGTCCCAGGATTATGTTCTAATAAAAAAAATAACAGATGATGAAGCTCGGAAATACTTTAAAGAAGAAAAAATATGTAAGTTTATAAATGAGTTAACCGAATATATATTTATTGAATGGTTATCAGACAAACTTGAAATGTATTTTGGAGATAATACAAAAAACATAACTGTATTGAATAGAAGTAATATAGCTGATTATTTGTTAGATAATAGAGTTCTTGATTTAATATCAAAGCCTTTTGAAGATCGTGAAAAATTCCTTAGTAAAATAAAAGATAAAGAAGATAATATTGATGATATATATACATTGTTAGGCGATGATGATGTTGAATTTAATAAGTTTGAATTAAAACTTCCTCCCAAAACAATATTAAAAAAAGAAGGTAAAGAGACTTTGGTAATATCTGGTAAGTATTTCAACTTAAGATTACATGCTTCTTTTAAAGGATTTAATGCTAATATTCCGTATGATTTCCATAGGTTTTATGTCTCTACTCCTGATATGATCTTTTATAGTATTTCTTTAAAGCTAGAGATATCTCTGAAACCTTTTTTCTTTTTATTATCACCTAATTGGAAAAACTTATTATGGATTGATTCTGTATGTGAGTCTTTCTTACATGATTTTTCATATAAAACTTTTATGGATGATATCGGTTTTAATAAATCAATTACAAATTTGATGTTATATGATAGATATCTAAGAAAAAATATCGAAGAGACTAAAAATAAATCAGATAGTTCAAAAAGAGTAAACGACAATCTATAATCAAAATCATAAATTGAAATAGTTTTGCTATAAAACAGCTACTACTATTTCAATTTATACTATAAAAGTTGTTATATGAAAGATTTCATATGATTAATTGCGATTTAATAACTGGAATTAGTTCCGTTTGTCATTAAAATCAAACTCGACAACCTGAGAATGCCCCATATTATCCTCAAATACAATCTCAAGGCTTTGCTGTTCTGTAGATTGAGAGGTGTAATATAAACGGAAGTCCCCTTTTTCTACTGGGTATCTGTCATTGGGGATGAACGGTTCACCATCTTTTCCCATACGAAGTATGCCGTCACCATCATACTGAAAATATCTGATAGTATATTGAGTTCCTGAATAGTCAGCCGGACAGGTTAAGGTGCAGCGGATTTCAATGGTTTCCCCTTGGCTGAGTTCCTTTGGGACAGGCATCGTTTCAACTGTAAATGGAAATGATTTTGTGACATCAAGTTCATTGCTGCATGAACCCAATGTCATGTAGGCAATTATTATCACAAGAAGTGACTGTATATGTTTTATTGTTTTCATAATGTGTTATTACATTGATTCTGATTTTGTTTGACTGATATTACATGATAATACTGATTCCTATCAATATTGAAGGCCTGAATAAATCCAAGTCTGTTCCGAAAAGGAATGTTCCTTTGGCTTTTGCGAGAACCACTACATTGTCCGTAATGAATCCTTCCATAGATAATTGGGCGCCAGCACCATAAACAAATCTGTTTCTTGCTTCAAGGTATGCACCATCTGGCAGCCATCTGTTGCCGTCATTCACCTCTTCATAACCGAGTGAAATACATGGTCCACCATAAACGAGGAAACTTTTTCCCGGACTTGAAATCAGGTGAAACATAAATCCACCTTCACCAGTATAATCACGTACCGGCACTTTCAGTTCATTATAGTGATAGTTCTGCTGAAGATAATTTAGTCCGAAATGATAATAGTGATAGTTACGGATATACCTTGTAAAATTAAGTCCGGCATTGAAATTACCGTCTCCAAATGTATTATGCTTCTGTAAAGGTACACCACCATAAAACTCAATTCCCTTTTGGTGAGGTAATAATCGTTGTGCCATTGTCGGTATGCTCAAACCGACAATGGCAATTATAATAACAAGTATCCTTTTCATCAGAATTTCAGTTTAAGGCTGTCAATGTTTTTTGCTCTTATCAAATCCTCGTTTTCCATATAAAACGTCATTGTGCGACCACCATTTCTTTCGTATAGAGTAACCTCTAGACGCTTGTCCTCTGGTAGTGTAAATTGCTCGAGTGCAAAAATGCTTCTTTCTTCCCTATGCCCTTTTATCCAGGTAATCTGATTGTATGCCCTTAATGGTTGGAGTATTCTTTCCTGAATAGCTGTACGTTTGGCAACCTTCTTATCCACTACCTTAAACGTAATGAAGTCCACGTTATAAGGCATATCGGTTCTGTTCTTTATTTCGGTATGGAAATATAGAAGTCCATTATGGGTGTAAAGTCCGTTCAGTAAGAATTGCATACCAAACTGTTTTGCGCCAATATGTTTGAATTCTCTCTTGTCGTTCTGGTATATGGTTTTCATTATAAGTTTCACAAGTACGGGAGATTCATTTCCTAATTCCTTGAAATAGATATCAGTGCATATTCCGGCGGATACCCGTTCAGCATTTCCGGTGATATCCGTTCAGTC
>NZ_QSQT01000030.1 GCF_003437535.1 Phocaeicola plebeius
CTGAACGGATATCACCGGAAATGCTGAACGGGTATCCGCCGGAATATGCACATATAGAGTCACAAAATTCACTGGCACAACCACCTTCAGGATGTTTATTTAGATACTGCATATAATTATAAACATCATTGAATTCTCTGGCTTCTTTAATCATTGCATGCTGTGACTTGTTATATGCGTCAACAATAAAAATATCAATGCTATGACGCCCCAAACTATAAACTGCCCTAAGCATCCATCTCCTGCATTACTTAAATATCTTGACATACTACTTCAATTTAATTTTTCTATGACTTATAAATCAGAATTTAGAAGCGATGGCAAAGCAACTCTACGACTACTGGTTTGTACAGTTTGACTTTCCGAATGAAGAGGGCAAACCGTATAAGTCAAGCGGGGGCGAGATGGTCTGGAATGAAAAACTAAAAAGAGAAATACCTATAGATTGGGAAGTACTTTCATTGTTTGATGCCGTTAGTGTACAATATGGTTTTCCTTTTGCGACTGAACAATTTACAGAAGAAGAAACGAATGTTCCTGTAGTGCGCATCCGAGACATACTCGAAGGAACTACTTCTGCGTATTCTTTGGAAAAAGCAGATGAAAAATACCATCTGAACGAAAATGATGTACTTGTAGGAATGGACGGTAATTTTCACATGAATTTCTGGCATGATAATATTGCCTATCTTAATCAACGATGTGTGAGATTACGAGCACATTCTGATTCAACAATATCGTCAATTCAAATTCTTCATAGTATCAAACCATATATAAAGGCTAAAGAACAAAATGCCAAGGGTTCTACCGTTGGGCATCTTTCAGATAAGGACTTGAAGGGATTGTATCTGATAAAGCCACTAAAAACAAGAGCTTTCAATCCTCGAAAGACATTAGATGGATTGCTTGCTTTGGTAATAGAGAATAAAAAACAGATACTTTCTTTAACGAAGCAACGTGACGAACTGTTGCCGTTGCTGATAAATGGACAAATAACAATAGAATAAATGGCTCGCATTCTATACAAATATTTGGACATAACGGGGGCTAAGTGCATGATTGGAAACCAAAATCTTCAATTTACTAATGCGTCTCAATTGAACGACCCATTCGATTGTCATCCTAAACTGCTCGACTATTCGAGTGTGCCAGAACGGAAACTGCAAGGATGGATACCAGAGGAATGGTGGAAAATGAAAGAAGAAAACGATGCACTTAATCTGCGTAACGAGACATGGCTGTGCAGCTTGTCAAAAATCAATGACTCTATACTCATGTGGGCACATTATTGTTATAACCACAAAGGTATCTGCATCGGTCTTGATTTGGATAAAATAATGGAATCTGTTCCTCCAATGTTTGGCTCAATATACATTAAGCCTATTGTCCTTGATGTTCAATATTATAATATCATCGAACGTCCAAGTGCATATAATTCAGCACAGGATATTTTCAATTACCAATGGCAAACAAAAGCGAAGGAATGGGAATATGAGCAGGAGGTCAGATTAGTAATGCCTAAACCAAGTTCCATATATGCAACCTTGACTCCGGCGCAAGCCAAACATCCTAAGGAAATATGGGATTGGCGAGAGATACACCATTATATGCCGTTGAAAGGAGAATGTTTTGAGTCGATTTATTTTGGTGTCAACATAGATGAGCAAGAGAAAGAAAAAATAATTCAGTTTGTCCGTAAAAAACTGAACCCACATATCAATCTTTACCAAATGTGTGTAAATGCCGATGCCTTTAGACTACAACCAGAATTTATCAAGCCTCTAAATTCTGATTTATCTGACGATTAAGTTCTATTTTGCGGTCAATCAGAGAAAGAATCGAAACTAAATTTTCTTGTTCATTCTTAGTGACAGGCATTATTAGTTTCAGCTTTTTTAATTCAGTCTGTGATAAGTTATCTCTTGCAGAACCACTACTGAGACCTACAAGATGGTCATAAAGCGTATCAATGCTGTATTTAAGAAATACAGAACTATACTCTTTGTTTGGAAGTATGGCACAAACAGCTTGGTTTGTACATGCTTCCATTTTAAGTATCGAAGCTTTACCTGCAGTAGCACCATACATTGCGACAAGTACTGTATCAATAGGATAAATCTCCGTACTAGGAATTTTCAAATCCTTTTTGGGATATGAAATTCATTGTATTATAAATGTACGGTTTATCTAATTCACCACTATTAATCCAAGGGATAGTACCATTTGCATAATAGCTTACTTCTGTAGATAATGGTGTAGCACCTGAAGATGTTCTGAAAACATCTTCCAGAGTTATCTCCTCCCAACCTTGCGGAACAATCCTTTTCTTTTTATATTTTTTCAATTCCATCTTCATTTTTAGCATTAAGTTTCCTCTCTATTTCCTCTATACTTGGTATAGTTCCTTCTAATTTCTCCGGATAAAACTTCTCAAGTTCATATTCAGAGATGCTAATCGGTTGGCTGCTGGACTCCAGTGCATACTGAGCTTCAATTCTGTCCTTTGATTTACAAATGAGCAAACCGATGGTCTTATTATCACCAGGATTACGTAGCAAATGATCGGCTGCAACCATATACGAACCAAGCTGACCTATATGGGATGGCTCAAACTTTGTTGTTTTAACTTCAACAACCACATAGCAACGCAATCGGACATTGTAAAACAACATATCCATGAACTGCTCTGTCTGACCTACTTCGAGACGGTACTCTCTCCCCATATAAGCGAAACCTGTACCAAGTTCAAGCAGAAATTTTTCAATGTTTGTGATAAGTGCATCTTTCAATACCCGCTCATTATAAGGTTCACACAGTTGAGTAAATCCAAAGCAATAAGGATCACGTGTTATTTCTTGTGCTAAATCACTTTCTTGTGATGGCAATGTTTTGATAAAATTCGTATCTCCTTTTCCCTGACGTTCAAACAAGTCTGTACCGTACATGTTCATCAATACAGATCGGCTCCATCCGTGTTTTACAGTTTCACGTGCATAGAACAAAGCCTCAGTCGGGTTGTCAGAACATTTATCTATCAAATACATGTGATGTCCCCATGGTACTGAGAATATCAGGTTTCGTATTTGTTCAGCAAGTTGCTGAGTAATTATTACCTCACCTTCTATTTGCTCAGCAGGTTGCTGAGTAATTTCGAGAAAATTGCTATATAAACGGTAGAAATTCCTCATATACAGTAGATTCGTTGGAGAGAAACACGTTGCTCCGGGATTCTGAGTCATCAAATCACGACTCAAACTTGCGAAAAATTTCGAACCCCAACGTACCTCTGCTTTCTTCTCTGACATATCACGGCCAAGCTCGTAATAGAAACGAATCATTTCTTTGTTGACTTTTACCGCTGCCTTAATTTGGCTTTGACGATATCGATTGCATAGGTCTTGCACCCACTGCAGATAATCTTCATCCAATATATTGATAGATTTACTCATTGCTTCCTACATTTACGTTGAACTGCAGAGCATCCAACTGTTTCATTATTTCTTCTTCCAAACGGCGACTTTCAGCAAACTGTTCAGTCAATGTCTGTTTATACGCAGTCATTCTAGAGTTGAACTCCTCTTCTGTTATATCAACATAATCAATCTTTATGTCAAAGTATTGACCGGCTGAAAGGCTGTATCCTTTTTCTTTTATTTCATCATAAGATACAGCTACAGAGAAATCATCAACACTTTCCTTGTTATTGAAAGTTGTAATGATTTTTTCTATTTCTTCATCGTTCAGTCTTACCTTCTTTAATCCGTTTGCATCTTTATATTCCTCTCCCAACTTACTTGCATCAATCAATATCACTTTATCGGCTGTTTCTGATTTATCAAAGAACAGTACACTGACATTGGTTCCTGTATTTGCAAACACATTACTTGGCATAGAAACACAGCCGTAAACAATCTTGTCCTCTACTATCTTCTTTAATATCTTATTCTCAATTCCACTTTTGGCTGTTATGAATCCTGTCGGAATGACTATAGCACCTTTACCTGTCTTCTTCAATGAGTTTATAACATGCTGAATGAAACAAGTATAGATAGCCATTGATTCCTTCTTCTTGGCTGGAACATTTGGTACTCCTGCCCAGAAGCGGGCTGGCATTGCGGCTATTTTTTCCCTTGTATCAGAGAAATCCATTTTGAAAGGAGGATTGCTTACCACAAAGTCGAACTGTCTGAGCTCTTTTCCGTCATCACTCTTGTGATAGGGATTTACAAGTGTATCACCTTGTATCGCATTGTCCAGAGAGGAAACCAGACCATTGAGCAGTAGATTCAACTTCAGCATTTTATTACTTCTCTGTGAAATATCCTGAGAAAAGATTGTGCATCTATTCTCTCCTATCTGATGGCTTAATGCCATAAGAAGTGTTCCTGTTCCGGCTGAAGGGTCATAACATTCAACACTATGAAGATCTGAACTGTCTCCCACTAGCAATCTTGCCATAATCGTTGCGATGGCATGTGGTGTGTAATACTCTGCATATTTACCACCTCCAGCTGTATTGTAGTCCTTTATAAGGTACTCAAATATACTGGAGAAGAAGTCATAATTCTGCTTGAATGCTTCTTCAAAAGAAAAGTTTACCAGTTTATCGACCAATGCACGCGCAAAGGCTGCTCTCTGCGAACTGTCAGTAACAAACGGTGTCAACGGTTCAAACAAAGGTATTTTTGTATTAGCCGTTGTCTGTGTCGAGAATATATCAGCATTCTGTTCTGCTATATCCGTCATTGTATTGTCAAAAATTGTGTCGAAATCTCCCTTTCCCTGCTGATTCCATAAATTTGAAATCAAGTGATAAGGTTCCAACATAGGAACATCAGGAGATATTGCACTTTGTAGAAGCATTCTTTCATCATCTGAAAGATTTGCGTATGCTTCTTCCCACTTGACATCACCATTAAGTTTCTTGGCAATTTCACTCTTTGCGTTCTTTATTTCATATCCGAACTTGTCATTCAGGAACTTATATAAGAATACCTGTGTTATTATCTTATACTCGTTTCCATCATTACCCATACCGTATGATTGACATGTTGCCTTTAGGGCATCAATTAACTGAAGTGTCTTTTCTTTTATTGCTAGCATATATTTTCCTATTAAGCTCTGCCATAGGTGGCATTATATTGATTAATATATTGTTGTGATATTCTGGATTGGATGAACTTATAATCTTCCATCTCAGGCTTTATTTCCGGATACTGATAAAGGCAGCCGTTTATAAGAGCCATTACTGTCCTGTTAAAGTAGGCATCTTTCTTAAGTATATCATTCCTGTCGTACACTTTCGCATCTAGATCATTTTTTATAGTGCTGAGTATTGATACAAGATCTTCATCATGTTGCGTAAAGATTGGTTTCAATCCCTTCTTTTCCCTTTCCTTGTTTTCCTCTCTTATTCTCTTGTGTATTCTCACAAACTTTTCATCGCCTTTATATTTCTTCATCAGCACAGTATTGCGCTTCTGCAGATCCTGCAGACGCTTGATAATTTCATCAAGGGCTTTTGTTTCTTCGTTGAACTTTGCTATAGTCTCAACTACAAATCCGTGTTCCTTAAATCTTTCCATAAAGGCCTCTCTCAGAGTAATGTATTCAGGGTCATCCTGATCTATGTTCTGGGTGAAGCTGCTTATGGTTTTATTCCACTTCTCCTTAAGCTCTGCTCCTCCACCAATGACTTTCATTTCCTCCTGGCCTATCTTTGAAAAATTGAACTCAATATCCATCATAGCCTCATTAATCATTCTCTTTGTCTCATCCTCACCACTAAAGGCTTCTTTCTGGTTTATGATGTCAATTCTGTGCTGAACCTCACTTAACAGTTGTGGAAGCTTGGTTATCTCTATTTTAGTGAACTTCTCCTTCATATCTTCGTCACCGAATGTACGGACAAGGTTTGCCATATTCTTGGCCGCTACCAATGCCTGTTTCAGTTCAAGAAGAACAGACTTATCCTCTTCTGTCGAAATTTCATTGGAGAACTCTTCAGCATTGTCGTAAGAATAATTGAAGAGTGTCTGTCTTACCTGTTTCATTTGGTTGATAATCTCTTCCTTATCCTCGATTACCTGTGTAAATGTATCAGTGACATTGCCTTCTCCTATTTCTTCAACATCATTAAAGCGGTTGAGTTCTTTAAGATAGGCTTCATTTGTTTCCTCAAAGTTCTTCTTTATATCAGCAAAATCAATTACATAGCCATATCTCATGTCTTTATAAGGGCGATTCACTCTTGTTATGGCCTGTAACAGATTGTGATCCTTAAGTTTTCTACCAAAATACAAACGTTTCAGTCTTGGTGCATCAAATCCCGTCAGCAACATATTGAACACGATTAATACATCTATGCTCATGTTCTTTTTAAACTCCTTGACTATCTGCTTCCTTGTCTCCTTATCGTCTGTATCATGAAGGATGATACCTGCTTTAAGTGGTCGATATTTGCTATGATATGTCAAGACTGGTTCTGCAGCCAACAGTGTTCCATCAGCCATTCTAAACACCTGAGCTTTAGGCTGATGTCTTTCCCACTCTTCCTGAAATATCTCATACAGACGTTTTGCCTGTTCACTCGTTTCACAGATGACCATTCCTCCTAATGTATCATCTCCTTGTATTTTCCTGAATTTCTTCAAGTCATACATGATGTAACTAGCCAGTTCCTTAACATAATTAGGATGCTCAATGATATCCGCTTTCTTTATATCTTTTTTCTGTACCAGTGTGTCCAGTTTGTCATAAACATCGGATAACTTTTCATTATAGGATGTTTCAATATCTTCCCTTATAATCTTTAGTGTATACCCGTCTGCTATTGATTTATCGTAATAGTAAGTGTGAAAGTACTCTCCATTTCCAAATACTCTGCATGAAGCCCTTTCTTCCTTAAGCAAAGGAGTACCGGTCAATGCTATTTTTATGGCATCCGGGTCTGCTTCAAACAAGTTGGCCAGGAAACATCCTCCAGGTTTATATCCTCTATGGGCTTCATCCAGTATGAATATTCGCTGCAGGTTTGTAGAATAGTCATTAAACCTGACCTTTTCTTTGTCTTCTGAAAACCTCTGGATATTTACTACCGTAATTTCAGCCTGTCCGCTTGCTCCATGTTGTGCCTGGTTGCTTCTGAAATGTTCCATCAGTTCAGCTCTTGAGTTGGCTGTACTTACTACAAGACCTCTTGCCTCAAACTCTTGGCTTGCCTGTTCCAATAGATCAAGTCTGTCAACTATAAAATACAGTTTGGCCACCTTGTTTTGTTTTGCAAAGTAGTCATTGAGAATATAGGTGAGATAAAATGATAAAGCTGTTTTTCCACTGCCCTGGGTATGCCATACCACACCTGAACGCATCCCTTCCGACAGTTTCTTTTTAATCGCAAGTGATGCAAACAGCTGCTGATAACGCATAATATGCTTCTGGTCTGTAGATTCTATTTTACCATCCACTTCCCTTTCCATCTTCACGTATGCAATTCCGTATCTTATGATGTAAAGCAATCGTTCCGGAGAACACATTGAGGTCAATATCCTGTTTGTCGGTGTATTTATATCAAGATTAGTCTGATATTCAGGACTTGTGTGAATTACCTGACAGTTGTAGTCAGAGAGAATACGTTTCTCTTCCTCTTTATCTATTTCCTTGTATGGATAATCTCTATGGTAAGGTGCTATCTTTTGTGAGCCGATATTTTCTTCCCTGAAACAGTTGAAAGGGGAATAGGAACGGGCACCAGTACAATAAAATGCTCCCTGTATAGGTACTATACCACCCATAGCATCATATTCCATATTGTTGCTGAATATCATCAGCTGGGTGATGTTTATGAATCTCCGGAATTTCTTGTTTGGGAATCGTTCTTTGTTCATTCTGTTGCTTTCCGCTACCATTCCGCCATGGTTGTTTGGTTTCTTGACCTCTATGAAGCAAAGAGGAAGTCCGTTAATGAACAAAGTTATATCCGGTCTGAATTCATCCTGACCGTTTTTGCAAGTAAACTCGGCAGTAAAATGAAAAGTATTGTTTCCTATATCCTCAAAATCTATGAGCTTTACCGGTGATACATTCTTTAATCTCTGATAGAACCCTCTACCCAGATCATCGTCATTCAATTCTTTTTTTATATCCTTAAGTACCTGCAGATACTCTCCTTCATGTGAAGGATTAAGTTTCTTGAACTGCTCTTCAAACACAGGCAATAGGATATTTGTGTCACCATCATATACGGTGCCACTCATGTCTTCGTATATCTTGCCGAAATACGTATATCCTAATCGGGTTAGATGTACCATTGCCGGCATCTGTACCCTCGTTGCTTCCGAATACTGTTTCATAATTCTTTCTTATTCTTTAATACATCTGAAAGACCTGGCACCATTGGCTACTGGTATGGAACCATATCTGTCATAGAATGATTCTATTATACTTGATTCTAAGGTTTTAGATTCCTGATACTCTCGACACGTATAATAGTAAACCTTGGCTCCATGGTAGCGCATATAGTTATATCTGTCCAAATGCCAGCATTCATTAAATCTGTCATTTATGGCATTTATCAGATTTCTTTGATGTTCTTTAAGCCTTCTCTGTATATTGTCCTTTTTTCCTATATAGATTACTTTAGATTGTCCCATAGGATATATAAACTTTGTCTTAAAGGATACTATTATATAGACACTTGGTTTTGACGGTATATCATACAAATCGTCTTCCTCCAGATTGTCAATCTGTTTATCATAACCATAAACAGGTCTGAAATCCTTTATAAACATCAGCTCTCTTTTCATTGCTTTGTTGATATTAACCCACTAATAATGCTGCACTGACAGTCTGCAATTATACAATTCCATATTTCAGTTCAGTACTATCAGTTCTTCTAATTTAACTTCAAGCAATTCCGATATTCTCTTTAGAGTCTGCAAATTAGGCTGTGTCTTGTTTGTACACCATTTAGACACTGTTGTAGGATTGACCTCCAACTGTTCTGCGAGCCATTTACTGGTTCTTTTTTTCTTTACCAACACTATTTTAAGTTGATTCAATTCTTCCATTTATCTACAAAATTAGCTTGATGCACAAAGATAATGATTTATAGACTAATTTCATGACTATTGAGCTATTTCGCCTACTTTTTATTTTTATATGCTTTACTCTACCTTCCTAAACTCCAAGTATCTCCTCCTGAACCTTTCATAAACCAGGGTATAATACTCCGACAGATACTGTATCATCGCATCCATAAAGTCCTCTAAAGATACGGTACTCAGCTTATAGGCATACTCCGGTTTCAGGTATTCTGTTACCGACTTAATTTCCTTTTCGGTTGACGGATGCTCCTTCGGTGAAAGCACCACTGAATACGAGTCCTTCAGCCCTTCGACCATCCTGTACCGCTCTGTAAGCAAAAGGTTTCTGTAAATCTGCGTAAGTTTACTTTACTTGACTAAAAGAAGGAAGTGATTTTTCTTCGTAGAAAGAGAGTTTAGTGATAGAGAATTATTCAAACTAATAGAAAAACAGTCTAAAATATGTATTTCTGCTTGTTTTCTTAACTATTATGCTATCTATTTAGAATATTCTTCTATTAGGTTAGGAAGCGAATCTGTACTTTTGTTATACTTAATGGAGAAATAAAACTATTAATAGGAAAAATCAAAAAACAGATTTGTATAAATTAAGAGTAGTATGAGAAAATTTAAAGTATTAGCAGTTTTGACATTGCTTGTAATTACAGAAAGCTTTGGAAACAAATGCTTCACACAAACAAATGAGAATTACAATCCAGTTATTAAGCATATGTACACTTGCGACCCTTCTACTATTGTAGATAATGGGACGTTCTATTTGGTAACCGGAGTGGAGAAAACAGATACTCCTTATAATTGGCCGTTCAGAATTAATAGTTGGCACATATTCTCGTCAACAGACATGAAGACTTTTAAGGATCATGGGCCGATTCTTGATGCAAGTGCATTCAAGTGGATGACCAATAAGAGTGAGTGTTGGGCATCGCAGATCGTGAAAAAAGACGGAAAGTATTATTGGTATGTATGCGACTGGGGAAATATCGGTGTTGCCGTGTCAGACAATATTCTTGGACCGTATCACGATGCTATCGGAAAACCGCTGATTAGCAGTAAAGACACTCAATTTAAAGGATATATTGACCCAACTGTGTATATTGATGAAGATGGTTCTTCATATATATACTGGGGTGGTATGGGAAATCTGTTTGGCTGTAAACTGAAAGATAATATGATTGAACTGGACGAAGGAAGAATCCAAGTAACAAATCTGAAAAATTATGAAGAAGCTCCTTGGCTGTTTAAGAAAGATGGGCTTTATTATTTGGCTTATTCTACTTCGAATGGTTATCGGAAAGGTCCTATTCGTTATGCAACTTCAGCTTCGCCACTAGGACCTTGGCAGGATAGAGACGATATCTTAGGGGTTGCTTATAACAGCTTTACTAATCATGAGGCTATTGTAGAATACAAGGACAAATGGTATATGGTCTATCATAATGGAGCTTTACCTGGAGGTGGTGACTATAACAGAAGCGTATGCATCGATCGTTTGTTCTTCAACGAAGACGGAACAATTCAGTTTGTGGAACAAACCACTTGTGGACCAGAAGGAAAGAATGCATATAACAACTGGGGACCTCATGCTTATGCTGGAGTGGATGCTACTTGTCTTATTACAACAGGGGTTACTCTGAACAGCCGGATTGTGGACGACGGCCGTATGATAGAAGATATGTGGTGGAAATGGGAAGTGGTAGAAGGTCCCGGAGAAATAAAGGTAGACATGAATTCAGTGAAGAATCACAAAATCAATTTTACAAAGGCCGGAAATTACAAAATCAAACTGACCGTTTCGGATGGATATGCCACTAATTCAGACGATGTGAACGTCAAAGTATACGATATCCCGCAAAATGTAGTGGCTGAGAGCGATAGTTTTCCTGCTGAAATGTCTGTAAAGAAGAAAGGAGTGTATGCTATTCATCTTTATTATAATACTGGTTATAATTTAAAGACTGAATTAATTGTCAATAATAAGTCTTATCCTATTATGTTGGAAAAGACACAATTTGGCTACGATCCTTCCTGTGCCATCTATACCTACAATGTGGAACTGAAGAAAGATATCAATACTATACGTTTGAAAACTGAATCTAAAGATATTATTTCAAAGATTCAGATTAGCAAGTTGGATTAAAGTTTTGTTTTATTTTTAATTTTATCCATTGATATAAGATAAAAATATTAGATTTGAATATTTAGGGTAAAAAACTATTATAAGATTTTTGAAGAGGTATCTGAAGTTTTGAAGTGTCTCTAAAAAGTTGAACATGCTAAATACTATCCCGTAATAGAAAGAGTTCGGTATTGTACCGAGCTCTTTCTATTACGGGCTTTAAATCTTTTACTGTTATAGAATTTTCCACACCTAACAAAATGTCAAATCACACTCTTCCACATCAGAATTCTGTAATTTAGCAACCCTGAATCCCGTTATCTCATTTTTTACAACAAGATGCCGACTTACAATTTCCAAAGAACACAAAATCAACCAAAATACAAACATTATCACACAGAACAATAAATTACACAACACAAAGTCACAAAATCAAGATATACACAAAACAAAAAGAAACTTTCATTTTATCCATAATTTATCTCATTCCAGCAGCGAAAGTCCTCAAAAGTCTTCACTCTCCCTCCCTGCTCAGAACACCCAAAAACACCTTTCCAAAAACGCAAGTACATTTGAACTCAAACGCACTTGCGTTTTCCTCCAAACGTAAAAGAGTTTTCCATAAAACTCTTTGGGGTTTTCTTCCAAACACCTCGGCATTTTCGCCCGAAATCTCGCTTTTCACACAGATTTTCTCGTGTTTGATTACCTAAATTCGCCCAAACATTCATTTTTACACAAAAGTCACCCCTTCCAGAAGGCTTCTGAAAGGGGTAGCAAAATCTACGGCAAGAAAAAAGCGAAATTCAGCTATTCAAAAAGAAAGCAGAATTCCGCTTTTCAAATCTTTTACTCAACAATATTTGCAAAATAAAAGCAAGATGATTTTTCAAACTAATACATATCCCAGTACTTTTCGCACTCATGAAGGTAGTCCGTTTCCGGATGAGAACCGAACACCAACGCATAGAAGGAAGTACCTCGCAAACGGGCACGGTGAATGTCGGCCAGCAACGCGTCATCGGGAGGGGGCATCTCGAAATCGGAAATCATCACCACGTCGGCACGTTGCCAGCCGTGGGTGCGCAGCATCATCAGGGCTTCGGAAAAAGCCGGACGCGCATCGGTTCCTCCATCGAAACGACGTTGCAGGAAGTCCACCAGCATCGGGAAATCGGTTTTCAGATCACGAATCAGCAAGGTTTGTATATCCTCCGAAAAATTGATGACATAACATTTCCGCGAAGTGGCCTCCGTCAGACGGGCAATGGCCAGCACGGCCGATTTGGCCAGGCGTTCGCGGCCTTCGCGCATGGAGCCGGAGGTATCTATACATATAATATAAGGCCCTTGCGAACTGACTTTCTTTTTCTCCGGTGAGGGAGCGGAGGTATCTTCATGCGAAAAGGAATCAAACTGCTGCAGGCGTTTCTCCACATAACGTTGCATGAAGAAGGGATGTAGCACCTCATCCGTGAGGTAACAGTACTCCACGGGCAACAGACTGTTAAGGTCATCGCCCAAGGTCACACCTTCTACATCGCTCTGGGTGGCATGACGAATCAGACTGTCGGCCTGAAGTCCAGACAAGGAATCGAAACATTCTTTCCGTCCGCCCACGTTCTTTCCCAAGCAGCGCACCAGCTCGCGTATCTGGCGATTCTGCTCCATGGCTTTTTCGTAGGGGATTACTTTCTGATAGAGTTCCGGATGGTTCCGCAACAGCCATTTCACGCGCGAGCCCCGAAGATTGCCTTCCGTTTTCAGGCCGAACGATTTATCTAAAATCTGAAATCCTTCACACAGGCGGAAGAGGTGCTGGTACTGGTAGTCATATTCCTTGACCGTGAGCAGATGGTGCCACTTGTCGAGAAAGAGTTCCTGCAAGGCTACCCGTTCTTCACTCCGTTCGGGAAGACGGGACAGGCGACCGATGTAATAGGATACGTCGAGTTCGACTAGGGTATAGCGCTTGCGGAAGGCTGTTTCCATTCGTTGCAGGAATATCAGGAAATCGGTCGGCTGCAGGGTTTCATGCTCGTAAAAGACTTCCCATTCGGGGGTGTAGCGGGAATAGAATTCCTGCAAGGAAGGGGCTGTCTGGCGATAATAATCCCAGATGCACTCTTCCAGTTCGCTTTCCAGCACGGTATGGTGCTGAAGGTATTCTTCCATCCGCGCCCGGCTTCGCTCACGAAGTTGCTCCAAATAGGCTGTTTTCAGGTCTTTCAGACGGATATTCCTCGTTCTCTTTCCGGTATGCATGTTTCATTTCCTCCAACTCGTTCCGATAGCGGAACAGGGCTTTCGACGGTTCGCCCAGTATCCGGCTCATGGCTTCTTTCTCTCTTTTCCCGACAAACAGGTGGTTTGCGCAGTAGTCGGCTTCTTCTTTCACCCAGTCGCCGCAATGGGCTTCTGCATGGCTGAGCCGTTGTTCCAGCTGGCTGAAGCGTGCGGGGATGTCTTCCTGCGCCTGTACTTCCATGGCGGGCAGCGACGCACAGTCGGGAGTGCACAGCAAGGGGTATTCATAGTTGTTGATAAATACTGAACGACGGCCACGGCGCAAGGTATAGACTTTCGATGGGGATACCTTGTTGCGCATGGAGGGGTCGTATTTCTTCAGTACATAGCAATCGGTCTTGTATTTGTCTTTATGCAGATAGAACTGTTTGCCGACGTCGTCCAACTGCTGGTAGTCGGATGCAAAAAGGAGCAGTCGTCCGGCCAGGCGTACGCGTTCCACCTGATAGTAGTATGTATCGACCAGTTGCAGTCCGGCATCGGCCCGTTCGCGCAAGGCTCCTGCCGAGTCGAGTTCTTTCTTCAAGGCCTGCAAATCGGTTTCAATGCCCGACAGGTTCAGCACGTAGCCACGCACACTCTCGCCTACTGCCGTCAGTACGGCATCGCGTACCCAGTCTATCTGGCTGGTCTCATTCCACAGGCAGTGTACCATCAGCAGGCAGTCTGACAGGCGTACCTCGGTGTTTCCTTGCAAAAAGGCAGCGGCCCGCAGCAGGCGGACAACTTTCTTCCAGCGACGGTCGGACACGTAGAGTGCCACAGAGGAAGGTGAATCAGCATTCTCCAGCTGGCGGTTATAATCTTCCAGCTTGTCTTTAAGGGAATGGATGACTTCCAGCACGGAATAGTGCAGGCCGACGGATTTCATCTGTTCCTGCCACTGGCGGTATTCTTCGTCGCTCACTGCCAGACTTTCGTCCACTTCCGGCTCGCTTTCGTCGGCAGTGGAAATCATCCGGTCGAAATCGGACAGGTCTTCAATGCCGCCCACCAGCTTACGCACCAGGAAGCGGTCGTACAGTGCTTCCAGTCCTTGTCCTGAAGCCGGAAGTTCGTTCGATGCGGCAATCAGTCCTTTCATGGGAACCCGTACCGAAAACTGTCCGTTGCGGAAGATTTTCTCATTGATGACGGTCAGAAGAGCATTCTGTATGGCGGGACCGGCTTTCCAAATTTCATCCAGGAAGACGACGGTGGCGGTGGGCAGATAGCCTTCTGTCATGCGTTCGTAGGTGTCTTCGTTTTTCAGCCGGGCGATGGATACGGGACCGAATATTTCGTCGGGGGTACTGAACCGCGACATGAGGTATTCGAAAGCTGTCCCTCCACGGAACATCAGTTTCAACCGGCGGGCTACCATACTCTTGGCCACTCCCGGAGGGCCCAGCAGGAAAATGCTCTCTCCCGCCACAGCCGAAAGCAGCGCCAGGGCCATGACTTCTTCTTTGCCGTACACCCGCTCGTTCAGGGTGCCCAGCAGTTTAACGATACGGTTCTTTAACGTTTCCATTTTACATACAATGAAGGAATAAACTTATGATGCTGCGACAACACATTGAGGGTCTGGAGTACGACCGACAGGACAATCAGTCCTAGTCCTAAGTAGAAACTGAAGTTCAGGTCTTTGGCTTCCTGAAATATCAGCATGGCGCCGATGATGCTGTATATAGGCTCCAGGTTATAGCTCAAGTTGACCGTAAAGGCGGATATGACTTTCAGTACCTGAATCTGGAGGATATAAAGTCCCACGGTACACACCGAAGCCAGGCAAAGCAGGTAAATCAAATCCTGGGCGCCGGGCAGAATAGAGGAAACCGGAAAGTAATGCAAATAGGCCGGCAAGATGCAGGAGAGCCATAAGAAACCGCCCAGCATCTCGTAAAGCAGCATGGTGCTGGAGGTGTAGTTCACGGCTACCTTCTTGTTGACAATGGTAAACAGAGAAGCTAAAGCCGACGAAATGACTCCCATACAGATATCCACCCGGTAGCGAGTGTCAAAATGGAATATCAGCACAATGCCCAGCACGGCTACCAGGCTGAACAGAATCTCTCGCAAGGAAATGCGGTGACGATTGATGAGGGGCTCAAAGATGGCGGTAAAGATGCTCATCAGCGAAAGACAAACCACACCGATGGATACATTGGAGGCTTTGATACTTCCATAAAAAAATATCCAGTGCAAGGCCAACAGCAATCCCACAGAGCCAATCTTGGTTACATCGCCCAATGTCACTTTCCGCAGCTTTTTAAGAAACGAAAGCAGCAGGAAAAACATTACGGAGGCGAACATCATACGGTACCACACAAGCAGACCTTCATTCAGGGAAATCAGTTTTCCGAAAATCCCCGTTCCTCCGGCGATGAGAATGGAAAGATGCAGTTTTATAAATGCTTCCTTCATATAAAAAGAATCTAATGTGAACACAATACAAGAAAGCGAAGAACTCCTCACGTATGACCGGCGGAATTCTTCGCTTCTTCTTATTTATTATCTATACAATTGCTACCTGATTACAGCGGCATGTTACCGTGTTTCTTCGGCGGATTGCTCTGGCTCTTGTTCTGAGTCATTTCCAATGCCTGAATCAGTTTATAGCGAGTATCCTTCGGAAGGATGATTTCATCGATGTAACCCTGTTCGGCTGCACGGTAAGGATTAGAGAATTTTTCCTTGTATTCTTCTACTGCCTTCGCTTTTTCTTCCGGAGTAGCCTTGCGGTACAGGATGTTTACGGCACCGTCGGCACCCATTACGGCGATTTCTGCAGTCGGGTAAGAGAAGTTTACATCGGCACCAATCGGCTTACTGTTCATTACGATGTAAGCACCACCGTAAGCCTTACGGGTAATTACGGTAATCTTAGGCACTGTAGCTTCTGCGTACGCATACACAATCTTCGCTCCGTGACGGATGATACCGTTGTGTTCCTGTGTGCATCCCGGCAAGAAGCCTGGTACGTCTTCGAAAGTAACAATAGGAATATTGAAGCAGTCGCAGAAACGGATAAAGCGAGAAGCCTTGTCAGAAGCATCGATGTCGAGCACACCGGCCAGGTAAGCAGGCTGGTTGGCTACGATACCTACAGAACGTCCGCCCAGGCGAGCAAATCCTACCACGATGTTCTTGGCAAAGTGAGGCATCACTTCAAAGAAGTAGTGGTTGTCGACTACCGGTTCGATGATGTTCTTGATGTCATACGGCATATTCGGATCATCCGGAATGACTGTCATCAGTGATTCTTCTGCACGGCGGATGTCGTCAGTGCAAGGAATCATCGGCGCATCTTCCATGTTGTTAGACGGAAGGAAGCTCAACAGTTCACGGATACTCATCAAAGTTTCTTCTTCAGTATCGCAAAGGAAGTGAGTTACACCGCTCTTGCTGCTGTGGGTATAAGCACCACCCAGTTCTTCCTTGTCCACTTCTTCGTGTGTCACGGCCTTCACTACGTCCGGACCAGTGATGAACATGTGGCTCTTTTCCTTCACCATGAAGATGAAGTCGGTCAGTGCCGGAGAATAGCAGGCACCACCTGCACAAGGACCTAAGATGGCCGAAATCTGCGGAATCACACCTGAAGCGATGGTATTCTGGTAGAAGATAGAAGCGTAACCTGAGATACTGCCTACACCTTCCTGGATACGTGCACCACCTGAGTCGTTCAAGGCAATCACCGGAGCACCGTTCTTCAATGCCAGTTCCTGCACTTTCACAATCTTCTGTGCACCTGTCGCACTCAGTGTACCGCCGTATACGGTGAAGTCGTATGCATATACGTACACCAGACGTCCGTCAATCTTACCGTAACCACATACGATACCGTCACCCGGAATGTGATTCTTATCCATTCCGAAGTCTGTACAGTGATGGATTACGAACTTGTCCATTTCATTGAACGTACCCTTATCGAGCAACATGTCGATACGTTCGCGGGCTGTCATGTGACCGTTGGCGTGCTGTCTTTCCACGCGTTCTACGCCACCACCCTGAGAAGCAAGCTTATCCAGCTCCTCAAATTTCTTATATTGTTCTGCTGTTGTCATTGTTCGTCTTCTTTAATTACATCCAAAGTCATTATCACCTGATTGCTGTTGACAGAATCTCCTTCGTTTACCAGGATTTCCTTCACTACGCATTCGCTGTTTACCTTGTAGTTGCTCTGCATCTTCATAGCTTCAATCACTACTACGATGTCGCCAGCCTGCAGACGGTCACCTGCTTTCACCGGAATCTTGACTACCTTACCCGGCATCGGAGAAACAATCTTATCCTGCTGTTTCTCGTCACCGCCCTTACGCATACGCAGGTATTTAGCCTGTGAATCGATGATGTCAATGTTGTATGACTGATAATGTGCATTTACAGTATAGCTTTTTCCACCTTCCTTACGAATCAGTTCGGCATTGTACGACTTTCCTTCGTGCAGAATGGAGCAGCTACCATTTTCGGCCATCACGATGTCTACATCGTATGGAACTCCGTCAATGGTCAACTGTACCTTGTTACCTTCTTTGCTGACCAATGTCACATCCGCAACTCTGTCTCCTATATGTATTTCCATAATCTTCTACTTTAATTCAAAATACTTAGATTCTCAGCACACCTTTTTTCAGGCCAAACTCACGCCAGCGGCTGATAGGACGGTTGTCGCTTGATGCTGACTTGTTTTCTTCCAGGTTCATCAGGTAGTCAATGTAAGCCGCAATCATGGCGATGTTTTCAGTTTCCTCTTCTTTCTGTCCGGCCCACTCACGCAGCATGTCCTGATGTTTCGGGATAAACAATGTGTTGTAATGTCCTTCTACAAAATCGGGCACGTTCATGATGTGACGCAGGTAACCGATATTGGTCTTCAAACCGGTAATCTTGTATTCGTACAACACGCGACGCATACGTTCGATGGCGAATTCACGAGTAGTAGCCCATACAATCAGTTTACCAATCATCGGGTCATAGTAAATAGGAATTTCGTAGCTTTCATACACATAGCTATCGATACGCACACCGATACCATTCGGCTCCATCAGCTGACGGATAACACCCGGTGAAGGCATAAAGTTGTTTTCAGAATCTTCTGCACAGATACGGCATTCGATGGCATGTCCGCGCTGTTTCAAATCTTCCTGTTTGAAGTGCAACGGCTCATTATTGGCTACACGAAGCTGTTCTTTTACCAAGTCTACACCTACCACTTCTTCTGTAATAGGATGTTCTACCTGCAAACGGGTATTCATTTCCAGGAAGTAGAAATTGCGGTGCTTGTCGACCAGGAATTCAATCGTACCGGCTCCTTTATAGTGTACAGCCTTAGCCGCAGCCACAGCTGCCTCACCCATTTTCTGACGCAATTCAGGAGTTACGAAAGGAGAAGGAGTTTCTTCTACGATTTTCTGGTTACGACGCTGGATAGAACATTCGCGTTCAAACAAGTGTACGGCATTTCCGAAATTATCTCCTAAAATCTGGAATTCGATATGATGTGGTTCTTCCACAAATTTCTCCAGATAAACGGTATCGTCACCAAAAGAAGACATAGATTCAGAACGGGCTGTATTGTATGCTTCTTCCACTTCATCCTCGCTATGAATCAGACGCATACCTTTACCACCGCCTCCCATAGAAGCTTTCAGCATGACCGGATAACCGATTTTGTTACAGATTTCCTTAGCCTCTTCTACACTCTGCAACGGCTGTTCTGTACCCGGAACGACCGGCACTCCAGCTGCAATCATGTGTTTACGGGCAGAAATCTTGTCACCCATCGCATCCATCGTTTCAGGATCCGGACCAATAAAAATGATACCTTCCTGACGGCAACGGCGTGCAAATTCTGAATTTTCAGACAAGAAGCCATATCCCGGATGAATAGCATCTACTCCATGACGTTTTGCAGCCATGATAATTTTATCTATGTTCAGATAACTTTCGCGAGATGCTGCCGGACCTATCAGGCAAGCCTCATCTGCATAAAGTACGTGGCGAGCCGTTCTGTCGGCTTCGGAAAAAACTGCTACGGTACGGATACCCATTTCACGGCAAGAACGCATCACGCGCACAGCAATTTCACCACGGTTAGCGATTAATACTTTGTGTATCATGCTTTATGTTTTAATAATGATTTCTTTTGATGCCGGACTATTCTCATATAGTCCAATAAACTGAGCATCTGCATGCCCCTCATAGTCGATTCGGCACAAATGCCCCAAAAACTGTGCAAAAATAGCAAAAAAAGAGACACCGTTCCAACGAATGTCTCTTTTTTTGCCAAATTGCTACTCTTTCCCTCAAAAATACCTAAAAATGAGGAGAGGATTATCTATTTTAAAACAATAACGCAAAGTCGAGTTTGCAAAATAATGGAAACAGGCAGAAAGCCACATTAACGGGTCTGTCTTACTGTATGCAACACTTTGCCTTCCTTATTAATCATATACAGGCACAATTCTTTCTTATCGGCAGAAATCAAAGAGAAACCTGTTTCTCCGCTACAGAACACAGTGCCTTCTACAGCTTTCACCTTGCGGCTCAAAGATGCGGAAGTGTTCACTACATAATCTATCTTGCTTCCTGCTTTGCGTATATGCTGGAAGTTATGGATATGTCCGCACAAATACATATTTACATTGTTATGCTTGCGCAAAATACTGTCTACCCGTTTTTCCATATCCAGGCGTTCCGAATCATTCTTGTCTGTATCCGCATAAATAGGATGGTGACCCACAACCAGCACCCAGTCTTCTTTGGCAGATGTCAGTACAGAATCCAACCATGCCAACTGCTTGTCCATATCTTGCTTGCATGCATCCGGATACTTTTCCGTATCCTTACGGTATTTATCCAACAGAGGGGCTGTGTCAATCATTACCAGGCGCACCGTAATATCATCGTTCTCCAGCACCTTTGTGTAATAACGTGCCGGCATCTCCCAACGGGCACTCACCTGACTATAATCCAATACAGCCTGCGTATTACCACGATATTCATGATTACCCAATATAGGATACCATGGAATCATCAGTTCCGGATGGCTGTACACCAGTTCGTAGTTGGTCATCCACAACGGATCGTTTACACTGCGTACGCCTTCAAAGTGATGCACATCGCCGGCTGCTACCACTGCTTCAATATCTACATTCTCTGCCATCTGACCCATCAATTCGGCGATAGGTTTCTGGTCGTAATATCCATTACGGCCCAAATCATTTGCCAGATAAAAATTCAAGGGTTTCTCTAATGCCTTCCATTCTGAAGGACCTTGTGCAAAAACTGCCCATACCGATAAAAGCAGACAACATGTACAGAAAATTCTTTTTAATGAAATCATAATCATTTTAGTTTTATCAATTATTTGTTTGTTGTTGCAAAGGTAAATCCCAATTCTGAATAAAATCAGGAAAACTCCTCTGCTGAAAGTTTTCAAAAAATAAGTCCGAAACAAGAATGTCCGGACTTATTCGTCTAAGGAAAAATGCAGTTTCACAACTGCCTTAACAAAACCTAGAAAAGGATTTTATTATTTTGTACCGTATGCTCCGAAGCGAGCTTCCACTTTCGGAGAGGTATAAGTTTTTCCGTTTACTGTCAAACCTGATGTACCGAAATAAGGTTGCATAGTAGCATCATTACCATTGTAAGCACCAGTCAGTACCGGTGAGCCAGCCTGTACATGGAAATCCCACGCGTCCTGATATACATAATCGGTCAAACCTACTTCATTAATCGGATAGTTTACGAATTTCGGATCATTAGTAGCACATGCCTCCTGTGTCTTTGTAATTACACTGTGTGCATCTACCACTCCTTCATTATAATCTTCATGCGCATAAGCATATCCTTCCCAAGAGTAAGCCACACCAGACTCATCTGCAAACACTACGTCACTTTTCTGTGTACCTGAAGCATAGTAGTTATAGTCAATAACTGACTTATCATTGTATCCTTCTTCCGGATCATTTGGAATGTCGAAGCTAGGAGTCATCGCTCTGAACTTACAGTTCACCATCAGGTTATTGAACACATTGGCCAAGGCATTCTTTTCTACATACACGCCACCGCCTTTTTCACCGTCACGACGCCATCCTGCATTGATAATGGTATTGTTGTATGCCTGGATTTTTGCCAAAGCACGTGTATCACTCTGACCTGAGCTGGAGAGTTTCAAACCGTTAGTGTTCGGGCTGAACATGACGTTTCCAGCTACATCGACCACACATCCTGCTTTTACGTTCACAGCTTCTGCGCCATCATATCCGTTTGCAGCAAACACATTGTTAGCGATGATGGCATTTCCACCCATCAAATAAATACCATCTGACCAACCGTTGCGCAATACAGAGTTGGTAATGACATAATGTCCATTGATGTTATTGGTGGTAATCTGCGGATAGGCATCGTCTCCAGCAGTATACACTTCAGATGCAGCAGCAGGAGAACCTTCCACAACCTGACCTCCTGTGTATTCAATGATTGTATGGTCAATCAGCATTTCTTCACAAGTGGATGAAGCCACAATACCTCCCCAGAGACCTGCAAAAATATTTTCTTTTGTACGTTCATCTTCTGGAACAGAGAACAAGATAGGCTTTTCGGCAGTACCTTCACAATACAAGTTTCCATTTACGGTAAATTCTACCGGAACATGATTGGCTCCTACTCCTGCTGTACTTACAATGATTTTCACACCTTCCTTGATTACAAGGCTTTTACCTTCGGGCACTGTGTAATGGTTGGTCAGATTTACTATCGTATCTGCAGGCCAGACAATGATGCTGTCAGTTGTCTCTCCATTTCCACCATCGGCATTTTCATCGTTATTTCCATCGTCATTGTTTCCGGGAGTCTCAGTTCCATCCCCGTTTGCAATCGGGTCTTCTTCTGTACAAGCTGCCATAAAAGACAATGCTACCAGAGCCGTGCCGGCCAACAAATAATTTTTCAGTTTCATTTTGTAATAATTTAGAAATGTTAGTCAATATAGTTCTTTATCTCTTTATTATAGTTTGTATCTGATTCCCAGCATAAATGACTGTCCGTGCCATTCCTTTCGCTCTATCACATTGCCATTGTTACGTTCAGAGTTGACATTCTCCGTACGAGGGCCATTCTGAATAAAGCGAAGCAAAGGAGTATCCAGCAAGTTAGATGCCTTAGCAAAAAGACTGATACCATTCTTAAAGCTTTTCTCTACAGAAGCATCCAACTGCATATAGCCATCTTCCCAAATATCGTCATCATACCAGTTAGAAATATCACTCAAACGCTTTCCGGTATAACTTCCGGCAATCTGTCCTTCCCAGCCATATTTGGTACTTTTGAACAGCAGTGACAGATTTGCTACATGGGCAGCCTGACCAAACAACGGACGGGTCTGAGTGCAGGTCTTCACATCATTTCCATCCATGATTCGCTTTTCGGTCGTAATGGAAGAATGCGTGTAGGTATAATTAGCTTTTATTCCAAACCAGTTAAAATATTTCATTACATCCACTTCTACTCCTAAGTTGGTAGCATTACCAAAATTCATCGGTTTATAATAGGTATCCTGTCCTTCGTTCAGCAATCCGTATTCAATCGGATTCTTCAGTCTCTTGTAGAACATACCTACCATGAACTGCTCAGATGATTTCGGGAAGAATTCATAACGCAAATCAAGGTTATCGGCTACCGTATGTTTCAAATCCGGATTTCCTTTTTCCTTATAATCTTCATTGATAATGCTGTAAGGAACAATTTCAAAGAAGCTGGGACGGTTGATGGAACGAGCATACGAGAAACGCAGGTTCGCGTTTTTATGTACTCCGTATTTTGCATGGAAACTCGGCAATACATCCGTATATTTCTGGTTTCCTTCAGGATCTGCATTCTCTGTAGGGAACTTCAATGTATAGCCTTGATTGGTATGTTCCACACGAACGCCTGCAATAAATTCCCATTTCCGGTATGTGTATTTCACCATTCCATATCCTGCACCAATCTTTTCAGTGGCATCATAGTTTAACGGATCACTGATGTTACCGTACTTAAGCGGAGTAAACAAGATTTCATCGTAGTTATTCCAGTCCTCTCCCTGATACTGGGGATCTTTCACTCCCGTAGCAGAGTTAAAGGTATATTCATTGAAGAAGCTGTCACGTTTCTTATCGCGGTACATACCTCCTACCGAGAAGTCGAATACAGAACCTCCATCCAGTTTCAACTTATACATCAAATCAAGGTATCCGGCCTTGTCTTTATCGGAGTTATGCTCCCAACGACGGATGGCTGCTCCAGAAGTCTGTACATGGTTACCCAATAAGAAGATTTCCGCATTATCCGGTGTTTCACTGTATGCCTTTGAAAGTACAGCCGACCAATTCAAACGAAGTGCACCACCTTCCAGAAAGGCATGTTCACCTTTCAGTGTAGAATTGATAATATACTGATGATTCCACTTCATACGTACGGCTCCTTCTTTGTCGTCATGTCCGTCACGTACTTCTGCTTCTCTCATATCCATATATCCATTATACCAGGTCAGTTTATGATTGGCATTGATATGATAATCCAGTTTGGCATGAGCCCCGATACGAGTCTGTTGAGAAGAATAATTTCGGTATTCGATACCATTGTGGGTTGTTCCCGGCTGATAATACAACTGACTTTCTTTTCCTCGATACGTATTCAGATAACTACCTGCCAGCATCACACCCAATTTATTGTTAAAGAAGCGGTCACCGTAAGATAATCCGGCAGTCAAATCGGGCAACGGTTTGTTCCATTTCATCCGCAGATTATCTGTCGTAAAGTTATCCATTGTTACTCGGCTGTCTTCCGGCATTCCCATCTGCTCATACGGAGATTTCTTCACAATCGCTCCGTGATTGAACGACTGAAAATCGCGATCAAAATACATTGCATTGTAACCGGTTGACAGATTTGCCGTAAACTGACGTTCAGAAGGCGCATCCTTCATAATCAAATTGACCGCTCCTCCGATTCCGTCACCTTCCATATTGGCGGTCAAAGATTTGGTTACTTCCAAACGGTCCAACATTTCTGACGGGAAAATATCCAGCGGCACAAAACGATTTTTGTTATCCGGACTCGGAATTTTCACTCCATTTACTAATGTATAGTTGTAACGCTTATCCATACCGCGAAGAATGGCATACTGTCCTTCACCGCTACTGTTACGTTCAATTGTCACACCTGACATTCGCTGAATCACGTTGGCTACCGTAATATCTGGAGAAAGTTCTATCGCCTTCGCACTCATCACATTCACCACGTTCATAGCCTGACGTTCGATGCCTCTTGCACCAGCTTCAGTTCTTCCCGGATTAGAAGCTACCACCACCACTTCATCCAGAGCAACGTCGTCACTCTTCAAAGGAATTACAATTTCTTTCTTATCTGCTGCTACGCTAACTTCATATTTTTTATAGCCCACATAAGAACAGACCAGCGTATATTTGTCTCTGTTCACCGACAGATTAAAACTTCCGTCCAATCCGGTTACTGTTCCTTTTCCAGGATCTTCCTTCACAATCACCGATGCACCTATAATCTCCTCTCCAGTTTGTGCATCCTTAATTTTACCTTTTATCACACCAGCTTGAACTCCAGCCGACATCAGTGATAACAATACCAATACAATCTTAGATTTCATTTGCTTTCCTTATTTGCTGCAAAAGTATCCCGTATGATTTTCATAGGTATTGCATAGAGATTTCTATTGTGTTACATTTACACGCAATATCCTTTACAATAAAAAAGAGGTACTTCCAGGCCCAGCCCGCAAATACCTCTTTTTACAAACATATTACAAATGCGATTATTTATCTTTACTTTCTGGAAGGGAAATTCCTTTTACAACCCGCTTCCAATATTCCCTTACATCGCTCCAATGATAATAAGGTGAGACATCCGTCCGCAAGGGAAGTGTGACTTCACGTTCATTCAGCAGTAATTTCACCAAAATATCCTGATTGCCTTGTTTTCGATAGAAAATAAGCTGGACATTGCCACACATCGGAATCAGGCGATAAGTGCGATATGTATCTGCTATCTTATTCCAATCGACAGTCTCCTTTTGCAGTGCGTTCATTCCCATCAGCGTGGCCAATGGAGCCAGGTTCGTGTCATGCCCGTAACGTAATGTCACCGCATTTTTCCGGGAAGCAATTACCGTATCAGCTGTTTCTATAAAATTATTCAGCAGATTTCGTTCCAGCTTATACATGCACGTATCGCTCAATGGAGAAGGCCCTTTTTCGTAATACCATTCAAAATTATTCCGCTGCCACAAATCATACTGTTCTTCGGGAGTAAATAAAAAAGAAAGATCCGGTTGGTTGTAACTACTTTGACTGATGCCATGAAGTTCGAACAAATCCATCATCAGTTTCACGGCATCCACATGCTTTTCCACGTAAACAGAGTCACGGAACATCTGTTTCATCAATCGCTCCGGATGTACATACACACTGTCGGCAGCACGATACACGGAATCCACATTCTCCAAATGCTGTGCTTCATACAAGGGATTCTTATACTTTATATAATAAGCATCCGCCTCACTGGTCTGTGTCGTAACATTCAGTTTAGGATTCAAGCCTTTCAATTCCACACATCCGGCAGCCATGGAAAGAAAAGCACGGGTCTTGTATGTGGAGCGTGCATCCACATGCGTACCGTCACTGAACACCTCCGGGTAACGGTGGAACATCCGGTCTATCAGCTCCCGATGCTGCTGCGCTCCTTTCGGAGTCAACTCTCCATAACGCCCCTCTGCCTCCTGGGCCAGAGAAGCCACCACCTTCAGCACACACTTTCCATCAGGAGTCAATACTCCCTCCTCGTCTGCTTCAAGAAGGAGTGACAACGGCGCGGCATACTTCTTCTCTTTTGTAAGATACCGGGAACCATGCCGGGCAAACATGGATATATAAAAAGGTTCATACCCTGCAGGAGCCGGAGTCAACTTCTCCTCCGGAGCCTGATAAGCATAATATTTTCCTGCAGCCAATGCCGGATTCTTTCCAATCTCCTCACGTGCACTTTGTCCCTGCATCCACAAAGGAAAAGCCAGGAACAGCACAATCCATCCTCTTTTCTTCATATATTTTCCAAATTTTAGGCGCGAAGTTACACCATTACTCCACTTAATTCCCTCTTATGTAGCTTGGAAAATCATGAAAACACTTCCCATGAAACAGAAATGAAATCCCCTTGTCACTGCTTTGAGAAACCGGCTACTTTGCTTCGATGCTGACAATTTCCTGCAAGATGCTTACTGCACTCTTCACATCTGTCACTTTCGATACTACCATGCTGCGACGCCCGTTCTGCTCTCTCAGATTACAATAACGAGGATTCTTGGCCATGTATTCAATAAACTTGCCAAAAGCCACACTCTGATAATACGGACTGTCCAGGTTGCTGACGAAGTAGAGCGTCATCCGTTCTGCCTTCAATACCACTTTTTCTACGCCCAAACGCTTGGCCAGACGTCTCAACGGAACAATACGCAGCAACTCTTCACCTTCTGGCGGTATTTTTCCGAAACGGTCAACCAGCTTGGCCTTAAAGGTTTCCACATCCTTATCCAGTTCAAGCTTATCCAGTTCACGATACAGCAACATTCGCTCACTGCTGCTCGGAATGTACTCATTCGGGAAGAGCAACTCCAGGTCACTTTCCACCGTACATTCATCCACAAACTCCTCTCCGCTGATTTTTTCTTCACCCGCTTTGATTTCCTCGGCATACAAATCAGCAAATTCCTCATTTTTCAGTTCAGTAACCGCTTCATTCAGAATCTTCTGATAAGTTTCATATCCCAAGTCTGCAATAAAACCACTCTGTTCTGCCCCCAACATATTTCCAGCTCCACGGATATCCAAATCCTGCATGGCAATGTGAATGCCACTGCCCAAATCACTGAAATTCTCAATGGCCTGCAAACGGCGTCTGGCTTCCGGTGTAAGCGATGACAAAGGTGGTGCCAGCAAATAGCAGAATGCTTTCTTATTGCCTCGTCCCACTCGTCCGCGCATCTGGTGCAAGTCGCTCAATCCAAAATTCTGCGCCTGATTGATAATGATGGTGTTGGCATTGGGTATGTCAATTCCACTCTCAATAATCGTCGTGGCCAACAATACATCATAATCGTAATTGACAAAGTCAAAGATAATCTTTTCCAACTCTTCCGGTTGCATCTGTCCGTGCCCGATACATACCCGGCAATCCGGTATATTCCGCAGAATCATCGCCTTCAGTTCCACCAGATTCTGAATACGGTTGTTCACAAAGAAAACCTGCCCGTTGCGGCTCATTTCAAAATTGATAGCTTCGGATATAATTTCTTCATTGAATGTATGTACTTCCGTCTGAATAGGGTAACGGTTAGGAGGAGGTGTCTGGATGACCGACAAGTCTCTAGCCCCCATCAAAGAGAACTGAAGGGTACGCGGAATAGGTGTAGCCGTCAATGTCAGCGTATCTACATTGACCTTCAACTGGCGAAGCTTTTCTTTTACGCTTACACCGAACTTCTGCTCCTCGTCAATGATAAGCAGACCCAAATCCTTGAATTTAACACTTTTGCCAATAATCTTATGCGTACCGATAAGGATATTGATTTTTCCGTCGGCCAACTCTTTCAGAATACGACTTGTATCCTTTGCCGTACGTGCCCGGCTCAGGTATTCCACCTTACAAGGCATATCCTCCAGACGTTTCTTGAAAGTCTGGAAATGCTGGTAAGCCAGTACCGTAGTCGGCACCAACACCGCTACCTGCTTGTTGTCGGTCACTGCCTTAAATGCAGCACGGATAGCGACCTCCGTCTTACCAAAACCCACGTCACCACAAACGAGACGGTCCATCGGCTTATCACTCTCCATATCCGCCTTTACTTCCTGAGTAGCCTTCAACTGGTCCGGAGTATCTTCATACAAGAAACTGGCCTCCAGTTCGTGCTGTAAAAAGCTGTCCGGGCTATATTTAAACCCTTTCTCCTGTTTACGCTGAGAATAAAGTTTAATCAAATCACGGGCAATATCCTTGATTTTCGTCTTCGTCCGTTCCTTGATTTTTTCCCATGCTCCTGTGCCCAGCTTACTGATACGGGGCTGTTCCCCTTCTTTTCCTTTGTACTTGGAAATTTTATGTAATGAATGAATGGATACAAACACCACATCCTCATTCTGATACACCAGTTTGATGACCTCCTGCGTAGTATTTCCGTTCGGAATACGCACCAGACCTGCAAAGCGCCCGATACCGTGGTCAATATGTACCACATAATCGCCCGGTTCAAACATGTTCAGTTCCTTGAGCGACAATGCCACTTTTCCACTACGTGCCTTGTCACTGCGAAGGTTGTATTTATGGAATCGGTCAAAAATCTGATGGTCCGTAAACACACAAACCCGCAACGCATGGTCCACAAACCCTTCATGCAACGTACGGTCTACCGGTTCAAAGGTAATGTCATCGCCTCTTTCCTTAAAAATATCTTTCAGACGTTCCGTCTGCTTCATGCTGTCCGAGCAGATATACAGACGGTATTTCCGTTGCAGAAAATCGGTGAAAGAACTTGCAACCAAATCAAAATTCTTGTGGAAAATTGGTTGTACGGAGGTCTCGAACGACAAGCGTGCCTGCGGAGTTCCTAAGGCCTTATGTCCGAAATCTATCCGGAAGAAATCAAGGGCACGCACCGTGAATTCGGCTCCGTCAATCAGTTTCTTGGACAAATTCATCAGTTCCGTCTGCTCGCCTTCATACGCTTTCAGCGCCTGAGGAGAAACTGCCTCATCGTGTACGACCTGAATACGTTCGCGCACCCAGAGCAAGTCTTTTACCCATAGTGTAGCGTCCTTATCCACGAAATCCAGAAAACAGATATCCGCTCCTTCCGTTCCTGAAAGTTCAGGTACAATACAGATAGAATCTTTCTTTTCTTTCGACAACTGAGTTTCTACTTCAAACGTACGCAAACTGTCTATCTCATCTCCGAAAAAGTCAATTCGGTAAGGATATTCCGATGCAAAAGAATACACGTCAAGAATGCTGCCGCGCAAGGCAAACTGTCCCGGCTCATAGACATAGTCCACATGCTCAAACCCATACTTGGAAAGCGTCTCCATCAGTTTGACCGTATCTTCCTGCTGTCCCACTTTCAGGGTCAGCATCGCATCCGAGAGTCGTTTCCGCGAAACCACTTTCTCAGCCAAAGCTTCCGGATAAGTAACTACCGTGACCGGCTTCTTCTGCTCCAGTCTGCTCAGCACTTCCGTGCGAAGAATTTCATTGGCTGCATCTTTCTGTCCGTATTTGATGGCACGACGGTAAGAAGACGGGAAAAACAGGACATCAGCCTCTCCGTCCACCTGCACCAGGTCATGGTAAAAATACCCAGCTTCCTCCAAATCGTTCAGTATAAACACATGAATTCCCGGCATCGTCTTGACCGATACCGAAGCAAACAAGGAAGCACACGAACCGTGCACACCTTCCAAATAAACAGTCTTTATATCCTTATTTTTACGTAAAGAAGCCAAGCCTGCCACATTAGGATGCTTGGCATATACCTCTTGAAGCTCTTTTATACTCATTGTCTCATCAATAGATGCTGCAAAAATAATCAATCTCGTTTGAATATGCGCACAAAAAGGAAAGAATACAACGGCAACTCTTCCTTAAAATTTAAAGCTGAGACTTCCGTACGGCAAACAGTTGCCACTCCAGTGCACGGAATAAAAACTCAGAATATCTTCTTCAGAAGGGTTTCCCACGACATTATATACACCCAAACGAAGCAAGAGCAATTTATCGCCGAATGATTTCCGGTAAGAATAGCCCACATCCACCCGATAATTCAGCGGCTCACGCTTTTCACGAAATTCTTCTACCGACAAAGGCTCATAATCTTCATTCAAGAACCGGACTTCTCCGGAACGCAACATCCCTCCAACAGAGAAAGAAGAACGAGTCGTCAACTGATACGACAAGGCTCCCCCCAACTGATGAGGTACATCGTACAAAGAGGGCACCTTCCCTTTTTCCGGCAACTCACCAAACCACTCTCGGCTTCGAGAGTAAGCATACGACAGTTGCAGGCTCCAACGCTTCCAGTGCTGATACAAATATCCCTTTACCCCATAACTGTCTCCATTACCTACCATCAAGTATTTCTGCCATCCCTCATCTTCAACCCATGTGTCCGGACGCAAGGCCAGTACATTCCGCCTCGTTTTATAGTACACAGAGACTTCACACTGTCCTGAATTCATAAAATGCTTCCATCCCATCTCATAATGCTCGGAAGAGCGAGGCTTGAAACCGTCAATGCTGGGCATTCTGAAGTCCGTAGGCAAAGAAAAGCTGTCAAAACGAAGGAAATGATAAAACTGCTCCATCTTCGAAAAGTTCAGATAAAGCAGATTTTTCTCCGATGGGAAATATTTCACTGACAAACGCGGCTGAATGCTATAATACGACCGATGATGCTGTGGGCAATAGGCCACCCCATGTACCCCCACCTGCACAGAGAATTCCGGAGATATACGCAACAGGTTGTCATAATAAACCGATATCTGATTCACCGGCTCATGCCGTACCCGCATCTCCTCACCTTGCGAAACCAAATCGTAGACTTCATACGCATATTTCACTCCCCAACGTGCATGATAGAGATTCTCCAGCGAATAGCTAAAATCCGTCGTCACGTTGAGCGACTTGATACCGCTATGTACATATCCGTCCGTATCCTCTTTTATCTCTCCCATATAAGCGCGGTTGGTATGGGCAGAATAAAATACCGCTGTCGAATTTCCCAATCTACCCTTCTGTGTGGCAAACGAGAGCTGATAGGCCTGATTGTCCCAACGCAGTACCGACACATTTTCACCGTTTTCCTCAATGGGTAAATGATAATCATCCCGGGCTCCATATGCCAGGAAGTTAAGGGTAGTAACGGGAGAAAAATTATACGACAGCTTGGCATTGTAATCATAAGTGGAATGGTTCAAGCGATTTTCTTCCGACAAAAGACTATCGAAAAAATCAAGCCAGCTTCTGCGTGCCCCGACCATGTACGACAGTTTATTCTTGATAATCGGCCCCTCAAGCATGACGGATGCAGCCGGCATGTCCAACGTCAAGGTACGCACATGCTCTTTCTTATTTCCCTCTTTCAGATTAACTTCCGTAACCGACGAAATCCGTCCCTCCAAAGGAGTCGGAAAGAAACCTTTATGAAAGACCATATTCTTCACGGCATCCCCGTTGAACACGGGCAAAAGCGAACTGAAATGTCCGGGATGAAACACGGGTACGCCATCCAGCAACAGCAAGTTCTCATCGTATCCGCCCCCGTCGACCATAAAATTCTGTCCGGCCAAAGAAGAAGTCACCCCCGGCAGAATCCATATCTGCGAGAACAGGTCTCCCCCACTAAAAGCCAACAAATTAGACGGAGTCAGTTCTCCCAGTTCATTTTCCCGTTTACCCGACTCCACGGTAATTTCTTCTATCTCAAACAACAATGGTTTCATACGGGTACGGATAAAACAGTCTCTCGTCACCCGGACCGACTGCACCTGCGGAGTGTAGCCCATGTAAGAAGTTTTCACTGTGTATGTTCCTTCGGGTACATGCAGGCGGAAAATCCCTTTTCCATTCGAAATGGTATTCCATTGCTTTCCATCCTTATCCTCCAGTGTCACTACCGCACCATACAAACGTTCTTCACTGTCCACTTCGGACACCGTACCGCTGACATCATAACTTTCAATCTTCCGTGCATGAACCACCAGTTTGCGAGGAGGTACAAAAGCAACTTTCACCTGATAACCGGAGAGGATACGATGCAAAAGTTCTTCTACCGTCATTCTCCCTCCCGGTGCTATCCGGCGCACCTCACCTAACTCCATCTGTGCAGGATTATATGAAAGCACGATTCCCGTACTTTTTTCAATCCATTCAAACCACTGCAATACGGTAGCGGAAGAGGAGTTCACTTGTATCCACTCTTCCGCTACCGTATTCGCTGATTTGACTTCCTGCCCCCATGCTTCCGGTCGTGCAACCATGCACATCCACAGCAAGAGAAGCAGCCATTTACTTTTCATATAACCTGTAATGTTTTCCTTTCACCAATGTCTCGCATTTACATCCACAAAGAAAAGCCACTTCTCCGGCTATGTCCGGCTCATTGCTGTTTATCCGGGTCGTAATCAGATTTTTCTCCAACCCTTCGGCCAAATCAATCTGTATACCTGTCTTTTCCCGAATCACCTTCACCACTTCCGTAATGGGTGCCTGCTCAAAAATCAGTACCGAATCGTCCACGCCGAATACATCCTGCGGACGAAGAATCGTATCTGCTTTCAAGACACCCCCTTTCAGTTCCGCCTTTTCATTGGCTTGAATCACCACTTCATGTTCAGCAGATTCCACACGCACCTTTCCGGTTTTAACAAATACTCCGGCTTTTTCTTTCTGTGCCACATCTACCAAAAACGAAGTTCCAAGTACTTCTACATCCAGAAAGTCAGTTTTCACCCTAAAAGGAATTCCATGCATCTTTTTCACCTGAAAGAAAGCCTTTCCTTTCAATGTGGTCATCCTTCCTTTTTCTTTATCCGAAAAATAATAAGACAATGTAGCCTCTGGATATAAAATCACCTCTGAGCTATCGGGCAAAACTATCTGCTTTACTGTTCTATCCGCATTGGCATAATACAAGCCCTCTTCTGCCGGTGCACGGAACAGATAAAAGGCACCGATGCCCAGCAACACCAATAACGAAGCTGCCACGGAAAGGAAAAAGGTCATCTTCCGTTCGAATGTCATTGCCCGTGTCCGGTTTTCCAGACGCGGCTCAATTTTGGCCCAGGCTTTATCCGCATCAAAATGAATTTCTTCCGCAGTCCTTACCGGAGCCTGCATCAGCTTGTGCATCTGTTCAAACTCCTGTCGATGAGCCGCAATCCATGTGTCCAGTTCCTTTTGCTGAACAAGACTTAGCGGTTCACCCGCAAAATAACGGGCCAGCAGTTGGTCTATATCTTCCTTGTTATTCATGGTCTTATTCACAATTTATAATAATGGACAAAATAATGGCAGCCACCGTTACCAACAGCGCGCCATGCGCTGCCACATACGCACGAAGCAGCTTGATAGCCTTTGTCATCTGGTTTTCTACTGTTTTCTCTGATACCTCCAACTTCTCAGCTATTTCACGATATTTCAACCCCTGAAGCTTGGCCAGTAAAAAAACGTCCTTGCATCTGGGAGGAAGAGTATCCAATGCCGAGTCCAATATATCCTGAAGCGTCTTACCTTCTTCAGGGGTTTCATCCGGCATACAACTGGCAGAAGCCGGATGATCATCTATCGACACCGTATCTTCCTTACGCTTCCGCAGAAAGGATACGCAACTGTTTCTCACGGAGGTAGTCATATAGGCAGCAAACTCCTTCTCAGGCATGCCATCCAGTCGTTTGTTCCATACGCTGATAAACAGTTCCTGCACAATATCTTCCGCGTCGTCCTGGTCAGAAACATATCCATAGGCTATACGGCACAGCCTTGAATAATGTTCCTGAAACCGGGATTTGAATATGTCCTTTCTATCGGCTCTCATTATATGATTCCGTCAATACGAATAATCAGAATTTCAAACTTACACCAGCTGTCAAAAAGCCTTTATTTCCTAATCCGGCTTCTACAAAACCGCCAATCCGGTCATTTCCTACCCTCAAGGCAATCGGATTTACCTGATAAGCGAACGAAGTGCTCAAATCTGCTTTCTTTGCAGCCTTCTTTCCGGCATCCGTCAAAGCAGTTTCTTTGTGACGACTCAGGTTAACACCGGCAGCAGCCGTTCCGTACAATTCAAACAAGCCTCTTTTATAATATACAAATTCTGCAGCCGGAAGAATCAGGAAATTCACATTACTTTCTTTCAATGAAGGGGCCTGTTCACCAGCCAATGCCAGTTTACTGTTGGAAGTAGAAAAGCCCAAATCTGTTCCTACCTTGAAACGGCCTAACGAATAGCGGTAACCAAATCCATACACCAAACTGTAGTTTTCATCCGTACGCTTGCTTCCTGTCACGGCATCTGCCAATCCCATTCCCAATATATCCACCGATCCTTGTGTCAGTCCGTCACTGACAGACAAACGTATTTCGTGTTTATTTTCAGAAGGAGTAAAACCTTTACTATGTTCCTGTCCTTTTACCAGATTTGTACTTGCTAACACACACAAAGATAAAGCAATCAATTGAATTTTCATAATGTCTAGTTTTTTAGTTTTAAAAAAGTCTTACGTTTAATTTCTCTGTTGTTTCACCTGGCCGGGTGTTTTTGTCTTCATAACGCGCATCTTTGGTAAAACCCCTATTCGAAAAACCATTTTTTTGAAAAAAAATCTCCAGCCAACATTCAGACTCTAAAAACGAGAAAGAAACAGAAACTTTTTCGGCTATATTTTTTTCATTTGCAGACATACGACGGATAAAAAGTAAGAAATAATTATTACTTTTGCCTACAAGAAAAAGGTTTTTAAAAGGTATTTTTCTGATTGTATTTTTAAGACTTCTGAAACGACATCATGCATAAGGAAATCATTCAACTGTTAAACGAGAAAAGATTGAAAGAAGCATTCACCCAGATTAAGGAAGCTGCAGCCACACTTAACAACTGGGAACTAAAGTCGCAGATTGAAACCCAACAAACGACTTATGAGTACATGCTTCAATACATGGCAATGGGCACACAAGACCCGCAGCGCGAAGCGATTTACAATCAGTTGCTTTGCAAGGGATATGAACTGGCAGACAAGACGTATTTCCTGAAAGAATGGGATAAGGCGTATGGCTATTTTGCCGACACATTCCGCAAGTTCGCCCAAACCCCTCCACACTCATTCAAGGAACTCGATTTCATGCTGGAAGCAGCTAAACGCACATTCGACATGTCGCAAGTCAACAAAGAAGAAGTGCAGAGAATACACAGTTATACGTTGCATGAGCACACCATCGATGAGCTGTTCAACAAGATATGGGTCTCTACACAATGGAGTGAAGAAGACTACCAGGAAGCACGTGAACTTCTGTTCTCACCATCCATGGCTGCCAACGACAAAGCTGTAATGATAAGTGCCGTCACCCTCAACCTGCTCCAGCTTTTTGACAGCCGGAAATTCCTGCTGTTACTCATAGCTTATCAGCAAACCAAGGAACCGACCGTGACCCAACGGGCATTGACGGGGATTGCCCTTGCAGCTTACTTCCAGGCTGACCGGATAAACCTGTATCCGGAATTGGTCTCTGCATTGAAACTGATGGAAGATGACCCTGCTGCCTTGAAACAATTGCACGACATACAAATCATCTTCCTCCTTTCACGCGAAACAGAGAAGATAGACAAGAAAATGAAGGAAGAAATTATTCCTCAAATGATGCGCAATCCCAATCTCAGAAATCCGGAATCAAAAGTCATCGAAATAGAAGACATAGAAGATCTCAACCCGGAATGGCAGAAAGACCTGGAACAGATAAACAGCCACATCCGTGAACTGGGAGAGTTGCAACTGGAAGGGGCCGACACCTACATGACTGCCTTTTCACAACTCAAGACCTTCCCGTTCTTTCAGGAAGCAGCCCACTGGTTTTACCTGTTCAGCATGAAAGTGCCCGACTTGTACCAGATTTATAAAGACAAAGCATTCGATGAGAAATCGTTGTTAGGTATGGTTGTCAACTCTCAAATGTTCTGCGACTCGGACAAATACTCTTTCTGCCTGGCCATGCAGTCACTTCCTGCCGACCAGCAGACCTTCATGCGCTCCAAATTAAATGGAGAAGACTCGATATTCAATGATCTTAAGATCAGCGAAAATCCGACAGAACAGAAAATCAACTACATACAACGGCAATACATCCACAATCTATATCGCTTCTATAAACTGTGGAAATTCAAACAGGAAATGCAAGACATTTTCCGTGAGAAACTGGATTTCTGGAACAATCCTCTGCTCCGTCCTTTGATACTGAAAGGAACGTATCACGGTCAGATTACAGACTACCTCTTCTCAAAGGGATACATGAAAGAAGCCGCCGAACTTTATGAAAGTCTGGCCCAACAGAATCCGGCCAACGCAGAAACCTGGCAGAAATTAGGATTTGCCTACCAGAAAAGCAAACTTTATGACAAGGCGGTTAAAGCTTACCTGCAGGCAGATACGATAAAACCCAACCATTTATGGACGCTCAAGCATCTGGCTCAATGCCACAAGCTGTCGGGTGATTATTCTCAGGCAGCCTTCTGCTTCCAGAAAGTGCTTGAATTTGACCCTGACAACCTACACATCCTGATGCAAACCGGTCAATGCCTTGCGGCACTGAAGAATTATCCGGAGGCCATTAAGGTATTCTATAAGGTAGAATTCCTGGAAACACATCCGGAAAAGGCACGACGCGCCATCGGCTGGTGCTATTTCATGTCCGGTAAATACGAAGAAGCTGTCCGGATGTACGATAAGTTGCTTGCTCTGGAAAATCCACAAGCCAACGACTGGCTGAACTCAGGTCACGTGTATCTGGCTATGGGGAACATACCTCAGGCGTTAACTCACTACCGGAAAGCGGAAACGGCCTGCAAATCGGATGAGGAGTTCATCTCACAGTTCTTGGCTGACAAGGATGCACTGACGGCACAAGGCCTGTCGGAAAGCCAGGTTTACCTGATGGCTGACATCCTGCGGCAGAAATAACGGAAACACAAGATTCCCCAATAGAAACAAGTCCGATAAGGCCCATCACCTTACCGGACTTGTTTCTATTTTCTTAAAATAAGCCAATGCGGCTCCTATGGCCGTCTGATATTCCGCATTTGCCGGAATGATAAAACGTACATCGTACATCTGTGCAATGGTATCGAAAACCGGACGGCACTGGGGCAACTGGGTCAGATTTCCAATCAACACAAAATCACGGATTCCCATTTCCAGCGCTGAAAGTACGGCTGCCTGTCCGATGGACTGCAACACCATGTGCATCAAGCCCAACGCCAAATCTTCGGAAGACACATTGTTATCCAACTTACCCAATAAGGAAGCCGTGGCATCAAGTGGCAATCCGGGCAAAGAAGTCTGACAAATATCTTGAATCTGCAAGTCCACATTCTGCAAATTACCCTTTCCAGCCAGTTCTGACACCCACAGAATGTCCTGCGTATGCAATAACAAACGCGACAGTCCCATCAGTGTGCCTCCCCCGATACCGATTCCGCCTACATGGCGAATCTTTTCATGTTCCACCTTCACAAAGGAAGTACCCGTTCCCATACTCACCACCATGATCCGGTCTAGCCCCGTAGCATACTGGGCACTCAGACCGTTGGCAATAAACTCATCCGTACGAGCCGTAGGCAGACCGTACAAGGGCTGCTGAATGTATGAACTTCCTACTCCGGTCAGCATTACCTGCTCCACCTCCGAAAGCTGGATAGAATGGTCGTATATATATTTCCCGAATGCACCAAACAGCGAAGTGACAGGGTCCTTGGCAGTGACAAACATCGGATTTCTGATTTCACCGTCTTTCACCCCGACAATCTTGGTAGTGCTTCCTCCTACATCAATTCCTATAATCATAATTCTTAAATCAGGTTGTTTTTTACAATAACGGGCACAAGTCTACAAACTTTTTTCGGGATAACAGGCACTTCAACTGCTTTTTTTATAAAAATTAGAAGGTTCACAATATATTCTTCCCAAACGCAAAAAACAACACTTTTTAATTTTACACAAGGCTTCCAACCACTGTAGTGTACTAAATAAGTTGACACAATTTATTTAGTAACATGCGTAAAAA
>NZ_QSQT01000031.1 GCF_003437535.1 Phocaeicola plebeius
TTTACGCATGTTACTAAATAAATTGTGTCAACTTATTTAGTACACTACAGTTTCAAATCAAACGTAAAGGCGTTTTTAAAAAGCGTTCAAAGCTCCTTCAAAATGTCATAAAAACAAGATTAGAATCCCATATTCTTGCATTTTCCGCTGACTTTCTGAATATCCAGGCGGATAATCTCCGTGCGGTGGAAAGACTTGTTGGCATACTCGATGCCCTGCATCTTATGCTCTGGGCAATATTTGGAAATCAACAGCGAGAGGGCAGACATCCGCTCTGCTTCGTGCAAACTGTGATGTGCCGTACATTGCAGCACAATGCTTTCATACCCCGTAGTAAACTTGTCGGGAATGACCTTACTGCGACCGGTGACACAGAAAGACACGTTAGGGCAGGCGTCAATGCAACGCAATTTACGCCCCACCGGTGCACAATGAATGTAAATGGAGTTGCCACGGTCCCACACATAGTTGATTGGAATACCGTATGCACCGTCTCCCTCTTCAGTCCGCATGGACAGGATACCGAATTCGCCTTCCTTTAATATCTCAAATGCACGTGCTTCATCGAGCAGGCGGTCCTGTCGGCGTACGTCTTGGTTCGTATATTCCATAATAACAATTCTTTATTGGTTGGCCAGTTCATAGATTTCACGGGTAGCCTGTGCATTCAGACGGACATAATTCCCTACGTATTCACCCTTGTTTTCATGCAGTTTCTTTACCAATAAATCGATATCAGGATGTTCGATGCCCAGTTCCTTGAAGGTGACAGGCATACCGATGGCATGGAAGAAGGATTTCAGACGGGTTACACCTTCCAGCGCCATGGCTTTCTTGTCGTCCGATTCGGGCACGTCCCACACCTGATGAGCATACTGTGCTACCTTACCCACGTTATGGCTGGCCATGTAGGTTAACCAGGCAGGGAAAATAACGGCTAATCCGGCTCCGTGCGTCACATCGTACACGGCACTCACTTCGTGTTCCATAAAGTGAGAAGCCCAGTCCTCTACGGCTCCCACGCCGCAGGTACCGTTGTGTGCGATGGTACCGGCCCACATCAGGTTGGCACGGGCTCCGTAATTTTCCGGCTCCTTCATTACCCGAAGGGCTTCCGTGATAATGGCCTTGAGTGTTCCCTCACACATACGGTCGGGCACCTCCTGATCTTCTGTATTGGTGAAATAGCGTTCCATGATGTGTGCCATCATGTCGGTCACCCCGCAAGCTGTTTGCCAGGCGGGGAGGGTATAGGTCAGTTCCGGGTTCATCACAGCAAACGTAGGACGCAACAACCCGTGCGTGCGGACACTCAGTTTCTTCAGTCCGTCCAGTTTCGTGATGACCGTATTACCAGAGCCTTCACTTCCAGCCGCAGGAATAGTCAGGACAACACCCAGTGGAATGGCTTTTTCAGGCACTACCTTATTCATATAGAAATCCCAGAAATCGCCTTCGTAAGGGATACCCATTGCAATGGCTTTGGCTGTATCGATAACCGAACCGCCTCCCACCGGAAGCAGAAAGTCGATTCCTTCGCGACGTCCCAGCTCGATACCTTCGTACACTTTCGGGTCGGTGGGATTGGGCTGAATGCCTCCCAGTTCCACATGAGCAATGCCTGCTTCGTCGAGGTATTTTTTTACTTTATCGAGTAGTCCGCTGCGCACTACGGAACCTCCTCCATATACAATCATCACTTTCGTACCTTTATATTTCTTCACCAGCTCGGCAGTCTGGCTCTCTGTTCCTTTTCCGAATACGAATTCGGTAGGACTGTAAAAAGCGAAGTTATTCATATCTATTATAAATTATAGGGTTTACATGTAGTACGACAAAGTTACGGAATTTCTTTGTATCTTTGCGTCACAATAAAAAAATTGAACCTATGAAATCAGATATTGAAATAGCTCGCAGTATCGAGCTGACAAAAATCAAGCAGATTGCCCGCGAGTATGGTATTCCCGTAGAAGAAATCTCTAACTACGGACGCTACATTGCTAAAGTTCCCGAAACATTGATCGATGAAGAAAAGGTGAAAAAGAGTAACCTGATTCTGGTAACGGCCATCACACCGACTAAAGCCGGTATCGGAAAGACTACCGTATCTATCGGTCTGGCGCTGGGACTGAACAAAATTGGAAAGAAAGCCTTCTGTGCCTTGCGCGAACCATCACTTGGTCCTTGCTTCGGTATGAAGGGTGGAGCTGCCGGAGGTGGCTATGCACAGGTGCTTCCGATGGACAAAATCAACCTGCACTTTACAGGTGACTTCCACGCCATCACTTCGGCCCACAACATGATTACGGCCTTGCTCGATAACTATATGTACCAGAACAAGGACAATGGTTTTGCCATGAAAGAGGTACTTTGGAACCGTGTGCTCGACGTGAACGACCGTGGCTTGCGCTACATCGTTACCGGACTGGGAGGAAAGACCAACGGTATTACCCGTGAATCGGGATTCGACATCACACCGGCATCGGAAATCATGGCTATCCTCTGTCTGGCAAGAGATGAAGACGATTTGCGTCGCCGCATCGAAAACATTCTGTTAGGATTCACCATCGACAACAAGCCTTTCACAGTGAAAGACTTAGGAGTAGCTGGAGCGATTACGGTATTGCTGAAAGATGCCTTGTCGCCTAACCTGGTACAGACTACGGAACATACACCGGCCTTCGTACACGGTGGTCCGTTTGCCAACATCGCACACGGATGTAACTCAGTACTGGCTACCAAACTGGCGATGACTTTCGGTGACTATGTCGTAACAGAAGCCGGATTCGGTGCCGACTTGGGTGCAGAGAAGTTCTACAACATCAAATGCCGCAAAGCCGGACTTCAGCCGAAATTGACCATCATCGTGGCTACAGCTCAGGGATTGAAGATGCACGGCGGGGTAGATGTAGACAAAATCAAGGAACCGAACATGGACGGTTTGAAGGAAGGTGTAAAGAACCTCGATAAGCACATCGAAAACCTCCAGTCATTTGGACAGACCGTGGTAGTTGCTTTCAACCGTTATGCTAACGATACCGATGAGGAACTTGACTTCGTACGTCAGCACTGTGAAGAAATGGGCGTAGGCTTTGCCATCAACAACGCGTTTATGGAAGGCGGAGACGGTGCCATCGAACTGGCTAACCTAGTAGTAAACACCATCGAAAACAATCCGTCACAGCCGTTGACCTTCACTTACGACGAAACTGACTCAGTGGAAGAGAAAGTCACCAAGATTGCCTGCGAATTGTATGGTGCCAAACAAGTTTTGTTCGGTCCGGCTGCCCGCAAGAAGATTCAGATGATAAAAGACCTGGGATACACCAACTTCCCTGTCTGCATAGCCAAGACACAGTATTCATTCTCTACCGACCCGAAACTTTATGGGGTGGCTTCCGGCTTCAACTTTGCCGTGCGCGACATCGTCATCAATGCAGGTGCAGAAATGCTGGTAGTAGTGGCTGGTGAAATGATGCGTATGCCGGGATTGCCGAAAGAACCGCAGGCATTGCACATTGACATTGTAAACGGAGAAATAGAAGGATTGTCATAAGCAGATGAAGCCACAGTTTCTTGTCGGAGCCATGATGCCTGGAAGCGGGCAGACCCTCGTTGCTTTGGGACTGATGCGTGCGTTGCGTCAACGTAACCTGCGTGTACAGTCTTTCAAATGCGGACCTGAACTGGCAGACCTTCGCTATCATGCGCTGGCTGCCGACCGTGAACCGGTAAGTCTGGACACCTGGCTGAGCTCACGCAGCCACCTGCAAACCGTCTACAATCGTTATGGAGAGAAGTCCGACGTGTGCGTGGTAGAAGGACGGGCAGGTTTGTTCGACGGATTCCGGAAAACGCAGGGAAGCAGCGCCGAAATGGCCCGACTGATGAAAATTCCTGTGGTAATGGTGGTGAGTGCACGCAATGCGGGCTATTCCACCGCTGCCATGCTGTATGGCTTCAAACACTTCAATACAGAACTGAAAATAGCCGGAGTAATTTTCAATCAGGTCACTTCGGCTGCGCAATACGGTTTCCTGCGCGAAACCTGTGCCGAGGCCGGGGTGGAATGCTTAGGCTATCTCCCTTATCTGGAGGAAACAGGCCTTCCACCTCGTCATCAGGCACTGACACTTCCTGCAAGGAAGAGTCTTGACCAACTTCTCAATCAAGTGGCGGAACAACTGGCACAGCATGTAGACATTGACAAATTGCTGAACCTTTCCACCCGTATTTTCCCTTGTACCTATTCACTTCCTTACATTTCCGAGACAGAAACGGATATATGGACCGACAAGCGTAAACAGCGAATCGCCTTGGCTTCTGACCCAGCTTTTCCTTTTGCATATCGCCAGAGCATAGACAAGACAAAGGGAGACATCACACGTTTTAGTCCGGTATATGGCAGTGAACTTCCCGAAGCGGACATCGTATATCTGCCTGGAGGCTATCCGGAATTGTTTGCCCGTCAGCTGCATCGTCGGAAACGCTTAATGGAGCAGTTGCGCGAATACGTAGAGAAAGGAGGAAAACTGCTGGCAGAAGGAGGGGGAATGGCCTTGCTAGGACAGACGCTGACCGCGCGCCCCGGAGGTACAGCCTACGAAATGGCGGGAATTCTGCCTTATTCAGTCATTGTGAAAGATAACCGTCCGTGCAGCGGATACCGTCAGACACATTATCGCGACTTATGTCTGAAAGGATATGAGTACCGTTACTTTGACATTGTTCCTACGGAAGAAGCAGCTTCACTGCAAACGCCAGTCTGTAATTTAAAAGGTGGAGAAGTATCGGGATCATTTTTCTTCCGCTATAAAAACTGTATAGCCACCTCCGTACATCACTATTGGGGAGAAACCGGATTATATAAGCTTTGGGAATAGCTGGAGAAAGGAATTTTTCTATTTTCTGCACGAAAAAAATCAGAGAAAACGGACGATTCTAAAAAATAAATTCTATATTTGCATCACCAAAGTCGCGGCAGTAGCTCAGTTGGTAGAGCATCAGCTTCCCAAGCTGAGGGTCACGGGTTCGAGTCCCGCTTGCCGCTCCTCAGTATTTAAAGGTTAATATTCTGATAATGAAGAGTATTAGCCTTTATTTTTTATAAAGTTCTCTATAAATTCATAGATAAAAAAAGGATATAAACCTCACTTTTGAGGTTTTGTGCGTATCTTTTGCGTATCCTAAAATTTTTAATCTACATGGATATATTAAAAACCGGTAAAGATGAATCATATATTATCCGATTTTCTATCAGACACATGCAACAGTCTGGAAAACCTGCGCAGAAATAACGTCTATAAAGAATTCTATTATCATATCAAGTGTGAGAATTTGGAAGACTTTCTGAGTAAAGACATCACCCAATCCGTCCAATATCAAAATTTATTTCAGGATTTGATGCAAATAAAGGGACCTGTACTATATTGGTATGAAATTACATCTTCCCACTCTAACAATGACATAATCAGGGCCTTAAAAGAGTATAAGCAGAAAAGACAAAGAGTTACTCCCGTCATCTACAAAAACTATAACAGACGCACAAACATTTTATACGTAGGAAAATGCAAAGAAAATTTCTGGGGACGAGTAATGCAGCACTTAGGATACTATAAAACACCTACTACACAGGGGCTCCAGCTCTTTCACTGGGCAAAGGAGCTACGACTGGAAGTCAGATTAAATGCCCTGGAATTTGCGTCTGACATGAAAGACATTATGCCTGTGATAGAATTATTCTTTGCCAAACAATTGCAACCGTTAGTCGGCAGACATACTTGAGATTGCCAGTCGCGGATAATCTTTAAAGTGAGTTATTTTCTTTCACTCAGAGATATAAATCATAAGAAAAGCAGGAAGAAACCCCACTCATGGATTTTCTCCCTGCTTTTCTTTATGTAAATGCGATATTCTTTTAAGAGTTCATACTCATCAGGAACTCTTCGTTGTCTTTTGTCTTCTCCAAACGGTCTTTCACGAAATCCATTGCTTCGATAGGATTCATGTCCGACAAGTATTTGCGGAGGATCCACATACGGTCGAGCGTAGTCTTGTCAAGCAACAAGTCGTCGCGACGAGTACTTGAAGCCACGATGTTTACGGCCGGGAAGATACGCTTGTTGCTCAGGTTGCGATCCAGCTGCAACTCCATGTTACCTGTTCCCTTGAATTCTTCGAAGATGACTTCGTCCATCTTAGAACCCGTATCAATCAATGCAGTAGCCACAATTGTCAGTGAACCTCCACCTTCAATGTTACGTGCCGCACCGAAGAAGCGTTTAGGTTTATGCAACGCATTGGCATCCACACCACCGGAAAGTACCTTACCTGATGCCGGAGAAACCGTATTGTAGGCACGAGCCAGACGAGTGATAGAGTCCAAGAAGATAACTACATCGTGTCCGCATTCTACCATACGTTTGGCTTTTTCCAGCACGATGCCGGCTATCTTCACGTGACGTTCCGCCGGTTCGTCAAAAGTAGAAGCGATGACTTCAGCTTTTACGCTGCGAGCCATGTCGGTTACTTCTTCCGGACGTTCATCGATGAGCAACATAATCATATACACTTCCGGATGATTGGCTGCAATGGCATTGGCAATATCCTTCATCAAGATAGTCTTACCAGTCTTAGGCTGCGCCACAATCAGTGCACGCTGTCCTTTTCCGATAGGAGCAAACAAATCAACTACACGAGCCGACAGGTTGTCGTTATATCCTTTGCACAATTTGAATTTTTCATCGGGGAAGAGCGGAGTAAGGTGATCAAACGGAATACGGTCGCGTACCAAAGCCGGATCGAGTCCGTTAATTTTAGAAACCTTTACCAGCGGAAAATATTTTTCGCCTTCTTTAGGCGGACGGATAGTACCTTCTACCACGTCACCGGTTTTCAAGCCGAGCAGCTTAATCTGCGACTGTGACACATAAATGTCATCGGGTGAAGAAAGATAGTTGTAATCTGAAGAGCGGAGGAAGCCATATCCGTCGGGCATGATTTCCAGTACGCCGGTACCTTGAAGAATATCATCAAAATCGTAGACTTTTTCTACCGGTTTGGGAGCTGGTGCCGGAGCATTATTAGCAGGAGTTTCGGTAGAAGGAGAAGAGGGTTGCTCTGGCGCGTTCTGGTTGGCAGCAGGCTGCGGATTGTTGTCCTTTCCCTGATTATTGTTATTGTTGTTATTAGGACGATTGTTGCGATTATTCTGACGAGCCTGACGCTGCTGATTTTTCTGTTTCGATTCTTTAGCCGGCATTACAGGCGCCTCCATTTTGGTAGCCTCAAATTTACCCAGCAGCTCAGAAGGTATTTCAAATTTCTCTGACGGAAGATCTTCGATAGGAATGAAATCGTTATTATTCAAGTCGAGCGGTGGAAGTTCCATGTCGTCATCATCGATGGGAAGCGGAGCCGGTTTAGCAGCAATCTCAGCGGGTTTATTTTCAGCGGCTTCCTGTGCTTCTTTTGCCAGAGTAGATTTATTTTTCGAACCCGGCTTACGTCCACGCTTGGCTTTAGGCTTTTCTTCAGTGGCAGGAGCAGCAGCAACTTCCGGCTGAGCTGTTTTTTCTGCAACCGGTGCCACGATTTCCTCTTTTTCTGTCGGTGCAGGAATTTCCTTGAACAAAGGAGTCGGTGCTGGAAGGGTAGGAGTATTGGCCTCCAGCTTCTGTGCTTTGTCTTTGGTAGCCGTGTATACTTTGTCCCCTTCTTTCTTTATACTGATGCGCGAGCGCTTACGTGGCTGTCCTTCCTTGCGTTCTTCGTTGTTTTGCTGTGCGGCCACTTTTTTTGTCGCACCGACAATTGCCTGCTCATCCAGGATACGATACACCAGCTCTTCTTTTTTCAGTGAATCGACCTTTTTCAGACCCAACTCTTTGGCAATCTGCTGCAATTCAGACAAATTTTTGTCGTTTAATTGAATGATATTGTACATAAATAGGTTAAATGAATTATTAATATTGGGTGTGTGAAGCATGACAAACCGTTCAGAGGTCTCTTTCCTCTTTCACACATTTGAATTATCAATGATTTTTGATTGTTTTTTATTGAATTCGGATTGGATACGAAGACGTTTCCAAATACCTTTTTGCATTATTGCGAGTACAAAAGTAAGTGTTTTTTGTTATAAACACGAATAAATGCGGACTTTTTTTACAGTTTCTGTCCACGGATTAAAAGAATTGTGCTAATTTAGCGTTGAAAATACAATTTAATTGACACATTAACGCTTATGAAAAAAGTAATTTTTACAGAAAAGGCTCCTGCTGCCATCGGTCCTTACAACCAGGCAGTAGAAGTAAACGGCATGGTATTCTTGTCAGGCCAGATTCCGGTAAATCCGGCTACAGGCGAAGTGGTAGAAGGTGGAATCACTGAACAGACTACTCAGGTATTCGAAAATATCAAGAATGTACTTGCTGAAGCCGGACTGACAACTGCCAACGTGGTAAAAACCACTGTGTTCCTGGCAGATATGGCGCTGTTCGGTGAAATGAATGCCGTATATGCCAAGTATTTCGAAGGCGATTACCCTGCTCGCTCTGCGGTAGCTGTCAAAGCTTTGCCGAAAGGAGTGCTGGTAGAAATTGAAAGTATTGCGGTAAGATAACCGTAACAAGGAGCAGACCGTAAGGAAAATGTCTTTATGGTCTGCTCCCAATTTGTTTAACAGGAATTTTGTGACAATGCAACTGAACATGCGTACAATTTGGGGAGAGAATAAATGGAAGCTGGCCACTTTCATACTGGCCATTCTGACAGTAACGGCTTCGGTTTTATATATTTACAGATACGAACCTTTCTCGTCCGGACTGGAAATTACCGACGAACTAGGAGGAAATATCTTTCCGGTCACCATCCTGTCTACTGCTACGACTGATGCCCAACTGATTGTACCGGCCGACAGTACCTATCTGGGAAACCCCAAATCGTGTATTGGCATTAAGATACGCAGTCCGCATGCCAACAGTAAACTTCACATAGAATTAGCTGAGACTCCTTTCTTTGCCCATTCGGTTTCTGAATTCATTCTGCCGGAATCAGGAAAGGAATACCTGGTTTTCCCAGATGTAATATGGAATTATCAGGCCCTGCTGGAAAATACTCAGGCCATGCCTGTTACCGTATCCATACAGGCAAAGGTGAATAACAACCGGACATATTCGGCAGTGCACACGTATTCCGTACGTAGTATCAACGAATGTCTGTTGGGCTACATCGACAGCAAAATGAAATTTCACGACACAAGCGATTTCTTTGCGGCCTACGTCAACGAAGACAATCCCAACATCAGCCAGGTGCTGCGCGAGGCACTGGATTCACGCATTGTCAACCGTTTCTGGGGATACCAAAGCAAGGACCCGAAAGTAGTAGATAAGCAGGTGTATGCCTTGTGGTATGTTTTGCAGAAAAGAGGGTTCAAATACAGCTCCATCAGCAACAGCAGCCTGTCGTCCAACGTGGTCTTTACTCAGCGCGTACGTACCTTCGACGATGCCCTTCAGTCGGCACAGATTAACTGTGTGGACGGAAGCGTACTATTTGCTTCATTGCTGAAAGCCATCAATATCAATCCGATTCTGGTACGCGTGCCGGGTCACATGTTTGTGGGTTATTACACCGACCGTTTGCACCAGGAGATTCATTTCCTGGAAACGTCCATGATTGGCGACGTAAACCTGGATGACTTCTTCCCGGAAGAGAAACTCGACTCCACAATGGCGGGAAAATCGCAGGAAAGCGTATCAAAGTTCATGTTTGAGAAATCCAAGGAATATGCTACCCGCATTTACAGCGAACACAAGGATCTGATTCATTCGGGCAAAGTGAACTACATGTTCCTGGAGATAGACAAGGCCACCCGCGCGTATGTGCAGCCCATTGCGGCCAAATAAGACCTCAATCTCATGAAACTGATTTATCTTTATCATAGCGGCTTCGCCCTGCTGGGGGAAGGTTACACGCTTATTTTCGACTATTTCGAAGACTCCGTGTCGGCCGACAAAGGCATCGTGCACGAACAGCTTCTTTCACGTGAAGGACGGTTGTATGTGTTTTCCAGTCATGCGCATGCCGACCACTTTAACCGGCAGATACTCTCCTGGAAAGCGCTTCGGCCTGACATCGTCTATCTGCTTTCGACTGACATTCCTCTTTCTGACAAGGACAAAGAAAACGGAAATCTCCACACACTGGCGAAAGGAGACACCTATCGTGACGAATATCTCACCGTGCGGGCTTTCGGCTCGACGGACATAGGCATCTCTTTTTTAGTCCAGACCCCGGAAGGAGCTACCGTATTCCATGCTGGCGACCTGAACAACTGGCACTGGATGGATGAAAGTCCGGAGGAGGAGTGGAAACGTGACGAAGCTTTCTTCCTTCGTGAGCTGGAAGACATTGCCGTCTGCAAGGAAAAAATGGATATCGTGCTGTTTCCGGTCGACCCTCGTTTGGGAAAGGAATACATGCGAGGGCCTTTACAATTTGTGAAACGGATAAAAACGACTATATTTGTACCGATGCACTTCGACGAAGCTTTTGAGAAGGCTTCGGCTTTTGCACTTTTGGCCGCATCGGAAGGGACTCAGGTTCTTACTCCTGTCCGTCGCGGCGAAACATTGAACTTAGACCACTATATCAACTTAAAATAAAAAGACAATGGAAATAAAAGGAAGATTTGACCACTTCAATATCAACGTAACTAATCTTGAAAAAAGTATCCAATTCTACGAAAAGGCGCTCGGACTGCATGAGTCTCACCGCAAGGAAGCGGCCGACGGCTCTTTCATCCTGGTGTACCTTACCGACGGATGCACGGGTTTCTCACTGGAACTGACCTGGCTGCGCGACCATACGGAAGCCTACGAACTGGGAGAAAACGAAAGCCATCTTTGTCTCCGTGTGGCAGGCGACTACGATGAAGTACGCAAGTTCCACAAGGAAATGGGCTGTGTTTGCTTCGAGAATGAACAGATGGGACTGTATTTCATCAATGACCCGGATGATTATTGGATTGAGATTCTTCCGCTGAAATAAACCTTTATCTCTAATACTAAAAACAAAAAACGTTATGAAAAAGTACATTTCTCCGGGTTCCTGTTTTTCACTGGAATATCCCGACAACTGGTGCGAGTTTGAAGATTCGGAAGACTGCTTTCTGTTTTACAACCCTGACAAATGGACCGGGAACTTCCGTATTTCTGCCTACCGGGGCAATTCGTCAGCCTATGCCAACGAATGTCTGGAAGACGAACTGCATCAGGTACGCGGGGCCAAGAAGGTGAAAGTCGGTTCATGGGACTGCGTCTATTCTTCCGAAAGCTTTCAGGAGAATGGTGTGTGGTACACCACCCACATCTGGGTAACCGGTCGAGGAGAGATTTCCGTAGAGTGCTCGTTCACCGTAGCCAAGGGCGAGATCCCCAAGGCTGGCGAAGCTATTGTAGCTTCCCTGAAGGTGCGCAATGTATCCGACAAACCGGTGAAGGAAGTGATTCCGGTCCGTATTCTGGAAATTAATCAGATAAACGAGAATTATGACTGGGCCGTTTCTACAGTGAAAAAACAACTGACCAAGGATTTTACCGGAACGGCGGCCGACTTGGAAAACTTGCAGAAAGTAATCGATAGCGGACGTTTCAACCCCAAACAGCGTCAGGCGTGGGAAAGCTTCGGCACGGCATTCGGCGTGATTCTGGTCAACGAGATGGACGGCATGGAATGGGTGACGGTCATCGACGGACAGAAAGAATCTCCGGCACTGCGTTTCCGCGATTCAAAAGTAATGGTCAACCCAATTTCCCTGATATGGGACAAGGCGAAGAGCGGACAGCCATGCGACCTGAAAGCGGAATTCGAACGGATAAAGAACGAAGTGGAAGCGACGATGGACTAATCCTGTCTGCATCCTATTTTTAGAAGCTACGAATTAGATTATGACTCCATATTTACAAGTAGAAAACCTGACCAAGTCGTTCGGCGACTTGGTCCTTTTTAACGGCATATCTTTCGGTATTGCAGAAGGACAGCGCATCGGACTGATAGCCAAGAACGGTTCGGGAAAAACCACCTTACTGAATATCCTGGCCGGTAAGGAAGGCTACGACGAAGGAAAAATCACCTTCCGCCGCGATTTACGCGTGGGCTATCTGGAACAGAGCCCGAAATATCCCGAAGAGCTGACGGTGCTGGAGGCCTGCTTTTATCACGGCAACTCTACCGTAGAGCTGATTAAGGAATATGAACGGTGCATGGAAACACCCGGCAACCCCGGCATGGACGAGCTGCTGGTGCGGATGGAACACGAAAAGGCGTGGGATTATGAACGACGTGCCAAGCGGATTCTTTCGCAACTGAAAATCCGCGATTTTTCCCAGAAAATCGGACATCTGTCCGGCGGGCAGTTGAAGCGCGTGGCACTGGCCAACATCCTGATTACCGAACCGGATTTGCTGATTCTGGACGAGCCGACTAACCACCTCGACCTGGACATGACGGAATGGCTGGAAGAGTACCTGAACCGTGGCAGCCTGAGCTTGCTCATGGTGACACACGACCGCTATTTTCTGGACCGTGTGTGCTCGGAAATCATTGAAATAGACAACCGTCAGCTGTATTCCTACAAAGGAAACTACAGCTACTACTTGGAGAAACGGCAGGAACGTATCGAAGCGACCAATGCGGAGATTGCCCGTGCCAACAACCTATATCGCACGGAACTGGAATGGATGCGCCGTATGCCGCAGGCACGCGGCCACAAAGCCCGTTACCGCGAAGAAGCCTTCTATGAACTGGAGAAGGTGGCCAAACAGCGCACGTACGACGCAAACGTGAAACTGGATGTCAAGGCTTCGTACATCGGTTCCAAGATTTTTGAGTCCGACCACTTGTGCAAGCACTTCGGCGACCTGAAGATTCTGGATGATTTCTCCTACATCTTTGCCCGCTACGAGAAGATGGGTATCGTGGGCAACAACGGTACGGGTAAATCCACCTTCATCAAGATTCTGATGGGACTGGAAAAACCCGACAGCGGTACGCTGGACATCGGCGAAACGGTACGCTTTGGCTACTACTCGCAGGAGGGGCTTCAGTTTAACGAGCAGATGAAGGTGATTGACGTAATTACGGACATCGCCGAGGTAATTGAACTGGGCAACGGCAAACGGCTGACGGCTTCACAATTCCTGCAACATTTCCTCTTCACGCCCGAAACACAGCACAGCTATGTGTACAAGTTGAGCGGGGGAGAACGACGCCGATTGTACCTCTGTACGGTACTGATGCGGAACCCGAACTTCCTGGTGCTGGACGAGCCGACCAACGACCTGGACATCGTGACACTGCAGGTGCTGGAAGAATACCTACAGAACTTCAAGGGATGCGTCATCGTGGTGAGCCACGACCGCTACTTCATGGACAAAGTGGTAGACCATCTGCTGGTATTCAAAGGGCAGGGCGACATCCGCGATTTCCCCGGCAACTATTCTGACTACCGCGACTGGAAGCTGGCCAAGGCAGAACACGAAAAGGAAGCAGCCAAACCTAAGGAAGAAAAGACGCAGCGTGTCCGCCTGAACGACAAGCGCCGCATGACGTTCAAGGAACGGAAGGAATTCGAACAGCTGGAAAAAGAGATTGCCGCACTGGAGGAAGAAAAGAAACAGATAGAAGAAGCCTTGTGCAGCGGTACACTCAGCGTAGACGAACTGACCGAGAAATCCAAGCGTCTGCCTCTGCTCAATGACGAGCTGGACGAGAAGACCATGCGTTGGCTGGAACTGAGTGAAATTGAGGGATAAAAAAGACGCCTTTGCATTTGAAAGAAAACGCAAAGGCGTTTACATTTAAACGCAAGTACATTTTAATCAAAACGCTTTGACGTTTTAAATAAAACGCAAGTACGTTCATGGACAAACGTACTTGCGTTTTTTTATGGGTTTTAAGGAAAATAATAAACAATTGTTTATCAAAGGGTTACACCATTCTTGAAAATTGCGATTTCGCGGTAGTTTTTCTTTTCGTTGTTCACGGGTTCTCCGCTGGCCACCTGAATCACATAATCGATGAAACGACGGCAAGTGGTTTCCATCGGCTCATTTTCTACGATGACACCGGCATTGAAGTCAATCCAGCCGGGCTTATGCGCCGCCAGGTTGGAGTTGGTAGAAATCTTCATAGTAGGCACGAAGGTACCGAACGGCGTACCGCGTCCTGTAGTGAACAGCACGATGTGGCAGCCGGAAGAGGCGAGGGCAGTAGCTGCTACCAGATCATTGCCAGGAGCCGACAGCAGGTTCAATCCTTTCGTCTGCAAGCGTTCCCCGTAGGCCATCACGCCCGATACGTAACTCTTTCCGCATTTCTGTGTGCAACCCAGTGCTTTTTCTTCCAGTGTAGAGATACCTCCGGCCTTGTTACCCGGCGAAGGATTCTCGCCCACGGGCTCTCCATGTGAAAGGAAGTATTCCTTGAAATCATTAATCAGACTCACCGTCTGGTTGAACAATTCTGTAGTACGGCAACGGTTCATCAGGATGGTTTCTGCCCCGAACATTTCAGGCACCTCCGTCAGCACTGAAGTACCTCCCTGCGCAATCAGGAAGTCGGAGAACATACCCAGCAGCGGATTGGCCGTAATACCTGAAAAACCGTCGGAACCACCGCATTTCAGTCCCACACGCAACTCGGAGAGGGGCACATCCGTACGCTCATCCTGACAGCATTTGGCATACAGTTCACGCAAGATGCGCATACCTTCTTCATATTCATCGTCCACCTTCTGTGCCACCATGAAGCGGATACGGTCTTTATCATACGAACCGATAAATTCACGGAACACATCGGGCTGGTTGTTCTCGCATCCTAATCCCACTACCAGCACGGCTCCGGCATTGGGATGCAGCACCATGTCGCGCAGAATCTTCTTTGTATTCTCATGGTCTTCGCCCAACTGCGAGCAACCATAATTATGCGGAAAAGCCACGATGGCATCCACTCCTTTTCCTCCGTCCGTTTCGCGGCGAAGTCCCTCGGCCAGCTGGTTCACGATGCCGTTCACACAGCCCACAGTCGGGATAATCCAGATCTCGTTACGCACGCCTACGTCTCCGTTCCGACGGCGATAACCTTTGAACGTGCGGTGTTCCATAGGAATATCCGTATGCACCTCCACAGGCTGGTAAGTATAATCCAGCAGCCCTGCCAGATTAGTCTTGATTTCTTTCTCGCTCACCCATGTACCTTCGGGTACATCAACGGTAACATGACCGATGGGGTAGCCGTATTTAATGATATTCTCTCCAGCCTGGAAATTCTTCAGCGTCACCTTGTGGCCGGCAGGCACATCCGTGCGCAGGGTAATCACCCGTCCGTCTGCCTCAATGGTTTCTCCTGCATGAAGGGGAGAAATAGCCACCGCCACGTTATCGGCCGGGTTGATTCTCAAATAAGTTGTTTTCATATTAATAGCAATGTAATCAGGTTATTCGTTGACATGTGCATCGAAGTAGAAATCGATGTTTTCCGTCGTAATCAGGTTGATAGGCATGTAGTTGCAGTCCTTCACCTTCTTGCGCAGAATCAGGTGGTTGCACAGACATTCAATGCTGTTGTATCCCTGCACGGTAGGCTGCTGGGCTATGATGAAGTCAATCACTCCTTCCTTCAGGCAAGCCACGTTGCGACGCAGCAGGTCGTAACCCATAAGGTGGAAGTCCGTACGTCCGTGACGCTGCATATACTCGCCGATGATGTACGCCTTCGAGTTGAAGGTGATACCGCACTTCACGTTCGGATGCGCCGCAAAAAAATCGTCCAGCAACGAAGCATCTTCACCCGGCTGTTTGGCATAGAGGTTCAGTTCCCACATCTTCAGTTCAGGACAGTGCTCCTTCATGTATTCATAGAAGCCCTCTTCACGATGGAGCTGCTGGTTCGAACCCAGACGTCCTTCGTTTATCTGACGGAAGATAACAATTTCCGGTTCGCCACTAGCCAGCAGACGCAACATGCGGGCGGCAAAGTATCCGCTCCGCTGGGCATGCTGTCCGTAGAAAGCCAGCGGCTCCAGCCGAGCAATATTCGAATCAATAAATACATACGGAATGCCGGCTTCGCGCAGCAGGCTGACAAACCGTTCAGTTTCTTCTTCTACAGTAGGCGAAAGGATGACTCCGTCGGGCTGTGCTTCTAAAATGCGCATACCACTTTCTATAAAGGCACCTGACTCGTACTGGTCATAATAATAGTCGGACAGAGAAACATTGAAATCGGAAAAACGGGTGATGGCCTGTTGCATGCCACGTTCCACATCCTTCCAGTAATCACCTTCATTGTGCGAAGGGAGCAGATAGGCAAATCTGTATTTCTTGTTCGAAGCCAGCGCACTGGCATACATGTTGGGCTGATAGTTCAGCTTCTTCAATATTTCTTCCACTTTAATGCGGCTAGACTCAGACACACCGCTCCGGGAGTGAAGTACACGGTCTACTGTTCCCACCGATACTCCGGCCATCTGGGCGATGTCCTTGATTCGGATTCTATCTTGCTGTTTCTCCATGCGTTCTTACCTTATTATATTGTAAAATCTGTGCATTCAGTAAAAATTCATTTTTTTCGATACAAATATATAACTTATTTTGGTTTTTAAAAAATAAACCGTACCTTTGTGTGCGTACACAAAATGGATATTTCAAAAGTAACCGCTAAAAGAACCGTTTTTGTGATACAAGCTAAGAACTACATTATTAATCATATAAGTATAAAAATATCTAGCAATGGGAAAAATTGTTACTTTAGGCGAAATCATGTTGAGATTGTCTACACCGGGCAATACTCGTTTTGTTCAATCAGACAGCTTTGACGTAGTTTACGGTGGAGGTGAAGCAAACGTAGCTGTAAGCTGTGCCAACTATGGTCATGAAGCATACTTCGTAACCAAATTGCCGAAACACGAAATCGGACAGTCAGCTGTAAACGCATTGCGCAAATACGGTGTGAAGACTGACTACATCGCCCGTGGTGGTGACCGCGTAGGTATCTACTACCTGGAAACAGGTGCTTCTATGCGTCCTAGCAAGGTTATCTACGACCGCGCTCACTCTGCCATCGCTGAAGCTGATTCTTGCGACTTCGACTTTGATGCTATCATGGAAGGTGCTGACTGGTTCCACTGGTCTGGTATTACTCCGGCTATCTCTGACAAGGCTGCTGAACTGACTAAATTGGCTTGTGAAGCTGCAAAACGTCACGGAGTAACAGTTTCTGTTGACTTGAACTTCCGCAAAAAACTGTGGACAAAAGAAAAAGCACAGTCTATCATGCGCCCGTTGATGCAATATGTAGACGTTTGTATCGGTAACGAAGAAGATGCTGAACTTTGCTTAGGCTTCAAACCGGATGCTGACGTAGAAGGCGGTAAGACCGATGCAGAAGGCTACAAGGGAATCTTCACAGCCATGGCTAAGGAATTCGGATTCAAGTATGTAATTTCTACTTTGCGTGAATCTTTCTCTGCTACTCACAACGGCTGGAAGGCGATGATTTACAACGGTGAAGAATTCTATACTTCTAAGCGTTACGACATCGACCCGATTATTGACCGTGTAGGTGGTGGTGACTCATTCTCAGGTGGTATTATCCACGGCTTGCTGACCAAAGCTACTCAGGGCGAAGCATTGGAATTCGCAGTGGCAGCCTCAGCATTGAAGCACACTATCAACGGTGACTTCAACCTGGTATCTGTAGAAGAAGTAGAAGCACTGGCTGGTGGTGACGCTAGCGGTCGCGTACAGAGATAATCACTCAAACAAACAACATTTCATTTAAGGTTAGAAAAAATGGCTAAATTCGATAAAATTGCAGTGTTGAACAAGATTGGTTCAACAGGTATGGTTCCTGTATTCTATCACAAGGATGCAGAAGTAGCAAAAAAAGTGGTAAAGGCTTGCTATGACGGTGGTGTACGTGCATTCGAATTCACTAACCGTGGTGACTTTGCGCACGAAGTATTTGCTGAAGTAGTGAAATTCGCAGCAAAGGAATGTCCGGAAATGGCAATGGGTGTAGGTTCTATCGTAGATCCTGCTACTGCTTCTCTGTACATCCAGCTGGGCGCTAACTTCGTAGTAGGTCCGTTGTTCAACCCTGAAATCGCAAAAGTCTGCAACCGTCGTCTGGTGGCTTACACTCCGGGATGCGGTAGCGTATCTGAAGTAGGTTTCGCACAGGAACTGGGCTGCGACCTTTGCAAGATTTTCCCGGGCGACGTACTGGGTCCGAAACTGGTAAAAGGTTTGCTGGCTCCGATGCCATGGTCTAAGCTGATGGTAACCGGTGGAGTAGAACCGACTCAGGAGAACCTGACTTCATGGATTAAGGCAGGTGTATTCTGCGTAGGTATGGGTTCTAAGTTGTTCCCGAAAGACAAGGTAGCTGCTGAAGACTGGACTTACGTCACAGAAAAATGTAAGGAAGCATTGGCTTACATTGCAGAAGCTCGCAAATAATACAGAAATTCATTTTGTTTAAAGGTGTATAAGTGAGAAGCCTCGCTACGTCCGGAAGGGTGTAGCGGGGCTTTCTCATGCCCGTAAGTGAAGGAATATTCATGAAAAAATACAAAAACGAATACTTCCTGCATGGATATGTGCGCGAAAAACCCTATCTTTGCATGAAATTTTTCGCGAAATATGAAAATTAAGGAAATTGTGAATGCCCTTGAGATATTCGCGCCTCTGCCTTTACAGGACGGATTCGACAATGCCGGACTGCAAATCGGATTGACAGACGCGGAAGCTACAGGGGCTTTGTTGTGTCTGGACGTAACCGAAGCCGTGGTAGATGAAGCCATCGCACTGGGATATAACCTGATTGTATCTCACCATCCGCTCATCTTCAAAGGCTACAAGTCGATTACCGGACGCGACTACGTGGAACGCTGCATCCTGAAGGCTATCAAGAACGACATCGTGATTTTCTCGATGCACACCAACCTGGACAACGCACCGCAGGGCGTCAACTTCAAGATTGCCGAGGAAATCGGACTGAAGAACGTAAGAATCCTGGAACCGAAAGAAAACCAGCTGCTGAAACTGGTCACCTTCGTACCGCAGGCACAGGCCGACGAGGTACGTAATGCCTTGTTCGAAGCCGGATGCGGCTGCATCGGCAACTACGATTCCTGCAGCTATAACCTGGAAGGGAAGGGTACTTTCCGCGCACAGCCGGGCACACATCCTTTCTGTGGAGAAATCGGCCAGTTGCACGAAGAGCATGAGGTACGGATTGAAACCGTGCTGCCAGCATTCCTGAAAGGGAAGGTGCAAAAAGCTCTCGTCGAAGTACATCCTTACGAGGAACCGGCCTACGACTTCTATCCCTTGCAGAATGAATGGACACAGGCAGGAGCGGGCATCATAGGTGAGCTGGAAGAACCGGAAACCGAAACCGATTTCCTGCGCCGGATCAAGAAGCTGTTCGAGGTGGGCTGTGTAAAACATTCGCGCATGACGGGACGCCTCATCCAGACCGTCGCCCTCTGTGGAGGAGCAGGAGCCTTCCTGCTGCCCAAGGCCGTAAGAGCCCATGCCGACGTGTTCCTGACAGGCGAAGTGAAATACCACGACTATTTCAGCTACGAGAACGATATTCTCATTGCAGAGATAGGGCACTACGAAAGCGAACAATATACAAAAGATTTATTATATTCAATCATACGGGAAAAGTTTCCGACACTCGACGCACAGCTGACGCGTGTCAATACCAATCCCATAAAATACTTGTAGAAAACTATGGCTAAAGAAGCAAAGAAAGATCCGAATGAATTGAGTGTGGAAGAAAAGCTGAAAGCACTCTACCAGTTGCAAACCATGTTGTCGGAGATTGACAAAATCAAGACACTGAGAGGAGAGCTTCCGCTGGAAGTGCAGGACTTGGAAGACGAAGTAACGGGTCTGAGCACACGTATCGAGAAAATCAAGGCTGAAATCGAAGAACTGAAGTCAAACGTAGCCAGCAAGAAAATCGAAATCGAAACTGCCAAGGCTTCTATCGAAAAGTACAAGAGTCAGCAGGACAACGTACGTAACAACCGTGAATACGACGTACTGACTAAGGAAATCGAATTCCAGAGCCTGGAAGTGGAACTCTGCGAAAAGCGTATCCGTGAATATACAGCCGGCATCAAGTCGAAAGAAGAGGAAATCGTAAAGAGCGAACAGTTGCTCGAAGAAAGAAAGAAAGACCTGGAAGTAAAGAAGAACGAACTGGACGAAATCATCTCAGAAACCAAGCAGGAAGAAGAAAAACTGAGAGAAAAAGCCAAGAATCTGGAAGCTACCATCGAACCACGTCTGCTTCAGGCTTTCAAGCGTATCCGTAAGAACTCACGCAACGGTCTGGGTATTACTTACGTGCAGCGTGACGCTTGTGGCGGTTGCTTCAACAAGATTCCGCCTCAGAAACAGCTCGACATCCGTATGCGCAAGAAAATCATCGTATGCGAATACTGTGGCCGTATCATGATTGACCCGGAACTGGCTGGTGTAGAAACAGAAAAGCATCTGGAAACAAAAATGAAATAAGCGTCAGACTTCCGTCTGACAGCAGAAGAAGGGATTCCCGCTCAGGGGATTCCTTCTTTTTTATGCACTATAAATCTGCATAACGGGGAATGTCCGGGAGAAAATAATACGTATTCCGTGCATAGTCGATGCGGCAGCAGTAGTGACGAAGCCCGTTGCTCACCACCAGGTAATCCACCTTCAGCACCATGTTGTAACGGGTAATCTGGTCAAAGACAGCCTGCGTAATCTCCACCGAAGGAGCCTTGTATTCCACAATCATCTGCGGAGTCAGGTCGCGCCGGTAGAGCACCGTATCACAGCGTTTCTTCGTTCCGTTCAGGTTGATTTGTATCTCATTGGCCAACAGTCCTTGCGGATACCCCTTTTCCTTCAGCAGGAAATTCGTAAAATGCTGGCGTACCCACTCCTCCGGAGTCAGCGCTACATACCGGCGGCGAAGCACGTCAAATATCACGTTCTTTCCCTCTCGCTGGGCAATCTTGGCCTCAAAAGCAGGCAGGTTCAATGCAAACATAAGCGTTCTTCTATTACGAAGCAAAGATACTCCATTTTCTCAAAAGTACATAAAAGCTGAATTATTTTCCAAAAACCGAAGGTCTCCGGTAAGAGAAAATCCCAAATTCTTTTTTCTGTTTGCATTATTATTGTACATTTGCGTTTAAGGAAGATAATATCATCTTCCCAATATTTTATTTGGCAACACAAATTCTGAGAGCTAATGAAAACAAAAGAAGAAATCGTAGCAAACTGGCTCCCGCGTTATACCAAGCGGAAACTGGAAGACTTTGGTGAGTACATCTTGTTGACAAACTTCAATAAATACGTCGAAATCTTTGCCGAACGGTTCAACGTGCCCATTTTAGGACGCGATGCCAACATGATTTCGGCCCATGCAGAAGGCATGACCATTATCAACTTCGGCATGGGAAGTCCCAATGCAGCCATCATCATGGACCTGCTTAGTGCCGTACATCCGAAAGCCTGCCTGTTTCTGGGCAAGTGCGGAGGTATCGACAAGAAGAACCAGATAGGCGACCTGATTCTGCCTATCGCGGCCATCCGTGGCGAAGGAACATCGAACGATTATTATCCGCCTGAGGTGCCGGCTCTTCCGGCCTTTATGCTCCAGCGTGCCGTATCTTCGGCCATCCGTGACCACTCACGCGACTACTGGACCGGAACGGTGTACACCACCAACCGCCGCATCTGGGAACACGATGAGGAGTTCAAGAAATACCTGCTGAAGACCCGTGCCATGGCAGTGGATATGGAAACGGCGACTTTGTTCACCACCGGATTTGCCAACCACATTCCTACGGGTGCCCTGCTGCTCGTGTCCGACCAGCCCATGATTCCGGAAGGCGTGAAAACGGAGCAGAGTGACAGCATGGTGACCAAGAATTTCGTGCATGAACACGTAGAAATCGGTATCGATGCCCTGCGCATGATCATCGATGAAAAGAAGACCGTGAAACACCTGAAATTTGACTGGTAAACCGACGAAAATGGCAAAGGAAGTCACTTACGAAGAGATTGTACGCAACCTGAAGAACCGCATCTATGCGCCCGTATATTTCCTCATGGGCGAAGAGGATTACTACATCGACCGGATTGCCGACTACATCATCGATACCGTGCTCAGTGAAACGGAAAAGGAATTCAACCTGACCGTCACATACGGGGCCGATACCGATGTGGCTAACGTCATCAACGCCGCCAAGCGTTACCCGATGATGTCGGAATACCAGGTGGTAGTGGTAAAGGAAGCACAGAGCCTGAAACGCATCGAGGAGCTGGCTTTCTACCTGCAGAAGCCCCAGAAATCGACCATACTGGTGGTATGCTACAAGCACGGCAGCATTGATCGCCGGAAGAAACTGGCCGCCGAAATCGAGAAAAACGGGGTGCTGTTCGAATCGCGGAAGCTCAAGGACAGTCAGATTCCCGGTTTCATCTCCTCATACCTGAAGCGGAAGAAAGTGGAAATCGAGCCCAAGGCATCGGAAATGATGGCCGAGTTTGTAGGAGCCGACCTGAACCGTATGGCCGGCGAACTGGAGAAGCTTATCCTGACACTGCCGGAAGGCGCACGCCGCATCACACCGGAACAGATTGAGCGGAACATCGGTATCAGCAAAGATTACAACAACTTTGAGCTGCGGAGCGCACTGGTGGAAAAGGACGTGCTGAAGGCCAACAAAATCATCAAATACTTCGAGGAGAATCCCAAGAACAATCCGCTACAAATGACACTGGCCATTCTGTTCAACTTCTTCTCGAACCTGATGCTGGCCTATTATGCACCTGAGAAATCAGACCAGGGAATAGCGGCTCAGTTAGGCTTGAAAAGTCCGTGGCAGGCGAAAGAATACATGGCAGCCATGCGACGCTATTCAGGCGTAAAGGTGATGCAAATCATCCATGCCATTCGCGAATGCGACGCCCGGTCGAAAGGTATAGGCAATCCTTCCACGCCCGATGGAGAATTGCTGCGCGACTTGATTTATTTCATTCTTCATTAACCGAAACTGAATCTCTGAAAAGAGGAAAGCAATACGCTGTACAAGCGGCATACATCTGAAAAAGACCGGATGTATGCCGCTTTTTCGTTTTTCACGAGAATTGAAAAATCAGGAGGAGAATACAAATGGACGTCAAATTTTCAATTCTCACGAAGTTTCCCTACAAACGGTAAATTACAGATAGAAGTGGAAGGTACAAAATACAAATGTAATCACTTATTTGTGTAGAATTGGATGATTTACATTTGTATTCTGCCTATTTATCCGCCACAAATGTAAATTTTAGCAAACGGGTAGGGGAGATATTACACTGATACAATGCAATTTACAAGAATAAAGTGTTACTTATCTAAATGTAAACGAATAAATATAACATGCAGCTTTAAGAATCATAATACGCTGAATACCAGCATATTTTAGAATAATATCTATAAATCTGTTCAATAAAACGACCTGAAAGAGCGAATAAACTCTTATTTTTCCCATATATACACATGTATACAATTATAATATACTAATATTCAACCAAATAACCGACTAAACTAAAGTTAATTACAAATGTATTTACACTTGTATAAAAGCGTAAATGTACAATTGGAATGATGTGATTTACACTTGTAACAATGTAAATTTAGATTTATAAATTTGCATTTCTAAATTTAAAGAATTACTTTTGTAATCAACAAACAAAGCCATTTCCATTTGTATATGAAGGACCGGATTCTAAAAGTCATGCAAAAAGAGGGTTTATCGAATGCCGAATTCGCCGAAAAGATAGGCATCTCTACCTCATCACTGTCGCACATCTTCAGCGGGCGAAACAAACCCAGCCTGGAAGTCGTCATGCGCATCCATAAGGCATGTCCGTACATCAACATCAACTGGCTGCTCTACGGTGAAGGCGAAATGGAAGAAAGCGCTCCCGCCGTAACAGGCATGGACTTGTTCTCACAACCGTTCGAGAATCCGAAAAACACGACCGAAGAGCCGGCTCACTCCGATTTTCGCAAGGAGAACGAGGTTCCTACCGTGGTTTATCCGCCCAAAGAGATTATCAGAGAGGAAGTTAAGTACATCGAAAAGCCGCATCCGAAGATTACCGAAATACGTATTTTCTTCGATAACGGCACCTACGAGGTGTTCAAACCCGAAAAATAAGTCCCCGAACGACAAAAGCACCCGCCAAGGTGTTAGGCATATAAAAGGTAAATTCGTATCTTTGCGTGAAAGAAACGAATTTACCTTTTTTTATATGAAGAAATACATCTTAGATTTGACAGTCACCGAGAACACTCGCCTGCACGCGAACTACGTTCTCATCAAGCTGACGCAAGAGGCTCCCTTGCCCGAAATGCTTCCGGGACAGTTTGCCGAAATCCGGGTGGACGGTTCGCCGACTACCTTCCTGCGTCGCCCCATTTCCATCAACTACGTAGATAGAGAGAAAAACGAAGTATGGTTCCTCGTCCAGCTCGTGGGCGACGGTACCCGTAAACTGGCTACCGTACAGAAAGGCGATACAGTAAACGTAGTGCTCCCGCTGGGCAACGGATTCACCATGCCAGCTTCTGCCGACACCAAGGTGCTGCTCGTGGGCGGCGGTGTAGGTACGGCTCCCATGCTCTACCTGGGCGAAGTGCTCCTGAAACAAGGATGCAAACCCACCTTCCTGCTGGGTGCCCGCTCGAAGAACGACCTGCTCCAGCTGGAACAGTTTGAAGCCCTCGGCGACGTGTACACCACCACCGAAGACGGCAGCATGGGCGAAAAGGGATACGTCACCATGCACAGCGTACTGAAAGCACAGAAGTTTGACATGATTTACACCTGCGGCCCGAAACCCATGATGATGGCAGTGGCCAAGTATGCCAAGGCAGAGGGCATCGAATGCGAGGTGTCACTGGAAAACACCATGGCCTGCGGCGTCGGAGCCTGCCTCTGCTGCGTGGAAAAGACAGACGAGGGACATGTGTGCGTATGTAAAGAAGGTCCGGTATTTAATATAAAGAAACTATTATGGCAGATTTAAGCGTAAACATCGGTAAATTGAACTTGTCGAACCCGGTCATGACCGCATCGGGTACATTCGGATATGGACTGGAGTTTCAGGACTTCGTGGACCTGGAAAAAATCGGAGGTATCATCGTGAAGGGAACCACACTTCACCACCGTGAAGGAAACCCTTACCCGCGTATGGCCGAAACACCCATGGGTATGCTCAATGCCGTGGGATTACAGAACAAAGGCGTGCATTATTTCGTGGACCATATCTATCCGCAAATTAAGGACATCCGTACGAACATGATTGTAAACGTGTCCGGCTCACAGGTAGAAGACTATGCGGAAACGGCTTCCATCATCAACGAACTGGAAAACATCCCGGCCATCGAGCTGAACATTTCCTGCCCGAACGTGAAGCAGGGAGGTATGGCTTTCGGTGTAACGGCTCACGGAGCTGCCGAAGTGGTGAGTGCCGTGCGTAAAGTCTACAAGAAGACACTGATTGTAAAACTGTCGCCCAACGTGACTGACATCACCGAGATTGCCCGTGCCGTAGAAGGTGCCGGAGCCGACAGCGTGTCGCTCATCAACACCCTGCTGGGTATGGCCATCGATGCAGAAAAGCGTCGTCCCATCCTGTCGACCGTGACCGGAGGTATGAGTGGTGCTGCCGTGAAACCCATCGCCCTGCGCATGGTATGGCAGGTAGCTAAAGCCGTAAACATTCCGGTAGTAGGTCTGGGTGGTATCATGAACTGGAAGGATGCCGTAGAATTCCTGCTAGCAGGTGCCACTGCCATCCAGATTGGTACAGCCAACTTCATTGATCCGGCCATCACCGTGAAAGTGGCCGAAGGCATCAACGACTATCTGGACCGTCACGGATACAGTTCCGTACGCGACATCATCGGTGCACTGGAAATCTGAAAACAACACTTTTCAAGGCCCGGAAACAAGCATAAAAAAACGTCCTTGCGTTTGTCACAAAACGCAAGGACGTTTTCTTTTAAACGCAAGTGCGTTTTACCTAAAACGTAAAGGCGTTTTAAATGAAACGCACTTGTGTTTCGATTGAAATGCACTTATGATTCTGAAATACCTTCAAATGATTAAATTAACCACGCTATTCTCGTCATCTTTTAACGAGAATAATTTGCTTACTTCCTTTCCAATAGTGTTTTAAATTCCATCCTCTACATTAACATCTATCCATTTCTTTATACAAGGGAAGTATATATGAAAATTTTCCTTATTTAATTTTATTTTCTCTTCCTCTCCATTCATATACAAGATTTCAAGCAAATAAGGAAAAGCTATAACTTCTAATGGATAAATAAAAGTACCACTTGCCCACCGAGAATATGTTTTATTAGTTTCAAACGGTCCAGTAAAAAAAATCATACGATGCTTTGTGTGCTCTACATTTGCATTTACAGCACCCACAATGTCACTTGACACTGCATCTCCAACCTGATTTACACCATAATAATATACACGTACATATTTTATAGCTTTATCCGATGTAATTTTAAATTTTACATCAGTCATTTTCCGTCCAGGGCAACACCCGAAAGGAGAATCTTTTTTAAATTTAAACTTGCTGAACGAAACCTGAGAATAAGATAACATAGAAATATTCAGCAAAAATAAAATCGTTAATAGCTTTTTCATATTCCTAAGCTCTAAAACTATTTTTTGATGTTATAGATTTTTCTTTATTTCCCTTCCAGCAAATCCGGACGCAAACGCTGGGTCCGTTCAAGCGACTGCTGGAACTCCCATTCACGAATCTTCGCTTCATGGCCGGACAGCAAAATGTCGGGCACCTTCCAGCCGTTGTATTCTGCCGGACGCGTGTACACCGGAGGAGCCAGCAGGTTGTCCTGGAACGAATCGGACAAAGCCGACTGCTCATCGGAAATCACTCCCGGAATGATGCGGACAATCGAATCGGCAATCACCGCTGCCGCCAGCTCGCCGCCCGTCAGCACATAGTCGCCGATACTGATTTCCTTCGTGATGAAATGCTCGCGGATGCGGTAGTCGATGCCCTTGAAGTGTCCGCACAGAATAATCAGGTTCTGCGACAGCGACAGCGTGTTGGCCATCTTCTGGTTGAACTGCTCGCCATCGGGCGTCGTGAAAATCACCTCGTCGTAATGACGTTCCGCCTTCAGTGCGGAGATACACCGGTCAATCGGCTCAATCTTCATCACCATACCGGCACATCCCCCGAACGGATAATCGTCCACCTTACGGTAACGGTCGTACGCATAATCGCGCAGGTTATGAATGTGAATCTCGGCAATTCCTTTCTTCTGAGCACGGCTCATGATGGAGTAATTGAAGAATCCTTCAATCATTTCCGGCAATACGGTTATAATGTCTATTCTCATTTGTCTGCGATTGTTTTTTGCAAAAGTACGAATATTTTTGCTACTTTTGCATGAAACATTACGCTTTAATGTCATGACAGAAATAGAAAGAATCGACCAGCTGCGTGAAGAGTTACACACGCATAATCATAACTACTACATTCTCAATGCACCAACTATCAGCGACCAGGAATTCGACCGGCTCATGCGCGAGCTGCAGGATTTGGAGGCGAAACACCCCGAACACTACGACGAGAACTCGCCGAGCGTGCGCGTGGGCAGCGACCTTAACAAGGAGTTCCGTCAGGTGGAACACAGGTATCCCATGCTCTCACTGGGCAACACGTATTCCGAGACAGAGGTACGGGAGTTCTACGAACGTGTGCGGAAGGCACTGAACGAGGACTTCGAAATCTGCTGCGAGCTGAAGTTTGACGGTACGTCCATCTCGCTGACTTACGAAGACGGACGACTGGTGCAGGCGGTGACGCGTGGTGACGGTGTACGGGGCGACGACGTGACGGACAACGTGAAGACTATCCGTTCCATTCCGCTGCGCCTGTCGGGCGAAGGCTATCCCCGCCGGTTTGAAATCCGGGGTGAGATTCTGATGCCGTGGACGGTGTTCGAGGAACTGAACCGCGAACGTGAGCAGCGTGAGGAACCGCTTTTTGCCAACCCACGCAATGCGGCTTCGGGTACGCTCAAGTCGCAGAACTCGGCAGTAGTAGCTTCGCGCAAGCTGGATGCCTACCTATATTATCTGTTGGGCGAGGAACTGCCGCACGACGGGCATTATGAGAATTTGCAGGAAGCGGCACGCTGGGGTTTCAAGGTGTCGTCGCACATGCGCAAGGCCCGTACGCTGGAAGAGGTATTCGACTTTATCAACTACTGGGACTTGGAGCGCAAAAACCTGCCGGTGGCTACCGACGGCATTGTGCTGAAGGTAAACTCACAGCGCCAGCAGCGCAACCTGGGTTTCACGGCCAAGTCGCCGCGCTGGGCCATCGCTTATAAATTTCAGGCGGAACAGGCTTGCACCAAACTGCTGAAGGTGACGTATCAGGTGGGACGTACAGGAGCAGTAACCCCCGTAGCCAATCTGGAACCGGTTCAGCTTTCGGGTACGGTGGTGAAACGTGCTTCTCTCCACAATGCCGACATCATCGAGTCGCTCGACCTGCATCTGGGCGATATGGTGTACGTGGAAAAGGGCGGCGAAATCATTCCGAAAATTACGGGAGTGGACAAGGACGCACGTCCGGAAGGAAGCGAGAAGGTGACTTTCATCACACACTGTCCGGAATGCGGCAGCCGACTGGTACGCTACGAGGACGAAGCTGCACATTACTGCACGAACGAAGACGGGTGCCCTACACAGATAAAGGGCCGCATCGAGCACTTCATCAGCCGCCGTGCCATGAACATCGAAGGGCTGGGACCGGAAACCGTCGACCAGTTCTATCAGGAGGGACTGATTCACGATGTGGCCGACCTCTACACGCTGCAAGCAGCAGACATCTGCCGCCTGAACCGCATGGGAGAAAAATCGGCCGAGAACATCATACAGGGAGTAGAGAAATCGAAGACCGTTCCCTACGAGCGTGTCATCTTTGCACTGGGCATCCGCTTTGTGGGCGAAACCGTGGCCAAGAAAGTGGCACGTGCGTTCCGCTCCATCGACGACCTGAAATCGGCTACGCTGGACGACCTGATTCACGTGGACGAAATCGGCGAAAAGATTGCACAGAGTATCCTGCGTTATTTCCACAGCGAGAAGAATCTCCAGCTCATCGAACGCCTGCGTGAAGCCGGAGTGCAGATGGCCATCAGTGAGGAAGAGACAGCCGGACAGACCGACAAGCTGCAAGGCCAGTCCATCGTCATCAGCGGCGTATTTGCCCGCCACTCGCGCGACGAATACAAGGCACTTATCGAAAAGCATGGCGGAAAGAACGTGGGCAGCATCTCCAAGAAAACAAGCTTCATTCTGGCCGGAGAGAACATGGGCCCCAGCAAGCTGGAAAAAGCAGAAAAACTGGGCATCCGCATCGTAAATGAAGAGGAGTTTCTCGGAATGATTGGCGAATAAAGTGCCAGTCCTTTACAAATTATTTATAAAAGGCAAAAAAACGATTAAATCTATAGGTTAAATTGAAAATATTCGTACTTTTGTACACTTGTTAAAGTGATTATATTTCATTTATGATAGTAAGAAGACTGAAAGGAATGGGGGTGGCTCTGATTACTCCCTTCAAGAGCGACGGTAGCGTGGATTATAACGCGCTGGTACGACTCGTTGAATATCAGGTACAAAATGGGGTGGATTTTCTCTGTGTACTGGGTACCACTGCGGAAACACCGACACTGACTGAGGAAGAAAAAAGACAAATCAAGAAAGTGGTGATAGAACGCGTCAACGGTCGTGTGCCAATTTTGCTGGGCATCAGCAGCAACTGCACGCAGACGGTGCTCAACACGCTGAAAAATGAGGACTTCACAGGAGTGGATGCCGTACTGGTGGCCGTTCCTTATTATAATAAACCTTCACAGGAAGGCATTTACCAGCACTACAAGGCCATTGCCGAAGCTACAGATCTTCCGGTAGTGCTTTACAATGTGCCGGGACGTACCGGTGTGAACATGACGGCCGAAACAACCTTGCGTCTGGCACGCGACTTCAAGAACATCGTGGCTATCAAGGAAGCATCGGGCAACATTACACAGATGGACGATATCATCAAGAACAAACCGGAGAATTTCGACGTAATCTCGGGCGACGACGGTATTACCTTCCCGCTGATTACCTTGGGAGCCGTGGGCGTTATCTCCGTTATCGGAAATGCCTTTCCGCGTGAGTTCAGCCGCATGACACGTCTGGCACTGGCCGGCGACTACAACAATGCGCTGACCATCCATCACCAATTTACGGAGCTGTTCAAGCTGCTGTTTGTCGACGGTAACCCTGCCGGAGTGAAAGCCATGCTCAGCATGATGGGAATGATTGAGAACCGTCTGCGCTTGCCGCTGGTTCCTACCCGCATCACTACTTACGAACAGATGCGCCGCATACTGGATGAGCTGAAAATAAAATGCTAAAAAAATCACGGCAGAGTCCTGCCGTGACCGCATAAAAAAAGAGATTTCAAATCTGTACAGAACCTGTCTGATTTGAAATCTCTTTGCTTTTTGTTGTATCCAAAGTCATCTTCTTCAAAGGGCGGGCATCAATTTTCTGCCTGATGCAGAAGCGATGCCAGTTCGGAGGGAGTTACATTCTTTGCCACAATGACTCCACGGTCGTTCACTAGGTAATTGATGAATCCGTGCTTCAGGTCGTACGACTTGAATATCTCCGAATTTTCACCTTCCATTTCCTGATAGACGTTATCGCTGATACCGTCCTGGCGAACCGCAGCGTTGAATACCGACTGGTAGCGGTCGAATGAAATGGAAATCATCTCAACACGGGCGTCGTCCGAAACCACATTGTGCAGTCTGGCATTGCGTGTACGCGATGCGGCGTCGTAACTGGCCCAAAAGCTCAGCAGGATGTAATTGCCTTTTGCGGCTTGCAGGCTGAGCGGCTGCTTTTCTTTTCCGAGCACTAACTCCGGAGCCTGCGCCCCAAGCGGAAGTTTCTCGGTGGGAGTCTTTCTCTTGTCAAATGACAGAGAAATGAAGGAACTGAATACTAATACAACAAAAAACCACTTTACATTTTTAAGCATGTAATTTGATTTTAGTTAATACTATCCGGTACTGTGTCCTTACAGTGATTTCCTGCCCGGAACATTACTTCTGTGACCGGAACAGCAGGACTGCCCGGCCACGTGAATCTGGGAAATCCGTTGCAAATATACGGTTTATTTCCCTAAAAAGTTCAGAAAAGTCTAATATTTTATGTTTTTAAGCATAATTTTTAAGTTTCATCTGAAGCATCTCCCCATTTTCTGCCACGTAAACGTACTTGTCGGCCCCACGGTCTTCCACTTCTATACGGTAGTAATTTCCGGTTTCTGTTTCAAAGAAATCCACATCGTCGACCTCCATTCCGCTTCCTGACAAATCGGCCAAAGCTTGACGTACGCCTTCGGGAAGGGTACTGTATTCGCGCTCTTCTATCTCGTATGTAGTATGCATCCAGGAAAGAACTCCATCAGCCAGTTTGTAGTACACTTCTTTCTGACGGCCACCGTCGCTAATTTCCACTTCGATACCTCCTTTTTCTTCTTCAATGTCCAGAATCACAGCCTGAGGATATTTTGTCTTTACCAGCTCCTTCACCTCCGATGTCTGTCCGGGAGTTACCGGAGTATGTTCTCCCCATTCTGCTTCTTCACGAATCAGCGTGCCATCTTCCAGATAGGTAAGTTCATATTCCTTCTCACCCGATTCCACTTCAATGACGTAAATCACGCTGGCATCGGTTTTCTCAATCTTGTCCACATCATCTACTCTCCATGATGCGTATGCACCGGTTTTAAATGCATCTTGCACAGTTTGCGGTAATTGAGCAAAAGGAATGTCATATTCCGTCATCACCCATACACCGTCGGGAGTAAACCATGCTTTGTTCTCATACCCGTTATCTGCAAACTCAGCTTCATAGAACTGACCTTTTTGTTCCCAGTCCACTCTCGATACATTCGGGTATCGGGTATCAAAAGCTTCTTGCAGGTTTGCCGAAACTTGCAAACGGTCGTCATCATCTTTATCACAGCTCTGCAGGCCGACTACACCTAGTGTCATCATTGCCCAAAATACAAACTTCTTCATAATTCAGTGTCCCTTTTTTCTTTTGTTTGTGACAAAGGTCTGACACAATTCTGAAAAGATTTTGAAATAATCTGCGAAGTTGGAAAAAAAATGAGATTTCGCGTGCCCAGTCTATTTTTATCACTATATTTGGGGTACAACAACTTAGCCAATTTATATATGATATATATACACCGCATTCTTGTGATCTTTTTCTGTCTGTTTTTCTCCACTGTATCGGCTCAGAAAGTGGGACTGGTACTCAGTGGGGGCGGAGCAAAAGGTCTGACACACATCGGCATTATCCGTGCACTGGAAGAAAACAACATCCCCATCGACTATGTCACGGGTACTTCCATGGGCGCCATCATCGGTTCGCTGTATGCCATGGGCTATTCGCCGGACGACATGGAAAAGCTCATCAGATCGGAAGATTTCAAACGATGGTATTCCGGAGGGATACAGGAAAAATACATCTACTATTTCAAACGGAATCCGCCTACACCGGAGTTTATCAATATCCGTGTATCATTGAAGAATCCGCTGCACAAGGTAAAAACACAGTTTCTGCCTTCCAGCGTGGTCGACCCGCTACAGATGAACTTAGCGTTCGTGGAGCTGTTCGGGCAGGCTACGGCGCTCTGCCGGGGAAATTTTGACAAGCTGTTCGTACCGTTCCGCTGCGTAGCTTCTGATGTATACAACAAGCGTCCGATTATTTTCAAGGAAGGTGATTTGGGAGACGCCGTACGTGCCTCCATGAGTTTTCCGGGAATGTTCAAGCCCATTGAAATTGATTCCGTGCTGGCGTATGACGGAGGGATATATAATAATTTCCCGGTCAATGTAATGACGGAGAACTTTCATCCGGACATTATTATCGGCAGCGTGGTAAGTTCTAATCCGGGGAAGCCGCAGGAAGGAGACATTATCGGACAGCTGGAAAGCATGATCATGCAGAAAACGGACTATTCCGTGCCTGATTCTACAGGTATTCTCATGACCTTTAAATACGATGATGTGAGCCTGATGGACTTCAATCGTTTTGACGAGCTTCACGACATCGGCTATGAACGCACTATGGAACTGATGGATTCCATCAAGAACCGGATTCCCCGTCGTATGGACTATCGTCTGCTGGAAAAGGAACGCATGGCTTTCAAAAAGAAAATGCCTGAATTCCGTTTCCGCAATATCATCATACACGGAGCAAACGACCAGCAGAAAAAATACATCCGTAAGGAGTTTCATAGCGAAGAAGACGGGACATTCTCCCTGGAAGAGCTTCGGAAGGGATATTTCCGCCTGATGTCGTCTGACAACATGATCTCCGAAATTATTCCTCATGCAGTCTACAATCCCTACGAAAACGATTTTAACCTGGATTTGAAGGTACGTATGAAGGATGACCTCTCGCTGAGAGTAGGAGGTAACGTAGGCTCAAACGGAGCAAATCAGGTGTATGTAGGAGCCACTTATCACAACCTGAACAACTTCTCCAAGGAGTTCTCGCTGGACGGACAGTTAGGACAAATCTACAATAACCTGCAACTTGCGGGCCGCATTGATTTGCCAACCCGTCTGCCGACCTCATACCGGCTGGTGGCTTCCTTGTCTACGTTCGACTACCTGAAGCAGGAAAAACTCTTGAGCAAAGGAAATACTCCCATTTTCAACAAGCAAAAAGAAGAGTTTGTGAAGCTATTTGTCTCCATGCCTTTCCTGAGCCGCCAGAAAGCCGAATTTGGTATCGGAGTAGGCCAACTGGAGGACCAGTATTTCCAGACCAACGTCATCGATTTTACTTCAGATATACGTGATGTCAGCAAATATTCCATTTTCGGAGGTTCTGTCGCATTAGACGGAAATACACTCAACAGCCGGCAATTTGCCACCTCAGGACGCCGCGAACGACTTGCCGCACACATCTACACAGGTGTGGAGCGATATTATCCCGGAAATGAAGACCCGGCTTACACCGAAAACTACAAATACATCCAGTCATGGCTACAAATTGCTTATGAACTGGAGAAATATCATACACTGACTCCGCATTTCTCATTGGGTACCTACTTGAAGGCCTATTATTCCTCGCGTAATTTCAGCCACAATTATCGGGCTACCATGATGCAGGCCGGAGAATTTGCGCCTACGGCTCACAGCAGAATCACCTACAACGAAGCATTTCGGGCCAACCAGTTTGTGGGAGCAGGTGTATGTCCGATTTACATGTTCAACAGTGTGCTACAAGTAAGATTGGGCATGTATGGATTCGCACCGATTTTCCCCATTCGCGAAGAAAGTAACAAGGCAAGCTACGGAAAAGTGTTTTCACAGTTCGAATATATGGGAGAATTAGACCTGGTTGTCAAACTTCCTTTCGGCTCGATATGCGCCTATCTAAATCATTATAGTTCACCGAGTAAGAACTGGAATTTGGGCCTCACATTGGGCTGGCAGATATTTGGAAGCCGGTTTATGGAATAATTTTTATTGAAAAAAATCGCAGAAATATTTGGAAGTTTCGTACAAACTCCATACCTTTGCACCCGTCAAACAAAAAGGACATGGCCGCGTAGCTCAACTGAATAGAGTAGCTGACTACGGATCAGCCGGTTACAGGTTTGAATCCTGTCGCGGTCACCATTTTCTACTGAAGATTTAGAAATAATTGGCCACGTAGCTCAACTGAATAGAGTAGCTGACTACGGATCAGCCGGTTACAGGTTTGAATCCTGTCGTGGTCACTTTTCTAATCAAATTTTGAACGATTGGCCGCGTAGCTCAACTGAATAGAGTAGCTGACTACGGATCAGCCGGTTACAGGTTTGAATCCTGTCGCGGTCACAAAAAAAGCACTTCTCAAAAAGAGGTGCTTTTTTTGTTTCTGTAATTTTACTATTTGCAGCGTAATCCAAGGGATTCAGCCTATTTCAAGGTTTAGCTGAGAATTTCGGGTTAAGGTAAAATTTGGGTCAACGTAAAAACCTGAGGGATTTATTGTTTAGGCATAAATTTTAGTC
>NZ_QSQT01000032.1:0-20478 GCF_003437535.1 Phocaeicola plebeius
TATACCCTAATAAGCTGCCGGAAAGTGAACGGGTATGCTCCGGAATATGTATTCATTATAAGTTATTTTGGGATTTCCTATAACTTTATAGTCTGGATATTCTTTCATCTTTTCATAAAATTGTTGTAATACGAAGTTATCATTTAAATAAAGTTCTTTTTTTTGCTTGAATTTTTGCTCTCTTTCAAATGCTTTCTCTAAAGGCGTTGTTTCATATTCAAAACTAAAATCAATTTCTCCGTTTTCATTTTGAGGATAATACTCAATTCTTCTTGTAGCTATAGCGATAAGTTCATGTAAACTATTGAATATTTTTCTTTTAATCCAATTCCCTCTTTCATCATATATATATTGAGCATAAGTTTCATGTTGTTTATTTTCTGTACTATCTGTCTCTAACGTATGAACTATATCTCCGCTCTCATTCCTTTCATAAGTCGTCAAAAGATTATCATCGTATTTTACATAGTTATAAGATTTCTTTTGTTGCCATGTTTTTATGTCTTCTAAGATATACGTTGGTATGGTATCTACTATTACATTTAAATCTTTGATATGCTTAGATGTAATCTGCCCATGTTTATTGATTTGATATTTTTCTAATAAAATCCTTTTTCCTTGTTTTATTTCAATTTCAGTATATATATTATTTCCATTGTTTTTGAACGATATTATTGTCGTATCATTGATTGCTTCGTTAGAAATAGGTTCCCTTTTATATTCGACTTTTATTGTTTTAGTCTTATAATTATATTTATCTCTTTCTATAAAAGTCGTTGCATTAAGATTATTTTCATTGCCATAATATTCTTCTATTTTAAAAGGGAAAACATTATCACCTTTATAATAGTATTTTTTATAGTCTGAGAGATTAATAAAATCAGTTTCTCCAGACAATGTTATTATATCTTTAGAATGTTTCTCTACAATTAACCTACCTGAATCGTCATATGAATAACTAGTAATTTCTTTCCCTTTGATTTTCTTTAGTAAATTTTTAAGATGATTAAACTTTAGAATGATAGTATTGGAGTTTGTTTCTTTACCATCCTGCACATCGAAATTTTCTTGTATGACTAAGCATACATTACTCTTTAAGTTCATATTATCACAGTCAGTTGTATTTTTTAAAGGCTTTACCTGTTCACATGAACTTATAAGATATAATACAATAAAAAAACTACATAAAAATATAGTTTCCCGATTTATCAGTTTCATAATTTTACATTTTACAATCTCTATAATGATATTATTCATCTTTCACAGTTATACTTTTACGGATTACCAACGTTTGCAGGTGCGCATGAAAACTCTGGTTTATCACAAAATTACAATGAATAACTATTTCTTTATTTAAAGCTGTTCTGGCTTATGATTGTAAGTAACGACTAGAGCTCATCAGACTGTCAAGTCAGTTGTCTAATCCATGCGCCATGCTACTTCACTTGCCATCATTTAACCCTCTTTTCTGTTAGTGGTTTGCTCTTCCTTAAAGACATCATACACCAGCAGTGGACTCTGATAATATAGTCCACTGTTCATATCGATTAGCTTAGAATAGGTTTCCGAATTATAAACCATATCCAGAGCCTCTTTCATACCAATATGGTAATCACGCATCACATACTCCGTCAGTTCGGTGGTAATGCACTCTATCATAAATTGTTCATCGTCTGTCATAGCTTCTTCAATAATTTGATTGCCCGTTCCGTTCCAAAATAATACTGGGTAGTTAGTCGTACAAACTGCAAGTTCTTCACTAAGGTAGGCAAATCGATATATTTCTTCATATATCTAAATAATTGTACCCCGACTTTATCATCAGCGATAGCCCCTATCACGATGTCGAAGTCATGTATCTTTGTCTTACTTTCCCGGTTTCGGTTAGCTAAGATGAATCTTGCCCACTCTTCAGTATAGCCTTCAAATATCTTTATATTCAGTTCGTTGTCAGACAGGTGGTTCTCATCAAACTCATACACGTTTACCGTCGGTGTTCCACCTGATTGTACCACTTTCTGCTTAGCCATCTGCATAGCTTGTTCCTTATCCGCTGTCAGATAAAAGCCCTGTCCGAAATCCTTGTTAGGACGTGTCTTTGTCAGGTCTATTTCCTTTATATCCTGATTCGAGCCGTGATAGAGTATCATGCCAACTGCCCTCCCTGTCTTTTACAATAGTCTGTTAAGTCATCGACTGCATCTTCAATTGAAAACAGATGTTCTACATCATATCCTTTATCAAGAAAATCTATGCCCTCCCAGCGTTTGAGATAATTGAACGCTTGCGGTAGCGTAAGCTGATGTTTCTTAGCAAACTCCGATATGCAAATCACGGTATATTCTATTTTATCCTTGATTTTAGTTTCCATGATTATTCATTATTTTTCCCTTTAGTAACTTATTGCATAGCTCCCTTATGGCTCAAAATACATATAACCTTTGCCTTCGCCATAAATCGCTGCATTTTAAGTCCTTAATATTTCTTTTCACTAATATAGTGATAAATTTCAAAACACCAAAGTGTTTCATATCAAACGCCTTTGCGTTTTCCCCAAAACGCAAGTACATTTTACTAAAAACGCAAGTACGTTTCACTTCAAATGCACTTGCGTTTGAAACAAAACGTACTTGCGTTTTCCGGACCTTATCAAAAAGCCCTCCAGAAGCCTCTCTGAGGCCTTATTTCTTCGTTTCTTCCTTCTCCTTCTTGACAGGTTCGTCTTTCTTTACCGGTGCCGAAAGAATCTCCCGGTAACGGACAGGATTCTGCAATACCTTGATGGCTTCTTCCAAATCAGTATCATCTTTCAACCGTTCCATCGCAGCACCACGCTGATAAAAATAGCGGGTCACGATTTCCTGTGAGATATATTCCTTAATCGGTTTGGCAAAATAGTCCAAGTCGCGGTCCAGGTTATGGTTGAGCTTCTTTTCCAGCGCCTTGAATTCCTCTGCTGCCTCGGTCATATAACCCTCAAACTCGGCAATTTCTTTCAGGCTTTTCAACATCTTCTCACTCTGGCGGTCGTAAGTAAAGTTACGCGACTTCACCAGTTTCTTGAAAGCCTCATAATCGGCATCGGTCAGTTTGAAGTCGTCTACCGAAGCCAATGTAGGATGATTCCAGCAATATTGGGTAGCGTAATCGAAAATCAGGTCGTCGTTCATCAGGTAGAACACGATGTTCGGAATCTTGTCTCCCTTCACTTCAATGTCCGGACGAATACCTCCTCCATCACGCACCTCACGTCCGGCAGCCGTATGAAATACGGTGGTCAGACTGTCGGGTGTACGGGCTACTGAACCGTCGGCATTCTTCTTGGCATAGTCGATAGCCTGGATACAACGTCCGCTGGGAATATAGTATTTGGAAGTGGTCACTTTCAGCGTGCCGTTGTAGGGCAACGGACGAATGGTCTGCACCAGCCCTTTTCCGAAAGTGCGCGAACCGATGACTACCGCACGGTCCAAGTCCTGCAACGAACCACTCACGATTTCAGAAGCCGAAGCCGTGGCACCGTTCACGAGTACCGCCAGCGGAATCTGTGTATCGACCGGTTCATTCTGGGTTTTATAAGAACCTTGTGCCTGACGTACCTTCCCTTTTGTCATCACAATTTCCTGTCCCTTCGGCACATAAAGATTGACAATGTCTACCGCTTCCGACAAGGAACCTCCTCCATTGTCACGCAAGTCGATGATCAGCGACTTGGCACCTTTCTGTTTCAGTTCGATGAAAGCTTTTTTGAAATCCTTGGCAGAATTTTCCGTAAAGCTGGACAAAGCCAAATAGCCGATGCTGTCTTTCACCATGCCGTAATAGGGCACCGGATTGGTACGGATGTTCTTACGGGTGATTTTAAATTCCATCACCGTACTGTCGTTCTTGAGCGGACGCAGCACTTTCAACACGAACGACGTGCCCGGTTCTCCACGCAGCGCTTCGCTGACCTTGGACGAAAATTCCTGGGGCTTCATGTCGCCACGTACCATTTCCTTTCCTCCTACCGAGAGAATGATGTCGCCTGCCTTGACTCCGGCTTCGGCTGCCGGCATGCCTTCGGTAGGTTCTACCACTGCAATACGGTCTTTGGCCTCATAATAGCGGATGGCCGCACCGATACCGCCGTATTTTCCGGTAGTCATTTCCTTGAGACTGCTCACCTCTTCTTCCGGATAGTACTCCGTATAAGGGTCGGTCAGTGAAAGCATGCCTTCCACTCCGGTCTGAATCATTTTTTCGGCATTCACGGTATCTACATAAAACATATCCAATTCCTTGAAAATGGAGTTGAATATGTCCAGATTCTTTGATATCTGAAAATTACGGTCGTCTTCCTTGAAGCTGGTCATGCCCATCCCCAACATCACGATAAAGGCTCCGGCCAGCATTTTTCTTGCATTCATATATAGTCTGTTTACAAAATTGTTCTTCCTTGCAAATAAACACATTATTCCGGTTAGACTTGCAGAAGTGATTCAATATTTAACTTAATTTCGTCCCATTTCTTGGCAGGTAAGGTGGTACCAACTTCCTGAATGACGGCTGTAGCCAGAATAGTGCTGATTTGCACGCATTTCTCCAGCGAATAACTGCACGTCAGGCCGTACATGAAACCGGCGGCATAGAAATCGCCTGCACCGGTGGTGTCCAGCACATTATCTACCGGACAAGAAAGCAATTGAATGACTTCTGTTCCTTTCTTCACGAGGGAACCTTCTTTTCCGGTTTTCACCACGGCAATGCTGCATTTGGACGCAATTTCTTCCAGAGCTTCATGAGGGGCTTTTCCCGTATAGGCCAGTGCTTCGCTCTCATTGGCAAACACGATGTCCACATATTTCACAATCAACTGGTCGAAGAAGTCACGTTCGGCTTCCACCACATTGTAGCTTGCCATGTCGAGACAAACCTGAAGTCCTTCTTCCTTGGCCAGCTGTACGGCACGTAGCATCAGGTCATGGTCTTGCAAAAGATAGCCTTCAATATAGAGATAATTATATCCGGCAAACATTTTACGCGACAAGTCTTCTGCTCTCAGTGTGGCAGCTGCTCCCAGATAAGTACCGAACGTACGCTCTCCATCGGTAGAAATGAAAGTCGACGCAATGCCCGACGGCAAATCGCAGGTGGCCAGCAAGGCATTTACCCCGCACTGACGAAGGGTATCGCCAAAGAAAGCTCCTGTCTCGTCCTGACCTACCTTTCCGATAAATCCGGGATTGGCTCCCAATGCGGCCAGTGCACAAACCGTATTGCCGGCCGAGCCACCGGTAGAGCGATGAATCTTCATCCCTGAGGTATATTTACGTATTTCAGACAAGGTGGCTTCTTGTATCAACTGCATGCTTCCTTTGGGCAAATGTAGCTTTCCCAATAAAGAATCGTCATCAATTTTTACCAATACATCGACCAATGCATTGCCCATTCCTATAATTTTATCCATTTTACTTCATTTTTTTTGCAAAGATATTGCATAATTCAAAATATCCTACTACCTTTGCATCGCAATTAAAGGAAAACCTTCTTCAGTAGCTCAGTCGGTTAGAGCATCTGACTGTTAATCAGAGGGTCGTTGGTTCAAGTCCAACCTGAAGAGCTCTTTTTTGAAACATGTTTAAAATTTCTTCAGTAGCTCAGTCGGTTAGAGCATCTGACTGTTAATCAGAGGGTCGTTGGTTCAAGTCCAACCTGAAGAGCTCTTTTTTGAAACATGTTTAAAAATTCTTCAGTAGCTCAGTCGGTTAGAGCATCTGACTGTTAATCAGAGGGTCGTTGGTTCAAGTCCAACCTGAAGAGCTTGAGAGTTCGTTTGAATAAACGAACTTTTTTTATACCCTAAAACGAACTAATATGGACGATTATTACTCGCGAACGTATTACAATTATTTTAACCACTTCCTGAAGGGGTGTCGTGAGTAATCCTGTCTTTTACTCTGAAGTGCTCCTCCGGGCTTAAAATGAAGGAAAGGAGCAGACAGATGAGAAAGTATCTTTTTTGTGAAGCTGGCTTTGTAGAGAAAGCCAACTGGCAACCTAACTGCTGGATTAACATTGAATGTCCGGATGCCGCGGACTTCCACTTCCTGCAAGAACAATTAAAAGTTCCCCAGTCTTTTTTGAATGACATTGCCGATACCGACGAACGTCCGCGTACGGATACTGAAGGTAACTGGCTGCTGACCATTCTGCGTATTCCCGTACAGACTCCTGATTCAAAAGTGCCGTATGCCACGGTGCCTATCGGTATCATTACGAACAATGAACTGGTGATTTCGGTGTGCTATCACTCTACGGAGATGCTGCCGGACTTCATCGAACATACGCAGCGCAAAGGTATCAACGTGCCCAATAAATACGAACTGATTCTGCGACTGATTTACTCGTCGGCTGTATGGTTCCTGAAATACCTGAAACAAATCAACAACGAAGTAAACAATGCGGAAAAGGAGTTGGAACGTAGCATCCGTAACGAGGACTTGCTCCGACTGATGAACCTGCAGAAGAGTCTGGTATATTTCAATACGTCTATCCGTGGCAATGAGGTCATGATAGGCAAATTGCAGAATATCTTTAATGAGAAGGACTATCAGAATACGGAACTGACAGAAGATGTGCTCATCGAACTGAAGCAGGCACACAATCAGGTAAACATCTACAGCGACATTCTTACGGGTACCATGGATGCTTTTGCTTCCATCATCTCCAATAACGTGAACACCATCATGAAACGCATGACCAGTCTTTCCATCGTGCTGATGGTACCGACGCTGATTGCCAGTTTCTATGGTATGAACGTGGATATTCACATCGAAGGACTGCCACACGCCTTTGCCTTGATTGTATGTTTCTCCATCTTCCTCTCGGCAACGGCCTTTGTTATTTTCCGGAAAATAAAGTGGTTCTAAGCTGAGGGTATATGAAATACGGAGTATCTTCCAATACGCTGCTGCTTACGGCCGGAATCGTATGGCTGGTCGCCGGTATCAACATTCTCCGTATCGGCATTTCCTGCTGGATAACGGACGCGCACTACTGGCTGCTCAAGGTCTGCGAGGCCAGTCTGATATTCCTGCTGTTTTTCTGCATGATTTTCCACAAGCTCTACCGCAAGCATGCACAGCGTATCACAGCCGGTAACCCCAACAAACGCTGTCCATTCTCGTTTTTTGACGTGAAGGGCTGGCTGGTGATGGCTTTCATGATTGCACTGGGCATAACTATCCGTACCGCACGCCTGCTGCCTGAAAGTTTTATTGCAGTCTTTTATACCGGACTTTCCCTCGCGCTGATGGCTACAGGAGGACGTTTCATTCTGCTATATTGGAAAAGAAAATAAAGCCGGGCAATACGCATCAGCGGAATGTAGTCTTCCCTCCTATGATGCGGAAATGAGAGGTACTACACAATTACAATAGTCAATTATCAGAGTAACGAAAACTTTAAATATACGATGCCTGCTTACATCGAATAAGCACATAAAAAAAAGCCGCCTCAAATGAGACGGCTCTTTTTATGATAGTAGTTGAGATTATTCAACTCCACTGTAATCTAATACATTCTTCTTGTTAGCCAAGATGCGATCGTATTCTTCTTTAGAACCTACCACAATCTTTTCAAACTCACGCTGACCTGTACCAGCAGGAATCAAGTGACCGCAGATTACGTTCTCTTTCATACCTTCCAGTTTATCAACCTTACCGTTGATAGCAGCTTCGTTCAATACCTTGGTAGTTTCCTGGAATGATGCAGCTGACATGAAGCTTGATGTCTGCAATGCAGCACGTGTAATACCCTGCAGAATCTGAGTAGAAGTAGCAGGAACTGCATCACGTACTTCAACCAGTTTCAAGTCGCGGCGTTTCAGCATACTGTTTTCATCACGGAGCTTACGAGCTGTAACAATCTGTCCCGGCTGCAAGTTCTGAGAATCACCAGCATCTACAACCACTTTCTTACCCCAGATACGGTCGTTTTCCTCATTGAATTCAATGCGGTCTACAACCTGCTGTTCCAAGAAGCGAGTATCACCCGGTTCGTCAATCTGTACCTTACGCATCATCTGACGAACGATAATTTCGAAGTGCTTATCGTTAATCTTCACACCCTGCAGACGGTAAACGTCCTGGATTTCATTTACGATATATTCCTGAACGGCTGTAGGACCTTTGATGGCCAAGATGTCGGCAGGAGTAATAGCACCATCAGACAACGGAGTTCCGGCACGTACATAGTCGTTTTCCTGAACCAGAATCTGCTTAGACAAAGCAACCAAGTACTTACGAACGTCACCAGTCTTCGATGTAACGATGATTTCACGGTTACCACGTTTAATCTTACCCATCGTAATTTCACCATCGATTTCAGAAACGACAGCCGGATTAGACGGATTACGAGCTTCGAACAGCTCAGTTACACGTGGAAGACCACCGGTGATATCACCCGCCTTACCTACGGCACGCGGAATTTTCACCAGAATATCACCCGACTTCACGGTTTGTTTGTCTTCTACTACTACGTGACCACCTACCGGCAAGTTGTATGTACGGATAATTCCACCGTTCTCATCCAAGATGTGCAATGACGGAATCTTCGTCTTATCCTTAGATTCAGTAATAATGATTTCACGCAAACCTGTAGCTTCATCAGATTCTACCTTATAGGTTACGTTTTCAATTACTGATTCAAAGTCAATCTTACCAGCAGCTTCTGTTACGATAACGGCGTTGAACGGGTCCCACTTAGCAATCAGCTTACCCTTTTCTACCACCTCACCGTCTGAAGCATACAGTTTAGAACCGTAAGGAACGTTGTGAGTAGAAAGGATGATACCTGTATGTACATCCACAAAGCGAACTTCGGCCAGACGACCTACAACAATCTTCACTGGTTCACCAGTTTCTTCTACAGCATCAACCGTACGCAATTCTTCGAATTCCAAACGAGCATCATTCTTAGCTACGATACTTGCATTGGCAGCCATATTACCTGCGATACCTCCGGCGTGGAATGTACGCAGAGTCAACTGAGTACCCGGTTCACCGATTGACTGAGCAGCGATTACGCCGACAGCTTCACCTTTCTGTACCATACGGCTGGTAGCCAAGTTACGTCCGTAACATTTCGCACATACACCCTTCTTAGATTCACAAGTCAATACAGAACGGATTTCTACGCTTTCAATCGGAGATTTTTCGATTTCTTCCGCAATGTCTTCTGTGATTTCTTCACCAGCAGCTACAATCAGCTTACCAGTTGTCGGGTGGATAATATCATGAACAGATACACGACCCAGAATACGTTCGTACAAAGTAGCGATAACTTCATCGTTGTTCTTCAATGCTGTACAAACCAGACCACGCAATGTACCACAGTCTTCTTCGTTGATAATCACGTCATGAGAAACGTCAACCAAACGACGAGTCAAGTATCCGGCATCGGCAGTCTTCAACGCGGTATCGGCAAGACCCTTACGAGCACCGTGGGTAGAGATAAAGTATTCCAACACCGAAAGACCTTCCTTAAAGTTAGAAAGAATCGGGTTTTCAATAATCTGTGCACCCTCAGCACCAGCTTTCTGCGGTTTAGCCATCAAACCACGCATACCAGACAACTGACGGATCTGTTCCTTAGAACCACGGGCACCAGAATCCAACATCATAAATACAGAGTTAAATCCTTGGTCGTCGTTCTTAATAGTCTTATATAGAATGTCTGACAAGTCACTGTTTACGTGAGTCCAAGTATCAATTACCTGGTTGTAACGTTCGTTATCGGTGATGAATCCCATGTTATAGTTCATCATAATCTGTTCGATTTCTTCGTTACCACGTTTTACCAGTTCTTCCTTCTCCTTCGGGATAATGATATCACCCAAGTTGAATGACAGACCACCTTCGAATGCTTTCTTATAACCTAAGTTCTTGATACCATCCAAGAATTCGCAAGCACGAGCCACACCGACAGCCTTAATAACATCGCTGATGATGTCACGCAGAGACTTCTTAGAAATAACGGTATTCAAATAACCACATTCATCCGGAACCAGTTCATTTACAATGACACGACCTACAGAAGTTTCCTTAATCAACTTCTTCACGATATTGCCGTTTTCATCAAGGTCATTAGCCACTACGCTGATAATAGCGTGAATGTCTACCTTACCTTCATTGTAAGCAATCATTGCTTCTTCCGGTCCATAGAAAATCAAACCTTCACCTTTGGCACCCTTACGCAATTTGGTAATGTAATACAATCCCAATACCATATCCTGTGCAGGCACAGTGATAGGCGCACCATTGGCAGGGTTCAAAATATTGTGTGACTGAAGCATCAACATCTGAGCTTCCAGTACAGCTTCGTTACTCAAAGGCAAGTGTACGGCCATCTGGTCACCATCGAAGTCGGCGTTGAACGCGGTACAAGCCAACGGGTGCAACTGGATAGCTTTTCCTTCAATCATCTTCGGCTGGAAGGCCTGAATACCCAAACGGTGAAGTGTCGGAGCACGGTTCAGCAATACAGGGTGTCCCTTCATTACATGTTCCAGGATATCCCAGATAACAGATTCCTTGCGGTCTACAATCTTCTTCGCTGATTTCACAGTCTTCACAATACCACGTTCAATCAGCTTACGGATGATGAACGGTTTGTACAATTCTGCAGCCATCAACTTAGGAATACCACATTCACCCATCTTCAATTCCGGACCTACAACGATTACAGAACGAGCAGAGTAGTCCACACGTTTACCCAACAAGTTCTGACGGAAACGTCCTTGCTTACCTTTCAAGCTGTCTGACAAAGATTTCAACGGACGGTTGGCATCTGTCTTCACTGCACTCGACTTACGAGAGTTGTCGAACAATGAATCGACAGCTTCCTGAAGCATACGTTTCTCATTACGTAAGATTACTTCCGGAGCCTTGATTTCAATCAGACGTTTCAAACGGTTGTTACGGATAATCACACGACGATACAAATCGTTCAAGTCTGAAGTTGCAAAGCGACCACCATCCAGCGGAACCAACGGACGCAATTCAGGCGGAATAACCGGTACGATACGTACAATCATCCATTCCGGTTTGTTGCGGCCACGAGATGCACGGAAAGATTCTACTACCTGCAAGCGCTTCAAAGCTTCATTCTTGCGCTGCTGTGAAGAATCACTGTTTGCCTTATGACGCAATTCGTATGACAGAGCATCCAAATCAATTCCTACCAGCAAATCATAGATTGCTTCAGCACCCATCTTGGCGATGAACTTATTCGGATCGCTGTCTTCCAGGTATTGATTTTCTTTCGGAAGAGTTTCCATAATATCCAGGTACTCTTCTTCAGACAACAAGTCATATTTACTGATACCATCTTCAGCCTTCACACCCGGCTGGATAACTACATAACGTTCATAATAAATGATAGCATCCAGTTTCTTTGTCGGCAATCCCAGCAGATAACCAATCTTATTAGGCAATGAACGGAAATACCAGATATGAGCTACAGGTACCACCAACTGAATGTGACCACTACGCTCACGACGTACTTTCTTTTCTGTTACTTCCACACCGCATCGGTCGCAGACAATGCCTTTGTAGCGAATACGTTTGTACTTGCCGCAATGACATTCGTAGTCTTTCACCGGACCGAAGATACGTTCGCAGAACAAACCGTCACGTTCCGGTTTATAAGTACGATAGTTGATGGTTTCCGGTTTCAGAACCTCACCATAAGAATTTTCCAGAATCTCTTCGGGTGATGCCAGACCGATCGTAATCTTTGAGAAATTACTTTTTATCTTAGTATCTTTTCTAAAAGCCATACTTTTTATTTTATGATAATGAAGAATTTAATCATGAAGAATGGAAGTTATCTTTTCCATTCTTCATTTGAAAAAGTTATTCCAGCGTAATGCTCAAGCACAAACCCCTAAGTTCATGCAACAATACGTTGAGAGATTCAGGAATACCCGGAGTCGGCATAGGTTCACCTTTCACAATTGCTTCGTATGCCTTAGAACGTCCTACTACATCATCAGACTTGATAGTCAAGATTTCCTGAAGTACATGAGCAGCACCGAATGCTTCGATTGCCCAAACCTCCATTTCTCCGAAACGCTGACCACCGAACTGAGCCTTACCACCAAGTGGCTGTTGAGTAATCAATGAGTACGGACCGATTGAACGGGCATGCATTTTGTCTTCAACCATGTGACCCAGTTTCAACATGTAAGTCACACCGACTGTAGCCGGCTGGTCAAACTGATCACCTGTACCACCATCATACAAGTAAGTCTTACAATAGCGTGGCAGACCAGCTTTGTCAGTCCATTCATCCAAGTCATCCAAAGTAGCACCATCGAAAATCGGAGTCGCAAACTTCACACCCAATTCTTTTCCAGCGCGTCCCAGTACGGCTTCGAAAATCTGACCGATGTTCATACGAGAAGGCACACCCAACGGGTTCAATACGATATCAACCGGTGTACCGTCAGCCAAGAACGGCATATCTTCCTGACGAACCACGCGTGAAACGATACCCTTGTTACCGTGACGACCGGCCATCTTATCACCCACACCAATCTTACGTTTCTTAGCAATGTAAACCTTCGCCATCTGAATAATACCTGAAGGCAACTCATCACCGATTGTCAACGCAAACTTCTTACGTTTCAATTCAGCATCCAGTTCCTTGTACTTCTTCAGATAGTTTACGATAAGATCACGAATCATATCATTCTTATGAGCATCAGCAGTCCACTTGCTCAACTGAATTACAGTATAATCCAATGATTCCAAATCGTATTTAGTAAACTTAGCTCCCTTAGCAATCACTTCAGTTCCCAGATAATCCTTCACACCCTGAGAAACCTTATCAGCTGTCAATACCAGCAACTTGTCAATCAAGATTGCTTTCAGAGCTGCAGCTTTTTCTTCAAATTCTTCATTCAGTTTCGGCAGAATAGCCTTATCTGCATTTTTCTCGCTACGAGTCTTGATTACACGAGAATATAATTTCTTGTCAATAACCACACCGCGCAATGATGGAGAAGCTTTCAATGAAGCATCCTTCACATCTCCAGCCTTGTCACCAAAGATAGCACGCAACAGTTTTTCTTCTGGAGAAGGATCAGATTCTCCCTTCGGAGTAATCTTACCAATCAGGATATCGCCCGGCTCAATACGTGCACCAATACGTACGATACCGTTTTCATCCAAATCTTTAGTTGCTTCTTCGCTTACATTCGGAATATCAGAAGTCAATTCCTCCATTCCGCGTTTGGTTTCGCGTACTTCCAGAATATATTCATCTACGTGAACAGATGTCAGAATATCTTCACGAACCACACGTTCGTTCAATACAATAGCATCCTCATAGTTGTAACCCTTCCAAGGCATGTAAGCTACCAGCAGGTTCTTACCCAATGCCAGCTCTCCATTTGCAGTAGAATAACCTTCAGTCAGGATATCTCCCTTCTTCACGCGCTGTCCTTTATTACAAATCGGACGCAAGTCGATGGTCATGCTCTGGTTTGTCTTACGGAACTTCGGAATACGATATTCCTTCAATGCCGGTTCGAAGCTTACAAATTCTTCATCTTCTGTACGGTCATACAAAATACGAATTGTAGTAGCATCCACAAAGTCAATCACACCATCACCTTCTGCAGCAATCTGTGTACGTGAATCTTCACACAATTGTTTTTCGATACCTGTACCTACAATCGGAGCTTCAGTCTTCAACAAAGGAACTGCCTGGCGCATCATGTTAGATCCCATCAACGCACGGTTCGCATCGTCATGTTCAAGGAACGGAATCAATGAAGCCGCAATAGATGCAATCTGCTGAGGAGCTACGTCCATCAATTCTACCTGGTCCGGAGTAACTACCGGATAATCCGCATCACGACGCGCTTTTACCTTTTCACGGATAAATGTACCGTCATCATTCAGTGGAGCATTACCCTGAGCGATAATCTTGTCTTCTTCTTCTTCTGCAGAAAGGTATTCAATACCTTCATTTGACAAGTCTACTACTCCATCTTTTACTTTACGGTAAGGAGTAACAATAAAGCCCAGTTCATTAATCTTTGCGTAAACACACAAAGAAGAAATCAAACCGATGTTCGGACCTTCAGGAGTTTCAATCGGACACAAACGACCATAGTGAGTATAGTGTACGTCTCGAACCTCGAAACCAGCACGGTCACGTGACAAACCACCAGGTCCCAAAGCTGACAAACGACGCTTGTGCGTAATTTCAGCCAACGGGTTAGTCTGGTCCATGAACTGTGACAAAGCATTTGTTCCAAAGAATGAGTTGATTACAGACGAAATAGTTTTTGCGTTAATCAAATCAATCGGAGTAAATACTTCGTTGTCGCGTACGTTCATACGTTCACGGATTGTACGTGACATACGAGCCAGACCAATTGCAAACTGGTTAGACAACTGTTCACCCACTGTACGTACACGACGGTTACTCAAGTGGTCAATATCATCCACATCAGCCTTTGAGTTAATCAACTCAATGAGATATTTAATAATCTCGATAATATCTTGTTTCGTCAATACTCTGACATCCATAGGAGTATCCAGGTTCAACTTCTTGTTGATACGATAACGTCCTACATCACCCAAGTCATAACGTTTTTCTGAGAAGAACAAGTTGTTGATAACTTCGCGTGCACTTGCATCATCAGCAGGGTCTGCATTACGCAGCTGGCGATAGATATACAATACAGCTTCCTTTTCAGAGTTACTTGGGTCTTTCTGTAAAGTATTGAAGATAATAGAATAGTCAGAGGCATTTGCTTCTTCGTTGTGAACGAGGATATTCTGTACACCAGACTCGATAATCAAGTCGATATGTTCAGGTTCAATGACAGTTTCACGGTCAATTACTACCTCGTTACGTTCGATAGAAACAACTTCACCAGTATCTTCATCCACAAAATCTTCTGTCCACGTTTTCAATACACGAGCAGCCAATTTGCGTCCAATAATCTTTTTCAGGTTAGTTTTGTTAACCTTTACATCCTCAGCCAGATTGAAAATTTCAAGAATATCCTTATCATTTTCAAATCCTACAGCTCTCAACAAAGTTGTTACCGGAAGCTTCTTCTTACGGTCGATGTACGCATACATCACATTGTTGATATCCGTAGCGAACTCAATCCAAGATCCTTTAAACGGGATAATACGAGCCGAATACAATTTGGTACCATTGGCATGGATGCTCTGACCAAAGAATACACCCGGAGAACGGTGCAGCTGAGAAACAACTACACGTTCAGCACCATTAATTACAAAGGTGCCTTTCGGAGTCATATAAGGAATTGGTCCCAGATACACATCCTGAATCACTGTATCAAAATCTTCGTGATCGGGGTCGGTACAATAAAGCTTCAATTTAGCTTTCAAAGGTACACTATATGTCAAGCCACGTTCCAAACAATCATCAATTGTATAGTGAGGCGGATCAATATAGTAGTCAAGGAACTCGAGCACGAAGTTATTGCGTGTATCAGCTATAGGGAAGTTTTCCGCAAAAACCTTATACAAGCCATCATTCTTTCGTTTTTCGGGTGGGGTATCTAATTGCAAGAAGTCCTGAAATGACTTCAACTGTACTTCCAGGAAATCCGGATACTGCATCGGATTCTTAATAGAAGCAAAATTAATTCGTTGATTTTGAGTTTCTGAAGACATCTGTATGGAGTTTAAAATGTAAAAACTAGGATAATAACAGTCGGTCACTCTCACAGTTCCGACAGATGAAACCTAGTGAACTTAATATAGACGCAAAAAGGTTAAGAATCCTCTTTACAGAGGACTCTTAACCGAACTACCTGATTTACAGGATAATCTTATTTAAGTTCAACTTCAGCTCCAGCTTCTTCCAAAGTTTTCTTCAAAGATTCAGCTTCGTCTTTAGCCAAACCTTCTTTTACTGTGCTAGGAGCACCGTCAACCAAGTCTTTTGCTTCTTTCAAGCCAAGACCACAAGCTTCTTTAACGGCCTTAACAACCTGCAATTTAGCAGCACCTGCGCTCTTCAAAACTACATCGAATGAAGTTTTTTCTTCAGCAGCAGCTGCACCAGCAGCAGCAGGACCAGCAGCAACAGCTACAGCTGCAGCAGCAGGTTCAATACCGTATTCTTCTTTAAGGATAGTTGCAAGTTCATTAACTTCTTTTACTGTCAAGTTAACTAATTGTTCTGCAAAAGCTTTCAAATCTGCCATTTTTGTATGAAATTTAATTGTTTGTACTATTTAAATATTAAAGTTGTTTGGTATATTCTCGACTAGGCACAGAGTGCAATTATTCTGCACGTTCTGCCAAAGTCTGAAGAACTCCGTGAATGGTGTTGCCACCTGATTGAAGAGCCGAGATAACGTTCTTTGCAGGAGACTGCAGCAAAGCCACGATTTCTGCAATAACTTCGTTCTTGCTCTTGATTGTTGCGAGAGCTTCCAACTGGTCTGCACCCACGTAGAATCCTTCTTCTGCATAAGCAGCTTTCAGGGCAGGAACTCCATCTTTGTATTCCTTCAACAGTTTTGCCGGAGCATTAGCTGTTTCACAGAACATTACAGAAGTAGTACCCTTCAAAGAATCAAACAATGGTGAGTAATCCACATCCAAGCTCATCAAAGCCTTGTGAAGCAAAGAATTCTTCACAACTATCAGCTTGATACCAGCCTTGAAACATTTTTTACGAAGGTCACTTGTAGCAGCTGCATCCATTGCAGTTGTATCAACCAAGTAAAAATGTCCGTATTGCTTTACAGTATCTGCTAACTGACCAATAATTACGCCTTTATCTTCCTTTCTCATGATTCCTCCTTAATTATTAGATTTCGTCTACTGATTTAGGGTCAATCTTAATACCCTTACTCATAGTACTTGAAAGATAAATACTCTTGATATAAGTACCTTTAGCTGTGGTCGGTTTCAGTTTAATGATAGTAGCGATAAATTCTTTCGCATTTTCACGGATCTGCTCAGCAGAGAAAGAAACCTTACCGATTGAAGTATGAACGATACCGCTCTTATCAACCTTAAAGTCAATCTTACCTTGCTTAACTTCCTTAACAGCCTTAGCTACATCCATAGTTACAGTACCGCTTTTCGGGTTCGGCATCAATCCACGAGGACCAAGCACACGACCCAGCGCACCAATCTTACCCATGATAGACGGCATAGTGATAATCACATCAATATCAGTCCATCCACCTTTGATCTTTTCAATATATTCATCAAGACCAACATAGTCAGCTCCAGCTTCTTTTGCAGCAGCTTCAGCATCCGGTGTACACAGAACAAGCACACGTACCTGTTTTCCAGTTCCATGAGGAAGAGAAACAACGCCTCTTACCATCTGGTTAGCCTTACGAGGGTCTACACCTAAACGTACGTCAATATCTAATGAAGCATCAAACTTTGTAAAAGTAATTTCCTTTACCAATTCAGAAGCTTCCTTCAGTGAGTATGCTTTCCCTGCTTCAATCTTTTCTGCAGCCAACTTTTGATTTTTTGTCAGTTTACCCATTATCAATTGAAGTTAATTAGTTATTACCCGGGAAGTCACCTTTTACAGCGATACCCATACTTCTAGCTGTTCCTGCTACCATTGACATAGCAGATTCGATAGTAAAGCAGTTCAAGTCAACCATCTTATCCTGAGCAATTGCACGAATCTGATCCCAAGTCAGTTCAGCGACTTTCTTACGGTTAGGTTCTGCAGATCCACTCTTGATTTTGGCAGCCTCAAGCAACTGAATAGCTACAGGAGGAGTTTTGATTACGAAATCAAAAGACTTGTCTGTGTAGTAGGTAATGATTACAGGTAATACCTTACCTGCCTTGTCCTGGGTTCTGGCGTTGAATTGCTTGCAAAATTCCATGATATTGATACCCTTAGAACCCAGAGCAGGTCCAACGGGAGGTGATGGATTTGCAGCGCCTCCTTTAATCTGTAATTTGATTAGTCCAGCAACTTCTTTAGCCATTTTCTTTTGTAATTTTTATATAAGTATTTAACGAATAGAACAATTGCACGTAACAAAATGCATTATTCCTTTTCCACATCCGTAAAGCCTAATTCCAACGGAGTTTTCCGTCCGAATATTTTGACCATTACTTTCAGCTTACGTTTTTCCGCATTTACTTCTTCAATGAGGCCACTGAATCCGCTGAACGGGCCAACGCTTACTTTCACTGTTTCTCCTACGGTATAAGGGATATTCAAATCCTCTCCGCTTTCCTGAAGTTCATCTACCGTACCCAGAATACGATTCACCTCCGATTGTCTCAGAGGAACCGGGTGATCCAGTCCTCCCAAGAAGCCAATAACGTTAGGAGTATTTCTCAAATGATGAGCAACCTCTCCAACCAAAGCGGCTTCTACCAAAACGTAACCAGGAAGATAAGTTCTCTCTTTTACGATCTTCTTACCATTACGAACCTGATACGTCTTTTCGGTAGGAATCAACACCTGAGACACGTAGTCGCCAAGGTTACCATGCTTGATGTCTGCATCAAGATATTCTTTCACCTTGTTTTCCTTTCCACTCACGGCACGTAATACGTACCATTTTTTTTCAATCTCAGACATGTTTTCTTACTGTTTATTAGTGCGGATAGATAACATCTTCCATGATAAATTGGAAGGCAGAATCCATTAGAAAAACAACGAGTGCAATGAGGAGGGAAGCAGTTAAAACAACCACTGCACTACTAGAAAGTTCTGAACGAGTAGGCCATGATACTTTATGGACTAGTTCGTCATAAGATTCCTTACAATAATTTGTTATCTTTGTAAACATATTCTTTTAATTTTAGCACGGGAAGAGAGGCTCGAACTCCCGACACTCGGTTTTGGAGACCGATGCTCTACCAACTGAGCTATTCCCGTAAAAATAGTTCCCGAATTCCTCCGGGAACTATCAGTCTATCTATTATAAGATATTATTAGTCAAGAAGTTCAGTAATCTGACCAGCACCTACTGTACGACCACCTTCACGGATAGCGAAGCGCAGACCTACGTTCAATGCAACCGGATAGATCAACTCAACGTTGATTGTTACGTTATCACCCGGCATTACCATGTCTGTTCCTTCCGGCAAAGTGATTTCACCTGTACAGTCCATAGTACGCAAATAGAACTGAGGACGATATTTGTTGTGGAACGGAGTGTGACGACCACCTTCTTCTTTCTTCAGGATATAAACCTCAGCTTTGAATTTAGAGTGAGCTTTAACCTGACCCGGGTGACACAAAATCATACCACGTTTGATTTCGTTCTTGTCGATACCACGAAGCAACAAACCTACGTTATCACCAGCTTCACCCTGATCCAGCAATTTGCGGAACATTTCAACACCAGTTACAACTGATTTCTTGTCTTCACCAAGACCCAGGATTTCAACTTCGTCACCTACCTTGATAACACCAGCTTCGATACGACCTGTAGCTACAGTACCACGACCAGTGATTGAGAATACGTCTTCAACCGGCATCAAGAACGGTTTATCTACATCACGCGGAGGCAGAGGAATCCAGTTATCAACTGCATCCATCAATTCCATAACTTTTTCTTCCCACTGAGGAACACCATTCAATGCACCCAAAGCAGAACCACGGATGATAGGAGTATTGTCACCGTCGAAGTCATAGAATGACAGCAGTTCACGCATTTCCATTTCAACCAGCTCCAACATTTCTTCGTCATCAACCATGTCGCATTTGTTCAAGAATACGACCAGACGAGGAACGTTTACCTGACGAGCCAACAAGATGTGTTCACGAGTCTGAGGCATCGGACCATCAGTAGCAGCAACTACGATGATAGCACCATCCATCTGAGCAGCACCAGTAACCATGTTCTTAACGTAGTCGGCGTGTCCCGGACAGTCTACGTGAGCATAGTGACGGTTAGCAGTCTGATATTCTACGTGAGAAGTGTTGATAGTAATACCTCTTTCCTTTTCTTCAGGAGCGTTATCGATAGAATCGAAAGAACGCAATTCTGACAGACCTTTCTTTGCCAATACAGTTGTGATGGCAGCAGTCAAAGTGGTTTTACCGTGGTCAACGTGACCGATAGTACCAATGTTAACGTGCGGTTTCGAACGTTCAAATTTCTCTTTAGCCATAGCTTTACTTGTTATTTATTTTGATTAATAATCAGCTTTACAAATTCACGAGCTGTTACCGGGACTTGAACCCGGGACCTCTTCCTTACCAAGGAAGTGCTCTACCGCTGAGCTATAACAGCAAAAAGAAAAAAGAGCGGAAGACGGGACTCAAACCCGCGACCCTCAGCTTGGAAGGCTAATGCTCTATCAACTGAGCTACTTCCGCAATTTAGGTGGGCAAAGATGGATTCGAACCACCGAAGGCGTAAGCCAGCAGATTTACAGTCTGCCCCATTTGGCCACTCTGGTATTTGCCCAACTTTTTTTAGAATCA
>NZ_QSQT01000032.1:20488-35070 GCF_003437535.1 Phocaeicola plebeius
AACTTTTTTTAGAATCAGATTAAGATCTTTCTTCTTGAGCCTCTTGTCGGATTCGAACCAACGACCCCGAGATTACAAATCACGTGCTCTGGCCAACTGAGCTAAAGAGGCAAAATCAAACTTTGCAGCCTCGTCATTTTCCATAACTTAGCGGCTGCAAAGTTAGATATTATTTTTTAATCACAAAACTTTTACGCAACTTTTTTATTTACCTTGAAGTTTTTCTTTTGCCTTCAACAGTTGCTTAGACAGTGCCTCCATGCACACATCTATCGATTCTTCGAATGTATCACTTATTTTTTCCGCATAAAACTCTGAATTCAGCGCCAGCACGCGCACCCCTGCTTCTTTATTCATTGCAGTTTCAGGTTTTACAACTTTCAAAGACACCTCTACTTTCATTATATTATCGCAAAACTTCTCGAGCTTCTCAGCTTTTTTCTGGATAAAAGCTTCCAGTTTGTCAGATGCATCGAAATGAATGGATTGAATTCTTACTTCCATAAATACCTCCTTTTCTTTACGCTCTAGGATGAGCTTGTTCATAAACTTGTTTTAACTCCTCAAAAGTTGTATGAGTATAGACTTCTGTCGTCGTCAAGCTTTCATGCCCCAGCAATTCTTTTACCGCCTCCAGCTCTGCCTGATGGTTTAACATAGATGTAGCAAAAGTATGCCGCAACACATGAGGGCTTTTCTTCTTCAGCGTCACAACCTTTGAAAGGTATCGCTTCACAATATAGTTCACAGATGAAGGAGAAAGCCTTACCCCACCCTTTCGAATAAAGAAAGCTTCACATTCACCCGAATAAAAACGAGTTCTTTCCTGTAGATACACACTCAAAGCCTCTTGCAGTCTATCTCCAAAAGGAATTAAGCGCTGTTTATTTCTCTTTCCCGTTACTTTTATCACCAATGCCGAAAAATCAACATCTCCATCCCTCAAAGCAATCAATTCAGCACGCCGCATGCCCGTAGAATAAAACACCTCAAGCATAGTCTTATCACGCACCCCCTCAAAAGTTTGCGGAAATTCGAAACCATCAAGAAGTTGACTCATTGCCTCATCTCTTACAAAAACCGGCAAAGGCTTCTTTTTTTTCGGACCGACAACTTTTGCCACCGGATCCACCGCCACCAACTTCTGACGTAGCAAATAATGATAAAAAGAGCGAAGCGAACTAAGCTTCCTATTTACCGTTGTTTCAGCGCGACCTTCATCCATTAATGAGAGTACCCATCCACGAACCACATCCGCATCCACGCTGGTAAACTCAAGTTCTACATCCACACCCTTAAAGTATGCTTCAAACTCATCCAGATCTATCCCGTAACTAAGAATTGTCTTTTCGGAATAATTCCGTTCAAGAAGCAAATACTTCAGAAAAGAATCTTTCAACATAGAAACATCGCTTTTATTCTCAGCAACGAATTTATGAAAAAGAATTCAATAATTCAAGAGTTTTGCAGAATTATTAATCTTCGTTCTGCTGCATTTTCTGAACGTAAATAGCACGTTCCATTTTAAGTCTCTTCAAAACAGACGGTTTGTCATACTGCTGTCTGCTTCTCAGTTCTTTTACAACACCTGTTTTTTCAAATTTTCTTTTGAATTTCTTCAGCGCTTTTTCAATGTTTTCGCCTTCTTTTACTGGTACTACAATCATGTTTTTAAAATTAAGTATGTTGTTATTAAATTATTTCGCAGTCAATTTGCGGCGCAAAATTACACATACTTTCTTTATTTACAAAACTTTCCGAAAGATTTTATTCAAAAAATCAACTTCAGACAAAATCAAGCCTCCCCTTTCTATACCATTTATTATTTTTGTCATGTTAGTTTAGAATCTTCTTAAATTCATTTACATCATGAACCGTATATCTGATAGAATTGAAGCCTTACGCAGATTTATGCAGACCAAAGGCATATCTGCATTTATCGTACCCAGTACCGACCCTCATTCTGGAGAATATGTACCTGCTCATTGGGAGTCTCGGAAATGGATTTCCGGATTCACCGGTTCGGCCGGTACAGCTGTAATCACCATGTCACAAGGAGGATTATGGACCGACTCCCGTTATTTTTTACAAGCAGAAGAACAACTTCAAGGAAGCGGACTAATTTTATTCAAAGACCGGCTTCCGGAAACTCCTTCCATTGCCGACTGGTTAGGGAGCATATTGAAACCTGGAGAAAAAGTCGGTATTGACGGGTGGGTAAACAGCACATCCGAAGCCCTACAATTACAAAAAGCACTTGAAAAATACCATTTAGAGCTGGTTAATGTAGAAGACCCATTCCATTTATTATGGAGAGACCGCCCCTCACTGCCTCTGAACCCTCCATTCATTTTGCCATTGGAATACAGCGGAGAGGCATGTAATCAAAAAATCAGTCGGATACAAGCTATTCTTAAAGAAAATCAAGTCAATGGCATCTTAATTTCCGCCTTGGATGAAATAGCCTGGACTTTAAACTTAAGAGGCACTGACGTACATTGCAATCCGGTATTCGTTTCCTATCTTTTCATCACCTCTACTTCAAGTACATTGTACATCCAGCCGGATAAACTAACAGATGAGGTACGTCGCTATTTAGAAACAAACCACGTTTCTATTAAAGACTATACACAAATAGCCCAAGAACTGGAGGAACATAAAGAAGGCTGCTTACAGCTACCCAGTTCAACCAATTATACCCTTTATCAGGCTGCCAGCAAAAGCAGTCAGGTAAAGTTACTCGAATCTCCGGTATTATATTTGAAATCTATCAAAAACGCTACAGAAATAGCCGGATTCAAACAAGCCATGACACGCGATGGAGTGGCTATGGTTCGTTTCCTTTACTGGTTAGAAAACGCTGTAAAAAGCGGGACAGAAACAGAATTATCCATTGACCAGAAGCTATACGAATTCCGCTCTGCACAAGAAAACTTCCAAGGTATCAGCTTTGATACCATAGCCGGTTACCAGGAACATGGCGCAATTGTACATTACGAAGCAACTGAAGAAACTGCAGCAACCCTGAAACCAGAAGGCTTTCTCCTTCTTGACAGTGGAGGACAATATCTCGATGGAACAACCGACATCACTCGTACCATCGCATTAGGGCACGTCACAGAAGAGCAGAAGAAAGATTATACCCTTATCTTAAAAGGGTTTATACAGCTCTCCATGGCTCACTTCCCGTATGGCACCTGTGGCACTCAGCTCGACGTATTGGCACGACAGTTTATATGGAAAGAAGGTATGAACTACGGACATGGTACAGGACATGGCGTCGGACATTTTCTGAATGTGCACGAAGGACCTCATCAGTTCCGCATGAACCACATGCCTGCTCTTCTCCTTCCTGGCATGACGGTCACCAATGAGCCAGGAGTATACAAAGCCGGGGAATATGGTGTACGCACAGAAAACACCATGCTGATTGTAGACGACCAGACGACTGACTTTGGCGAATTCTATAAATTTGAAGCATTGACTCTATGCCCTATCGATCTCAAACCAATTCTACCTGATTTACTCAGTCCGGAAGAAAAGGCATGGTTAAACGATTATCACCAGAAAGTGTATACCACACTTAACCCATACCTCAGCGAGGAAGAAAAGAACTGGTTGAAAGAAGCGACAAAGGCCATCCACTAACCAGTCTATAAACAAAAATCTCCCGGTCAGTATTCTCTGTATGAAAATCCTGACCGGGAATTTTTTTAATCACTTTTATTTAAGCAAACATTCTACTTACTCGAAGCACGCCTTCCACCAGCGCATCTATTTCTTCTTTCGTATTATACAATCCCAAAGAAGCACGTACTGTACCCTCAATGCCCAAACGGTGCATCAAAGGTTCCGCACAATGATGTCCGGTACGAACAGCTATACCTAAGCGGTCAAGCAAGGTCCCCATATCAAAATGGTGTATATCCCCTACCAAGAAAGAAATGACTCCTCCTTTCTGCTCCGCTTCACCCAAAATCCTCATTCCCGGGATTTCTTTTAAACGGTTCATGGCATACTGAGTCAGGTCATGTTCGTAGGCAAAAATGTTATCCATTCCTATTGCTGAAACATAATCTAACGCTTTTGCCAATGCTGTAGATCCGATGTAATCGGGAGTGCCGGCCTCAAACTTAAAAGGAAGTTCATTAAATGTCGTCTTTTCAAAAGAGACATTCTTGATCATCTCCCCTCCTCCCTGATAAGGGGGCAGTTTTTCCAGCCAAGCTTCCTTTCCATACAATACACCGATACCCGTAGGGCCGTACACTTTGTGACCACTGAACACATAAAAGTCAGCATCCAAATCATGTACATCCACCTTCATGTGTGGAATGCTCTGCGCCCCATCTACCAGTACCGGAACACCTTGCGAATGTGCAAAAGCAATCATATCCTTTACCGGATTGATTGTTCCCAACACATTGGATACATGAGCCACAGAAACAAGCTTCGTCTTTTCCGAAAAAAGCTTTTTGTATTCATCCAACAAAAGCTCCCCCCGGTCGTTCATCGGAATTACTTTCAGCACGATTCCTTTCCGTGCTGCCTGAAGCTGCCAAGAAACAATATTACTGTGGTGCTCCATCACAGAAACAATAACCTCATCCCCTTCCTTCATCTGACTATCGGCAAATGAAGAAGCAACTAAGTTAATGCTCTCGGTCGTTCCACGAGTAAAAACGATTTCCGAAATACTGCGTGCATTAATAAACCGACGTACCGTCTCACGTGAAGCCTCATGCAAATTCGTTGCCTGCTGCGACAAGAAATGCACTCCACGGTGTACATTCGCATTGACCGAATAATACTCGTCTGTAATAGATTCCACCACGCAACGAGGCTTCTGAGTCGTAGCCCCGTTATCTAAATAAACCAGCGGTTTTCCATACACCGACCGCGCAAGAATCGGGAAGTCTTCTCTTATCTTATTGACATCGTATTGCATAAATTCTCTGTTAAAATATGACTATTTACAAATCGCACAGCCCTGGCATTTATTCAGTTCTCCACGGAAGCGTTTTTCTACCAGCAGATGCAAGCGATCTTTCAAGGCATCCATCCGGATATGGTCAATCACTTCGTTGACAAAAGCAAACATCAACAGCAAACGTGCTTCCTTCAGACTGATACCACGCTGCTGCATATAGAACAATGCATTTTCGTCCAACTGCCCTACTGTAGCTCCATGAGAACACTTCACATCATCTGCATAGATTTCCAGCTGTGGCTGAGTGTACATATGTGCTTCACGGGTCGCACACAGATTCCGGTTTGTCTGCTGAGAAGAGGTATGCTGTGCTCCTTCTCTCACAAGTACCTTTCCGGCAAAAGCTCCCACAGCCTGGTCGTCAAGCACATACTTAAACAATTCATTACTTGTGCAATCGGGTACTTTATGATCAATAAAAGTATGGTTATCCACCTGCTCATTCTGATCGGCAATGGCCATTCCGCACAAACTGATTTCTGCCCCCCGACCAGCCAATGTCACTTCTGTGGTATTACGAGTCGTTCCATTGTGCAGTGTCATCCCGTTCAACAACACATTACTGCCAGCCTCCTGATTCACATATAAGTTATTGAAACGTACCGTACTGTTATGAGTCTCTTCCAGTTCATACAAGTCGAATACAGCATTTTCTCCTGCAAAGACTTCCACCACCTGAGTAGAAAGGAAATTCACGTCGTCCATCGCATGGTCGCATACCAGCAACTTGGCCTGTGCACCATCCTCCAATATAATCAGGACACGACGGTTTACCATGAAATCCACATCCGCACGCAAGATATTCACCAACTGGATTGGACGTTCCAACACCACATTCTTCGGTACATACATGCACACACCGTCCTGTGCAAACATCGTATTAAATGCCGCCAGAGCATCCTTCGACGTATCAGCCAGCTTTCCGTAATATTTTCTGACCAAATCAGGGCGCTGTTCAGCCATATCCTTCAAGCTACCGAAGTAAACTCCCTCCGGCAACTGAGCAGAAGGATGCACATGCTTGTCAAACGTATCATTTACCACAAAATAAAGTGAGGTACTCATATTGGGCACATCACACTTGAACACTTCATACGGATTAACCGGAAATTCCAGGCGATTCAAGTTCAACCCATAATCCGGAGCAAAATACTTGCTCACCTCCGTATATTTATATTTTTCCTGCTTGCGAGTCGGGAAGCTCAGCTTCTCAAAATCAGCAAATGCCTTCGCACGGGGCGCATTCAGCACATCCGCACTTTGCCGACAAATAATAGCCTCGCACTGCGTGAAAAGATCAATATATTGCTGTTCTGCTTTCATGCTCATTCTCCCAGTTCTTTCTTAATCCAATCGTATCCTTTTTCTTCCAGTTCCAATGCCAGTTCCGGACCTGCAGTTTTCACGATACGGCCTTTATAAAGTACATGTACAATATCCGGTTTAATGTAATCCAGCAAACGCTGATAGTGCGTAATCACAATACAGCTCGTTTCCGGAGTTTTCAGTTTATTCACTCCTTCAGCCACAATACGCAACGCATCAATATCCAGTCCGGAGTCAGTTTCGTCCAAGATGCTCAGCTTCGGTTCCAGCATAGCCATCTGGAATATTTCATTACGCTTCTTCTCACCTCCAGAGAATCCCTCATTTACCGAACGGTTAGCCAACTTGCTGTCCAGCTCCACAATCTCTCTCTTTTGGCGCATCAGTTTCAAGAACTCACTGGCCGTCAAAGCTGGAAGTCCTTTGTACTTACGCTGTTCATTCACGGCCGCACGCATGAAGTTCACCATGCTCACTCCCGGAATTTCTACCGGATACTGGAATGACAGGAACAATCCTTCATGACTACGGTCTGCCGGACTCAAAGCCAATAAATCCTTTCCATCAAACGTTACGGTTCCTTTCGTCACCTCATAAGCTGGATGACCGACCAATACATTACTCAATGTACTCTTTCCCGAACCGTTAGGCCCCATAATCGCATGAACTTCTCCTGCCTTTACAGTCAGGTTAATACCTTTCAATATCTCTTTGCCATTAATGTTGGCATGTAAATTCTTTATCTCTAGCATAACAATCTATTTTTATCGTTTATCCTACACTGCCCTCCAACGACACAGACAGCAATTTCTGAGCCTCTACGGCAAACTCCATCGGAAGTTTGTTCAGAACCTCCTTTGCATACCCATTCACAATCAATCCTACGGCATCCTCAGTAGAGATACCACGCTGGTTGCAATAGAAAATCTGGTCTTCCGAAATCTTGGAAGTCGTAGCCTCATGTTCCACCACAGCCGTTTCATTGTGAATGTCCATATAAGGGAATGTATGCGCTCCGCAGTGGCTACCCAGCAACAGAGAATCACACTGACTGTAGTTTCTTGCATTATCTGCCTTTTCAGCCACACGCACCAGCCCGCGATAAGAGTTCTGACTCTTTCCGGCACTGATACCCTTACTTACGATAGTAGAACGAGTGTTTTTACCCAGATGAATCATCTTCGTACCAGTATCTGCCTGCTGATAATTATTGGTTACCGCTACAGAATAGAACTCTGCGGTAGAATTGTCTCCACTCAAAATACAGCTTGGATACTTCCATGTAATGGCCGAGCCAGTCTCTACCTGTGTCCAGGAAAGTTTACTGTCCACCCCTTTGCAGTTACCTCTTTTGGTTACAAAGTTATACACACCACCTTTACCTTCAGCATCACCAGGATACCAGTTCTGCACAGTAGAATATTTCACTTCCGCACGGTCAAGCACCACGATTTCCACAATTGCCGCGTGCAACTGGTTTTCATCACGCATCGGTGCCGTACATCCTTCCAGGTAAGAGACATAACTGTCATCATCTGCAACAATCAGCGTACGTTCAAACTGTCCGGTATTGGCCGCATTGATACGGAAGTACGTAGACAACTCCATCGGACAGCGAACCCCCTTCGGAATATACACAAACGAACCATCACTAAACACAGCCGAGTTCAATGCGGCAAAGAAATTATCACGATAGCCCACTACCGAACCTAAATACTTCTTCACCAAATCCGGATGTTCACGCACCGCTTCACTGATAGAGCAGAATATAATTCCCTTTTCCATCAGTATCTCCTTAAAAGTTGTCTTCACAGAGACGGAGTCCATAACCGCATCTACCGCCATACCGCTCAGCGCCATACGTTCTTCCAAAGGAATACCCAGCTTGTCAAAGGTTTTCAACAGTTCCGGATCCACTTCATCCAGACTCTTCGGCCCTTCTTTTTTCTTTGTCGGGTCTGCATAATATGAAATAGCCTGATAATCAATCTCCGGAATATTCAAATGTGCCCATGTAGGCATTTCCAGCGTTTGCCAATAGCGAAACGCCTTCAAACGGAACTCAAGCAACCAGTCGGGCTCACCTTTCTTTGAAGAAATCAGCCGCACGACATCCTCATTCAGTCCCTTCTCTATAATATCTGTGTGAACATCCGTAGTGAAGCCATATTTATACTTCGCCTGCGTCAGTTCCTTCACATATTTATTGGGTTCTATTTGCATATCAATTCTGAATATTATCTGTTTCTATAAATTTCTCTGTTACAGTTTTCACCACAGGATAAAAGAAAGCGGAAAAATCCTTTATCGGATAATATAACAACGAACTTCCCTTAGTGGTTGAATGTATTAAGTTATCTTTAGAGTCGGCAAAATCAATAAAATGGATGACCAGGCTGATTACAAGCGCATATTTTATCGCTCCAAGCACTGCCCCCAAAAGGCGGTTGATAAAACCTAATCCTGTCATATCCACGATTTTCGTCAAGGCAGAAGCCAAAAGAGACAACACCAAAGGTACTATCAAACCTATCAACAGAAAAGCCAGTATCTGCCCGAATGTCACAGAAGTACCTACCGCTACGGCCAATTGCTCACCTAAACCGGCAAACAAAGCACGTGCTACCAGCAGTCCGGCTATCAGCCCTACAACCGCTGCCAGTTGTTTGAAAAATCCTTTCATAAAACCAGAGACAGCTCCTAAAGCCAATAAGATGATAATCACCCAGTCTATTGTTGCCATTTATCCGAAATATATATTAAAAACAAAGCGAAGAACTTGTTCCCCTGTCTGATGGGTGAATACAAGAATCTTCGCTTTGCTCTGAATGACAAATGTATTTATTTGCACCCAAACAATGGTCAGACGTTACGTCCTTACAATGTCTGTTTTACTTCCACTTCTTCATACGTTTCAATCACGTCACCCACTTTCAAGTCGTTGCAGTTCGTCAAGCTGATACCACATTCAAAGTTAGTACCCACTTCTTTCACATCGTCCTTGAAGCGCTTCAATGCATTGATTGAACCCGTAAAGATTACGATACCGTCGCGAATCAAGCGAGCCTTGTCCGTACGTTTTACTTTTCCGGTCTTCACCATCGCACCGGCAACCATACCCACCTTGCTGATGTTGAACACTTCACGCACTTCGATTGTAGAGGTAACCTGTTCTTTCAATGTCGGAGCCAACATGCCTTCCATTGCCGACTTCACTTCTTCAATCGCATCGTAAATAATAGAATACTTACGAATATCCACACCTTCCTGTTCAGCAAGCTTAGCCGCATTTCCTGAAGGACGTACCTGGAAACCTACGATGATTGCATCCGATGCCGCAGCCAACGATACATCCGATTCTGAAATCTGTCCGACACCCTTATGGATTACATTCACCTGAATCTGTTCGGTAGACAACTTGATCAATGAGTCGCTCAAAGCTTCTACAGAACCATCCACGTCACCTTTCACAATCACATTCAATTCATGGAAGTCACCCAATGCCAGACGACGTCCCACTTCATCCAGTGTCAACATCTTCTGAGTACGCAAGCCCTGTTCACGAGCCAGCTGTTCACGCTTGTTGGCAATCTCACGTGCTTCCTGATCCGTATCAAACACATGGAATGTATCACCCGCAGCCGGCGCTCCGTTCAATCCTAAAATCAATACCGGTTCAGAAGGTCCAGCCTCTTTCAGGCGCTGGTTACGTTCGTTGAACATCGCCTTCACCTTACCGTATGAAGTTCCGGCCAACACAATATCCCCTACATGCAGTGTTCCATTAGAAACCAGCACCGTAGCCACATATCCACGTCCTTTATCCAAAGAAGATTCAATAATTGAACCGGTAGCCTTACGGTTCGGATTTGCTTTCAAATCCAACATTTCAGCTTCCAGCAATACCTTTTCAAGCAATTCAGGAACACCGGTACCTTTCTTGGCTGAAATATCCTGAGACTGGTATTTTCCACCCCATTCTTCCACCAGGAAGTTCATGGCAGCCAGCTCTTCCTTAATCTTATCCGGGTTTGCATTCGGTTTATCTACCTTATTGATAGCAAACACAATAGGTACCCCCGCAGCCATCGCATGGTTGATAGCTTCTTTTGTCTGCGGCATCACGTTGTCATCCGCAGCTACGATAATGATTACCACGTCAGTTACTTTCGCACCACGTGCACGCATAGCTGTAAATGCTTCGTGTCCCGGAGTATCCAGGAACGTAATGCGACGTCCATCCTCCAGTTTCACGTTATATGCACCAATGTGCTGTGTGATACCTCCGGCCTCACCCGCAATTACATTTGCTTTACGGATATAGTCCAGCAAAGAAGTCTTACCGTGGTCTACGTGACCCATCACGGTAACAATCGGTGCACGCGGTTGCAAATCTTCTTCCGCATCAGCCTCTTCCTCTACAGCCTGTGCAACTTCCGCACTTACATATTCTGTCTTGTAGCCAAATTCTTCTGCCACAAGGTTAATCGTTTCTGCATCCAGACGCTGGTTGATAGACACCATGATACCCACACTCATACAAGTTGAGATAACCTGAGTCACCGGAATATCCATCATGTTAGCCAGCTCATTTGCTGTTACAAATTCAGTCAGCTTCAATACCTTGCTTTCTTCCTGTTCCAGTTCCTCCTGTTCCAGCTGACGGTTCTGAATATTTTCACGTTTCTCCTTACGATACTTGGCAGCTTTATTCTTTCCTTTATTTGTCAGGCGGGCAAGTGTTTCTTTCACCTGTTTTGCTACATCTTCGTCGCTCACCTCCTGTTTTACCACCGGTTTCTTAAAGCGGTCCTTGTTATGTTTTCCGCCCTGTCCCTGGTTCTGGTTATTCTTTCCAGATTTCTCATTTCGTGAAGCTCCAGATGCGTTGGAGGTTGCATTAATATCAACCCGTTCCTTATTAATACGGTTGCGTTTTTTCTTTTTCGCAGCCTCATCACTCAGGCCACCCTTATCCGTCTTTTCATCACTCTTACGAATTTCCTTGATAATCGCATCTTTCATCTGCTTACGCTGTTCCTGACGCTGCTTATCCTTTTCCTCTCTTTCTTTCTTCTTCTCCTCTTTCGATTTTTTCTTCGGGCGGGTAGACTGGTTCAATGCAGCCAAATCAATCTGGCCTACTACATTAATCTTTGATTTAAATTCTGTCGGGCGAATTTTAAAAACTTCGTCTTCTTTATTTTCCTGAACAGATTGTTGCTTTTTTTCTTCTTCCATCGGCTCTGGTTTCAATTCTTCTGCCTTTATTTCCGGCTGTTTCGGTTCTTGTTTTTCTTCTACCTGAGGTTGTTGTACAGGAGCCTCTTCAGTTTTAACCTCCGTTTTTTCCACCTCAGCTTGTTTATTCTCAGGTTCTGGCTTAGCTGGCCCTTCCTGTACAACAGGCGTTTCAGCAGGCTCAACCACAGCCGGTTTTTTCTTTTTCTTCAGACCATCCAAGTCTATTTTACCTACAGGCTTGAATTTTGGTCGCACATCTTCTGGAACCACTGTTTCTATCACTTCCGGCTTTTTCAGTTCCGGATGAATATCCTCGATAGAAACAGAAGCCTTGTTACGCTCCTTATTCTGCCGTTCCTGAATAATTTTCTCAGACTCTATTTTCAAATCCTTGTCTTTGCTGAACTCTTTAACCAGTGCAGCATACTGTTCTTCAGTAATTTTGGTATTTGGATTCGCCTCGACCGTATATCCTTTTTTCTGCAAAAAGTCTACCACCGTGGTTATTCCAACATTCAAATCTCTTGTTACTTTATTCAATCTTATAGTCATAATTCATCACAATTTATAGAGTTCAGGAAAATATATCAGTCACAGATAAACAAGCAGACGAGAATGAATTGCTCATCCTCATCTGTTTATTGCAAGCAAGCGCTATTCCTCAAACTCTGCTTTTAAAATTCTCAGAATATCATCCACCGTATTTTCTTCCAAGTCTGCTTTTTCGATAAGCATCTCGCGCGGTGCGTTCAATACACCTTTAGCCGTATCAATTCCGATAGCCTTAATCGCGTTGATAACCCATTCATCAATTTCATCCTTGAATTCATCCAGGTAGATGTCTTCATCAGCTACAGCATCTTCACCCAATTCACGATATACATCAATAGTGTATTCTGTCAACATACTGGCCAGCTTAATATTCAAGCCACCTTTACCGATAGCCAATGATACTTCTTCCGGTTTCAAATATACCTCAGCTCTCTTTTCATCCTCATGCATGATGATAGACGAAACTTTTGCCGGGCTCAAGGCACGCTGAATAAACAACTGGATGTTAGATGTATAGTTAATCACATCAATGTTTTCATTACGCAATTCGCGTACGATACCATGAATACGAGAACCCTTCACACCCACACATGCACCTACCGGGTCAATGCGTTCATCATACGATTCTACTGCAATCTTCGCACGTTCTCCCGGAATACGGGCAATTTTCTTGATGGTAATCAGTCCGTCATTGATTTCTGGCACTTCCTGTTCAAATAAACGCTGCAAGAAGACCGGTGATGTACGACTCAAAATAATCTTCGGATTATTGTTCTTATTATCTACACGAGCTACTACGGCACGAGCAGTTTCTCCTTTCCGGTAGAAGTCACTCGGAATCTGTTCTGTCTTAGGCAACAGCAATTCATTACCTTCATCGTCCAGCAACAGGATTTCCTTTTTCCAAATCTGATAAACTTCCGCACTGATTACAGTACCTACTTTATCAATGTATTTATTATACAAGCTGTCTTTTTCCAACTCCAGAATCTTTGAAGCCAATGTCTGGCGGAGATTCAGAATTGCACGGCGGCCGAATTTTTCAAAAATCACCTCATCGGTCACTTCCTCTCCCACTTCATACGATGCATCAATCTTGCGTGCTTCCGACAATGCAATCTGCAGGTTCGGGTTAGTCAGCTCCTCATCCGCCACAACTTCACGGTTACGCCAGATTTCGAAATCCCCCTTGTCAGGATTTACAATCACATCATAGTTTTCATCTGTACCGAACATTTTTGCAATCACACTGCGGAACGACTCTTCCAACACGCTCACCATCGTGGTGCGATCAATGTTCTTCAATTCCTTAAATTCCGAGAATGTGTCAATCAAGCTGACAGTTTCTTCTTTTTTGGCCATAATTATTTAAAGCTAATTAAGTATTTGGTGTATTTTATCTCATCATAGGTAAAGGTTACATTCTGTTCCACCAGCTTCGGACGCTTGGCACCTTCCGGTTTTATTTTCACTTCTACCGTAACCGTAAAATTCTCTTCGTTGGCATCCGCCAGCACACCCGTCCATTTCTTTCCGGTTTTGTCCAGCACTTCTACTTCGCAACCTACATGTGCTACATACTGCTGCAAAACCTTAAATGGCTGACCGATTCCCGCAGAACCTACTTCCAGTTCGTAATCTTCTTCACGACTTAATTTTGACTCAATATAGCGGCTCAGTTCCACACAGTCGTCTATCCACACACCTTCTGCATGGTCTATTTCCACTACAATTTTGTCATCCGGACTCACATTTACATCAACCAGAAAATAACTTTTATCTTCCAGCCATTCCTCTACAATCCGAGCTACAACGTTTTTATCTATCATGTATTAACTATTAAGAACAAAAAAAGGAGCTAAATCGCCCCTCCACCTTTTCATCCAATCATTTGCAAAGATATAAATAATCTCATGCCACACAAAATAATGACAAAATTATTTATTACTGAGGAGTAGTATGAAAGAGCGGCAAATGATATAGAATCATCTGCCGCTCTTCTGTCGGAATGAGGCGACTCGAACGCCCGACCCCTACGTCCCGAACGTAGTGCGCTACCAACTGCGCTACATTCCGATTGCAACGTTTGTTTTTTCGTTTGCGCTGCAAAGGTAGACATATTTTCAATACTGACAAAAGAAAAACGAGTTTTTTTTCATAAAAAATATTTTTTCTCATTTTCATCTCATTTATTTTGGAGATTAAAGATTTTACTCTATCTTTGCAACCGCAAAACGATGGTGCCATAGCTCAGTTGGTAGAGCAAAGGACTGAAAATCCTTGTGTCCCCGGTTCGATTCCTGGTGGCACCACTTTTACAAAATGAAAAATCATGAAAACCGCTGAAATACAGTTATTTCAGCGGTTTTTTCTTTATGTACTGTCCGCAAAAATATGCAATTTGGTGCAATAAAAAATGGGTCAACGTAAAAACCTGAGGGATTTATTGTTTAGGCATAAATTTTAGTCA
>NZ_QSQT01000033.1 GCF_003437535.1 Phocaeicola plebeius
TCTTTCTATTACGGGATAATGTTTAACTTGTCCAACTTTTTGGGGTCACTTCAATACAGGGCAGCTCCTTTCTCAAAACATGTCACGATTAATTAGCGGAATTTCCATGCATATTCGTATTGGTAGAAAGTTCAGTAGAAGGTATCGGCACACGTAAATGACGCGAATAATCAAACACCTGCGTACCTGTCAGATTAGTCTGTTCCACCTGAAGCGCATTTTTATTTTTCAAGTTATTCAGCACAATACTCTGATCCGGATCATTCGGATTATTGTACCATCTCATCAAGTTAAAGAATCTCCAGCCTTCCCAATATAACTCTACAGAATATTCATGTTTCAGAATTCGGCGTACAGAATTTAACTCCATTCCTTCGCAAATAACATCTCCATTACTTCCTACAACTCGACCAACCACAGGTTTCTGCTGAAGCAACTCATCCACAGTGGGCAATGTATTGCCTTTCAAATAATCATTACCTAAATCGGCTTCAGTTGTATTGAAAGCTTCCGTATTCTTATTCGCACGATCACGCACCATTTGGATGTATTTTTTAGCTGTTGCTTCATCATTATCAGCTTCCAAACAGCATTCTGCATACATCAACAAAATATCAGAATAACGGATAAGACGATCATTAATACCACTCTGTTCTTTGCTTCTCACTTGGTCAAGACTATACTTACGACATCCGAACCATTTTCCTCTCCATTCATCAAATGTATCTCCAGAGAACAGCACTTCATAAGGAATCCAGTTACCAGATTTACCCAAGAAATTACAGCCGCCAGGTATATACATACCCAAATAAGCACGAGGATCTATAATCTTTCCTGACGCATCACGTTCAAACTCATTATATAGCGCTAAAGAAGGCTGTCCATTCCACCATCTGGCAGACTCTGTAGAGTTTGGCGCACTCATTTCCAATTCACGAATTGTATTTTGTCCGGTTACTACCCAGTCATTCAGGTCACCATTAGCAGCAGGGTTAAATCCGTCTGTTTCTACACTTTGGCAGAACTGTACTTCAAACAAAGATTCAGCATTATTTTCATTATCTTCAGTCGCATTATCACGATAATTATCCATTAAAGAATATTGATGAGAGTCGATAATTTGCCACAATACATCCTTTGCTAAAGCCCATTCGGCATCTCCAGCTTTTGCAGTTCCATCCAAAATCGGACGAGCCATATACGTTTTTGCCAAAAAGGCGAGTGCAGAACCTTTTGTAGCACGACCTTCATTTTCAGTTCCTTCGTACGACCAGTCTGAAAGCAAGTTTGCAGCATCCTGAAAATCTTTTACCATACGCTGGTAGATTGCACCCGGTTCAGCAGGTGGCAACATGTAATCTCCTTCACCGGTAGTCACATAATCACGGTCAGGAATTTCATCTCCCCAGAAATAAACCAGATAGAAACGACTCAAACCTCTCAAGAATATAGCTTCACCTTTCAGTCTGTCATATAATTTTTTATCATCTTCATTATTCAAATCAAATGCTCCATCCTGATTTGCCTCCAATTTCTCGAGTGCAAGATTAGCTGCATACTGTAACACGTACAAATCCTGATAACACGTTGATACACTACCCAAATCCGCATTTACGTTGTATTGAGACAATCTTGCCGTTTCTGGTTCACCGGCAGCAGCTCCACTTGTAAACACATATTCATCACTACGTGCATTCAGCATAAATGGCATCCATCGAGCCCATCCGCCAGCTCTTTGAAGAATGTTGTATGCACCATTAACTGCATATGTCAAATGTTCTTTCGTATTATAATATGTAGCTTCGTTATCTGCTGAAGGATTATTAAAATCCATGTCAGGCTCACATGAACTCATTGTCATTAATAAAGAGCCCAAACAAATACCCATATATGTTTTAATATGTTTCATAAAATTCCAATATTTCATTATTACTTAAAATGTCAACTGCAAACCAGCAAAGAACTCACGATTTGCCCAATATGTATCTCCAGAGTAGTAATATGCTCCATCTACACCACGATTCAAAGTAGAACCATTATTGGGGACTTGCGGGTCAAACATAGAATATCCTGTAATAGTGAACGGATTCTTTACACCCAGATACAAACGTAAAGATTCAATGTGTGCTTTTGAAATCAATGCTTTGTCAAAAGTATATCCCAAGGTAATACGATTGCAACGGAAATAAGAACCATTTTCAATAAAATAATCAGATGCCATAGTATGATTACCATTCGGGTCATTAAGTACGGCACGCGGTACATTCGTATTCACATTAGCAGGCAATGTGATTGTTTCACCACCAGCTGTTGTAAAGGTCACATCTTCTGCACGGAAGCGGTTATTCATATCAGCCATCTGATTCTTTGCTGCATAACCACCCATCAGCTCAGTTTTCCAGTTATTATAAATTTGGTTTCCAAAGTCACCTTGCCATAACATTGAAAAATCAAATCCTTTGTATTCGGCTGTAATATTCAGGCCAAAAGAACAATTCGGTAAAGAAGAACCGATAAATGTTTTATCGTCATCCGTAATTTGTCCGTCACCGTTTACATCTACATATTTCAAATCTCCGGCAGCTGCAGAAGGCTGAAGACGTTCTCCCTTGCTGTTTACATAATTAGCAGCTTCTTCATCTGTACGGAACAAGCCATCTGTCTTATAACCCCAGAATTGCGCTACAGGCTGTCCGACTACAGTCATTGTCACATTACCTGTACTACAAGCACCACCAGCAAGTGAAGCATTGTCACCCAAACTTGTTACTTCATTACGATAAAGAGAGAAGTTAGGAGAAATCGTTAATTTTACATCACCAATCTGTTCACGATAAGTAGCTGAAAGTTCAATACCCCAGTTTTTCATACTACCCACATTAGAATACATGGTATTAATATTACCTGTAGATTTAGGCAACTGTACGGCAAGTAACATATCGGTCGTTTTACGATTATAATAATCGAAAACCAAACTGAATTTATTATTAAACATATCAAGGTCGAAACCTACACCCGCATCTCTGGTTGTTTCCCACGACAGATCAGGATTTGCAAAGTTTTCAATCAATGGTGCTGATGCATTAGAAGAGCTTCCTTCCGGATTAATCTGGCCAGGACCAAATGTGTAATATCTGTTGTCTGTTTCAACAACTGACTGATAATCATATCGTCCTACCGCATTGGCACTACCAATCCAACCTAATGTGGCACGGATTTTCAAATTATTCAGCCAGCTGGAAGTTGCGTCTTTCATCCAAGACTCTTCACTGATTCTCCATCCCACAGAGAATGAAGGGAAATATCCCCAACGATTACCTTTTTTAAATTTAGAAGACTCATCAGCACGGAAGTTAGCAGTAATCATATACTTACTATTGTAAGAATACATAACTCTGGCCAAATAAGAAAAATATGCTTCGTTATATTGTGAACTAGTTACGTTCTGACTATCTGGGTAACGACTCTCTGGACCAAAGTCTGAATATTCATTACTACGTCCTGAAACGCCCGTAGACCATCCATCAAACTTTTCAGAAACCATACCGACAACTCCTGACAAATTATGTACATCATTAAAGGTCTTATCAAAGGTCAGCAAGTTTTCAATAATTTCATGTCCGCTGCCTCCTTTTGTCGTACTCTGAGAATTATAAGCCTGCTTTCCGTTAGCTGTTCCAAGATCATATTCCGGAATCAAAGTTGCATCATTGTTTCTTGCAAATGAGTAAGTATAAGTCAAACGATATTTCAACCAGTCAAAAATCTTTATTTCACCAAATATACTTCCCAAAGCGCTAATTGAACGATTACGAATTTTTTCATTTCTCAAGAACCAGATTTGATTCACCAAGTCATTTCCATCACGACCATTATTACCAGTCAAGAAGAAACTACCATCTTCATTGTATACCGGAAGGTTAGAAGGTGTTTGGAGAGTATTCATCAGCGAAGCACCTGTAAAACCATTGGTTCTACTATAATTAGCAAATATACGTCCACCATAAGTAAAACGGCCTACGGTACCTTGTACATTAGCATAAATATTATCCGCTTTCACATCTTCCGTATGCATCTGATCATCATTGTCAGCATGAGTAGCTCCAATACGATAGCTGGCATATTTGCTACCTCCACTCACTGACAAGTCGTATTTCTGATAGTTGGTATTGCAGAAATACTCATCCCACCAGTCTGTACTTCCAAGCGGATTGCTCGGAGTAGCTACTCCTGTTGGAACTGTTTTATTCCATGTTCCATTCGCAATTGCAGTAGCATCAGAAGAATTATAGTAAAGTTCATTTACGTAAACTGCATAATCATACGGATTAAGCATATCTACTTTGCTGGTGTTTGAACCAAAACCGGCATACGCATTAAAGCTAACTTTCGGTTTTCCTTCTGCTCCTTTCTTTGTAGTAACCACAATCACACCATTGGCACCACGCACACCATAAATTGCACATGAAGCCGCATCCTTCAAAACCTGGATAGATTCTATTTCATTATCATTAGGAATGTTTCCTGATGCATCAATGATACCATCTACCACCCACAACGGATCTGTACTACCTGTAATTGAAGAGGTACCACGAATACGAATCTTTCCACCTGATACATTCACACCGGCTGTACTTCCTTGCAAAGCATCTGTAATACCTCCCGGAGATTTTAAAACTTCCTTCGGACTCAATGTGGCAATAGCAGAAGTCAAATCTTCCTTTTTCTGTGTACCATAGCCCACTACGACCACATTATCGAGTAACTGTGTATCTTCTGTTAATGTTACAGTTAAATCGGTTTTACCTGCAACCGCGATTTCCTGAGTTTTATATCCTACAAAAGAAACTACTATAACAGAATTGGAAGGCAAATTTAAAGTAAAACCTCCTTCAAAGTCTGTAATTGTACCATTGGTTGTACCCTTTTGAAGCACACTTGCACCTATAACAGATTCCCCAGCTCCATCTTTCACAATACCTTTTACGGTAATATTTTGTGACAAAGCCCATAAAGGAATCATACAAAACAACATGAATAGCCATATCAGGCGTAATCTAAATAAGTTTTTCATCATATTTGTATGTTTAATAGTTAATGAAATATTTATATGAATTGTCATTTACGAATAGAAGGTTTATTACTTAAGCAACATACTTAATGACTACCCTAATCCAATCAAAGAGATAGTCAATAGAATATATTAACTAATAACTTACCTGGTATCTTTCATTTTCCCGACTTTAGTGTCCATAGGCATTTCATTTAAGATTATACATTTATAAATCATTTGATGTAATGCAAATGTAAATCTTAATGAACGAAAGGAATTATACCATATTACCAACACCTATGTTACATGTTACATCATTATCCCGTGTGTAACATTTTCTTTATTCTACGATACATTTAGGCTGTACAACATAAAAAGAAGGGCCCCATCTTTTACACAATCTTAATTTCTATACACAAACGTAACTTTGTGTTACATATCAAACACAAAGGCGCTCGACTCCAAACGCAAGTACATTTCAATTAAAACGCCTTTGCGTTTCAACTAAAACGCAAGTGCATTTAAAACAAAACGCAAGGACGTTTGACTTCAAGCGCCCTTGCGTTTTGTTTATAAAAGAAACCACCGTGATAAATCACTATTCCGCAAGCGTTTTTCCCTTCCTACGAGAATAAGCCAAATGTTTCGGACTGCCAATCAGCTGAGCTGTATAAATGCCGGTATGACCGGAGAAAAGATAAGCTATTACACAAGCTATGCCTAAATAAAGACCTGGCTCTGCCCCGAAAAGCTCAATTCCCATCAGTGTACAAGCAATGGGGGTATTGGTTGCTCCGGCAAACACTGCCACAAAACCAATGCCAGCCAATAGCCCCATCGGAAGGGGTACCACAGCCGACAACGCACTGCCTAAGGTAGCTCCCACAAAGAACAGAGGAGTAACTTCACCTCCCTTGAATCCGACTCCAATAGTGAAGGTCGTAAACAGAATCTTCAGCAGAAAATCATACCACATCTGCTGTTCCGTGAACGAAGCCACAATGGTAGGTACACCCAAACCGATATATTTCGTCGTTCCCATCATCCAGACAGCTTCGGCAATCACAAGTCCTCCTATCAGCGGACGGAAAGGCGGATAACTGATGCGCTTGGCCATTCCTGACCAAAAACCGATGGAACGTGAAAACAGCATGGCTGCCAATCCGAAAAGAATACCTGCACCAATGGTCCACAACAAATTGGATGCATCCGGAAAAGGAACTTCAGGAACTACATAATGCGTATGCTCCACTCCCCACGCATGACAAACCATGCTGGCTACGGCAGCTGAAAGGAAACTCGGCAAAATGGCCTCATAACGCATGCGTCCCACCACAATGACCTCCAATCCAAAAACGGCTCCAGCCAATGGGGTACCAAATACAGAAGCAAAACCTGCACTGATTCCGATAGCTACCATCAGACGATGATCTCTGCGACGCATACGGAACAGACGGGAAAACTGGTCGGCTATGGCTCCTCCCATCTGTACCCCGGTGCCCTCTCGTCCGGCAGAACCACCGAACAAATGAGTTAATACAGTCCCGATATATACTAACGGAGCCATACGGAAAGGAATAATGTCATGTGGTGAACGGATTTCCTCAATCAGGTAATTGTTTCCCCGGGAAGCCGTTCCTGCCCAATAATGATACATCAAGCCGATAAGCAAACCAGCCACAGGCAAAAGAGCAATTATCCACAGATGATGTTCACGATACTGCGTGGCCCACTCCAGAGATACTAACAGCAAGGCAGAAGCCGAACCTATACAAGCCCCTGACAAAACTGAAAGGAAAAGCCACTTACATAAATAAAGGAGTAAAGGAAGCTGTTCAAACTTCCACCAGTAGTTCTGATTTCTTAAAGTCTTCATATTTTTCTAAGTTTTCTTGTATCCATTATCTCAAGTTTTCGCAAAAACCAAAGCCCGAACTCTTTCACACAGCATGGATACAAATATAGTCCTCCCTGCCGGTCCTAAAAAGAGACCTGCTCTGGTAGGAACTATCAGCTACTTCATTAGCGGTTTATCACAGGGAAGTCCCATTCCCTTGATTCGAAAATCGGCTGCAAAGATATAATAAAATCCACAAACATAAAAAAACTGTTCCCCGACTCTCGTCGGAGAACAGCCACAACACAAACACAAAATAAAACACGACAAAACTACTATGCAAAAATACAACTCTCTGCTTTCATTTCAGATGAAAATCAGCTGCCGTTCATTATCTATATCACATACACAAGAACCACAAGAGCTGTATATTACATGTAACGTTCATAAAATATCTTTAGTTCAGTATTTTTTATTTTATTAAGAATTCAAATCACATGATACCTTTTTCACGAAGGTGAACCTGCCAATTCCATGCAGAACGCAAGGTATCTTCGATAGAAGTTTCAGCTTTCCATCCCAATTCAGAGTTTGCATAAGAAGGATCGGCCCAAACTTTCACAATATCACCTGCACGACGAGGAGCAATCTGATAATTCAGTTTCACGCCGGTAGATTCTTCAAACTTGTGAATCAGCTCCAATACAGAAAGACCACGACCAGTACCAATATTAAATACTTCTACTTTATCTTTCTGCTTATCTTCCAAAATACGGTTCATGGCAATTACGTGTGCTTTTGCCAAATCTACTACGTAAATGTAGTCACGGATACAAGAACCGTCAGGAGTATCATAATCATCACCGAATACGCTCAGTTTTTCACGGATACCCATTGCAGTCTGAGTAAGATATGGAATCAGATTCTGCGGTACTCCAAGCGGAAGTTCACCAATTAAGGCAGTTGGATGTGCACCAATCGGATTGAAATAACGCAACATTACAGCATGAATAGGAGAACCAGAAGTAATTGTATCACGAATAATTTCTTCGTTAATCTGCTTCGTATTACCGTATGGAGATTCAGCTTTCTTAATAGGAGCAGCTTCTGTTACAGGCAATACATCCGGCTGACCGTATACCGTACAAGAAGAAGAGAAAATAATACCTTTTATTCCATGTTTCGGCATCAGTTCCAATAAGTTAATCAAAGAAACCAAGTTGTTACGATAATACAGCAACGGTTTCTGAACAGACTCACCTACAGCCTTGCTTGCTGCAAAATGAATGATTCCCTGGATACCAGGATATTTAGTAAATACGTTATTCAGACCTTCGTAATCAAGACAATCTACTTTTTCAAAAGCCGGGCGCACACCTGAAATCTGTTCGATGCTATCCACCACATCAGCGCGCGAATTGGAAAGATTGTCTACAATTACCACTTCGTAACCGCTATTCTGCAATTCAACCACAGTATGAGAACCAATGTATCCGGTTCCACCTGTCACGAGAATTCTTTTTTTCATAACACTAAGGTTTATCTTATAATTAACTCCTTTATTAAAGTCATTTACTATATCTCTACAAAAGTAGAAAAAAGGATTGAATTGTCCATGTACCTCTCATTAAAAAATTAAAAAAGTGTTACCCGCCATGTGACGGATAACACTTTTACAACAAGTAACTGTCAAAAGACAGGATTAATTCAAGCCAAAAAGTACTGCCAGACCTTTATCTACGCCTGAGAAGCCCATGAATGCCATAGCCAGCAAACCTGCTGTAACCAATGCAATACTCATTCCTCTCATACCTTTCGGAATGTTTACCAGGCTCAACTGCTCGCGAATACCGGCAAACACAATCAACGCCAAAGCAAAGCCTAATGCAGTAGAGAAGGCATATACTACTCCAGTCAGCAAATCATAGTCCTTCTGGATTACCAGGATAGTCACACCCAGGATACAGCAGTTAGTTGTAATCAAAGGCAGGAACACTCCCAGTGCCTGATACAAAGAAGGAGAAACCTTTTTCAAGATAATTTCTACCATCTGAACCAATGCGGCAATGACAAGGATAAAGGCTATAGTCTGCAAATATCCCAATCCGAAAGCGTCCAATACAAACTTCTGAATGACATAGGTCACGATGGTGGCCAGCGTCAACACGAAAGCTACCGCTGCTCCCATACCCATGGCAGTTTCCACTTTCTTGGAAACTCCCAAGAACGGACAGATACCCAAGAATTGCGACAACACTACGTTGTTCACAAAGATTGCGGTGATAAATATCAATATATATTCCATATCTTTCTATTTTTAAGGGTTATGCTTTTTTCAAGCGGTTTACAATCGCAATAAGGTATCCCAATACGATGAAAGCACCTGGAGCCAATACGAAAATCAGCATTCCGTAATCTTCCGGCATAATGGCAATGTTAAACAATTTGCCAGTTCCCAGGAATTCACGTACACCACCCAGCAAAGTCAAGGCAATGGTAAATCCAAGTCCCATACCCAAGCCGTCGAAGAAAGAAGACAAGGGGTTATTCTTAGCTGCAAATGCTTCAGCACGACCCAGCAAAATACAGTTTACCACAATCAACGGAATGAACAATCCCAATGTAGCGTACAATGCCGGTACGTATGCCTGCATCACCATCTGAAGCAAAGTTACGAACGAAGCAATCACTACCACAAAAATAGGAATACGTACCATGTCGGGCACCAGATTCTTAATCAGAGAGATTACCACGTTTGAACAAATCAGTACAAACATAGTAGCCAGTCCCATACCCATACCGTTGATGGCAGAAGAAGTTGTACCCAGGGTCGGACACATACCTAAAAGGAGTACAAACGTAGGATTTTCTTTTACAATCCCATTCATTAACACTTTAAAATTATTCATAGCCTGTCCTCCTTATTTAACGGGTTCTACATTCGTTGTATCACTCACAGCTTCTTCGGCCGGTTTTTCCTGCTGAGTAGCTCCGCTGGCTCCATCTACATGCTGATTCTTATAGGCTGCATACGCATTGTTTACAGCCAGCAAGAAAGCACGCGATGTAATGGTTGAAGCCGTAATGGCATCAATCTCTCCGCCATCCTTGCTCACCGTTAAAGGAGCTTCGCCCGGATTTTTTCCGGTAATATCACCTTTGGCACCTTTCTTGAACCAATCGGCAGCCTTCGAACCCAGTCCCGGAGTTTCTGCATGGCTCAAAAGAGAATAATCGATAATCTTACCTTCATTGTCAAAACCGACCAATACGGTCAGCGCTCCACCAAAACCATTGGCAGCCGATTCTACTGCAGCTCCGATAGGCTGTCCGTTTTTAGTCGCCTTGTAAATCTTATAAGTGGCACCATTGACTTCTACGATTTCAGGAGCATCAGCCGGATTGTTATCAAAACCGGGAACTACCACTGCAATGGCATCACTCAAAGTCTTGGCATTCGCCTGAGCAATAGGTTCTGCAGTTACGTCGTTCACCCAGCCCAGCAAACCTCCGGCCACTACGGAAAATCCGGTCAGTGCCAGAGCCATATTCTTTAAAGATGATTCTAGTTTTTTCATTTCTTCACTACCTCCCCGAAACGTTTTGGTTTGCAATATGTATTAATCAACGGAGTGAATGCGTTCATGATGAAAATAGCGAACGACATACCTTCCGGATAGGCACCGAAAGTACGGATTACTACTGTCAGGAAACCGATAGCCACACCATAAATCAACATTCCTTTGTGAGTCATAGGTGAAGTCACATAATCTGTGGCCATGAAAATCGCACCCAACATCAAACCTCCGGTAAACAGATGGGCCAACGGAGAAGCATATACTGTAGGATTAGCCAAATGCATCAGACCTGAGAATACGAATACGGTTGCCAGAATGGAAACCGGAATATGCCAGGAGATAATCTTTTTCCACAACATATACACAAGTCCTAACAACAATGCCAAGGCACTTACCTCACCGATACATCCTGGATTGTTACCCAAGAACAAAGACATGGTATCGGGCAACTGGCTCAACGCATTGGCATCGCCATGTACCGCCATCTTCATCAAAGCCAACGGAGTAGCAGTAGTTTCCGCATCCGTATAACTGGTCAACTGACCTACTACCGGCCACGAAGTCATCTGCACAGGGAAAGAAATCAGCAGGAAGATACGTCCCACCAAAGCCGGGTTGAACGGGTTACATCCCAATCCGCCGAAAGTCATCTTTCCGATACCGATAGCCACCAGCGCACCGATAATAATAATCCACAACGGCAGGTTAGAAGGCAGGTTAAATGCCAGCAACACACCTGTCAGGGCAGCCGAACCGTCCATGATAGTAGTACGTTCGCGCTTCAATATGAATTTGGTGATAGCCCATTCGAAGAACAAGCATGCAATGACAGAAGTCAGTGTCACCACCACTGCTCCCAGACCAAACATGTAAAAAGATACAAGCAAGGCCGGTATCAGCGCAATCAATACGCCGTACATGTTTTTCTGTACACTGTCGCCACCATGTACATGCGGCGATAAGGATACTATTAATTTGTTTGCCATAAGATTCTCAAATTATTTTTTTGCATTACGTGCACGGATGATACCGCCCACCTTACCTTTACCTAAACGGATGTAATCCAACATCGGACGATGAGAAGGACATGTAAACTGGCATGAACCGCATTCGATGCACGACATAATCATTTCGTGTTCCACACGTTCCCAGTCGCCATGAGCCGAACAAGTAGCCAGCAAGTAAGGTTCCAGTCCCATCGGACAAACGCTTACACACTTCGCACAACGGATACATGGCTGAGGTTCTGCACGACGTGCTTCCTTATCGTTCATAATCAGCACACCAGAGCTACCTTTACAGATAGGTACTTCGGTATTTACCAAAGCCTTACCCATCATCGGACCACCACCGATTACTTTTCCGGTATCTTCCGGCAGACCTCCGGCAGCTTCAATCAGCTGGCTCATCGGAGTTCCCATACGAGTCAGGAAGTTAGAAGGGTTCTTCAATGACTTACCGGTTACCGTTACCACACGTTCAAACAAAGGCTTGTTTTTCTGTACAGCTTCGTATACTGCATACGCAGTACCTACATTCTGTACCACTGCACCTACATTAATAGGAATAGCAGGAGGAGCCGGTACCTGACGACCGATAACAGCGTCAATCAACTGTTTTTCACCTCCCTGAGGATATTTCACTTTCAAAGGTACAATTTCAATACCTGGGTAAGCGGCCGCCTTTTCTGTCATTAACTTGATGGCATCCGGTTTATTGTTCTCAATACCGATATAGGCTTTGTTTACCTTTGCTCCCTTCATCAGAATCTGTACACCAACCAGAATTTCATCTGCTTTTTCCAGCATCAGACGATGGTCGGCAGTCAGATAAGGTTCACATTCTACGGCATTGATGATGACACATTCTGCCTTGCATCCAGGAGGAGGAGTCAGTTTTACATGAGTAGGGAAACAAGCACCACCCATACCTACGATACCGGCATTCTTGATTTTTGCGACAATTTCTTCCGGAGTCAGGTTACATTCCTTTACCAGATCCTTGCTACGGTCGATTGTTTCTTCCCATTCATCACCTTCTACATCAATGAAAATTGCAGGCTTGCGATAGCCGCTTGCATCAATCACGCTGTCTACCTTGTTTACCTTTCCAGACACGGAAGAGAAGATAGCTGCCGATACAAAGCCTCCCGCTTCGGCAATCTTGGTACCAACCTTTACCACATCACCTTTCTTTACAATGGCAGTGGCAGGCGCACCAATATGCTGAGACAACGGGAACACCGCCTGCTTGGGAAGTGCAAGCGTTTCAATAGCTTTCCCGGCTGACAATTTATTTTCTGCTGGATGAACTCCACCAATTCTAAACGTCTTCACTTTTATGTTATTTAGTATTATACAATTATAAGATTAAGCCTCTGTATTCTTTGGAGCTTCGGCAGCCGGAGTAGAAGCCGTATTCACCGTTTCATTCTTTACAGCTACTGGCTTTGCTGCACTAGCTATAGCAGCCTGTCCTACAGCCTGTTTTTCTGCTGCCGGAGCATCTGCCTTCGGTTTACGAGGAGGGAAGTTCACTGCTACAATAGCCTGCTGCGGACATTCCATCTCACACTTACGGCATGACTTACATTTAGCCGGGTCGATATAGGCCAGGTTGTTTTCCAATGTAATAGCTTCAAACGGACATACCTTCACACACTTGCCGCAACCGATACAAGCTGCTGCACATGCCTTACGGGCTACAGCACCTTTATCCTTATTGACACACTGTACGTACACTCTACGGTTGTTCTTGCCTTTCGGGCGAATTTCAATGATGTTACGCGGACAAGCCTTGCTACAAGCGCCGCAAGCCGTACATTTTGATTCGTCTACTTCAGGAAGTCCTGTTTCCGGATTCATGTGAATGGCATCAAACTGACAAGCCGATACGCAGTCACCACATCCCAGACAGCCAAAGGTACAACCGGTTTCACCACCGAAAGTAGAATTGGCTACCACACAAGAACGCACCCCGTCGTACTGAGTCAGCTTCGGACGGTTGGCACATGTTCCGTTACATCTCACTACCGCAACCTTCGGTTCTGAAGCAGCTGCTTCCAGTCCCAAAATACTTGCGACCTTCTCCATTGTAGGCTGACCGCCTACCGGACACATTTTTCCCTCCAGAGAACCAGCTTTTACACAAGCAGCTGCAAAACCGGAACATCCCGGGAAACCACATCCACCGCAATTGGCCTGAGGAAGCACTTCTGCCACCTGAGCAATTCGGGGATCTTCATACACAGCAAATTTCTTAGAAGCCACGTACAAGATAACAGCTGAAATCAAGCCAATGGCACCCAGTGAAATCACTGCAACCAAAATTAAACTCATAATATAAAGTTAGTTTATTAATTATTAATTGATTCCAAAACAAACACAAAAGTACGTCTGAATTTCTCCCGGCAAAAGAAAAGTATCAGATAATAAGGTATAAGCATACACAAAGATGCGATGGAAGAAACGACCTCATCCCCTCCCGTAAAATACATAGCGACAAAAAGAGAAACGAGCAACACCACAAAAGGGAAAACAAAAGCCCACATTACAGCTCTCATTCCCAGGGATGTCGCTCCGCTTATCATGACCTGGCTCCCTACCTGACAGGCGAGACCAGACTTATTGTATACATCTATCAGTTTCTCCTTCGATTCAGCCGCACTGCAATGCCCTTTTATGCTGCAGGCAGAACAAGCTGACGTCTGTACAATCCTCACCTTCAAGTAAGAACCGTTAATGCTTTCCACAATACCTAGATGTTTTATTTTATCAGTCATTTTTGCAAACCACACTTTACAAATGTGTGGCAAATGTACGATAAATATTGTATTGTTGGTAACGTTAACGAGGAAAATCTGCTTAAAAAAATTAAATTCGTCAGGACAAGTTCAGAAATCCGACAAATTACAGCTCTCCTACTTAATTTACGATGGTGTATCCTGCCTCCAGCAGTGCATTTCGAATAAGTGAAATGTGCTCCGCATTACGTGTTTCCATCACCAGTCTCAGGAAACAGGCTGTCACATTACTATTATTATTGTTACGTTCGTGAAGTACTGAAATGATATTTCCTCCCAGACGAGCCACAATAGTAGCTACTCCCATCAGTTCTCCGGGTTTATCATGTAAATCAAGCGTTACAGTATAAGAGCGGCCAGACATATCCAATCCACGTCCAATCACACGGCTCAGGATAGTTACATCAATATTTCCTCCGGATACCACGCAAATTGTTTTCTTCCCTGCCACCGGAACCTTATTGAACATAGCAGCTGCCACAGCAACTGCCCCCGCCCCTTCAGCAATAAGTTTCTGCTGCTCCATCAATGCTAAAATAGCGGCACAGATTTCATCTTCTGTCACAGTCACAATACCATCCACATACTTGCTACACAAATCAAAAGTATGTTCTCCTGGTTCCTTTACTGCAATACCATCTGCGATTGTTGACACTGAAGAAAGGCATTCGCGACGTTCATGTTCAATAGAGCGCAACATACTCGGAGCACCTTGAGCCTGTACACCATATACCTTTACATCAGGTTTTAAAGATTTCAGCGCGTAAGCTACACCAGATATAAGTCCTCCTCCCCCAATGGGCACAATCACTACTTCCACATCCGGAAGTTGATTCAACAATTCCAGTCCGATTGTTCCCTGTCCGGCAATGACATGTTCATCATCAAAAGGATGAATGAAAGTATATCCTCTTTCCTCCTTAAGCTGCAAAGCCTTCTGGTAAGCATCATCATAAACACCTGGAACCAGACATACCTCAGCTCCGTAACGCTTGGTTGCCTCTACTTTCGAAATAGGAGCACCTTCCGGAAGACAAATCAACGATTTTATGCCATGCTTCGTAGCACCAAGTGCAACACCCTGCGCATGATTTCCCGCTGAACAAGCAATCACTCCACGAGCCTTTTCTTCCTCTGTCAAGCAAGAAATCTTGTAACATGCACCACGCAACTTAAACGAACCTGTATATTGCAGGTTTTCCGGTTTCAAATATACCTGACTCTCATTATTTATTTGGGGAGCATATATCAAATCCGTTCTTCTTATCACATTTTTCAGAGCAAACGATGCCCGATAAATACAATCCAATGTTAACATAAAGATAGCTTTTAATTATTTTTTCCGCGCAAAAGTACAAAAAAAGTCGAAATTCAGAAGAAACAAATAAGAAAAGGCACCCAAATACAAATCTTGCATGGATGCCTTTTTCTTATAAATCTTCATCTAGAAAAGTAAAATCAATTCCTCTTTCTTTTAACAAATCGCGAATTTTAGCTATGATTTTTTTATAAAGCTTGAAACAAGTCGATTTACTTATACCTCTCTTTTCGCCCGCTTCTCTAAAACTTAAACCTTTAAAGAATAGGTCTATAATCAATTCTCTCTCAAACAAAGAAAGCTCGAAAAGTATTATTTCCCGTATTATCAGATAAACACGCTCAAACTTCAACAAAAGCTTAATTTTTAATGAAGGATATCCTGCCGTATGAGCCACCACAGCCTCATTATCAAGTGCAACCATAGTGGGAGCATTTTTCTTTCTGCGATAATAATCATTTACCATATTAATTGTTATCGTCATTGCCCATTGAAAAAAACGTACTCTTTCATGGTACGACTTATCCAATCCTTCTACCACTTTCAACAATACTTCCTGACGTAAATTGTAGACATCTTCCTGATTACGAACGTGTATTTTAATATACGTTTCCACCATCAATGAACATCTGTAAAAAAGAATTTGTTCTTCCTTATCAGTTTTATCATAAAGATGACGAAACCTCACTTTGTTACTGGGGTAAAGTTTTTCCATATTTAAAATGTTTTTAAGTCCTACCTAACCAAAATTACATTAAAAGAAAAGCAGGATGGTTAATAAAAAATTTTATCACTAAATAAAACCACCATATACCAAAAGAGTCCACCTACTTTTAAAATATCTAGCAAAGCCTTATTCATGTGACAAATATATATATTCTACATAGAATAAACAACAAATTCGCAATTTATTTTTACAATACATTACAATTTGATAAAAATAAAAGAGGCATCAAAAAGAGATTTTTTGTCTTTTTGACGCCTCTTACAGAGATTCAAAAGCTTAATCAAGCTTAAGAACCGCTAAAAATGCCTTTTGAGGAACTTCTACCGTACCAATTTGCTTCATACGTTTTTTTCCTTTTTTCTGCTTTTCCAAGAGCTTACGCTTACGGCTTACGTCACCTCCATAACATTTGGCCGTCACATCCTTACGGACTGCCTTAATGGTTTCACGCGCAATAATCTTTGCACCGATAGCCGCCTGAATCGCAATTTCAAACTGCTGACGAGGTATCAATTCCTTCAGTTTCTCACACATTCGGCGTCCTAAATCATACGCATTATCAAAGTGAGTCAACGTAGATAAGGCATCAACCGATTCTCCGTTCAACAGAATATCCAGCTTCACCAATTTAGATGGACGGAAACCTGACTGATGATAGTCAAAAGAAGCATATCCCTTGGAAATACTCTTCAACTTATCATAGAAGTCTATCACAATTTCACCCAAAGGCATCTTGTAATGCAATTCTACACGATTACCTGAAATATAATCCTGCTTCACCAGTTCTCCGCGCTTACCCAGACACAACGTCATAATCGGACCGATATAGTCTGTTGCCGTAATAATGGAAGCATCAATATAAGGTTCTTCAATATGATCAATCAGTGTAGGATCGGGCATTCCTCCCGGGTTATGCACTTCCTGCACTCCTCCCTGCTTATCGTAAATCATATACGATACGTTAGGAACAGTGGTAATCACATTCATATCAAACTCACGATCCAGTCGTTCCTGCACAATTTCCATATGAAGCAATCCCAAGAATCCGCAACGGAATCCGAAGCCCAGCGCCAAAGAAGATTCCGGCTGAAAAGTCAGAGACGCATCGTTCAGCTGAAGTTTTTCCAAAGAAGCACGCAAATTTTCGTAATCTTCCGCTTCAATCGGGTAAACTCCGGCAAAGACCATCGGTTTTACTTCCTCAAATCCATCAATTGCCTTATCACACGGGCGACTGATATGTGTAATGGTATCTCCTACCTTCACCTCTTTAGAAGTCTTGATACCGGAAATAATGTATCCTACATCTCCCGTACGCAACTCTTTCCGAGGAACCATATCCATTTTCAATACACCTACTTCGTCAGCATCGTATTCTTTTCCTGTATTGAAGAATTTCACCTTGTCACCTGTACGAATCACTCCGTTTACCACCTTAAAATATGCAATGATACCACGGAATGAATTGAATACAGAATCGAAAATTAAAGCCTGCAGCGGTGCATTCTCATCACCAACTGGAGCTGGGATACGTTCTACTACTGCCTGAAGAATATCCTCTACTCCCATACCGGTCTTTCCCGATGCACGAATAATATCTTCACGCTTGCAGCCTAACAAATCAATAATTTCATCCTCCACCTCTTCCGGCATCGCACTGGCCATATCACACTTGTTCATCACCGGAATAATCTCCAGGTCATGTTCCAACGCCATATACAAGTTCGAAATAGTCTGCGCCTGCACACCTTGAGAAGCGTCGACGACCAACAATGCTCCTTCACAAGCTGCAATGGAACGAGACACTTCGTATGAAAAGTCCACGTGTCCCGGAGTGTCAATCAGGTTCAGAATGTATTTTTCACCTTTATAAGTATACTCCATCTGAATGGCATGGCTCTTGATTGTGATTCCACGTTCACGTTCCAGGTCCATATCGTCCAACATCTGTCCCTCTGTAACCTTAATTGTCTGCGTATATTCCAGCAAACGGTCAGCCAGTGTAGACTTACCGTGGTCAATGTGTGCAATGATGCAAAAATTTCGGATATTCTTCATATATAATATTACAACTTATCAAAATTATTGGGCAAAGATACGCAAAAAATGAGATTTTTATGTATGTTTGCCATTGAAACTAATCATAAAACATAAATAACACGTATGAAAAAAACATGGATTATTGTTATCGCAGTAGTAGCTGTTCTTGTGATTTACTGCGTCAGTTCGTATAATTCTTTAGTCACTCAGGAAGAAACCGTAGGCACTGCATGGAGCAACGTAGAAAACCAATATCAGAGACGCTCTGACCTGATTCCTAATCTGGTCAATACCGTTAAGGGGTATGCCGCACACGAAAAAGAAACATTCGATGCGGTGGTATCAGCCAGAGCAAAAGCTACTCAGATGACCATCGACATCGAAGACCTGACTCCTGAAAAAATTGAAGCCTACCAGAAAGCACAAGGAGCTGTGGGCAGTGCATTGAGCCGACTGTTGGCTGTGACAGAAAACTATCCGGAGTTGAAAGCCAATGAAAACTTTAAGGAACTGCAGGCACAGTTGGAAGGAACTGAGAACCGTATCAGCGTAGAACGTCGTAAATTCAACGAAACTGCACGCGAATACAATACCAGCATCCGCCGTTTCCCGAAAAATATCGTCGCAAGCATGTTCGGTTTTGAAAAGCGTCCTTATTTCGAAGCTGAAGAAGGCAGCGAAAAGGCACCTGAAGTGAAGTTCTAACCTACCCTCTTCACAATGAAACGAACATCTTTATTCGGAATACTCTTTTTACTGGCAACTGCCTTCAGCACTTTGCGAGCTGAAGGATACAAAGTAGAAGAGGTTCCCATGGTACACCTGCAAGACCGGACACGGTATGTCAGCAATCCTGACGGAATTCTTAGTGAAGCGGCTGTAGCTGTAATGGATACCACCCTCTTTGCTTTGGAACAGAAAACCGGCATCCAGACCGTGGTCGTAGCCGTACGGCAAATAAAAGGCGGTGATTGTTTCGACTTTGCCTACCAACTGGGAGAGAAAAACGGAGTAGGCCAGAAAGGTAAAGACAACGGACTGGTCATTCTGCTGGTCACAGAAGAAAGATGTATCCAGTTTGCTACCGGATATGGACTGGAAGGTATTCTTCCCGATGCCATCTGTAAACGCATCCAAACCCGTTACATGAATCCCTATTTAAGTAAAGGTGACTGGGATTCCGGTATGGTAGCCGGTATTCAGGCCGTACGACAAGTACTGGATAAAAGTTCCGGAGCTCCCACTCCTCCCGAAGGTGAATCAGACGGACTGCTAATTTTTATCATCCTGGGATGCTGCTTTATCCTTGTACCTGCCTTATTATGGTATTCCGCACGCCAACGAAACAAATGTCCGAATTGCCATAAGCATACCTTACAACAGGTTTCAGTTCGTACCATTTCACGCGTAGGCAGCGTACGTACCGAAGAAATCACCTATCTGTGCAGCAATTGCGGACACGTACGTCACACTCACCGAAAAGTCGATGACGACGAATTCCATCACCGGGGAGGCAACGGAGGTCCCTTCTTAGGCGGTCCGTTCTTTGGAGGTGGTTTCGGAAGAGGTGGAGGCGGCTTCAGCGGCGGCAGTTTTGGAGGAGGAAGCTTCGGAGGCGGTGGCGCCGGAAGCAGATTCTAATCACAATCAATTATACCATACAACGATGTACAATAACACTTTTGGAAATATCTTCCGTCTCACCAGTTTCGGTGAATCACACGGAAAAGCTATAGGCGGAGTTATCGACGGATTTCCGGCAGGTATCGCCATCGACATGGATTTTATTCAACAGGAACTGGACCGACGCCGTCCCGGACAATCGGCCATCACCACAGCCCGAAAAGAGGCTGACCAGGTAGAATTTCTTTCCGGAATATATGAAGGGGTATCTACCGGATGTTCCATCGGATTTGTGGTATGGAATACCAACCAGCATTCCAACGATTATAACAACATGAAAGACGTATTCCGTCCTTCTCATGCCGACTTTACCTATACACAAAAATACGGTATACGCGACCACCGGGGAGGAGGACGTTCTTCAGCCCGTGAAACCATCGCCCGTGTAGTAGCCGGTACCCTTGCCAAACTGGCATTGCGACAGCTCGGCGTTCGCATCACGGCCTTCACTTCGCAGGTAGGAGAATTCAAGTTGGATAAAGACTATACCGCATACGATTTGAGTACCATTGAAGACAATCCGGTACGCTGTCCGGATCAAGAACTTGCCAAGCAGATGGCTGACTATATTTACCAGACAAAAGGAGAAGGCGATACCATCGGTGGTGTCATCAGCTGTGTCATACAAGGATGCCCTATCGGATTGGGCCAGCCGGTTTTCGGCAAGCTTCATGCCGCCTTGGGCAATGCCATGCTTAGCATCAACGCTGTCAAAGGCTTTGAATATGGACAAGGTTTCAGTCACATGGAGATGAAAGGCAGCCAGCAAAACGATATATTCTATCGTAACGGAGAGAAAATAGCCTTCCGCACCAACCGCTCAGGAGGTATTCAGGGAGGTATCAGCAACGGCCAGGATATTTATTTCCGCGTAGCCTTCAAGCCGGTAGCTACGGTATTGATGGAACAGCCTACAGTCGACATCTATGGCAACGAAACTATTCTGAAAGCCCGCGGACGTCACGACCCTTGTGTGTTACCTCGCGCAGTCCCCATTGTGGAAGCTATGGCAGCTATGACGATACTCGATTATTATCTGCTTAATAAAACTACACATCTGTAAATAAAAATACCATGGAAATCAAACAATACATCCAAGAAAATGAAGAACGGTTCCTGAACGAACTGTTCAGCCTTATCCGCATTCCCAGCATCAGTGCACTTCCTGCGCATAAGGACGACATGCTGGCCTGCGCGGAACGCTGGCGTCAGCTACTGCTCGAAGCAGGAGCCGATGAAGCGATGGTCATGCCCTCAGAAAGACATCCGTTAGTCTATGCCGAAAAGCGTGTCAGCCCCGATGCTCCGACCGTACTGGTCTATGCACATTATGACGTCATGCCGGCCGAACCGTTGGAATTATGGAAAAGCCAGCCTTTCGAACCGGAAGTTCGTGACGGTCGTATCTGGGCACGCGGTGCCGACGATGATAAAGGACAGTCCATGATTCAAGTCAAGGCTTTTGAATACCTCGTACGTGAAGGGCTGCTCCGCCACAATGTGAAATTCATTTTTGAAGGAGAAGAAGAAATCGGTTCGCCCAGCCTGAATGCTTTTCTGAAAGCACACAAGGAACTGTTGAAAGCCGATGTGATCTTAGTGTCCGACACCAGCATGTTAGGGGCTGACCTGCCGTCCCTCACTACCGGACTAAGAGGACTGGCTTACTGGGAAATTGAAGTAACCGGCCCGAACCGTGACCTTCACTCCGGACATTTCGGTGGTGCAGTGGCCAATCCTATCAACGTGCTCTGCGATTTACTTTCAAAAGTCATCGACGCAGACGGACGTATTACCGTTCCTCATTTCTACGATGACGTAGAAGAAGTACCGGCTGCCGAGCGCGAAATGATTGCCCAGATTCCGTTCGACGAGAAAAAATACATGGAAGCCATCGGAGTGAAAGCCCTGAAAGGCGAAAAAGGCTATTCCACACTGGAACGCAACAGCTGCCGTCCGTCATTCGATGTATGCGGCATCTGGGGAGGATATACAGGCGAAGGTTCCAAGACCGTATTGCCTTCTAAAGCCTACGCCAAAGTTTCCAGCCGTCTGGTCCCTCACCAGCAGCATGAAAAAATCTCCCAGCTGTTTGTAGACTATCTCACACAGCAGGCACCCGACTATGTACAAGTGAAAGTCACTCCTCTGCATGGAGGTGAAGGCTATGTGTGCCCGATTGACCATCCGGCTTATCAAGCTGCAGAAAAAGGATTTGAAAAAGCTTTCGGCAAAAAGCCACTGGCTGTACGTCGTGGAGGAAGTATTCCTATCATCAGCGATTTCGAACAGATTCTGGGTATTAAAACCATTCTGATGGGATTCGGACTGGAAAGCGATGCCATCCACTCCCCGAATGAGAACTTCTCACTTGATATTTTCAGAAAAGGAATAGAAGCCGTAGTGGAATTCCACCAACAATATAAATAACACTGCACAAAGCACATTCCTAAAGGGCACTGCACAAGGAGAAACAAATACACTCACTCCTTGTACAGTGCTTTCATTCTTAATGCTTTTTCGATGCTTATCTCTTTTCGGTACGCAGCAAATAAAGCCACGTGTTATCTTCCCACGCACCGTCTTCCTGAATAATCTGGAAAAATAGTTCCATTTCTTCTACCTCTTCCTCCGGAAGCCCTTCTGCTCCCTTAGATCTGATATAGCGCGAGACAGCTCTTTGACGATACGGACTGGCAATATTCAGATACAATGAGCCGGAGTTATCCCCCCTTGCAAAATACATAGGCAGGAAGTCTCTTCCGTCATTAAAGAAATCGGTGAAAAAAATTGAACATGGCAGCGGCTCCCCAATCAGTTCCGTTTCCACACAACGAGACTGTTCCTGCGTAAAAATCCAATTCATACGGTTCGGTATCATACTGGAAATATCATATTGCAGCGTAGCAATCTGCACAAAGTTCTCTTCTCCCACTTCTCTCACAAACACATCCAGCGTAGCGTCCGCATGAAATATCACCCGCATCATCTCCGTACGTTGAGCCACCCTCTGCCCCATTTTGCGCAGCACATCTTTCACCAAATCCGTTTTTTTCCATACTTGTCCGTTCCATTCCACTTCTCCCGGACCACCAACTATTAACGACAGACAGTCCTCTCCAAAATGAAAATCATAAGGCGTGTCCAGTTCGATACAGGATTCGTTCATCTGATACCGGCAGGTGATGGACAATTTTTTCTCCTCTTCCTGTGGCATGAAATACCCTTCCACCTCCAGATCATAAGGCTTTCCGGAAGACTTTCCGGAAAAAACAATTTCAGACACTCCAGGAACTACATCCACCGCCAGTTTAATGTCATCCGGAAGTAAGGATGAAATCGTCAGCTGTAGTTTGGTCGTATCCGATTCTATCGCATCAAATTCCACTACGGGATATGCCCATGCATCTTTCACTCCCAATGCTTTCCCGTTCCATTGGAAATCAAAAGCCGAGCCAGAAAAACGAATCTCACACATTTCACTCTCCGGGTTCAGTAGCGGCAATGCCTCTTCATTTTTACAGGAAAAGAAAAGTAATAGTATCCCAACGGACAAACATTTCAAAACCGTTCTCATATTCTTTCAATTAAAAGTTAACAAAATCAGTTCTCAATGGGAACAAATGGATATACATTGTAATACCAGTCACCAGAATTATAATAATCCCATCGGAACCTAGGGACAAAAGTATGGCTTGACACAATCGTATTTTCCCTACCATTATTTTCCACTTTCATTTCAACAGTTACCACTAATATATAACGTGACATAAAAGTCAAATGAGGAACCGCTCCTTGTTCTCCTTCTGGAGTATTAGGTAAATAAATTTCAAAAGGCGCCTTATCTCCCCAATTCCATAGTTCCTCTCCATTCTTATCTTTCAAAACGACTCCAGTATAAATATAAAAAGGTGGTCTATATACCTCGTCATATAACAACTCCGAAGAAACAGGTCTTCGCTCATTATGCACACCACTGGTACCTTCATTTAATGCATCATATAAAACAGTATGACTCGTTTCATAAATTTCGCCTTTAACAGTATAACTTTTTACCGACGACAACATTTCCGGATTCAGGTTTAAACAGTCATCCAAATCCGAAGCATAAAACTCTGGTCCCATGGACTGATATATCTGAACTGCTTCATCGTTATCCTGCTTGTAATGAGTAGCATAAGGAGAGAGTCTTAAACACGGATAATCAGACAAACTCCATACACCCAAACGACCGATTTTGTCTGGAGAAAGAGACAATGTGAAAGGGGGTATCAAACCTGTGGCAAGCGTTTCTATCTCTCCAGAAAGAGTTACCTTTCCATTCGTCTGCAACATAACGGTCTGTACGGTATTTTTTTTCCCTATCAAACCCACCAGTAAAAGCACCTAATAACGTACTAACTCCAGAAGAAACAAGACTACCTGCCCCTTTTACAATTAAAGACTTTATTTCTTTAAATACTTTCTCGCTTTCAATTGCTTTCTCCACCCACTTCTCTGCTTTATCCCCTGCATATTTAGCTACAGATTTCACTATTTTATCTCCCTTATTATATGTTGTTGAAGAAAGAATCAGTCCTTCTGTGGTACTTTCAAAATCACCATCTAATTCAATTGTACTAGTAGTACATGAATGTGGAATTATTTGAAGCGTTCCTCCTTTTAAATTAGGATCATACGCCAACTCTGTCTGAAAACAATTCCAGCCCACGGTATATCCTTTAGAATCATCATTTGATATATTGCCTACATAAATATCATAAATATCCTTCCCTGTAGACAGTTCCGCATAAACATCAGAAAAAGCTAAACAAGATTGAGGAATCTCAAAATGCAATTTCCACATTGCTGTATTCTGTAAATTCGCTTGTTCTGGCTCCAAATAATAAAAAACTTTTAGTACCCCCGTATACTTATTATGAAAAATCAGATAATTCACTCCTAAATCTCCATAACCATTAACTGTATGGGCAATCAACTCCCATCCATCTACAGATTTTATGTCCATTCTTATGTCATAAGGAATCGCAGTTGTAGACTGAGTTGTATTCCATGGCGTATTAACATGATTTCCTGAAGATAATGTTACCTTTTCCCATTCCTCCCAATTCAATTGTCCCGAACGACTACGTCCTGCATCGGACTTAGGATAAGCAACTAATTCCCGAACAGTAGGTAATGCCTTTACTTTTTCTTGAACTTCCAATTCATTTGAACAAGACATTACTCCTATTCCATATAGAAACACACAAAAGAACAATGATTTTTTCATAACCTTAGATTTTGATTTCGCAATAAATATACGTTTTTTCTTTTAGAAATACAACTCCCGGACAAGAAAACATATATTCATTTAGTCAAAATAATACACGGCTCTTCCATTTTCCCAGTACTTTCCTAGAAGTACTGGAGTACCGCCGGGGAAGTACCGGAGTACTACTGAGGAAGTACCGGAGTACCGCTGGGAAAGTACTGATTTAGTTAAATGAAAGAGCCATGGCCAATAATATCAACTTTCAATGCGCGCGAGAAACAACTCTATTCTTCCACTATCAGTTCCAGCAGCACCGGAAGATGATCGCTATATCCTCCGTGATACCGCATTCCTTTATAGGTGCGGAAAGGCGTATCCCCTCCATACACATTATCTTCTTCCAACAAAAAAGGGAAACGTAGAATAGAGACTTTTTCTTTTGAAGTCCTTGTACGAGCATCCGGCTGCAACAGAGCACCGTTCACTACCATCTGATCCAGTACACCCCACTCTCCTTTATAACGATAGGTCCCTCCCTGCTGGTTATCCATCAGATTATACAAGGCACATAACTGCGGCTTTTCAGACAAGGCAGACACACGAAGCCCTTCCTGCAACGACTTTCCATCAGGATAGTCATTAAAGTCCCCCATAATAATAAGACGGGGATTCTGCCGCTCAGCCATGACCGAATCAGCGGCTTGACGGATTCTGCGGGCCACCCACAAACGATAGGGATCTGTTTTCTTTGCCCCTCCCACACGCGAGGGAAGATGACAGACAAAGACATCTAACGTATCTCCGCTTACCACACGCCCCGATACGTACAGCACATCTCGCGTAGGACGCATACCCAATGAATCTGACGGAATACGAATTTTCTGTGAAGCGAGCAAGCGGAACGAGACTGGTTGATACAACAGAGCCACATCGATGCCACGCTCATCGGGCGAGCTGGTCATGACATACTTATAACCCACTTCACGAAGCGGAGAATAACGGGTCAAGCTTTTCAGGCAATAGTCATTTTCCACCTCACACAAACCCACCAAATCAGGCACCTGTTCCTTTCCTGCTGCCAGTATCACCTTTCCAATCTTGTTCACCTTATCCTGAAAGCGACGGTACGTCCAGTTCCGTACACTCCCCGGCAAAAACTCTGTATCCTGCTTTAAAGAATCGTGACGGCAATCAAACAAGTTTTCCACGTTGTACTCCATCACCCGGAACGCATGCTGTGCCTGAGCCGGTGCGGCACTCATGCCGCACACAGCCCATAGCAAGCTATAAATTAGTTTTCTCATGAACGAGCCGGAATATTTACCAGCACATCCAGCAGATGACGCCAGAACTTGTCCACCGTAGGAATCAGCATGCGTTCATCCGGTGAGTGCACGCCACGCAGCGTCGGTCCGAAAGAAACCATATCCAATGACGGATATTTCTCCAGGAACAATCCACATTCCAGTCCGGCATGAATCGCTTTCACTTTCGGTTCCACTCCAAACAAACGTTTATAGCTTTCTACAGCCACCTTCAGAATAGCAGACGACGGATTCGGTTTCCATCCCGGATAACCGTCACCGGTCACACAAGTAGCTCCACCCAGTTCAAATGCAGAACGTACCATCTGCGACATATCCTTGCGAGAAGAAAGGATAGAACTACGCTGACTGGTCACTACCACAATCTTGCCGTCACGCATCTTCACCGAAGCCAAGTTAGAAGAAGTCTCCACCAAGCCTTCCATATCCTGACTCATGGCATACACTCCGTGATGCACGGCATACAGGGAATGCAGGAAGCGTGTCATGGCTTCTTTTTCCATTACCTCCGCACAAGGAGTTTCCGACTCCAGTTCCATGGTCAGATTCGGTTCCGTCACCGCAAACTCATTCTCTACCTCAGCCAGGAATATATTCAATGCCACCCGTACATTTTCTTTATCAGCCATCGGCACGGCACAAACGGCATGGGCTTCTCTCGGAATGGCATTGTGCAAGTTACCTCCGTCAATGTGGCTCAGACGCAAATCATACTGCTTCATCAAGATTACCAGGAAACGGTCGAGCAACTTGTTGGCATTGGCACGTTTCTTATTGATGTCGTCACCAGAATGTCCGCCGGTCAATCCTTTAACTGCCACACGGAAGAAGAAATAACCTTCAGGAGCTGCTGTCATAGGGCAAGGGAATTCAGCTGTAGTACCAGCACCTCCGGCACAGCCGATAAACAATTCACCTTCATCTTCCGAATCCAGGTTTATCAGAATATCGCCGCTCATGAAACCTTCTTTCAAGGCAAATGCGCCGGTCAGTCCCGTTTCCTCATCTACGGTGAACAAGCACTCCAGCGGTCCGTGCTGAATATCATCTGCAGCCAGCACAGCCAGTTCAGTCGCCATACCGATACCGTTGTCAGCACCCAGTGTAGTACCTTTCGCCTTCAGCCATTCCCCGTCAATGTAAGTTTCAATCGGGTCTGTTTCAAAATTATGTACCGTCTGGTTGTTTTTCTCGCATACCATGTCCATGTGCGACTGCAACACCACTTTTTTCAGATTTTCCATACCAGCGGTAGCCGGTTTGCTAATCAAGACATTTCCAGCCTCATCCACTTTATATTCCAGCGCATAGGCTTTTGCAAAGTCCACCAGATAATTCCTGATTTTTTCTTCCTTCTTGGAAGGACGCGGCACACGGCAGATTTCTTCAAAATAATGAAAAACCGATGCCGGCTTCAAATCTTTCTTTTCCATAAAAGTATTTCAATAAACGATTAAAAATTAGATGCGAACAAAAGTTAAATACAGCGTTTTTCCTCACATAAAAGGCTTTTTTAAAGACAAAACCCTGAGGAATCGTGACAAAAACTATATCTTTGCACCACAAAATTAATAGAAATGCTCAAGACTCTCCTGATAACTTTGTTAATAGTTGCTATCTGCATAGCGCTATTATCGGTGAAAATACTTTTCAAGAAGAATGGACGCTTCCCTAACACACACGTCAGCGGAAGCAAGGCCATGCGGAAAAGAGGTATCGGATGCGTGCAATCGCAAGACCGTGAAGCCCAACGCATCAATCCTCACGCCATTCCGGAAAGACAGTCGGCAGCAACAGAACAATGAAGCTAATAATTAACTAAAAAACGATATCAATATCATTATGAAAAAAATGAATGTTTTGAAAGGACTCCTGGCTCTTGCCGTAGTATTCCTGTTTGCACAATGCACAGACAACAAGGGAACTTCTACTGAAGCTTCTGCTCCGGCAGTAGCAGGTACAAATATGAAGATTGCCTACGTAGAAGTTGATTCGCTGCTCACTAAATATCGCTACTGGAATGACCTGAACGAACTGATGATTCAGAAGGAAGAAAACATCCGTACGACATTGAATGAAAAAGCAAAAGAACTGGACGGCGAAATGAGAGAATTCCAGCGTAAACTGGAAAACAACGGTTTTGCCAGCCGCGAACGTGCAGAACAGGAAAACGCACGTCTGTTGCAGAAACAGCGTGACTTGCAGCAATTGCAGGAAAAGCTTTATGCTGACCTCCAGGCTGAAAACCAGAAGAACAGCCTGCAGCTTCGTGATTCTATCAACTCATTCTTAAAAGTATACAACCAGAAAAAAGGCTACAGCCTGATTATCAGCAACACTCAGTTGGACAACCTGTTGTTTGCAGACAAGTCACTGGATATCACACAGGAAATCGTTGACGGCTTGAACGCACGTTACACTCCTAGCACAAAGAAATAAATACTCATTTGATTTTATCATACTAAAAAGTCCGGCCATTGCGACCGGACTTTTTTATTTCCTGCAGATACATCTTTTACATCTCATTGAGCAAGGCATTCAGCTCACTCACCATCAGGGCAGGCGACTTCTTATTCGTCTTCATCCAACCTTCCGGTGTAAATTCCGACAGTTTGACATTCAGCTTCTTCAATTTTCCGTTTGCTCCCTTGGCTGCCAGTTCTTCCCGAAGGATATGGATTTTCTCACAATCCTGCAAACCTTCCACCAGACGTTCGAAACGGATACTGCTACGCGGACCAGGATAGATGCTGTACGTGTCACCAGCTGCCCACGTACGGAAACGTGAATCGCGCAGCGGATCCATCGGCCAGCTGTTTACTGCCCAGCGAAGATAACCGTCATATCCTCCAGCCACCGCATGAAGCACCGTCCAGACTGCTTCAGCAGGTTCAGAGAAAGTAAATGTATTAGGGAAAGCCTCCGTACAGCAAGTATACACCGTACTGATTTGTCCTTTCCGTTCACGTTCTGCCTTTACCTCTTCCGGAAACTGATTGCCATAAGGGATACTCAAATAATACAAATCTCCCTGAATCTCCTCATGATAATTACCGGCCAATGTAATCTTGAATTCCGGATCGGCCGCCTTAATCACCTTAATAGCTTCACGCATAGCCTCCATAGGACGTTCGTCCATAGAAATGGCCGTCTTTTCAAACCACCCCTTCTCACGCAAGTGACGGGAAAAATCTTTCAGGAACGTACCCCAGTATTCAGCATAGGCTTCCTCACCCGGAGCAGCCTTGATAAACTGTACGCGGTTGGTAGCCTGATCAAAATAATCAAAGCTCAACGCCCATGGAATCATCGTGTAGCAGCTAATCAAATCCTTGATACCCACTTCGTTCATCATGAACTCCACCCACTTGTCGAACACCGTATAATCATACACCCACGTACCGTCCAGCTTCTTCATCCGGAAAATCATGCTATCGTAATGGTCTTCCGTCTGTCCGGCCCAAGGCTTGTGCATGATGCTGGCGGTAATAGCCCGCTGCCCCACATTTGCCAACATCTTCATGATAGGACGCATGGCATCAAAGTGCTCCTTGCTCCACAACGGCACCTGATAGTAACGCGCCACGGCATACGGATTCTGCCACAAGTCCAAATGAAACGCCCATTTCTGCGGTTCCGGCAACGTACGGTTCACTACCTCGATTTCAAACGGCAGTTTCATGGCCTCAAAATTCTTTCCAGACACCGTCAGCGTACCTTTATACTTTCCGGGGCGTGCATCAGCAGGTACCCATACATTCAGCCACACCGGCTGCGTACTGCGCGCCTGAACTTCACGTACCCGCACAATATCAAGCACATCGGCCACCATGGAAGAATCCCACTCTGCCTTATTCTCACGAGGGCCACAACCCCCACTTCCATCCTTGTTCAATTCATCCGTCATTACATAACGTACAAAATACGTATTCACGGCCGAGGCGGGAATTACCGAAGAACCGTTCTTCAATTCACTGACAGCAATTTCCGCTCCTTCCAGTTCTTTCTGCGTCCAAAGCACAGCCTGTGCATTCACACGCTCTCCTTTCCAAGCCTTCAGCCGGAGCGTACCAGTAGCTTTCACGTCGGGCACATTCAGTTTCTTGTAACGCACATCCGTCGTTCCCCAACAAAACCGAACCGGAGCAGTCATCTTACTCCACACTTCATCCCCGTCGTGCGGCTTCGTGTCGGTCAGTTCTACATAATCTCCCAGTGGAAACTTTTCTGCCTGCTGAGAAAAACAGGCCGGCCCGCATGCAAGCAGCGCCGATAAAAACAACATTTTTTTCATGGTTTATTATTTAGGTTTAGTGCTAACTTGAAAATCTTTCTGCAAATTTCTGATAATTCAAATCTACAAAATTACTCCATTTTTTATATCATCCAATCATACTTTCTTGTTACCCCTACATTTCATCTATGCAATGTAACTTTGCTAAAGAATAATTTGTACTTCTACCTCCCTCATTATTCTTTACCAACACACCTTTGGCAATCAAATCGTTTATATCATTCAAAGCCGTATCCGACGAACATTTAGCAATTTTAGCCCATTTACCAGAAGTAAGTTTACCCAAGAAACCATCAAACAGCATATTAATCAGTTTACGTTGCCGCACATTAAACTCTATATCCCTAAAATACTCCCAAAACTTGGCTTTTTCCAGCACAGCAGCCAATGTATCTCGTGTTGAATCCAATGCTTTTTCAAGACACTTCAGGAACCAAAGAAGCCATTCCGTAATGTCTCCATCTCCTTTCTGAGTTCTTTCCAATATTTCATAATACTCTTTTTGCATTAACTTAATTTCAGCCGACATGCTATAAAACCGTTTGCCTGTATTTTCTGAACGTGCCAGCATCATATCAGTCAAGGCCCTGGTAATTCGTCCATTACCATCATCAAAAGGATGTATAGATACAAACCATAAATGAACAATTGCTGCCTTAATTACTTCGTCTATATCTTCTTCAGTATTAACCCACTGAATAAAACGTTTCATTTCTTCGGGTACTTTTTCTGGCGAGGGAGCCTGATAATGAACCTTTTCACGCCCCATTGCTCCCGAAACGACCTGCATTTCACCTGTGCGATACTTCCCAACTTCAATCCTGTACAATCCACTTATTCCAGACGGAAACAATACATTATGCCATCCAAAAAGACGGTCGTCAGATAAAGGCTTTTTATAATTTTGCGTAGCATCCAATAACATCTCCACTATTCCTTCCACATATCGGGAAGCTGGAACAAGACCAGCCGTTTCAATACCTAAACGACGAGCAATAGAAGAACGCACTTCCTGCAAATTCAACATTTCACCCTCAATTTCCGAAGAACGAACCAGTTCGACAGACATGGTAGAAAGCATAGCCTCATCCTGAAATTCAAATCCAAGAGTAGAAAGACTACCTAACACCATACCTTGTTTCACCCTGATTCGCCCTAAAAGCTTAAGTACTTTACTACTATCGTAGGTAAACTGCCACCAGTTTTCTCTTTCATGTAAATACATATAGTAACTTTTAGCAATAAAGATAATGATTTTTCGGTGAATAAGATATCTATTCACCGAAAAAAATCGGAGAATAAAACATCTATTCACCGAAAAAACAGTACATTTCCTGATAAAAATCACAAACACTCTACAAAATACCCAACTCCTTCGCTACCCTACATGCTTCAATGGAGCTTTTCACCTGAAACTTGCTCAAAATCTCCTGACGGTGCCGGCTGACCGTGTGCACACTGATAGAAAGCTGGCTGGCAATCTCCTTGCTCATCAAACCCTTATCTATCAACCGGAGAATTTGTTTCTCTCTGTCCGACAAGATTTGTGCATCCTCCTGACCGCCTAATTCCATCATTTCTCCGGTAACCGAATGAACGACCCTGCTCTTGCCGGAAAAGCCGAATAACCATGGAGTATACACGCATAATGCCAGCCACAAACTATTCCCTATAGGAGAAGGAACATAAAATAACCGGTGCAGCACAAACTGATAGTTTCCCTGCGCATCCTTTATACGCAACTTATTGGCCAGATAAAAATCAGTCCGCTTTGTCTTGGGCTGACGTCGCACAAAGTGAAAGAAACGAAGCTCCTGCAAATACTTGTCGCGCAAATCATCGGGATGAATCTGCTTCAAAATCTTTTCCTCCCAAATAGAATCTATTTTCTCTTCCGTACCATTCTCACGATTCCAACCAAACACCTGAGAAAAGCGCCCATAGTACACGTAACTCACATTCGTATGCATATCACTCAGCACAGATACCGCATTTTCCATCTCCGCATACCCCATGGCAATTTGCTTGTATTTTTCCAGTTCTGCCACAGGCTGTTGCCCTACCTTGTAAAGCGATTTCTGTTTTGAAAACTCATTGTTCAGTTCATCGACTATATTCATACAAAAATGGTTATTAATAATCATTGCAGATTCTTTTCCGGCATCTTACATTTGCAAAGATAATTTCCCTACGGATTTTATCAGCAAATATATCAAAGGAATCGTAATTAAATTATCAGATATGAAAAAACGACTTATAACAGGTATGGCCCTCTGGGCATCCCTGCAATGCGGAATGGCCCAGTCACTGGAAAAAATGCAATGGTTCAACGAACCCGAACAATGGAAAATAGAAAACCAGGCACTGACCATGTACGTCACCCCGCAGAGTGACTACTGGCACATTTCACACTATGGTTTTACCGTAGATGATGCTCCGTTCTATTACGCAACTTACGGAGGCGAATTTGAGGTCAAAGTAAAAGTGACCGGAGACTATAAAACCCGTTTCGACCAGGCCGGCCTGATGCTGCGCATTGACCACGAAAACTACATCAAGACAGGTATTGAGTTTGTAGACGGAAAATTCAACCTGAGCACCGTAGTCACCCACAAAACCTCTGACTGGAGCGTCATCGCACTGGACAAGCCGGTTCCTTACGTATGGATTAAAGCGGTAAGACGACTGGATGCCGTGGAAATATTCTATTCGTTCGACGACAAGGAATACGTCATGATGCGGAATGCCTGGCTTCAGGACAACACTCCCGTACACGTAGGTCTCATGGCAGCCAGCCCCGACGGAAATGGGTTCAATGCCACCTTCGAACACTTCAAAGTGAAACACCTTCCTGACCTTCGCCGACAGGAATGGCTGAAAAAGAATGCGGAATAAAAGAGTTTATGAGCTTAATTCCCCAGGCATTTCACTTAACATTCAGAAATGCCTGGGTATCCATTGGCAAACTTTCTTATATAATATGTCAGAACACATATTTTTTTACCTTTGTAAAAACAAACCACTATGTTCGAAGACCAGATAAGAAAGTACGACAACCTCGTTTCTCAATACAAAAAGATTGTATCAGACAAATTCTATTTCACGGTTTTTATGAATATCTCCATCCTTTCCGAGACGGGAACGGCCGACTTGGAAGAATGTTTACCAACTTCATTTTGCTGAAAAAAGATCAACCGATACTTATCATTCCTCGTGAAAAAAGAGAAGAGTATATCAGTGCGTTAAGATTCATCCGAAAAGAACGCACAGATGAATATCTGATAGACTTTTTCTTTAACACAGCCATTGAAAGAATGCAATCTGAAATTGAAGAAAAAAACAATATGACAAACAATTTCATTCATGGAATAAATTTTATTCAGAATGAAAAATCCACCTCACAAGACAACGAGATTGAAGCTTAAAATCATAACACAAGCACACAGAAAAAATTTCGAATCTGACAGGTGATAAACAAAAATAGTAATATCTTCAAGACAATATCAATATACCTTTTTTTGCTGTATTGTTGTGACTATCTATTTTTCTATCCATGTATTCAGAATAGCTGTTTATAGTATTTCTGGTTTCAGATGTTGTCTACGCCTTTCGTTCAATTCCCCATAATTCATTATCTAACTGAGAAACTTTATCATTTGTATCTCTCTGATATTTTTCAGGAACATGTTCTATAAATAACTTCCAACCTTCTATCTTATTATCTTTTTTAACCGGGCTATAGGCCAATTCTGATAACCTCATAGTTAAATCACTATTCCTACTTTGACTTATATACTTATAAGTATCTTTTCCGTAAGTATAATTATAGCTGTTATCCCGTGACAATAATGAGCATATTACATATTCCGAAGCATACCCGTTCACTTTCCGGCAGCTTATTAGGGTATAAA
>NZ_QSQT01000034.1 GCF_003437535.1 Phocaeicola plebeius
TGAACGGATATCACCGGAAATGCTGAACGGGTATCCGCCGGAATATGCAATTTAAGTGATGTAGAAAGGTTGTTTCTAATGGTTCAAAGATACTAAAATGAAAGCAAATCACAACTAAAGAGTAGAAGGTGTCTGTTATTGATAGTTGTTTCTAATGGTTCAAAGATACTAAAATGAAAGCAAATCACAACATATTGAGACTTTTTATTCTAGAAAAAAGTGTTGTTTCTAATGGTTCAAAGATACTAAAATGAAAGCAAATCACAACATTGTAATCAAAAAAGAGATATATTATGAGTTGTTTCTAATGGTTCAAAGATACTAAAATGAAAGCAAATCACAACTAGGAACTAGTTCACACAAAGTAGGTGTAAGTTGTTTCTAATGGTTCAAAGATACTAAAATGAAAGCAAATCACAACAGGTGTTTATTTTGTATGTATGATTTGTTGTTGTTTCTAATGGTTCAAAGATACTAAAATGAAAGCAAATCACAACAATAAGATTAATCTTAGTTTTTTACATCAAGTTGTTTCTAATGGTTCAAAGATACTAAAATGAAAGCAAATCACAACACAAGAAGACGGGAGCTCTTGGAGTGATAGTTGTTTCCCGTTGTTTAAAGATACTAAAAGTTTTTCTATATTTAAATATCATTTGTCCCTATAATAACACATAAAAAGCTGCCTCCACACCAGAGTGTTGGAGACAGCCTTTCTTCATTAATAAAACCTATAATTAATCAACCAAAGGGAACATAAAGCCTTTTCCATCATTGTCGTCAAACTTAGCCCCTGAAGGAAGAGGGAGATGTTTGGCATTGTTACTGAAATCCCAAAGCATGGTTTCGTCCTCGGTGATTTCTCCTGTTTCAAGGTTGCGCTTCTTTCCGTTCAACGGATAATACAGCAGCAGATTTTCGTCACTTCCGTCTACCGTTTTCCACATGAACTGCTTCAACTGCTGGGGTGTGCGGGCTGTCTTCCAGAAACGGATTTCACGAACCAGCTCATTCGTACCGCCAATCCAGAAACCCACCAGACCGTAAGGCCCTGTACGGATTTCACGGTCGGCCACCAGTTCGCCATTCACATATACGTAATTTTTCTTACCGTCGTACACGAAAGCTATCATGTACCAGGTGTCGGGCTGCGCTGTAAAGACATCCGCCGGCACGTCAATCTGAGAACCACCAGTCTTAAACTGAAGTTGGTCGGGACGGATAGTCACGTCACCGAAGCGAGGATAGATTTCATCGAGTGCACCGGACCCAGACACGAGTTTGGTACCACAGATGGAACGGTTGTTGCTCTGGTATGCACTACGGTTCACCATAACCTCCATCGTCCACTGGTCCACCTTGAAATCGTCCGGGAACATCTTGGCATCTTCACTGCCGTATCCGTCAATGCGAAGACACTTCGTCTTGATGCGCTGCTCCAGTACAATCAGTGATTCAGATTCACTGTCAATCACGGGTACCGTACCGCCCCCCAGTTTTACCGGCAAGGCGTAGCTTCCCTGCAAGGAGAATTTCACATCCTTGAACTTTACCGGCAGATATTGCAGTGTCTGCTTGGAGTTGAACACCACTTCCTTGCCCACCTCATACATTTCGGGCGGAAGCATCAGGTAATCCGTTCCGTGCTTCTTGTTGTATGCTTCCAGCTGCTCCTTGTTGCCGGCCTCTACCGTCACCGTCTTAGTATCATTTTCCTGCTGTACCAGTGATACGGTGATAGACTTCACGTCGACTTCCTTTCCTTCTTCCACGAATACCTGAGAAGATTCGCCAGTCTTGATGTAAGCCCCCTGTGCCGACCGGTACTCACTGGTTGCATCCTTGTATAATTCATTCTGGCAGGAACAAATCAGCAAGGTTCCTGCGAATATGCTGAAATATAAATTCTTTTTCATAATTCAAATTTTAATCTAACTTACCCGGATAAACCACATTTCCCAAGCGCAAGGCTTCTCTGAGCCATTTGTAAGGAGGTGTATTTCCATAGTCGTATTCCATGTGATACGTACCGATGCCACCGATGCGTCTGCCGTCGGGAAGGTCCAGCGTGGCATAATCAAAAATCTGACGTCCTTCCGGATAAGCATTGATTTCCGGACGTACGCTGGTGTACTCATCTACTCCACCTGTCTGCCAGCCTTGCTCAAACTCTACGGTGATAATGGTCTTCCGCTCCCAGTTTTCAAGGTGAGGCTGATTGATTTTCCTAAGGACCTGTGCGGTGGAACGTTCCCAGTATGCCTGATAAATATAGTGGTCGATGTACTTGGAAGCCTCGGTAGAAAGTTTCTCAGGCTGACCGTCCATTACCAGCATTCTGCCGGCCGGACGCAAACGGTCTGAAAGGGTTTTGATAAATACGAACATGTCCGTATTGCCCGAAGTTTCGCTGATCATCTCACCGTTGGCCATCGAACCTGAATGACCATAGCCGGGCTCATAGTCAATGTCGAAACCGTCCAGGTTGTACTTCTCAATGGTATCGCAGATGGCATTTGCATAGGCCTTCACGCCTTCCACAAAATTGCCCCCTCCTTTTTCTTCAATCCAGTATTTCTTCGGTTCCTGTCCCGGAGGAGTCATCTGGTCGCCCAGGTCCTGTACAATCCAGCACAACAGCGCTTTTCCGCCCTTGATTTCCTGAAAGAACTTCAAGTCTTTTTTCTGTTCTTCCGAAAGGTTTCCACGCGTACCCCACAAGGATACGAAGTCCACGCTGTCGGGCAGCATCTTCAGGTAGTTCTGCGCATTGCTGCCTCGTCCGGTCCAGTTGCCGAACCAGCCGAATCCCTTCACATGAGGCGCCTGACGGTATTCTCTCAGTTTGGCAAAATAGTCACGCATGGAGGGAGTCAGGTCGGCTTCACTTTCCGCCTCCAGCAAGGGAATGTATTTTTCCAGGTTCTCCTGGTTTTCGAACGTTTCTCTTTCAGGCATGTTCCATTCGGAACAGGCCACGAAGCCTGCCGCCAGCAGCAGGGCTCCTGCATATCTTATGATTTTTTTCATCGCTTCATTTGTTACACTTTTCCATAAAACTCATTTCTCATTTCGGCTGTTTGGGACGGTTGTTGCGCACCCACCACAGCTTGGTTGCTCCCTGGTCTTCCCCACCCAGCAGCGCAGGCACTTCCGACATGTTGGGATTTGTACCATATTCTGCCGGAGCAAAGCGGAATCTTTCGGGCGTAATGGCATCTTCTTCACCTCCTATGCTCACGTAAGCTTTGTCATAAGCCGGTTTGAGCAGGTAAGGATAGCCCGTCCGGCGATATTCAGTCCAGGCTTCCACGGCATTGGGATAGAGTGCCAGGTATTTCTGGGTAATGATTTTCTGCAACTTCACTTCGTCCGAATCCGCATCGTTCCACTTGGGAGACACATTTCCGGTAGAAAGCTTGCAGGAATACTGACGGTTGTAAGGCAACATAGACCGGCTGATGTCATAAGGAAAGTCTGTAACCTCCAGATAGGCAGCCACTCCGCTTACTCCGTTTTCTTCGAACGACTTGGTAACACCTTCTTCATACAGTGCTTTCGGATTACCTCCTGCCAGTTTGTAAAGTGCGGCTTCTGCCTTCAGGAAAGACACTTCCGAAGCACGCAACCAGAACAAAGGAGAAGCCGCATCGACCTTGGGCTTGGAGGCTCCCGTCTTGGCTGCGGAGCTAAGGGCATTGTTGTTCGTAGGAGGAAGAGGCATGAAATAGCCGTAAGAATCGGACGTGAACAAGGCACCCAGACGCGGATCGTCATACCCCTGCATGTAGGCCCAGATGGTAGCTCCCAGGCGACATTCTCCGTAGTCCTCTACAGTCGGCAGCATGGAGTTCATCAGCGGCAACTTGTCCGTACTCCGTATTTTGGCCTCCTGTGCCACGGTTTCAATGACACCTCCGTGAGAAGGGTCAAGGGCGAACGTGATGTATTCCTTTGCCAGTGCCTCGTCCTTGAAATGCACGCGGACGGCTATGCGCAACATGAGCGAGTTAGCCAGTCGTACCCAGTTGGAAGCGTTTCCGTTATAAATTACATCGTACGACGGAAGCACTTTCGATGCGGTATTGACCAGCAGCAGCGAAGCATCCTTCAAATCGGCCAGCATCGCCTTGTACACGGTCTCCTGAGAATCCAGTTTCGGGGCAATGTCTCCGTTGCCGGCATTGGTATATACAATCGGGCCGAACACATCCGTCGCACGGAGCCAGGCAGTCACCTTGACAATGTTGGCTACAGCCTGCACTTCCTTGTCGGCAGGGTCTTCCGAATTCTTCGTATGCTTGTAGATGTCATTCCATGCACGGAACAGTTTCGAATAGAAATTCTGGTAGGCATAGCTCATACGGGCATCCGTAAAGTTCCACGTAGCCTCCGTGTTGAAATTCCAGTTGTTGTTCATGCCCCAGTAACCGATGTAGTTGCCGGCCGACATGATGTCCGTATTGGCCAGGTCGTTACCCGGTCCTGTCGATTCAGTGGGCGAACCGATGGGAATAACCAGCTTCTGCATGTCCATGAAAGGAGCCCCATACAGCAGTCCGCCCGTCTTCATTCCTTCTTCCGTCACACCATAGATATTTGTATTGATCTGCTCATAGTTGCAAGATGCAAGTGCCAATACGGAGAATACAGGTATCAAATAGTTTCTTATCTTCATATTATACGTTGTTTTTCATGATTTGTTAGAATCCAAATTTAAGGCTCACTCCATACGTGCGCTGGCTGGGCAACATAAAGTAATCGTATCCCTGTCCGAAGGTACCGGTAGAAGCCGTCAGTTCCGGATCAAAAGGAGCTTTGTTGTAAATCATCCAGAGGTTGGTGCCATACACGGAAAGGTTCACGCTATGGAACGGGGTACCCTTGAACCAGGAATTAGGGAAGGTGTATCCCAGACTGGCTTCCTGCAGGCGGACGTTGGTAGCAGAGTACACATTATACGCATCCAGGTTCACCACCGATTCATAATAGTCTTTTGGCTGAACTGCCACATTGCCCACCATGACTTTTCCGGCATCGCGTGCATCGGCCGAGGCCTGCGACACACCGAACTGGTCGAGCACGGCCTGTGTCTTGGATATCACGATACCTCCCAGACGGGCAGTCACAAGGAAGTTCAGGTTAAAGCCTTTGTAGGTAAAGCCGTTTTTCCAGCCCAGGTTCCACTTGGCATTGACACTACCCAGCTTGTAGGGTTCCGTAGATTCCGTGGTTATGGTCTGGCCTTCATTGTACACGATGTAGCCATCCTGATCACGTTTCAGGCGTTCTTCCGCATATATCGTACCCACTTCTTCTCCTTCGCGCAGGCGGAAACGTCCCACCTTGATGTCGCTCAGGTCGAGTGCCTCTCCGGTCACGGGGTTCTTCACGTTCGAAGCCAGTTCGATGATTTTATTGCGGTTGGCAGTAGCTGTCAGCGAGGTACTGTATGAGAAATTGCCAAAGGTCTGGTCGTATCCCAGCGTCAGTTCGATACCCCGGTTTTCCACGTTACCAGCCTGCACGAACATATAGTCATAACCCGACGTTTCCGACAGCTTGGCTTCGAGCAACTGGTCGTAGGTATTCGATTTATACAGCGTCACACCCAACGACACGGTATTGTTCAGCCACTTGGAGTCGATACCTACTTCATAAGAGCGGGTTCTTTCCGGCTTCAGCTCCGGCAGCGGATAATACTTGAAAGGTTTGATTACACCACCTTCAATGGTGTGCGTTATGGTGCCGGGAGTCAGTCCGGTGTAAGGAATAGGCGAACCCACCTCCGTATAGGAAGCACGTACTTTCAGGAAGCCCAGCACCGGTGAAATGGACTGGCGCATGGTTTCGGGTAACAGGTCGGTTACGATGGCCGAAAGTCCGACAGAAGGATAGAATATCCAGGGCGACTTGCTGTTGACCAGCTGAGAAGGCTTGTCGGCACGACCGGTCAGTGTGAGATACACGGCCGATTTCCACGAGATTTCCGCAGAACCGAACACACCGAGGTTCATCTTACGGTTGTCACCACCCGTCTGTGAAGGCACACCGGTAGAAGGGTCTATGTTGTCATAGGCAAACAGATTCGGCACCAGAAGCAACTGTCCACCGTATCCTCTTCCCTTCGTATCGTATTCTTCAAAAGAAGCACCCACGTTGACATTGGCATAAAAGTCTCCGGCAAAAGGCTTCGAAAGGTTGGCCATGATGTCTGCATATTTCTGGCGGAAAGTCTCATTCGAATAAGCATAACGTCCCAGCGGCTTGGCAAACGTACCGTGTGTAGAGGCATAACGCTTGTCTTCCTTCTCCGTGTAGGTATTATCCAGACGGCCTCGTGCACTCACGTTCAGGTAATCGGTAATTTCATATTTCAACGATGCATACAGCATGTAGCGGTCTTTCACCTCAGGACGCAAATTGCGGTAAGCCACCCAGTAAGGGTTCTGCACAGCCATACCGAAGTCGCCCGGTGTCCACGACTGCACATTGTAGCCCAGCTCGGCATCATAGCGTTCGAAATACGTTTCCTTCTCAAAATTCTCTCCGCGCGGATACAGATAAGCTCCCAGAAGAGGGTTGAAATACGTACCGTAGGACAGCATGTTGTTGTAATACTCACGCACGTAGCTGGCAGACAAGTCCATGGTCAGCTTATCGTTGAAGAACTTGGTGGTATTTCGCACCATGGCATTGTAGCGGTGGTATTTGTTGTTGGGCACGATACCCTTGGCATTGACCGCCGAACCGGACACATACGTCTGGTTCTTGTCATTTCCCACAGACAGATTAAAAGAGTTGGTAAAAGTGGTTCCGGTATTGAAGAAGTCGGCCGGATTATATGAAGAAGGTACCGGCAGTTTTTCTCCCCACGAGGCAGCCTCCCCACTCACGTTTCCGTAGGTGTTCTGAAAGCGTGGCAGCACGAAAGGATTCGAGAATTCAGCCGATGACGACACGTTGACACTCACCTTTCCGGCAGCACCTTTCTTCGTGGTAATCAGGATGACACCGTTGGCCGCATTGGCTCCGTAGAGTGCAGCAGCCGAGGGACCTGTCAGCACCGACAGACTTTCAATATCTTCAGGGTTGAAGCTGGCAATACCTTCACTCGACGTACGTCCTGCACCGAAGCCCGTACCGTCGCCTGTGCGGTCGGCCTGATTGCCCATGGGCACACCGTCAATCACATACAGCACGTTGTTGTCTCCCTTGATAGACTTGTTTCCACGCATCACCACGCGGGTACCTCCACCCACACCCGAAGCACTACGCTGGATACTCACACCGGCTACTTTTCCGTTCAGGCTGTTCACGAAGTTGGCATCCTTCACCTTTGTCAGCACATCATTCTTCACCTCCTGCACGTTGTAGCTCAAAGCCTTCTGTGAGCGCTTGATACCCAATGCCGTTACCACTACTTCATCCAGTTGTTCGGTATCTTCCTTCATGACCAGAACACCCAGTGTTTCCTTGGCAGAAACCGTCAGGTTCTGATACCCCACGTAAGAGATTTCGAGTGCGGCCCCTTCGCCTGCGGACAAGGTAAAGTTCCCGTCCATGTCGGTAATCGTACCGTTTCCGGTACCCTTTTCCAGCACGCTCACCCCTACCAGAGGTTCTCCGTTGACGTCAACGACTGTTCCACTCACTGTGATTTTGTTTGCTTGCGCCGACACCTGTACGGGAGACGCACTGGCTCCTCGCGGAAGGTTGGCATAGGCCGCATTTCCTCCCTGACTTATCAGCAAAAGGAATAGCAGCTGAGTAGCTCTTTCTATTTTCATAGATGATTTAAGATTTTGTTGGACAATTAAGTTTAGTTATCGCGGTTTAGTGGTACCCTGAGGAAGGGAATTCCCCTCCTCAGGTACCGGTAAAAAAAAGTCTAGTTTGGTTTTTGTTAAAAAAATGGGTGTAACATTCCTGCACAGGTACTTCCCTGAACTGTAAAAACAGTCTGCGGGCCGTATCTGTCCTGCTTGTCAGTTGTATTCTCCAATTCCAGAAGAACGCTTTCTCTATCCTTTTAAATAATGATACAGGCTCGGTTTATTATCGGCCTTACGAAGTGATTTTTTTCTGTAGTTTAGCTTAAGCTCGTTCAGTTTGTGTCCGTAAAAACAAGGTCGGTAGTTTTATCGGGCTGCAAATATATGCAATTTTTATAAACTTACAAACATTTATAAAAGAAAAAGAGAAAATCAACGATATTTATACCGTTTGATTTTCTCTTATTTTCCGTGATTCCGCTGCGATTCGAACGCAGGACCCACGCCTTAGAAGGGCGTTGCTCTATCCAGCTGAGCTACGGAACCATCCTTGTAATTTGTAAAGCTTTCAGTGATTCCGCTGCGATTCGAACGCAGGACCCACGCCTTAGAAGGGCGTTGCTCTATCCAGCTGAGCTACGGAACCATCCTTAATTGCGGTGCAAAAGTATACTTTTATTTTGAATTACACAAATTATTCGGCGGTTTTATGCAAACCTGCAAACGGTTTTTACGTTTTCTGCACGCAAACCATAGGTTTTCCAAGGCGAAACCCTACGTTTTCCGGACGGGAAACATACAGTTCCGCACCGGAAAACATAGAAAGCTTCCAGGCATTTTCAGCATACCGCAGGAAGATTTCCGGATATACGTGCCACGGCTCTCCCCTCACTAATCGGCCGTTTCCTGCGGTTTTTCCGCGAAAATTCCGTAAGTTTGTGTAACGAAAACCCTAAAAACGACATCACACATGGAACAGCATCCCCAGCTTTTAGTCTACAAGGCTTCTGCCGGCTCCGGCAAGACCTTTACACTGGCGGTACATTATATAAGACAACTGATTGAAGACCCGTATGCCTACCGAAGGATTCTGGCTGTGACATTCACTAACAAGGCGACGGCAGAAATGAAGGAGCGTATTCTGGAACAACTTTACGGCATTGCTACGGCCGATGAAGGTTCGGAGGGCTACCTGAAGGAGATTCAGAAAACATCAACCAAATCGGTTGAGGAAATCCGGGAATCGGCACGCGAAGCATTACGGCACATCATTCATGACTACAGCCGTTTCCGCATCGAGACCATCGACTCGTTTTTCCAGTCGGTGATGCGCAACCTGGCGCGTGAACTGGAGTTAGGGGCCAACTTGTCTATCGAACTGAACAATACGGAAGTGCTGAGCGATGCGGTGGATGCCATGATTGAGAAGCTGGACCGGCGCTCACCGGTGCTCTACTGGCTGCTGGAGTACATCGAGGAACGTATCGTGAACGACCGCCGCTGGGATGTGTCGAAAGACATCAAGGGATTCGGACAGAATATTTTTGACGAGAGCTACATCGAGAAGGGAGAAGGACTGCGCCGGAAACTGGCCGACCCGAACTTTATTCCTTCCTACCGGGATGAGCTGAAAAGTATCCGCGAAGAGGTGCTGGAATTCATGAAGGGATTCAGCGAACAGTTTACGGGCTTGCTCGAAATGCACGGACTGACTCCGGCAGACCTGAAGAACGGCTCACGGGGCATCGGCAGTTATTTCAACAAGCTGGCCAACGGGAAACTGAGCGATGACATCCGCAATGCCACCGTGGAGAAGTGCCTGGAGAGCGAGGAAAACTGGACAACCAAAACGTCGGCCCATCGTGATGAAATCCGTTCGCTGGCGGCTTCGGAACTGATACCTTTGTTAGCGGAAGCGGAAAACCGTCGCCCGCAGAACAACTTGCTGCTCAACTCGTGCGACCTTTCGCTGCGCTACCTGAACAACCTGCGTTTGCTGGCACACATTGACGAGGAGGTACGCTTGCAGAACCAGGTGCACAACCGTTTTCTACTGTCGGATACCAATGCCTTGCTCCATAGCTTAATCAGAGAGGGAGATGCCTCGTTTGTCTACGAGAAAATCGGTACCACCATCGACACAGTGATGATTGACGAGTTTCAGGATACCTCGCGCATGCAATGGGAGAACTTTCATCTGCTGTTGCAGGAAAGTTTGGCACAGAAGGAAGGCAGCCTCATCGTGGGCGACATCAAGCAGAGCATCTACCGCTGGCGAAGCGGCGACTGGAAAATCCTGGCGGGACTGGGCAATGACCGGAGTTTCCGCATCAAGGAATGTACGCTCGACACGAACTGGCGAAGTGAGGCGCGCATCATCCGCTTCAACAACGAGTTTTTCACGGCGGCCTGCCAGACACTGAACCGGCGCTATCAGGAAGAACAGGGCATGCCTTGCGCCCAACTGGAACAAGCGTACAGCGACGTGCGGCAGCGTTGTGCCAAGAAGGAGGAAAAGGGCTTCGTAAAGGTGACCTTCCTGCAGGATTCCAAGGAGAGGCCTTACACGGAAGCAACCTTGGAACAGCTTGCCGAGGAAGTGGAACGCCTCACCGCAGAGGGTATCCGCCTCAACGAGATGGCCATTCTGGTGCGAAAGAACCGGAGTATCCCCGACATTGCCGCTTACTTCGACGAACATACCCCCTACCGCATCGTATCCGACGAGGCGTTCCGGCTGAGTGCATCGCTGGCAGTGAGCATGCTCATCGACGGACTGCGGTATCTTTCTTCACCCGACGACCGCATCGCACTGGCGCGACTGGCGGTAGCTTATCAGCAAGGAGTATTGCGCAAGGACATCAGCCTCAACACGGTGCTGCTCGACGATCCGGCTCGTTACCTGCCGGCAGCCTTCCAGTTGCAGGCTAACGAACTCCGTTTCATGCCACTGTACGAACTGTTAGAGAAGTTGTTCGTGCTGTTCGACATGCAGCTTATCGAGAAGCAGGATGCATATCTCTGTGCCTTCTATGATGCAGTGACGGAATACCTGCAGAACAACTCGTCGGAGCTAACAGCTTTCATCCGTTTCTGGGATGAGAAACTGAACGCGAAGACCATCCCGTCGGGCGAGATTGACGGCATCCGCATCTTGTCTATCCATAAGTCGAAGGGACTGGAGTATCACACGGTGCTGCTGCCGTTCTGCGACTGGAAGATGGAGAACGAAACGAACAACCATCTGATATGGTGCAGCGTGGCAGGCACGGGAAAGGAAACCGACATTCCGCCGTTCAACCGCCTGGACATCGTACCGGTGAACTATTCAGGTGCCATGGCGGAATCGGTGTATCACGACGATTACCTGGAAGAGAAATTACAGCTCTGGGTGGACAACCTGAACCTGCTTTACGTGGCGTTTACACGCGCCTGCAAGAACCTGATTATTTTCGCCAAAGCGGGACAGAAGGGCACGGTTTCAGAACTGTTGTACAACAGTCTGCCGCTCATGCAGGAAGTGGAACTGCCGCTGGCACAGGAGAATCCGGAAGACGATGCAGTGGGCGAATACGGGGAACTCTGCACGGCGCACGATGAGAAGAAGGCGGGCAAATCCAACCGGCTTTCGTCGCCCCGCGAGGGAGTGCCCGTGAAGATGGAAAGCATCGAAACGCACATCGAATTCAAGCAGTCAAACCGTTCGGCCGACTTCATTCAGGGTGATGACACGGAGGACACTCGCGGACAATACATCCGTCAGGGGCAGTTGCTGCACCAGGTGTTTGCCCACATCGAAAAGGCGGACGACCTTCCTTCGGCACTGGAACGGCTGAGTTTCGAAGGGGTGTTCGAATCGGAGGGACAGAAGCAGCAGATTCAGGGACTGGCGCACTGGGCCTTGCAGCATCCTGCCGTGAAGGACTGGTTCAGCGGTACGTGGGAGCTTTACAACGAGTGTGCCATTGTGTACACCGACGAAGAGGGACAGATGCAGACACGCCGCCCCGACCGCGTGATGCGGAAAGACGGACAGGTGATCGTGGTGGACTTCAAGTTCGGAAAGAAGAACGAGGCTTACCGCGCACAGGTGCAGGAGTACATGGACTTGCTCACGCAGATGGGCTACACCCATATCCGGGGATTCCTCTGGTATGTGTTTGCCAATGAGCTGGAAGAAGTGACGCTTCCGGCCTGAGTTTATTTTTTCACAACGATATTTCGACAATGCAATATATGGAAACTTTTTTGAAGCAGGTGGCCGCCGATTTGTACCGGAAGATGAACGGAGACTTCACGAAGGTGGCTGTGGTTTTCCCGAACAAGCGTGCCAGCCTCTTTTTCAATGAATACCTGGCACAGGAATCCGACCGCCCGGTATGGTCGCCGGCCTACGTGAGCATCAGTGAGCTGTTCCGCCAAACGTCGCAATGGGTGACGGGCGATTCCATCAAATTAGTGTGCGACCTCTACAAGGTGTTCCGTGAAATAACGGGCAGCAAGGAGAGCCTGGACGAATTCTACTTCTGGGGCGAGATGCTCATCAGCGACTTTGACGATGCCGACAAGAACATGGCCGACACCAAGGCGCTGTTCAGCAACTTAAAGGACCTGAACAAGCTGACGGGTGAATATGACTTTCTGGAGGAAGGACAGAAGGAAGCATTAAGTCAGTTCTTCCGCAATTTCTCCATCGAGCAGGTGACGGAACTGAAACGGCGTTTCATCTCATTGTGGGACGTGCTGGGCGACATCTATACGCAATACAAGGAATTGCTCCGCGAGCAGGGCATCGCCTACGAAGGAATGCTCTACCGCGAAGTGACGGAGACCATGGACGTGCAGCAGTTTCCCTACGACAAATATGTGTTCGTGGGATTCAACGTGCTGAATAAGGTGGAACAAACCCTGTTCAGCAAGTTGCACGAGGCAGGAAAGGCCCTGTTCTACTGGGACTACGATACCTTCTACCTGAACAAGCATCCGCACGAGGCAGGCGAGTTTATCCGCCGCAACCTGAAGAATTTCCCCTCGGAATTACCGCCTTCCCTGTTCGACCACCTGAACCATCCGAAAGAAATTACCTTCATCGAATCGCCTACGGAGAACGGACAGGCACGCTACTTGCCGCAATGGATTCGGGAGAACCTGACGGAGAACGAAAAGGAAACGGCCGTGGTGCTCTGCAACGAGGCCATGCTGCAACCTGTGCTTCACTCACTACCGGATAACGTGCGCCACATCAACATCACCATGGGTTTCCCGCTCTCGCAGACACCGGCCTACAGCTTCGTAAAGACGTTGCTGGAACTGCACATTGCGGGCTACAATTCCCGCAGCGGACGTTACCAGTTTGCCGAAGTCATCAGCGTGCTGAAGCATCCGTACACGCAACTGCTTTCCGGAGAAGCCGCTCCGTTGGAAAAGGAACTGACGGAAAAGAACCGCTTCTACCCCCTACCCTCGGAACTGGAACGGGACGAAGCCTTGTCGCTGCTGTTCAAACCGTGCAGCCACAACCTGGAGCTGTGCAAGCGGCTGGCCGACATCTTGAAGCAGGTGGCACAACTCTATCGCAAGCAGGCAGCCTCCACCAGCAACGCCCTCGACCAGCTCTATCGCGAAGCCTTGTTCAAAAGCTTCACCATGGTCAACCGCTTCCATGCCCTGCTTGAAAGCAAGGACCTGGAGGTACAACCTGCCACCTTCCACCGCCTGCTGGTACGTGTCATGTCGACAGCCAGCATTCCTTTCCACGGAGAACCGGCCATCGGTATGCAGGTGATGGGGGTACTGGAAACACGTAACCTGGATTTTCGTCATGTCATTCTGCTGTCGGTCAACGAAGGTCAGTTGCCCAAGGCAGGCGGCGATGCCTCGTTCATCCCCTACAACCTGCGCAAAGCATTCGGCATGACGACTATCGACCACAAGATTGCAGTCTATGCCTATTATTTCTACCGCCTGCTGCAACGGGCAGAGAAGGCTACGTTGCTCTACAACACGGTGAGCGACGGCATGAACCGGGGAGAGATGTCGCGCTTCATGCTCCAGCTGCTGATTGAATGGGGGTATCCCGTACAGCGGAAACAACTGGAGGCAGAGCAGTCGCCCATTGCTTCTTCACCCATCTGTATCCCCAAGTCGCCCGACATCATGAAACGGATGCAGAGCGTATTCGATGTGCGGGTAAATCCGAAAGCCCTTCTTTCCCCGTCAGCCCTGAACTGCTACCTGGATTGTCCACTGAAGTTCTATTATAAGTACGTAGCAGGACTGGCAGCCCCTGAAGAAGTAAGTGCGGAAATCGACTCGGCCAAATTCGGAAGCATCTTCCACTACGCTGCCGAACACATCTACAAGGAGCTCACGGCACACGGAAAAGTCATCAACAAAGACACCCTGGAAGCCCTGCTCAAGGAAGAAGTGAAACTGCAAAACTACGTGGACAACGGGTTCAAGGAGCTGTTCTTCCACCTCCCTGCTGACGAGCGTCCGGAATACAACGGGGTACAACTCATCAATTCCGCCGTAATTCTGCGCTATATCCAGCAGCTGCTTCGCAACGACCTGCGCCACGCTCCCTTTACCTTCGTAGGCTCCGAACAACGGGTCATGGAGGACGTAGAGATACAGACGCCCAAGGGAGTCATCCGCTCGCGCATGGGCGGTATCATCGACCGCATAGACAGCAAGGACAACGTGCTCCGCATTGTGGACTACAAGACGGGAGGCAAGGCCGACACCCCGCCCAGCGTAGAATCGTTGTTCACGCCTGGCCCCAAACGTTCCAATTACGTATTCCAGACTTTCCTGTACGCCGCCATCGTATGCCGGAAACTGCGTGAACGGAATGATGACCGGAAGGTAGCTCCTGCCCTGCTCTACATTCACCGGGCTGCGGCAGAAGATTACTCGCCCGTCGTCCAGCTCAAGGAATCGTATAACAAAACCACTCCCGTGGAAGACTTTTCATTGCTGGAAGAAGAGTTCAGAACCCGCCTGCAGGCACTCCTGGAAGAGATTTTCAACCCCGACCTGAGTTTCAGTCAGACGGAAGAGGAAGACCGGTGTACTTATTGTGATTTCAAGGAAATATGTAAACGATAGAAACAGAATCAAAACAAGTGTTAAAAACACATTTTTCTCTGAACAATCCAAGTGAACCGGATGTTATAAAGATGTTTTTCATAGTAATAGATAAGAACAGTATTGGTATTTGTGAAAATATCAGCTGTAAGGACAAAAGCGTTTGTTCTTTAAAAAATAAGAGAGGCTGCATTTCCCCGGCAGCCTCTCTTAATTTTTTATCCTCTACACAAATGTTTTTTTATTCCTGATAATCATAGTACCACCAGTAGGTATCGCCAAATTCGCGACGCATACGGTTGCGTTCTTCCAGCGGAGAACCCTCTTTCTGCTGCAAGGTCTGGTAAGCCCTGAAACGATCTAAAGTCAGACTGTCTGCACGCGAAGATACAGTATCATTCCGCTGGACATGATACATTACCAATGCTTCCCGATAATAACGCGGCAAGGTATCTTCCGGCAAATAGAAATCGGGAACGGCCTGTGCAAAGCTATCCAGTTTCTTTTCAAGCAGCAAGGCAGAAAGGTAATAATCCAGCGAGGTATATTTCCCCGTTCCCTTGTAGCAGATGTTCCGCAGGAATACCATGCGGTCTTCTCCCGAATATGGACGTGCTCCCAGCAGGTAATAAATGGAATCGTTCGTATAACGGAGCGTGTGCAAAGAATCCGTTTCAAAGAACAACCCGTCGGAACGGTAATACTGCGGATAAGCAAACAGCTTGTCGCCCATCTTTCCCAAGTGCGACAAGGCCACGGCACGATAGGCTGTCAGCGTACGGCTGGCCTCCAATGATTTTTCTCCTACATGTAACACCTTGTCATACTCCCCGGCACGCAGGTAATGTTCCGCCTCCAGCTCATGATGAAACTGCCGGTTGGTACTGCCCACACACACTGTCAGCAGACACAATCCCAACAAAATAGCCAGGTTACTGTTGACCAGTCCCCAGAGACTTCCTTCGTGATTCAACTGTACGCGAAAAACTCCACGTAGCCAGTAGCCAATTCCCACAAACAGCAACACCAGTAAAGGCAACAGCCAGGTCCACGGAGTATGGTAGTCGGAGATATACACCCCCCGCCCCACATCCGTCAGGGCACAAAGCACTAAAAAGGACGGCACATACGCCAGGGCACGCACCCTTCCCTTCAGTCCCAGCAAACTGTTTACCCCCCAGCGCAGCAACAGCAAAATCAGCGTAATGACCAGCGCGCTGGCCATCGGAGCAAAGGTAGTCTTTCCATGAGCCAGCGAGAAATGAAGGGCTTCCAGCACATCGCGCTGGAACACATAAAGATATACAAAACTAAACAGAGAAAAAAGAAGACCGCATACAGCAATCATGATGCGTGCAGTCTTCTTATAAAATGCATTTGTGTAATCACTCATACAATATCAATTCAATCTTTCACTCGTTTTAATACAACTGCAGAACGGGCCGGCACATACAGTTTCAGCCATTCTTTCTTGTCTTTTGCATAAAGCGGGTCGGCACAGGTGAAGTGGCGGAGACTGTCGTCTGAGAAGCCGAATCCACCAAACTGCTTGTTGTCTGTGTTCAGAACCACATCGTAGGCACCTCTCGGTACGAGGAAGCCATAATCGGTAAACGAACGGGTCGGGTTGAAGTTGAACACAAACACCAAATCCTTGCGGCGGTATGCCAGAATCTGGTCACCGTCGTTATGCCATACCTCGATGACATCCGATTTCTGGATGTTCTTCACGCTGCGAATCAGCTTGACCATTGCCTCATCGAAGTCGCCCAGGTAATGATAGCACAAATCCGGATTATCAACCAGGTTCCACTGACGGCGTGCATACTTGTATGACCATCCGTTGCCTTCGCGCGGGAAGTCAATCCATTCCGGATGACCGAACTCATTACCCATGAAATTCAGGTAACCTCCGTTGATGGTAGAAGCCGTAAGCAGACGGATCATCTTGTGCAGGGCAATACCTCGTTCCACCACTCCATTCTCGTCGCCAATCTTGAAGTGCCAGTACATGTCGGCATCAATCAGGCGGAAGATGATGGTCTTGTCGCCCACCAGTGCCTGGTCGTGGCTTTCGCAGTAAGAGATGGTCTTTTCATCCTTGCGGCGGTTGGTCACCTCCCAGAACAGGCTGGACGGTTTCCAGTCTTCATCGCGACGTTCCTTGATAATCTTAATCCAGTAATCAGGAATGTTCATGGCCATACGGTAGTCGAAACCGTAACCTCCGTCTTCGAACGGAGCAGCCAGTCCCGGCATACCCGATACTTCCTCGGCAATGGTAATGGCCTTCGGATTCACTTCATGAATCAGCCGGTTGGCCAGCGTCAGGTAACAGATGGCATTGTCATCCTGATGACCGTTGAAGTAGTCACCATAGTTGCAGAACGCCTCACCCAGTCCGTGGCTGTAATAAAGCATAGAAGTCACCCCATCGAAACGGAAGCCGTCGAAATGGAACTCTTCCAACCAGTACTTACAGTTGGACAACAGGAAGTGAATCACCTCGTTCTTGCCATAGTCAAAGCAGAGCGAATCCCATGCCGGATGTTCACGACGTCCGCCCTGATAGAAATACTGGCAAGGATCACCGGCAAAGTTGCCCAATCCTTCCACCTCGTTCTTCACGGCGTGTGAGTGTACGATATCCATAATCACGGCAATGTTCATCTGGTGTGCCGTGTCGATAAGCTGTTTCAGTTCTTCCGGTGTACCGAAGCGTGAAGAAGGAGCAAAGAAGCTGGACACATGATAGCCGAAACTTCCGTAATAAGGATGTTCCTGAATGGCCATAATCTGAATACAATTGTATCCGTCCTTCGCAATTCGCGGCAGTACATTCTCACGGAATTCATTGTACGTACCAACCTTTTCCGCATCCTGTCCCATACCGATGTGGCATTCGTAAATCATCAGCGGAGCCACATTAGGCGTAAAGGTCTTTTTCTTGAACTTATACGGTTTCTCCGGATTCCATACCTGCGCACTGAAAATCTTGGTCTGTTCATCCTGCACAACGCGAGTAGCCCATGCCGGAATACGTTCACCGCATCCACCTTCCCAGTACACTTTCAGCTTGTACAAGTCGCCGTGCTTCATGGCCTTTTCCGGCAGATTGATTTCCCAGTTACCCGTCTTGCGCACACGTTTCATACGGAAAGCCGGTTTCTCCTGCCAGTCATTGAAATCGCCTACCAGGTAGATTTCCGTCGCATTCGGCGCCCATTCACGGAAGGTCCATCCCTTGTCAGTGCGGTGCAGACCAAAATACATGTGTCCGGTAGCAAAATCTGACAACGTCTTCTTTCCTACCAGTTCCTTTTCTTTTTCCACCACATGCTGATGACGGCCGTTGATAGCGTCAGCGTATGGTTCCAGCCACGGATCATTCTTTATGATATTCAATACCTTGTCCATAGTATTAGTAATTAGAAATTATTTGACACGTACTTTTACAATCACTTTTCTCACTCCGTCGGGAGTTACGCCCGGTGCATGTGCATCTTCCGGGAAGAAAATAGCAAACATACCCGGCTTTACGGTCAGGTAGTCAGTAGCCAGTCCTTCATAGAAGGTAATATCTTTTTCTGCATTGTAAGCAGCTTCAGGCAAATCCGTACGCGGCATATAGCCCATTACTTCCACCCCCGACAATGGAATCTGGATGTCGATGAAATCATTGTGTGTTTCCAGACGCGCTTCTTCCTTTGTCTTCGGACGTGCATCTGCAAAGTTCACCATCAGTTCACCTTCCTTCAGCACTACCTTCCCCACTTCGTGTGCCTGCAAGTCAGTTGCCTTCAAAAAAGCTACAGCCTCTGCAAACAAAGGATTCAGTGACACATATTTTTCCAGATTTTCCAATTTGTCAATAACCATATTCTTTCAGTTTTAAATCGTTAATATTTTATTCAAACTCATCTATCGTTTCATTTGTAAAATCGGCAAAGCGTTTCAGCTGGCGAAACACGTCGATAATCCGTTCCATAAAGTCCGGACGGGAAAAGAACTCATCTTCCACCCGGCAGGCTACCGTAAAGTCCTTGCAACGGATGTACTGCGGATAAGGAAAGTCCTTCGGAAATCCCTTGGGCACCGTCTTCAGATGCGACTCGCCCACCACCGGAAAATACTGCTTGAAAGCCGGGTCTTCCACGATGGCACGATACTCGTCAATGCGGTCGCACACCGACTGACGCACCGCCCGCAACATATCGGCAGGCATGCACCAGCTTCCTCCGGCCAGCATACAGTTGCCCGGTTCCAGATGAAGATAATAACCACAGTGATTGGATTTCTTTCCCCTTGCATTGATATACCCTCCGATGTGGGTCTTATAAGGAGACTTGTCGGAAGAAAAACGGACATCCCGGTAGATGCGATACGTGCAGTCACGCGGAAGGACGTGCGCCACACTTTCATCCCATGGCGAAAGGCGGGCAATCACCCCTGCCAGCAACTCCTCGAAGTCTGCCTGCACACTCAAATATTCCGCTTTATGTTCCTGAAACCACTCCCGGTTGTTGTTTGCCGCCAGTACTTTCAGGAAATCCAATATGCCCGGTATATCCATATTCTTTACTTTTGAGTCACACAAACTTACGAAATTAATTCGTATCTCTCGAATAAAACGATATTTTTTTACATTATCCCAGCAGATTCAGCAGAAAATCGTGCACCTTTCCGTTGGAAGCCACCACTTCGCGGCCGGAATAGCATGAATCACCCCCGGAAAAGTCGGTCACCCTTCCTCCTGCATTCTGTACCAGCAGGATACCTGCCGCCACATCCCACGGACAAGTGAAAGCTTCGGCACGCGCTTCAAAACGCCCGTCGGCCACGTAACACATCTCGGCAGCCGCCGCACCGACCACCCGAATGCCTGCCACATGCCCGTAGCAGCCTTCTATCAGGCGGTTGAATACCGGCTTGTAAGCCTCCGTTTCGTACGGAAGACCGAAAGCCATAAAAGCCTCATCGGGTACAGCTACCTGCGACACCCGAATCTGTCGGTCATTACAATAAGCAGGCGCCCCCTTGTAAGTCCAGAAACACTCGTCGCGGCACACTTCATAAACCACTCCCAGCAAGATTTCCTCACGGTTACGCAAGGCAATGCTCACACAATAAGGTGCATGGTTATGAATGAAGTTGGTCGTACCGTCCAGCGGGTCAACCAGCCAGCAATACTCCTCGTCGGTGTGAGTTCCGCTCCCCTCTTCAGCAATAAAACCTGCCTCGAGAAGCAACTCCCGCAGACAGGCTACTATTCTTCGTTCCGATTCCTTGTCGACATACGACACATAATCGTGTGCGTGCTTCTTCTCGATCCGCTCACGGCTGAACTTCTTCCGCTCCTCACGGATAAAAGCCCCCGTGGCTACAGCCAGTTCACGCACCTTCAAAGTCAGTTCGGATAATTCCATCATTATTTTTTCTCCTCCAATAAACGTCCGTATCTGAAAGTCCCTTTCCGGACAATATTTCCGTTGGCATCCATCTCTACGAATGGACCGTCTTTCTTTCCCTGCTTGAAGAAGCCCTCAAAGCGAGTGCCGTCCTTTTCAATCAGCACACCCTTTCCTTCTTCCTTTCCACGTACAAAAGAACCTGTATAGACAGAACCGTCGGCCATGTGAAGCACGCCTTCTCCCTCGGCCATGTTGTTCTTCCACTGACCTTCGTATTCATCACCGTTGGCCCACTTGTATTTTCCGGTACCAGAGCGCTGGTTCTTCGACCATTGCCCATCGTACACCGCTCCGTTGGCCCAGGTGAACGTGCCTTGTCCCTCCTGCTGTCCGTTCAGGAAATGACCTACGTATTTGTCACCATTCGGATACGTATAGATACCCCTTCCCGTGCGTTCACCGTTGGCATAATCGCCCTCATAGCGTTCGCCGTTCTGGAAATAATAGATACCCTTTCCATCCTGCACATCATCCTTCCAGTCGCCCACGTACTTATCGCCGTTGGTATAGTAGAAAGTACCCTTTCCGTGACGCATGCCGTCCTTCCAGTCGCCTTCATACTTCGACTTATCCTCCCACACCATGGTGCCCTTCCCGTTCTTCAGGTCGTTCTTCCATTCGCCGGTGTAGACCGCTCCGCCTTTCCAGGTATAAGTACCCTGTCCGTTGCGCTTGTCATGATGCCAGGTTCCAGTATATAAGTCCCCGTTATAATAGGTCATCGTACCCTCACCCTCCTGGTAGTCAGTGTACCACATCCCGTCGTAACGGTTGTTGTTCATGAAATAATACGTTCCCTTGCCGTGCTGCTGGTCTTCGTACCACTCTCCCACGTACTTTTCTCCGTCGCTGAAAGTGTAGGTACCTTCACCCTGGCGTTTACCCTTCACATATTCACCTTCGTACACGTCGCCATTACGGAACACCGTCTTTCCCTTTCCGTTCGGGCGGCGTCCTTTCAGTTCGCCGGTATATTCCGAACCATCCTTAAACTGGTAGTATCCCAATGACAACTGGGCCGAAGCCGATACCGAGCTGAATGCCAGCAGGGCAAATAAAAATAATGTATGTTTGTTCTTTCTCACGTTCTTAGTCTCTTTTTTAATTCCGCTCAAAAATAGTCTTTTTACTTTTGCACGAGCCGGAAGGTTTATACTTTTTTACCTGCCACTACCTCTATTAAGTTTTCTTTGCAGAAATAGCGCTGAGCCAACGAAAGCAGTTCATCGGACGTCACCTCACGGATGGCAGCCAGCGACGCATCAAAAAAGTCGGGCTTCAATCCGGCCGTTTCGATGAATATCCAGGCATCCGAGAGCGAGAATGCCCCCTCGTACGAACGGCACATATCGCCCAGCATATAGTTGCGCACCATCTCCAGTTCTTCTGCCGGCACCTTGTCCTGACGCAAACGGTCCATTTCATGATACACTTCCGTGATGACAGACTCCATGTATTCATTGGCCGCTTCCGTACTCACCACCAGCAGACTTGTGCCCGGATAAGACACCAGTCCGGCCCCGATGCCGTAGGTATATCCTTTATCTTCTCGGATATTCGACATCAGACGACTGCCGAAATACCCTCCGAACAGCGTAACCAGCACACGCAGTTTCAGGTAATCAGGATGCTTGCGGTCGAGCGAGAAACCACCCATGCGGAGCGAACTCTGCAAGGCATCCTCCTTCTCCACGTGAACCCGTTTGCGGGCATCCTTCACGATGTCCCACGTGCGTTCCACCTTCTCTGCCGTACAATTTCCCCAGGGCGCCTCTCCCCAGTGACGTTCGATGCAGCGCACCACCTCGGGCGTTACCTTACCCGACACGTACATGGAACAATTGCCCGAATGATAGTGTCGGTGATAGAAATCCTTCAGCGCCTCCACCTGAATGCGTTCATAATCCTCCAGTTCGGCATAGCGTCCCAACGGATGCGAAGTACCGAAAAGCGAACGGTTCAGCTGCTTGCGAGCCAGTACGTCCACCCGCCGGTTGTTCACCAGGAACTGCTGGCGGTTGATGTCGCAGATAATGCGGAACTGCTCTTCCGGAAACACAGACTCCTTCACCAGTCCGGCCACAATCTCCATGGTGCGGTCAAGGTGTTTCGTCAGTGTATACAGTGTCACAAATCCACAGTTCACAGAAGAAGACAGGTCGAGCCACGCCCCGTAATAATCCAGCCGTTCGGCAATCTCGCCCGATGTCATGCGCACCGTTCCCTCACGCAGCATACGGTTGGTAAACACGGCCTGAAGCGGCTGCGACTGGTCGAGCTGTCCGCTCCGCACCAACAGGTCGAAACGAATCACGTCCTCGTTCCCGGCCGAAAGCACATACAGCGGCATGCCGTTCTTCATACGATGCAACTCCGGCTGCAAGATGGAGAAATGCTCCAGCTGACGGATGGCAGGCGCCACACTACGGTCGAGCTGCGTCATAATGCCTCCTGCTGATTGCGCAGAAACTCTTCGGCCCGTGCCAGATCCTGCGGTGTGTCAATACCAATGGTCTCCACTTCGCTGATGCCCACCTTGATGGAATAGCCGTTCTCCAGCCAGCGCAACTGCTCCAGCGATTCGGCCAGTTCGAGCGACGACTGCGGAAGGGGTGTAATCTCCTTCAACACCGGAGCACGGTAGGCATAAAGTCCGATATGTTTGTAATACGTATGTCCGGCCAGCCACTCCTTCTTGTCGCGGTTACGCTGGTAAGGAATGATGGAACGGCTGAAGTAGAGCGCCTTCATCTCCTTGCTCACCACCACCTTGGGCGAGTTCACATTTTCCAGCGCATCAAATCCGTCGGCAGGCGTAAACGGTTTCACAAGTGTGGCAATCTGTGTTGACGCATCGTCAAAGCAAGCCTTCACGGCTTCCAGCTGCGAACGCTGGATGAACGGTTCGTCACCCTGAATGTTCACCACCACGTCATAGCCGCTGCCCACCTTGCAGTAAGCCTCGTAGCAACGGTCGGTCCCGCTCTTATGGTCGACCGATGTCATTACCACCTTTCCACCGAAAGCCTTTACAGCCGCTTCGATGCGTTCGTCGTCGGTAGCCACGTAAGCTTCGTCCAGCACACCGGCCACTTGTTCATAAACTCTTTGTATCACGGGTTTGCCTCCCAGTAGTGCCAAAGGTTTGGCGGGGAAGCGTGTAGATGCATATCTTGCAGGAATAATTCCAATAAATTTCATGGTTATTGTATTTGGGTTATGCTTCGCAAATGTACGAATAAAAAGTGACAAACAGAAAAATGAGCTTGCTATTCAGATTTTTCAATGATTGTCTTTATCCATTCCGCAAACCGCGGACATTTCTCCAAAATGGATTTTATCCCGATTTCCAATGCTATCAGGTTTCCTTCCAGCACTTTGTTGTAGTCGGACTTTATAGCCAGCAATCTTTTGGAGGGAGCCCCTTCAGGAGAGGTATTGATGTCTTCGGGGTTGTCGTAGGATGAAATGATAGAAGCAGTCTTTGCTGCGAGTTCTTCCGAAAAATAGTACTCAAAACCTTTGTTACTGGAAAACAGCAGAGCCTCAAACTCGTGCAACTGTATGTAAGAGAAAAAACGACGGTCGTCTATAGCCTCATTAATTGCCGCTTCCAACGACTGTATTTGCTCTATTTTGTCCGGCTTCTTCATGCTGTCCTCATAATGGGGCATATCGTGGGGAAGTCTGAAAAAGTCAATAAAGGTAGTTACGATATAATCGCTTTTTTCGGACATCAAAAGAGGCTTGATCGTATTTGCCAGATGTGAATAGCTCACCATTCCTCCCCGACCTGTCCTGCTTGTCCGAACCAAGACAGGCGTAACGCTCAATATACCAAATTCTTGCAAATAGGGAGAAATGACCGAGTTGACAAACTCTTGCTCCGTCTGCCCTTCGACGACAATATACACACGTTTCATAACTGCCCTCCTATCATGTTTTTCTCCCACAAATCACTGAGAGACAATTCGTAATCGTCCATCCATTTTTCCAGTTCTTCCCGTTCCAGATGACGAAAAACCGATTGGTTGTCTGCCCTGTCCACCACAATAATGTCTTCCACCTCAAAGCAATTGACCAGATTGGTGGACTGAGTAGACAAAATAATCTGGCTTTTGAGCGAAGCCTGCTTGACAAGTTGGGACAGTTTATTGATAGCGGCCGGATGCAAACCCAATTCAGGTTCATCAATAATTATCACTTCCGGCATCTTGGACTGCAACAGTAAGGTTGTAAGGGCTATAAAACGCAAAGTACCGTCCGAAAAGCTATAACCATCGAGGTACATATCTGTATCCCTCTCTTCCCATTCCAGACGAATTCTTTCCTTGTTGTTGGCATCCGGACGGAGCTTGAAACCCTTGAAATAAGGAGCAATGGAACGTATCACACCCTCTATCAAGCGGAATGTCTTTTCATCGTTCAGCATCAATGAATACAGGTAAGCGGCAAGGTTGGAGCCGTTATCACGCAAACATTCGTTGTCGTTAATCGGGCAATCTCCACGCATGGGAGAAGTGGCACTGGTATCGTGAAAATGATAGACTGTAAAGCTACCCAAATACTTTCTCAAGTAAGCAGCCCTCCATCTTTTATTATCCTTCAAAGAGGATTCTTCTACGGCAGAATCCCAAATCGTTCTGTTCCACTGTGAATAATCCTTTCCCGGCTTATGATAGTTATTAAAAAAATCTCCCGTTTTTTCAATATAGCCTTTGTTCGATTGCGATGGTTTAATCTCAAAGAAAAAAGCATTTGTATTGTCAAAATCAATCAATCCCTGGATAGACGGCGATACTTTTCTTCCCTGACGCAGCAAGTTATCAATCCCCCCTTTAGACAAGGTATAACTGCCAAAGCGCTGCTCATATATTGCCTTGGTCAATTCAAAGAATGAAATGAAATTACTTTTTCCAGCTCCGTTTGAACCGATTAACACATTCAGCCGATTCAAAGGCAGCGACAAGTCTTTAATGGACTTGTAATTCTCAATCAAAACCTGCTCTATCATATTCTATCTTAAATTCCGCTTTACCATAAACAAGCACTTTCTCTACCGGTTTTCTGTACATTTCCAGTTAAGACTGTACCTGCGCATACGCTTCTATCCTTCATCCTGATTCAGATAGTTACGTAATATGCAAAATTAGAAAACTTTCTCAAAAGCCCTGCAACAATCACCCTTTTTATTGAAAACGTACAACTAAATTCAGTACTTCCAAAACGCAAGTGCATTCAAAACAAAACGCCTTTGCGTTTTAGATCAAACGCAAGTACGTTTTAAGTAAAACGCAAGGGCGTTTCATCTTAAACGTAAGGGCGTTTTAGTCCAAACACAAAGGCGTTTTTCAGAGGATTTTTACACCTCTGAAAATCAATCAATTACATTTTCTTAAATTTTACGGATAACCCAGTATCCTCCCACTACCTGCAAGAGCATTCCGGGAATACCGATGCGGAAATCCTGCAAGGCGGTGAACAAGCTGCCGGAAAGTGCCCACTCACCCAGCGTACCAGCCAGTTGATAGAACAGCACCACGGCCAGCAGCAACGGCAAGGTGACTTTCTGAAAGCGGGCGGCCACCAGACCGGCACCTACAGCCAACAGCACAGATTTCAGCAGGATGGCAGGCAGCACGGCAGGTGCAGGCATGCCGAACCACCATGAGTTGAGCAGCGGCGAGAGTACGGCCGTCAGCAGTCCGGCCTTCCAGCCGTATTTATAGGCTCCTACCAGTGTGAAGAAATAAATGGGCAGCCAAGTGACTCCTCCCTGCGGCACCAGGTGGAAAAGCTGGGGCAGGACAATGTTTCCGGCCACAAACAGCAGGGCGGTGACGTAGGTCTTCACGCGACTGTATCCCAATGTGTAAAGTTTTACGGTTGTTTCCATGTGTATTCGTTATTTTTCTGAGATGGTTTTTTCTTTTTCTCCGGCTTCCCGCATGCGGCGTACAAAGTCTTCAATCACGGGATAGAGTTCCACGGGATTGTCCGACACGTCGCAAAGGGTTTCCAGCGGACACCGTCCTGTGCGGGTGCGGTTGATGATGCAGGGCACTTCTTCGGCATACGCCACCTCTACCCCTCCCTTCCGGAGCAAGGCGAGTGCAGGGGTGCTGACTACCCGGGTCCATACGCGGGACACGCCGCCCAATACCATCAGGGCTGCCGCTCCCTTTCCGATGACTTTATCGGCCAGCCAGGCTCCTTTCAGGAAGGCGCGGTCTGTGGCATACAAGTCGTACAGGTCGGCCACGCCCCGACGGGAGAACGTGCGGGTTTCTTCGCCCTGACGCACCACGCAGGAATAGTTTCCTTCGTTCAGCAAGCGTATCAGTTCGTCCATCACAGTGTTTCCTGTTTCAGTTGTTCCACGTAGGCATCAATGCGGTGAAGCTCTTTCGGAATGTCGATGGACTGCGGGCAGTGCGGATTACATTGTCCGCAACCGATACAGTGACTGGCCTGACGGAGTTTCGGCACGCTGCGGTCGTAACCCACCAGGAAGGCACGGCGGGCTTTCACGTAATTCTCGTCCATGCGGTCTTTCGGCATGTTGCCCTCGTTCACGCACTTGTTGTAATGTACCAGCACGCCGGGGATGTCGATGCCATACGGGCAGGGCATGCAGTATTTACAGTCGTTGCAGGGCACGGTGGGGTATTTCTGCATCAGGTCGGCCGTATCGAGCAGGAACTGGTTTTCCTCGTCGGTAAGCGGCACCAGCGGAGAATACGTGCGGAGGTTGTCTTGCAGATGCTCCATGTAGGTCATGCCACTGAGTACGGTAAGCACCTTTTCCGGTGTACCGGCAAAGCGGAAGGCCCACGATGCCACACTGCCTTCGGGATTACGTTCTTTCAGGCGGCTGAAGATGTGGTCGGGGATGTTCGACAGGCGTCCGCCCAACAGCGGTTCCATCACCACTACCGGAATGTTCTTGCTGCTCACCTGCTCGTACAGGTAGTCGGCATTCACATTACGTCCCAATGCGTGCTGCCAGTCGGAATAGTTCAACTGAATCTGCACGAAGTCCCAATGCACCTGGTCGTGCATGGCCAGTGCCCGGTCGAATTCCTCTTTTGTGCCGTGGAACGACCAGCCCAGGCGGCGGATACGTCCGGCTTCGCGCTCCTTGAGCAGGAAGTCGAGCAGACCGTTATCAAGGAAACGGCCCTGTAAGCCGCTTTTTCCGGGAGCACCCAGCATGTGCAGCAGGTAATAGTCGATGTAGTCCACCTGCAGGTTCTTCAGCGAGTTGTGGTACATCTTTACTCCGAAATCATAGTCGGAATTGGAGAAGTTCGACATTTTGGTAGCCACAAAGAACTTGTCGCGCGGATGACGCTTCAAGGCGATACCCGTCGACTTTTCCGACCAGCCCTGCACATAGACCGGAGCCGTGTCGAAATAGTTCACGCCATGTTCGATGGCGTAATCCACCAGCCGGTTCACTTCTTCCTGGTCGATGACATTGCCGTCGCCTCCCGGTGCCGGAAGTGTAGGCCAGCGCATGCAGCCATAGCCTAGCAGCGACACCTTATCCTCGTTGGGAGGGAACTGGCGGTAGGTCATCTTGCCGACGGGCACTTCCTTAGCGCTTTCGCCGGCTTTTTTCTTGTCGGGCGTACAACCGTAGAAAGCCGCTGTGGCTCCCACCGTACTGATGCCGACTATTTTAAGGAAATCTCTTCGATTCATCTGTTTTTTCTCGTCCATTCTCTTTCTATATATAAAGGTAAGACAATCCGATTAAAGTACACGATGGCGTTCATGGCCTTCCACGTAGATGGCACTCAGCGGACGGGCCGGACACAGGTTCTCGCAGGCTCCGCAACCGATGCAGCGTGCTTCGTTCATTGCCGGAATCTTCAGTGAATCGGGGTTCGACGGGTCGGACGGGACCATGGTGATGGCGTTCACCGGACAATGGCGGGCGCAGTTGCCGCACTCCTGCTTGTCGGTAAGCGGAATACACAAATCTTTTACCCACACGGCATGGCCTATCTGGATAGAAGACTTCTCTGCCTTGTCAATTTTCAGGATGGCTCCGGCGGGACATACCTCGGAACAGCGCGTACACTCCGGACGGCAGTAGCCGCGTTCGTACGACATGTAAGGCTGCATGAAAGTATCCAGCGAATGAGAAGGATGGATCACTTCGTTCGGACAAGCCGACACGCAAAGCTGGCAGGCCGTACAATGCGACTGCAGATGGCGGAGTCCGCGTGCGCCCGGAGGCACAATCGGAGTTTGGCGTACCGGCTCTTTCTTGTCCACGATGTCGGCCAGTCCGCCGTCCATCTTGATGGCTTCGGCCTTCTTGGCTACCTGTGCTTTCAGCACCGAACCGGCCAGCAGCAAGGAACCGGCCAGGAACTCGCGTCGTCCGGCGGTACGGTCGGCTATTTCCGGTGCCGGGGTTTCTGCCTTTTCGGCTTTCTTTCCGTAGGCAAACCGATAGCCGATGGCTCCCTTATGGCATTTGTCCAGACAGTCCATGCAAGCCACACAGCGGCTGCCGTCTATCGCATGGTTCTTCACATCGATGCAGGCGGCCTTGCAATTGCGGGCGCAAAGCGTACAGCCGTTGCATTTCTCCTTGTCAATCGTGATGCGGAACAAGGCAAAGCGGGAGAAGAATCCCAGCACGGTGCCCACCGGACAGATGGTATTACAATAGGTACGTCCGTTGCGTGCCGCCAGTACCACTACCAGTACCAGCATGACCGCTGCCACTATCAGCACCGGCAGACTCTTGAGCCAGACATCCACCGAATAGAAGGCATAGCTGTCCATGCGTTCGGCCATAGAAGCCAGCAGGTTGTTTCCCCACATCCACAAAGGTTGCAGGAAGCTGTGTGCCGCACGGCCGTACACGGCATACGGGTCGAGCAAGGCTACCAGGGCATGCACACCCAACAGCATCGCCAGCACGAACACTGCCAGCACACCGTAGCGCAGCCAGCTTTTCGGCTTGGAATACGTGTAGGGCATCTTCTTGCGCCCCCGGCCCAGACGGGCCACCACGTCCTGAAACACGCCCAACGGACAAATGACCGAACAGTACACCCTGCCCGCTACCAGCGTGAGCAATATCAAACACACGATTACTCCGGCGTTCAGCGCCAACAGAGCCGGAAGGAACTGAATCTTCGCCATCCAGCCGAGCCATGCATGAAGCACGCCCGTGAAATCGACGAACAACAGCGTCACGAATACCAGGCACAGCATCCCCAGCGTGAGCCTGAGTTTTCTCAACATATTCACTGTAAAAGCAATTTTAGTTAGTTATTATATTCTTTCTATCACGTTTTCGTGGTAAATCCTCACAAAAATAAAAGGAATTGTGTTTCGAAGAGTCTTTTTGCGCAGTTTTTTATCCCAAACAGTATAAATATTCGATTAACTTACGCATAAAGGGCCTTTTTGCAGCATTTATGCAGAAAAAATGTCATAAATATTGATTATCTGAATTACAAATTCTAATTTTGCTCCACTATTACCTAACAAAAGAACAGCAGTTACAACAATGACATACGCATTTATTACGGCAGCAGAAGCCGCTGCCACCATTCATCATGGGGATACCGTCGGCATCGGCGGTTTTTCATCGGTAGGTACACCGAAAGCCGTGCCGGAAGCACTGGCTGCCTACGCAGAAGCACAGCATGCACAGGGGAAAGAATTTAAGGTAGGCCTTATCACGGGCGGTGCCACGGGCTGTCAGGTGGACAGCGCGCTGGTCAAGGCGCACGCCGTATCGTTCCGTACGCCTTTCCAGTCGAATAAGGACATGCGCGAATCCATCAACCAGCACGAGGTGCAGTACTTTGACCTCCACCTGTCGCAAATCGGACAGGACGTGCGTTACGGTTTTCTGGGGAAAATCCACGTAGCCATCGTAGAAGCTTCCGACCTGACGGACGACGGAGAAATCATCCTGAGCACTTCCGTAGGTATCTCGCCTACCCTACTCCAGGTGGCCGAACGGGTTATCATCGAGCTGAATGAGGCGCATACGGGAAAACTTACCGGCATGCACGACATCTATATTCCGGCCAACCCGCCTTACCGGACAGAGATTCCGGTGTATCACGTGAACGACCGCGCCGGACACATCAGCGTGAAAATCGACCCGAAAAAGATTACGGGAGTAGTACGCACGAATGCCCGCGACCACATCGCGGCCTTTACACCGCAAAATGAGACAACCCTGCAAATCGGACATAACGTGGCTGCCTTCCTGCTACGCGAATGGAAGAACGGGGCTATCCCCAAGGAGTTCCTTCCCCTGCAGTCGGGTGTGGGCAACATTGCCAATGCGGTACTGGGTGCACTGGGTGACGACCCGAACCTTCCGGCTTTCTCCATGTTTACTGAGGTGATACAGAACTCCGTCATCGACCTGATGATGAAAGACCGTATCCGCTTTGCTGCCGGCAGTTCGCTCACCTTGTCGGAAGACCGTCTGGACACGATGTACGAGCATATCGACACCTTCCGCGAACGCATCCTGCTGCGCCCGCAGGAAATCACCAACCACCCGGAAATGATTCGCCGTCTGGGTATCATTGCGGTAAACACGGCCCTTGAAGCGGACATTTTCGGCAACGTGAACAGCACGCATGTATCGGGCAGCAAAATTATGAATGGAATTGGAGGCTCGGGAGATTTTGCCAGAAACGCATATTTGTCTATCTTTACCACCCCGTCGGTGGCCAAGGACGGACTGATTTCGTCCATCGTGCCCCAAGTATCCCACGTGGACAGTACGGAACACGACGTACGCATCCTCGTGACGGAACAAGGCGTGGCCGACTTGCGTGGCAAATCGCCTTCGCAACGTGCCCGCTGCATCATTGAAAACTGCGCGCATCCGGACTACAAGCAACTGCTGTGGGACTACCTGAAACTTTCGGAAGGAAAGTCCTGCCACACGCCGATGTCGCTGCGCAACGCCTTCAAGATGCATATAGCGTACGCCGAGACGGGTGACATGCGAAACACCCAATTTGAATCATAAGAATGGAAAAATTCAACATACACATCCTGGGATGCGGTTCGGCCCTGCCCACTACCCGCCATCAGGCGACCTCGCAGGTGCTTAACATCCGCGAGAAGCTGTTCATGATTGACTGCGGCGAAGGGGCACAGGTGCAGCTCCGCCGCGCCAAACTGAAGTTCAGCCGGCTGAACCACATCTTCATTTCTCACCTCCACGGCGACCACTGCTTCGGCCTGATGGGACTGATTTCTACCTTCGGCATGCTGGAACGTACCGCCGACCTCCACATTCATGCCCATGCCGACCTGCAACGCCTGCTGGAACCTCAACTGGAATTCTTCTGCAAGGGGATGCCCTATCAGGTGGTGTTCCACCCCTTCAACCCCGGCGAACGTACGGTCATTTACGACGACCGTTCCGTCAGCGTGGAAACCATTCCCCTGCGTCATCGTCTGCCCACCTGCGGTTTTCTCTTCCGCGAGAAGCCGACACCGAACCACATCCGGCGCGACATGATTGACTTCTACGGCATTCCCATCTGCATGATGAACCGCATCAAGAACGGCGAGGACTACACACTGGAAGACGGCAGGGTGATTCCCAACTCAGAACTGACCACTCCCTCCGACCCTCCCCGCGCGTATGCCTATTGCTCGGATACGGTCTACCTGCCCCGCATCGCAGCACAAGTGGCTGGAGTGGATTTGCTGTTCCATGAAGCTACCTTTACCGAAAGCGAAGCCGTCCGCGCCAAACAGACCCTGCACTCCACCGCCGCACAGGCTGCCCGGATTGCCAAGGACGCACAGGTGAAGCGTCTGCTCATCGGGCACTTCTCTGCCCGCTACGAAGACGAGAAGGCCCTGCTCGAAGAGGCCCAGGCCATCTTCCCCGACACACTGGCCGCCGACGAGGGACTGAAAATCTCACTCTGAGAAGTTAAAGAAAACTAACCCTATTAAACCGAACCAACGGATTGTCGTCTTACCCAACAATGACGAACCCGCACACGCCATGAACAATTATAACGAAAAAGAAACCATACTGATGCTTCAGGACCCGTCGACCCAGCAGAAAGCGTTCGAACGGATTGTGAAGGCCTACAGCGAACAGCTGTACTGGCAGATACGACGCATGGTGGTTTCGCACGACGATGCCAACGACTTGTTGCAGAACACGTTCATCAAGGCCTGGACCAACCTGGACTATTTCCGGGGAGATGCCAAGCTTTCCACGTGGCTCTACCGCATCGCCTTCAACGAATGCCTGAACTTCCTGAACAAGCAGCGCGCCGAAAACCAGCTGTCCATCGACGATGCCGATGCCGCTCTGATAAACAAGCTGGAAAGCGACCCTTACTTTAACGGCGACGAAACGCAACGGCTTTTTCAGAAGGCCATCCTGCAACTGCCCGAGAAACAGCGCATCATCTTCAACCTGAAATATTTCCAGGAAATGAAATACGAGGACATGTCGGAAATCTTAGGCACCAGCGTAGGCGCACTGAAGGCATCCTACCATCATGCCGTCAAAAAAATAGAAGATTTTTTTCACCAGCATGATTAAACCTTTTTTACAAATTCGAATCTAACTTCCAAAGGAGGCAACAATATGAAAAAGGAAGAAACTGACTTATTAAAGAGATGTGGAACCGAGAACCCGTTCACAGTGCCTGAAGGTTACTTTGCTAACTTCACGGAACAGCTGATGGACAAGCTTCCGGAACGAGAAATACAGCCTGCACCTCAGCTCACGCTGTGGGCACGCGTCAAACCTTGGGTGTACATGGCTGCCATGTTCTGCGGTCTGATGCTCAGCGTACGAATGTTCGTGGGTGAAAAAGAAACACAATCGCCTGCCGCCGGCACTATGGGTGACATGGAATTTTCAGAAGTACCCGATGAATACATCGACCCCATTGTCGACCAGACCATGATGGACGACTATACTCTATACGAGTATCTCACTGATGCAGATACGGAAATTTATAAATAAACCAACCATGATAAAAAGAACTTTTTATGCCCTGACTCTCCTGCTCATCTTGTGTGTGAGCAGCATTCAGGCACAGAATACCAAATTCAGCAAAGAAGAATTCCGCAACCGCCAGAAAGAATTTTTCATTCAGCAGGCGGGACTGAGCAACGACGAAGCACAAAAATTCTTCCCTCTCTATTTTGAACTGCAAGACAAGAAGCAGGCGTACAACAAAGAGGCGTGGCAGAAACTGCGTCAAGGCAAGAACCCCAATACCACGGAAACGGAATATGGGAAAATTGTGGAAGATGTGATTCAGGCACGTATTGCAGCCGACGAACTGGAACTGGAATATGTGCGGAAATACAAACAATTCCTTCCGGCCAAGAAAATCTATCTGTTGCAAAAAGCGGAAATGCGCTTCCACAGAGAACTGCTAAAAGGTTTCAAACACGGTCAGAAAGGCCCGGAAAAGAAAAAATAAAGGATACGGATAGATTTTTTCTTCCAAAAATTTGGAAAACAAAAATCTTTGTGTACCTTTGCACCGCCTTTGAGAAACAAGGCAACTCTCAAGAGGAGTTTTGGAGAGGTGGCAGAGTGGTCGATTGCGGCGGTCTTGAAAACCGTTG
>NZ_QSQT01000035.1 GCF_003437535.1 Phocaeicola plebeius
ACTTTGTCAGGAATTAATCTTCAAACTGACAACTATTTTCAGTACACTTCACACGTAAAAGTATGCTGAAAAAAACACAAGTGCGTTTGATGCAAAACGTACTTGCGTTTTATCTTAAATGCACTTGCGTTTCAAGTTAAACGCACTTGCGTTTTAGTTCAAACGCAAAGGCGTTTTCTCGGGGTAAAAATCCGGCTCTTAAAAAAGGATGAAATTCCCTAAATACCAGATAAATACTCTTTCAACACTTCCACATATTCAGCCATAGCCTCCCGCCCTGTTGAGGTCATCCGGCAAACGGTACGAGGCTTCTTGCCCACAAAACTTTTTTCCACCTCGATATAACCGGCTTCGCTCAACTTGTCAAGCTGCACACTGAGGTTACCTGCCGTGGCATTGGTCTGCTCTTTCAAGTATACAAAATCAGCCTCGTCCACAGACAAGAGTATCGACATCACAGCTAAACGGAGCTGCGAATGAAGCAACGGATTCAGTTCTTTCAACATACGTTACGGGCCTTTCGGTTTAAATAATGGCCGGGCAACACCATCATGACCACAAACGACAATCCAAAGTACAGATACCAGTCAATGGTAACAGCCTGATGAAGGGTATAGGCCATCAGCATGTAAATGGCAAAACAAAAGCCTACCAGCGGTGACCACATCACCAGCCGGCTACGGATAATGATTCCCGTAATGGAAACTCCGATGCCGCTATAAAGCAGAGAAAGGGGTAGCATCAAGGAAAAATTGACTCCTCCGTAGTGGAATGCCAGCAAAGACATGATGACTACGGTCAGCACAAACAGGCTGCCTATCACTTTCCAGACCTGCAGAATGGCACGGTCGGTATACGTAATTACCGAAGGAGTTTCCTTGCGCTGCATACGAAGCATAAAGCCCCAGAACAGAAACATACTGAACCAGCCGATACTCCAACGGGCATCTCCCGTATAGTACACCAATAAAAACAACAGTACTGAAAGCGCCGCAGTAAAATATCCCCAGTAAAGAAACTGGTTTCCACTGCCCACTTCCATATTCTTCCGGGTAGAACGGATCATTTGTGAAATCAGTTCCAGACTTTCTTGTTCTGATAATTTCTTTTCTTCCATAAGGCAATCAGTTTTAGGTTTTAAACTCAATATGGTTTATTTTATAAACCATAAAGCGAAAAATAAAGGCAAGGAGGCGCGCTTCTCTCTTGCTTTAATGCAAATAAAAATAAGTTTATTTTATAAACCAAATAAAACGGCAGGAAAATAACAGAAAAAAGCCGTTCCAATCTTTACGACTGAAACGGCTTATATAATATTAAGGTATATGTACTTACTTATTTCTGCAAGTCATTCTCGTTCACCAGTAACTTACCCTGATATTCTCCGGTCAATGTGCGCAGGAAGGATACCATCTGTGCGACTTCCTGTTTTGACAAATCGACGCCTACCTCGTACTTGGCCATAGCTATCACGGCATCTTCCAGCGTAGCCTGTGTTCCATCATGGAAATAAGGCGCAGTCAATGCCACATTACGCAATCCGGGCACTTTAAAGCGATGACGGTCTCTTTCGTCTTTTGTTTCCTTGAAACGGCCATTGTCTTCTATGGTCAGTTCCGTACCACGGTCGGCAAAGTAATCATGCTTGATGCCGAGCAATTCGTACGACTGTCCACCCATGTTCTCACCTACATGGCAAGTAGCACAGTTGTATTTCTTGAACAAATCATATCCAGCCAGCTCTTCAGCCGTCAGGGCTGCATTATCCCCTTTCAAGTACTTGTCGAAACGTGAGTTCGGTGTAAGCAAGGTTCTTTCAAATTCCTGAATGGCATCTGTAATGTTTGCCTGATTGAAACCGTCGGGATACACTTCCTTAAATGCCTTGCTGAAAGCTGCATCCGCATTCAATTTCTCGCAAATCTCATCAAACGACTTGCAAGCCATTTCTACCGGATTCAAAGGAGGACCGGCTGCCTGATCGGCCAGTGTAGCGGCACGTCCGTCCCAGAACTGCACAAAGTTATAATGTGCGTTATAGACAGAAGGAGCATTTACTCCACCAAACTGACCTCCTACTCCTTCTGAGAACTGTTTGTTGTCTACTCCACCGGTATTCAATCCGTGACAAGAGGAACAAGATACGGTATTATCGGCCGACAGACGTACGTCGTGGAACAGCAGATTTCCTAAAATCACTTTCCGCATATCTACCGGTACAGAGTCCTGAACCGGACGAATGGTCTCATTGCTCCACTGTGCATGAGCCAGCTGATTCGGATAGAAAGCTGCACGCTGTGACTTCACCCACGAAAGTGCCATCTGCTTTTCCGTATCGTTCAACGAAGCCCCCCAATGCACCAGATAATATTTGGCCATAGGCATGGTGCCGTCCAATATCACCTTCTCTACTTTTGCCAAATCTACCTCGCTGACTTTCTCTCCTTTTTTCAAGGCTTCTAACATCGGAGTCATGTCGAAAGAGCGGTAGGCCAGACGAGCATCTTCCTTGACCAGTTTTCCGGCAACCGGCAAACTGGCATAAAACGGCAATTCCGGATTTGCAGTATGACAGGCCATACATCCGCTGCTCGCAATGATTTCTTCCATCTGAGCACTGCTTTCCAAACTGGCTGAAGGAGGACGGTTCACCACCCGATAAGTTGCGGCCAATACCGCAGCTACCACCAGCACTGAAAAAATGATTTTTGTTCTTTTCTTCATAAGAAACTGATTAGATTTTAATAACTCAATAAATATCTCACACGTTAAAATGCTAAGAACGGTTGTATAAATGTACGCTTTGCTGTGCGGCAGGAAGGTAATTCACTCCATACCAGCACATCTGTAGCGAAAGGAAAGACACAATCAGTATCCAATATAGCGCACGCGGAGTATTCCTGCGGAACAAGCGCAGATGTACGTACAGCAAATAACCTGTCCACGTAACTGCTGCCCAGGTTTCTTTCGGGTCCCAGCTCCAATAATGTCCCCAGGCCGCTTTTGCCCAGATTGCTCCGGTCAGCATACCGACTGTCAGAAAAGCCAATCCTGCATAAACCAACTTGTCGGCAGCCTCAAGGTAATTCTCCCGATGCTTGTAAAGTCCCATACAGGCCAAGATGAACGCACAGCCTAACACCGAATAGGAAAACATATACACCGTGACATGAGGAACAAACCACGGACTTTGCAAGGCGGGCATGAGGGACTGGTCATGAATTTCCGGTTTCAGAATATTGATTATCGCAAATACCGCACCTACTACAGTGGAAAAAGACAATATCCAGGGATACTTCCAACGAAGATAGGTCAGCAAGCCGGATATACCCATAAAGAACGAATACCACAATCTGGTCTCGCCCATGGTACGCAAAGGAGGACGCTGAAGGCTCAGCCAAAATCCGGTAATAAAGGCAGCAAACACCAGTATACCTGACAAGGTCAGCCCAATAGCCCATCGGCTCCGCCCTTTAGAGAACAAGGCAAATACCGCTCCGGCTCCCCATAAGACGATGGCAGGCAGGGCAAACAAATAAAAATTATCCCACGTAATCATTCAAGAATAGTGTTAGTTATATATAAAGTCAGTCAACAAGTTCACTTACAGATTTACTCATCTGCTTGTCTGGTCCTGCTAAAAAGAGCAGTAACCCTCCGCACAGCATCATCACAATGCCCAACAGCATGACGTATTTCAGCGGCTCACGCACAATCTGCACTACGCAGTATTCCGGTTCGGCTGAATGCACATCATAGGAAGTCAGGTAATAATCTTCTACCCAGCTTGCCGAATAGGGCTGGTTTACTTCCAGATGTATGGGTTTTCCGTCCATTGACACTTCGGCAAAAAAGCGGCGTGGTGTACCATTGGGATAATGCTCTACAGTAAAGTTTGTCAGCTGCAACGGTTTCTCCAGGTATACCACATTTCCCTCGGAGGTAAAAGCTTCATTGTTCGGATTAGCCCGAAATACCGGAATGCGTAAGGTCCGTTCCTCTGCACTTCCCATAAATCCGGCAAAGAGTGCCAGCCACAATCCGGCATGATTCAGCATAAAACGCCACCGATTACGTCCCGGCGTGAAAAAACGTCTTACAGTAATCATTCCCAAATGAGTCAGCAACCCGAACAATCCGGTAACAAAAATCCAGGAAGACATAAAATTATAGCAACCCAAACGAGAAAATAGACCCGACTTCTCTGCAGCCTCTTGCGCAGAAAGTTGGGGAAACAAGCCTATCACCAGACAACCGGCCAAAAACCAGCCTAATGTCCAGCAAGTACATTGCGGGGAAAGCCACAGACGGACAGCTTCCGAATGACGCTTCTCCTTATAGCCATATCCTATCAATGCAATCCACAGTAAAGCTAAAATAGCATCTAATGGAAAAGCAAAAAAGGCAAACGGAAAGTTGCCAAAAACACATTGGGCTGCCACTGACAGCAGCAATAATAAAATGAATAGCAAGTTAGTCTTTAAGTTCATTCATCAGTCGTTGGTGAAATATGTGCAAAGATAGGGACTTTATTTAATACTGCAACAAAATTGTAAAGATAACAAATCTTTTTCCCAGCAAAATCCGGAAAAAAGATTTGTTATCCTCCCTTTTTTAATGCTCCCGACGCATTCTGTGGCCATATACAGTGATAACCACAAAACAAACGAGCGGAAGTACAAACGACAGATTTACTGCAGGCATCCCCCACAAGGTCTTGCAATCAATGATAGCGGCTTGCAAAGGAGGAAGTACCGACCCGCCAAGAATGGCCATAATCAATCCTGCGGCACCAAACTTGGCGTCATCGCCCATTCCTTTCAGAGCAATACCGTAAATAGTAGGGAACATCAGCGACATGCAGGCTGACACACCTACCAGACAATACATACCGTATATGTTCTGCAAGAAAATTACTCCCAGCACACACAAGGAAGCGGCAATGGCCAGCACTTTCAACAATTGTCCGGGATTGACATACTTCAGCATCAGGGTACAGACAAAACGGCTGATACAGAAAATGACCATGGCCACGATGTTATATTTCTGCGACAAAACTTCGGCAGCCTGTTCTTCCATTCCCTGTGCCATGAACAGACGGGTACCATACTGGATAACGAAAGTCCAGCACATAATCTGGGCACCGACATAGAAGAACTGCGCCACTACTCCATAACGATAACGCTTCACGGCATACAGACGTTTTAACGTAGGAATAAAGTCAATGGAATGAAACTTATCCGCATTCTTTGGCATCTTGGACATACGAATAACGAGAAGCATGACCAGAATGACGATGCCGATGGTCAGATAAGGAGTGATAAGGATGGTCAAGTCTGAATCACGGACCGCCTCAAATTCAGCCTGACTAAGCTGGGCACGCTCGGCCGTATCCATCGGATGAAGCTGGTTCTGAATGAAATTCATAGCGACAAACATCCCCATCAACGAACCGATGGGATTGAATGCCTGGGCTAAGTTCAAACGACGGGTAGCCGTTTCTTCCGTTCCCATTGACAAGATATAAGGGTTACAGCTGGTCTCCAGAAAAGACAATCCGCAAGTCATGACAAAATAAGCTAACAAGAACGGATAATAGCTTCCGGTCAGCTTGGCAGGAAAGAAAGCCAAAGCTCCCACGGCATACAAACCCAGTCCCATCATGACTCCAGCTTTATAAGTATATTTACGGATAAACATGGCTGCCGGAAAGGCCATGGCAAAATATCCGCCATAAAAAGCCACTTGAACCAAGGTCCCATCGGTTACGCTCATCCTGAATATCTTGGAAAAAGCCTTGACCATAGGGTTTGTAATGTCGTTTGCAAAGCCCCACAGGGCAAAACAGAAGGTAATCAGGATGAACGGAACCAGATAGCTCACTCCATCCTTCTTTAATATAGATTTGTTTTCTGATGTATTACTCATGGTGTTAGATTTTAAGTGACGGCTACAGCCCTCTTGGTGTTTTTACTTCATTTGCTGCCTGATGTTGCCGATAGCAGTCGCTTCAACCGGCCCTTCTACCACAGGAATGCCAATAGCTTCTTCTGTCAGCCGGTTCAAGTATTTGTTCTGACTTCCTCCGCCAATCACATAAAGTTTCGTTACAGGTTCAGGCAAGAGCCGGTTCAATGCTTCCATACCTGTTTTATAGCGCAACGCCAATGAACGGAGGACACATTTCACAAATTCTCCCTGCGTGGAAGGCGGTGTTTGCTGATGTGTGATACAATAATTCGTAATCGCCTCAGCCATACTTACCGGACACTGGAAAGTTGTATCGTCCACATCAATCAAGGCATCGGTTTCCGCCACTTCCGCAGCCGGCAGCAAGGTGGAATAAGCTACATCCTTTCCTTCTTCCTTCCATTCCTGCATCAGTTTCTGAAGTATCCAAAGTCCGGTAATATTCTGCAGAAAACAGATTTTTCCATCCGTACCGCCTTCATTGGTAAACCCTGCCAGACGGGCTTCTTCCGTCAGAATCGGTTCGTCACTCATCACTCCCAATAGCGACCAGGTGCCCGAACTCAGGAAAGCAACTTTTTCTTCAGAAGAAAGAGGCACTACACTAGCCGCACTGGCCGTATCGTGCGAAACCACAGCAATCACTTCTACCTCGTAGTCTATTCCTATCTGTTCCTTGATTTCCGGTTTCAAAAAGCCGCGGGAAGTTCCCGGCATAACCACTTCGCCGAAAAGGTGCTCCGGAAGTCCCAGCTCCCGAATCAACTTGAAATTCCAGGTGCGTGCCTTGGCATCCAGCAGTTCCGACGTAGAAGCTATGCTATACTCATTATTAGCCACTCCCGTAAGGTAATAACTGAACAGATCGGGCATGAAAAGTAACTTGTCGGCTACCTTCAACTGCGCATTGTCTTCCTTCTTCATGGCATACAACTGAAACAAGGTATTGATAGCCATGACCTGCGTACCCGATTCTGCATAGTGCGCCTTTACGTCCACTTTCGAGAAAAACTCTTCGGGCATCCCTTCCGTACGGCTATCACGATAACACACCGGATTGCCCAACAAATTTCCCTGTTTGTCTATCAGTCCGAAATCCACACCCCACGTATCAATTCCGATACTCTTCAACGTATAGCCTTTTTCTACAGCCATACGGATACCGGTCTTCATATCCTCAAACAGAGAAAGGAAATCCCAGTACACATGTCCTCCCATCCGTACCTGACGGTTAGGAAAACGGTATATCGTATCCAGCACGAGTTCACCTTCGGAAAGGCAGCCGGCAATCACCCTGCCGCTGCCTCCTCCGAAGTCAATTGCCAAATATGCTTCTTTCATTTTGTCTTCTTGCCTAAAATGTACGTTTCAAGATCGTCAATCTCTTCTTTTGTCAAGGTCTTGTATTTTCCGCCGGAAAGCACAATTATGCGACAAGCCATCTCAAAGAACATGGCCCGCTCAAAAGCCTGATTGAAGTCTTTTCCGCAAACCACCTGTCCGTGCTTCTGAAGCAATACGGAGTTATGGTCTTTCATGGCCGCAATCACGGCTTCAGCCAACTCTTTAGAACCCGGACGAAAATAAGGAATAACCGGAATCTCCGCTCCTACATGGCAAGGAACTTCGGCTGTTACATTAAAATCTTTCGGTGTATCTTCCATACATGCCACTGCGGTAGCGTATGGAGACTGAAAATGGAGTACCACATTAACATCGGGACGTTCTCTCAAAACACCTAAATGGAACACACTTTCCATAGAAGGTTTTACCCCATTGAGTATTTCACCCGTTTCCAGACGGCAAACAGCCACTTTATCTTTTGTCAAAGAAGGCACCCATGAACCTGTACCAGAAACCAGTACTTCATCGCCTACACGCCATGAAAGGTTACCACTACTGCACACCGTCAATCCGGCATCACCTACCCGATGGGCTTGTCTCAAAAATTCTTCAATATGTTCGTTCTGAATCATAACTTCTTAATTTAATAGCAAATAAAAGCCGGAACAGACGGAAAATCCGCCAGTTCCGGCAGCGTAAAATTGATTATTTATAGATAGGTCCGTAATTTTGACATGCTCTGTAATCAGCACCTTCCTTATCCATACCAAAGGCATTCCATGCAGCAGGGCGGAAAATCTTATCATCTTCCACATTGTGCATACATACCGGTATGCGAAGGATAGAAGCGAGCGTAATCAAATCCTGACCTATATGTCCGTAGCTGATGGCACCGTGATTGGCTCCCCAGTTGTTCATTACAGAATATACATCCTTGAAGGCAGGTTTATCGCACAAACGAGGTACAAACCAAGTAGTAGGCCATGTACGGTCAGTACGTTCATCAAGCAGCTTATGGATTTCCGGATCAATTTCTACCGTCCATCCTTCAGCAATCTGAAGCACCGGACCCAGTCCCTTAATCAGATTCAAGCGGCTCATGGTCACAGGCATACCGCCTTTTGACAGGAAGTTAGAAGAGAAACCACCGCCACGGAAATAATCCCGGTTAGCAGGATACCATGTAGTAGCTTCCAAGCATTTTTCAACCTCAGCTTCTGTAATCTCCCATGACGGTTTCATGGTCGGATTACCTTCTGCATCAGTCTGCTGGCCGGTACCATCCAGAGTAGTAGCTCCAGAGTTAATCAAATGGATAATACCATTCTTTGCCAGTCCGGTCAACTCCTTACCAGTCACACGTTTCACAGCTTCCGGGCTCCAATAAGTACGTACGTCAGAGAAAATCTGTGCACGGTTAGTCAGCAAATGACCGAAGAGCATAGCTACTCCGTTGCAGGCGTCATTTTCAGTAGCCAGCACATAAGCTTCACGAATACCGTTCCAGTCGAAAGAAGTATTCAGCAAGGCTTCAGAGAAGTCACCGTTCGGGTAGAAGTCCGTCCACTGACGCTGTCCCTGAAAACCAGCCGCAATGGCATTGTGACCAAGTGCTTCTTCTTTGAATCCCATTTCCTTCAACTTCGGGTTACCTTTCATCAAGTCGCGCATGATAATGGTCATCTTCACAATGAAATCCCAATCAGCATCTTTTTCCGCACGTGTCTTAGTCTTGGCTTCTACATTGAAATCCTTTCCTTCATTTTTCTTGCAGTATTTTTCAGTCCAAGCCATCGCTTTGGCGTATTCTTCCTTATCGTAAATTCCTTCCGTCATACGGCGAATGATTTCCGTCAAATCTACAGACTCACAGCGCATACCCAAATATTCCTGGAAGAAATCCGGATTTACAATTGAACCGGCAATACCCATAGACACGCTACCCATAGAAAGGTAAGATTTGCCTCTCATCGTAGCCACTGCCTGAGCCGCACGGGCAAAACGCAAAATTTTTTCTGCCACATCGGCCGGAATAGTATTATCTTCAATATCCTGTACATCACGTCCGTAAATACCAAATGCCGGCAAACCTTTTTGTGCATGCCCAGCCAGAACTGCAGCCAGGTATACGGCACCCGGTCTTTCCGTACCGTTAAATCCCCATACTGCTTTCGGGTAATACGGATTCATATCCATTGTTTCTGCTCCATAACACCAACAAGAAGTGACTGTAATGGTAGCTCCTACGCCTTCACGCTCAAATTTTTCGGCACAAGCTGCGCTTTCAGCCACACGACCGATGGTAGAATCTGCAATAGCACATTCCACCGGACTACCATCACCGTTTCTCAAATTAGAAGAAATAAGTTCTGCTACGGCTTTGGCCAAATTCATCGTCTTTTCTTCAAGGCTTTCACGCACGCCACCCTGACGTCCGTCTATAGTGGGACGAATCCCAATTTTCGGGTAATTTTTCATGTTTCGATTATTTATAAAGTTAATGTTATCTATTTTCTTTTCAAACCAGGCAAGTTCATCCATGCTGAACTGTGCTGAAGCTACGGCATAATAATATTCATTCTTCCATTCTTATACCGAATTTCGAAGATGCACTTCTGTCGGCAAGAACTCTTGTACGCTTTCACCTGTAAGGATGAAACTTGCAGCCTTCCGTCCCATTTCCTCCCAATTAATACTGAGAGCGGTAATTCCTTCGTCTATCACCTCGTATGCCGGCGTATCGTTATAAGCTATCAGTCCGAAATCAACTCCACATTTCAAACCGTTCTGTCGGCTTCGCTTAATCACATTCACCACGTCCGTCTGACGAATAACGATGTACACAACACCTTTTTCTACCTCTTGTATATCTTCCTCATTCACCACTTCACCTACAAAATGGTGATCCTCGCAATAAGTCTCAAAACTTTGTACGGAGGTTTGTGGATGCTTGGATTCCTGAGGCAACTGGAATACGATTTTACGGTAACGCTCCAGACGAGCAGTCAGCTGAGTCAGGGCTTTATAAAAAGCATCGTCAAAATTCTGGCAAATATAGGAGTGATTTCCTTTCTCAAACTTACCGAAATCAAGCAGCAGAAGACGGGAAGAAGGAATCTTATCAAACAAAGGAGAAAACTTCTCATTGTCAAAGTTCATCACCACATAATAATTATACCGTCCTATGGCTTCGCATAGAATAGTATTAAAAATATGTTCATTATATTGATGAAACCAGAGATCTACCTTGTACGATACAGAAAGTTTCTTGACAAAACTATTATATAAGGTATTCTTGAAAGGAGAATATTCGTCCAGCAACAAAAAAATCTTTTCTTTCCGGTTGGTTACATAGTACCCCTTACCGGGAGTAGAATCTATCAGTTTTCGCTCACGCAAATCCGCAAAGGCTTTGAATACGGTATCTCGCGACACATGATAAGTCTTACTCAATGCATTGATGGAAGGCAGACTCGTATCAGTGCGATACTTTCCTACCAAAATATCCTGCTCGATGAGATCCGACAGCTGCTTCACTTTGGTAGACTGTTGCCCGAATTTTATATTCTTTTCCATATCAATACTTTATCTGTGCTGAACTATCCTGATACAAAGGAACAGATTTTATACAAGACCACAAAAGTATTATCTATGTTTAAGAACAGATTATAGAAAAAAAGCATAAAAAAAGAGATTACCACGATGGCAATCTCTTTTCGTACACCCTCAGGGATTCGAACCCTGGACCCACTGATTAAGAGTCAGTTGCTCTACCAACTGAGCTAAGAGTGCATTCAAACTTTCTGGAGGTTCCTGGCGGATTCGAACCGCCGTACACGGTTTTGCAGACCGCTGACTAAGCCACTCATCCAAGGAACCAGAAGTTCTCTCTTTCTAATTTGCGAGGTTCCTGGCGGATTCGAACCGCCGTACACGGTTTTGCAGACCGCTGACTAAGCCACTCATCCAAGGAACCGATGTCCGCTGCACTTGTTTTTCTCAAATGCGTTGCAAAGGTACAACTATTTTTTAAACCTGCAATACCTGAAGAAAGGAAATTGCATTTTTCTTTACAAAAACGACTTTTTACCCCCTTTTACCTCCTCTTATCTTTGAGTTCTCGCAAAAAACAGCTTTCTTTGCAGAAAACCAACTTAAATACAACAGAAATGAAAGGTATTGTTCTTGCCGGAGGTTCAGGCACCCGCCTCTACCCCATTACAAAAGGAGTTTCCAAACAACTTCTTCCTGTTTTCGACAAACCCATGATTTATTATCCCATATCCGTCCTGATGTTAGCAGGAATACGTGACATCCTGATTATTTCTACTCCCTATGATTTGCCGGGATTCCGCAGACTGCTAGGCGATGGAAGTGATTTCGGAGTACACTTTGAATATGCAGAACAACCTTCCCCCGACGGATTGGCACAGGCTTTTCTTATTGGAGAAAAGTTTATCGGCAATGACGCAGCCTGCCTGGTATTAGGAGATAATATCTTCCATGGCAACAGCTTCACCGTCATGCTGAAAGAAGCCGTACGTATGGCCGAAGAAGAAGGAAAAGCTACCGTATTCGGTTACTGGGTAAGTGACCCGGAACGTTACGGAGTGGCAGAATTCGACAAAGAAGGAAACTGTCTCTCCATTGAAGAGAAGCCACAGCATCCTAAATCAAACTATGCCGTAACGGGACTTTATTTCTATCCTAACAAGGTCGTAGAAGTAGCCAAACACATCAAACCCTCCGCACGCGGAGAACTGGAAATTACCACCGTTAACCAGCATTTCCTGGCCGATGGTGAACTGAAAGTGCAGACTTTAGGTCGAGGATTTGCCTGGCTGGATACTGGTACACACGATTCATTGGCTGAAGCATCCACTTACATCGAAGTCATCGAAAAACGCCAGGGCCTGAAAGTAGCCTGCCTGGAAGGCATTGCCCTGCGACAAGGATGGATTACCCCTGAAAAGATGCGTGAACTGGCTCAACCGATGCTGAAGAACCAGTACGGCCAATATCTATTGAAGGTAATTGACGAATTGCAGAGAAACAACCAATAAATGATTTTTCATCATATAAAAATGGAAGTAATAAAGACAGAGATTGAAGGAGTGGTCATCATTGAACCTCGCCTGTTTAAAGATGAAAGAGGTTACTTTTTTGAATCTTTTTCCCAAAGAGATTTTGACAAACAGGTACGCACCATTCATTTTGTACAAGACAATGAAAGTAAATCCAGTTACGGAGTATTGCGTGGACTGCATTTCCAGAAACCACCCTTTGCACAAAGCAAGCTGGTAAGGGTCATAAAAGGAGCCGTACTGGATGTGGCGGTAGATATACGAAAAGGCTCTCCGACATTCGGACAGCACGTAGCCGTGGAACTGACAGAAGACAACCACCGCCAGTTTTTCATTCCACGCGGATTTGCTCACGGGTTCAGCGTATTGAGCGACGAAGTTATTTTCCAGTACAAATGTGATAACTTCTATGCACCTCAAAGCGAGGGAGCCATTGCCTGGAACGATCCGGCACTGAAAATTGACTGGAGAATTCCTACGGAGAAGGTCATCCTTTCAGAAAAAGACAAACACCATCCTCTATTGGCCGATGCGGAATGGCTGTTTGATTATCATGAAGATTTATACAAAGAGTAAGCATAAAAAAATCCCCGGGTCGTTCAATGCAACCCGGGGATTTTTTATGCCTTTTATTTTACTCTTCAATTATTTTCCAACGCATTCTTCTTCATACGAAGTTCATACAAGTCGTTACGACGGTCGCGCAGATTACGTACGCTTCCGTAAGTATGAAGTGCATTCAGCAAATCCAGGTCAATATCTGAAACCAGAATCATTTCCGTATTCGGAGTAGCTTCCGCACGTTTTCCGTCGGTCGGGAAGGCAAAGTCACAAGGAGTAAAGACTCCCGACTGCGCATACTGGATGTCCATATTATGCACACGAGGAAGGTTACCCACACTTCCGGCAATAACCACAAAACATTCGTTTTCGATGGCACGTGCCTGCGCACATACACGTACACGTGAATATCCGTTCTGCGTATCGGTCAGGAACGGAACAAACAGAATTTGCATGCCCTGATCTGCCATCAGACGAGACAGTTCCGGGAATTCCACGTCATAACATATCAACACACCGATTTTAGCACAGTCGGTTTCAAAGGTCTGTACTCTTTTTCCTCCACTCAATCCCCAGCTCTTTACTTCATCGGGAGTGACATGAATCTTTTCGTACATCTCGTATGTTCCGTCACGACGGCAAAGGAAACCTACATTATAAAGACCACCATCTTCCTTCACATAAGGCATACTACCGGTAATGATGTTGATGTTGTGCTTGATGGCCAGATTAATGAAACGGTCTCTGATTTCCTCCGTGTACTGTGCCAATGCACGAATAGACTGAGCCTCACCCATGTGATTGAATTTTGCCATCAGCGGTGCATTAAAATATTCAGGGAACAGCACGAAATCGCTCTTGTAGCCCGATACGGCATCGATAAAAAACTCTACCTGCTCAAACACATCATCCAGCGTCTGATATGAACGCATCTGCCATTGCACCAGTCCGACTCTCACCGTCGTCTTTTTATCCACAAACGAGTCTGTAGGCGGCTGATAATAAATATTATCCCATTGAAGCAAAGTCGCACAGTGCTTTGACTCCTCGTCGTTCGGAAGGTAATTACGCATCACTCTGCGAACATGAAAGTCATTGGAGAGTTGGAAAGTCAGTACCGGGTCATAAATTTCACGCGAACGGACTTTCTCTATATACTCCTTCGGGCGCATCTGGTCTGCATATTTGTAATAGTTGGGGATTCGGCCACCAAACATGATGGCTTTCAGGTTCAACTTTTCACACAACTCCTTGCGATACTCATACATACGACGCGCCAAGCGTAATCCACGATATTCCGGATGAATAAACACCTCAATACCATACAAAATATTACCTTTCGGATTATGCGTATTGAAAGTCTCATTTCCGGTCACCTTGGCATAGGTATGATCACCTTTCACCATATCATAATCTACGATAATGGAAAGTGCACACCCCACTATCTTATCATCTACAACCGTTACAATCTGTCCTTCGGGAAAAATACTGATTAGTTTCTCAATTTGTTCGTGTGTCCAGAACACATCTTTATCTGCATATACGCGGGTAAACGACTGGGCAAGCTGTGCGTAGTCTTCAATCTGCAAGTTTCGAAGCTCTACTTTGTTAATCTTCTTTTGAGTCGATTCCATAATTTCGTTAAATTATTTTTTCACGGACACAAAAGTAATCATTTCTCCAGGCAGGGTGTATCATTTATTCAGGATTATTATACTATCTTTGCTCCAAAAGGTCAACGATATGAAAAAGATTAAACTAGGCCTCCTGCCACAAATTCTGATTGCCATCGCACTGGGTATTGCCGCCGGAACGGTTTCACCGGAACTTCCCGTACGCGTGTTCGTGACATTCAACGCATTGTTCAGCCAGTTCCTGAATTTTATCATTCCGCTTATCATCGTCGGACTGGTTACTCCCGCCATTGCCGATATTGGGAAAGGTGCCGGGAAGATGCTGGTAGCCACTGTACTTCTGGCTTACGGAGCCACACTGTTCTCCGGTTTTCTTTCATTCGGTGTAGGAGAAACCTTCTTTCCTGACCTTATTACCCGAAATATTCCTTTATCCGAAATCAGTGAGGCCAAAGGTGTTACCCCTTTCTTCACGGTAGCCATTCCGGAACCTCTCAACGTGATGACTGCCCTCGTTATGGCATTTACTGTCGGACTGGGACTGGCACACCTGGATACAAATTACTTGAAAAATGCATGCAACGACTTCAAGGAAATCATTGTCAAGACTATACAGGCTGTCATACTTCCCCTGCTTCCGATTTACATCTTTGGAATCTTCTTCAACATGACTCACTCCGGACAAGTATTCCACGTGCTGGCTGTCTTTGTCAAGATTATCGGAATCATCTTCCTTCTGCATATTTTCCTGCTGATATTCCAATACTGCATCGCCGGAATGTTCGTGGGCAAGAATCCGTTCCGCCTGTTAGCAAGAATGATGCCGGCCTACTTTACGGCATTAGGTACACAGTCATCGGCCGCTACGATTCCCGTCACCCTGAAACAGACTATACAAAACGGAGTGAATGAAGGTATTGCCGGATTTGTCATCCCTCTGTGTGCCACCATCCATCTGTCCGGAAGTACCATGAAGATTGTGGCCTGTGCCCTGGCCTTGATGATGATGCAGGACATTCCCTACGATTTCCAGATGTTCGCCGGATTCATCTTTATGTTAGGAGTAACAATGGTAGCTGCGCCGGGAGTCCCGGGAGGTGCCATCATGGCCTCGCTCGGTATCCTGTCGTCCATGCTGGGATTCGATGAGAATGCACAGGCACTGATGATTGCTCTTTACATTGCCATGGACAGTTTCGGCACTGCTTGCAATGTAACTGGTGATGGCGCACTGGCTCTGCTCATTGACAAATGGTTCGGGAATTCGAAGACGAATACGTCCAGTACATTCCCTCAAAACTGACCGTAATCCTACTTACTACAATTCAGCGACTTACGAAAAACAGGAAGTCGCTTTATCACATGTCCAAGGGCTATAACTATGGTTATAACTCCTATTTTATAATGCCATAATCCCAACAGAGAGTTTGTCCCATTTATACCCAATAGTGCGAGACCTGTGACCGACAGCAATAAAAATATGACAGAGAGGACAGCTGTAACTTTACTCTTACTGCCTATTCCCTTTTTTATAATCCCTTTATACCATTCCAAGTGCATTGCCACATGGAATATTACGGCTATAAGAAATAATATACTACCCAAAACATGAAACACAGCCCAGTTATGCCAGATTTCATGACTGCTACCATGTCCAGCCACATGCAAACCAAATCCTGAAATGGCTGACACAATAAATACAACTATCAATATCCAGTCAATTACAAAAATTCTTTTCATACATTTCCGTTTTTATTACGCGACAAAGGTCACTACTTTATTGGAAATGGACGATAACAATTGTAAAGAAATGGAGTTTAACGACGATTTCTAATACGGGACAGCGAAACAGGTGTAATACCAAGATAGGAAGCTATGTAATGTTGCGGTACCCGTTGAATAATATTAGGGTATTCCTTCAACAGTTCTTCGTATCTCTGTTGTGGCGTATTCTTGATACGGGACAAAAACAAGTGCTGGTAAAAGCTGAACCGTTCTATAATTTTCTCTTCATATAACAGTCTCAATGAAGGATTGCTTTCTATTTTGTGATAGAAATCTTCTTTTTTAATTGACACAACTTCAGACGGCTCAATGCTTTCTAGTGAAAACAAGCTGGGTGTCCCTCTATACAAGCTATCAAATGAGGCCACAAAATCACCTTCAAAAAAGAATTGAAAAGTTATATCCTTTCCTTCATTGTAAAAAAACAACCTCAAGCATCCTTTACGGACAAGATATATCTTATCCGCAATCTTGCCTTCCTCCAATAATACTGTTTTAGAGGGAATGGAAAGGGTTTCGATTTCTTTTACATTAAAAAATATATTATCTGACACTTCTTTCATCACCTGAAGAATAATAATAGTTTTGGAAAGTCCTGTTCAAAACACAATTTGCTTTACAAATCAGACTTTCTTATCAATCAAGCATAAAAATCTGTTTTTTTGTATAACTTTGTCATCAAACTCAAACATAAAAAAACACGTTTATGAAAAAGAATCCTTACAAAGAGGCTCCGGCCAATTTTTCCGTATGCGTACATACAGATTGCACTTGCGGTTCCACCTGTCTTCGTCAACTGGCTTATCCGGTATTGCTGGAAAGAGAAGCTTTTCTACATCTGGCCAATCCTACCCGATGCACTAAAGAACTTTCATGCCCGTATTACCGTGATGCCGCTCCCGTAACCTACATGCGTGGCTTCACACAAATGAAAAAGCGAATGTATCCCGAACAATACCAGAAGTTTATGAATTTTCTGATTGCACGCTTCGGACGAAATCCTTACTTTGAAAGAAGAAGAGGAGACAGAAAACTGAATCTCCAAGAACAAGAAATCATTCGAAAGGCCCTGAAACAAGCAGGAGTCACAGAAAATCTGGACTTTGACCTGAAGGAAGACGGATTCAACTGGTTCGATTAGCCAGTACTTTCTAAGGAGTACCGCAGTACTTCCCCGAAAGTACTGGAGTACTGCCAAGGAAGTACTGCAATACTTCTTAGGAAGTACCCGCAGAATATATAGCACTGTGTATCAAAACAATAAAAAGAAACACAATAAAGGCCTGCAACATAAGAATGAAGCAGGCCTTCATGCTATTTATTTCATTCCTCTTGCCTTGAAAATACGCTCCTTGGCATCATTGATGCGTTGCAGCTTTTCTTCGGCAGCTTTCCGGATGTCTTCTCCCAACGTAGCCACACGGTCTGGATGATGTTTCAGTACCAGGTTACGATACGCCTTACGGACTTCCTCATCCGAAGCTGTAGGTTCGATTTCCAGCACCTTGTAGGCATCTTCCAGCGAATCGCCTCTCAGGTTCAACATGGAATCGACTTCCTGCATGGACAACTGCATGGACTGAGCTACTTCCTTTAAGGCATCCACTTCTGCCGCACAAACATTTCCGTCGCTCTGTGCAATCTTCACCAGAAAATCGAGCAACTGCAAACGCTGTTCATACGTCAGATTGGCAGCAATCTGCGCTCCGCACTCCCGAATGGTACGACGAAAGGCAGAAGGGTCATTCTGCTCCATGCGCTTGCGCTGTTCAAACAGATTCAGCAAAATACGCTCTCCTTCACTGACAGAAGCCTCTCCGAAATTCACGCGCAAGAACTGACGCACAAACTCCATTTCACTGTGCATGATGCGTCCGTCGGCACGAATGATATACGAAGCCATGACTAGCATAGAAAACAAAAAACTGTTACGCTGGCCTGTGTACACATCTTCTTGTGCCGTACTTCCATAGCCACCGTCCATTTCCTCTTGTGCTGTCACGCTTTTATCGAACAAAGAACCGATGGCAAATCCTGCCAAGGCTCCAAGAGGTCCCATGGTCATGAAACCCATGATTCCCCCAATCCATTTTCCGTATCCCATAAATTATAAATTCTTTTTCTATCAAGTTAAAATAAAGTACAAACTTCAGCCTGACTCACCTTGATTAAATCAGCCGGAGCCAGTTTCACCTGCAAGCCTCTCACTCCTGCACTTACGTATATATAAGGGAAATCATTGCATGTGTGATGAATATATGTAGGGAAATGCTTCTTCATCCCTATCGGAGAGCATCCTCCACGAATGTATCCCGTCAGCGGAAGCAGTTCTTTCATCGGTATCAGGTCGCATTTCTTGTTGCCTGAAATCTTGGCTGCCAGCTTCAGGTCGATTTCGTGCTCACCGGGAATCACACAGACAAAGTAACCCGACTTATCTCCTTGAAGCACCAACGTCTTGAATACCTGTTCAATGTTCTCTCCTAAAGTAGCGGCTACGTGTACGCAACTTAAATCATTTTCATCTACCTCGTAAGGAACCAGTTCATATTTCACCTTATCCCGGTCCAGCAAACGGGCCGCATTGGTTTTTGCAATCTTGTCTTTTGCCATTATTTTGTTACTCCTTTCAGTTCTTCTTTTAAAAATCCGGATGTATATCCTTTACCCGACTGGGCCACTTCTTCCGGTGTACCGCACACCAGCAACTGTCCTCCGGCCTTTCCGCCTTCCGGTCCCATATCGATAATATAGTCTGCCATCTTAATGACATCCAGGTTGTGCTCTATGACAATGACGGTATTTCCTTTTTCTACCAGACGGTTCAACACGTTCATCAGTACCCGAATGTCTTCAAAATGCAGTCCGGTGGTCGGTTCATCCAAAATATAGATAGTCTTTCCGGTATCCCTTTTAGCCAGTTCAGTAGCCAGTTTCACACGCTGACTCTCTCCTCCCGACAAAGTAGTAGAGGGCTGCCCCAACTTGATGTATCCTAATCCCACCTCCTGCAGCACCTTGATTTTGTTCAGTATCTGCGGCACGTTTTCAAAGAATTCCACTGCCCGGTTGATGGTCATGTCCAGCACATCGGCAATGGATTTACCTTTATAGCGCACTTCCAACGTTTCACGGTTATAACGCTTTCCGTGACAGACCTCACACGGCACCAGCACATCGGGAAGGAAGTTCATTTCAATGGTCTTGTAACCGTTTCCTCCACATGCCTCACAGCGTCCACCCGATACGTTGAAAGAGAAACGACCTGCCTTATAGCCGCGAATCTTGGCTTCCGGAAGACCGACAAACAAGTTACGTATGTCGGAAAAGACTCCGGTATAGGTAGCCGGATTCGAACGCGGGGTTCTTCCTAAGGGCGACTGGTCTACGTTCACCACCTTGTCAATGTATTCCAGCCCTTCAATGCTGTCATACGGCAAAGGATCTTGCAGTGAACGGTAGAAGTGCTGGGAAAGAATCGGTTGCAGGGTATCATTTATCAAAGTAGACTTTCCGCTGCCGGATACTCCGGTCACACAGATAAGTTTTCCCAATGGAAACTCCACATCATCGCCTTTCAGGTTATTTCCACGTGCCCCTTTCAACACGAGAGAATGCCCGTTGCCCTTTCTTCGTTCTGCCGGAACCTCGATACTCATTTTTCCATTCAGATACTGCGATGTCAGGGTGTTGGTCTTTATCATTTCTTCCGGTGTACCGGAGAAAACGACCTCACCACCCAAGCGACCGGCTTTCGGTCCCATATCCACCACGTAATCCGCAGCCAGCATCATGTCCTTGTCATGTTCCACTACGATAACGGTATTTCCCAAATCGCGCAGTTCTTTCAAGGAGTTAATCAACCGGATATTGTCACGCTGATGCAGTCCGATACTGGGTTCATCCAGAATATACAACACATTCACCAGCTGAGAACCAATCTGCGTGGCCAGACGAATACGCTGGCTTTCTCCTCCCGAAAGTGTGACTGATGAACGGTTCAACGACAGATAGTCCAGTCCCACATCCAGCAGGAATTTCAGTCGGGTACGTATTTCTTTCAGGATTTCCGTTGCTATCAGACGTTGCTTGTCTTCCAGAAAGTCTTCCACATGGCACACCCAGTCATACAACTCACTGATGTCCATCGTGGCCAGTTCATAAATATTCTTGTCGTGGATGCGGAAATGCAAGGCTTCCTTGTTCAGACGTGCTCCTTTACAATCGGGACACACATCCGTCTTAGCAAACTGTTCCGCCCATTTCTGTGCGGTGGCAGAAGCTTCCTTTTCCTGCATCATCTGAATGTATTTCACGATGCCCTCGTATAAAATAAAGTAATCGGAAGTGGCATGAATTAGTGTACTCTTGATTTTCAAGCGCTCATCGCATCCATACAGAATCTCATTGATGGCATCTTCCGGCAACTCACTCACCGGTGTCTTCAACGTAGCTTCATAGCGTTCAAGCAACGCTTCCAACTGCCAGAATATCATTACGTTCTTGTATTTCCCTAACGGAGCCACAGCTCCTTCATACACCGAAAGCGAACGCTCCGGAATCACCTTGTCCACATCAATCAAGTTGACATATCCCAGTCCCTTGCAACGCGGGCAGGCCCCCTGCGGAGAGTTGAACGAGAAGTTATGCGGTGCCGGCTCCTTGTAAGAAAGTCCCGTCACCGGACACATCAGGCGTTTGCTGTAGTGACGCACACTTTCCGTCTGTGCATCCAGTATCATCAACAATCCGTCACCCTGCTGCATGGCTGTAGCTACGCTCTGCTTTAAGCGGCTTTCTTCCTTTTCCGTGACCACTATCTTGTCAATCACCACCTCTATGTCATGATTCTTGTAACGGTCCAGCTTCATGCCGTGTACGATTTCCTTCACTTCTCCATCTACACGTACATAGAGATAGCCCTTCTTACGTACCTGCTCGAACAATTCCTTGTAATGTCCTTTACGCGTACGCACCAGAGGTGCCAGGATATAAATGCGTTTTCCTTTATAATCACGGTGTATCAAATCCAGAATCTGTTCTTCGGTATATTTCACCATCTTCTCACCCGAAAGATAGGAATAAGCCGTACCCGCACGGGCAAACAGCAGTCGCAGATAATCATAAATCTCGGTGGTTGTTCCCACGGTAGAACGTGGATTCTTGTTCGTCGTCTTCTGTTCGATGGAAATCACCGGACTCAATCCTGTAATCTTATCCACATCCGGCCGTTCCATCCCTCCCAAAAAGTTACGGGCATAGGCAGAGAAAGTTTCAATATAACGGCGCTGCCCTTCTACAAACAGCGTATCAAATGCCAGAGAAGACTTTCCGCTTCCGCTCAATCCGGTAATCACCGTCAAGCTGTCACGAGGGATTTCCACATCTATATTTTTCAGGTTGTGTACCCGAGCTCCTTGTACACAAATCGTTTCTGTTCCTTCAGTCATACATTATCCATCAATGATATCTTTGCAAAGATAGTGAAAGGCGAGAACAGAGACAAACGGAAAACAAAGTTTTCAGATTTGGCTATGCCGAGCCGCATCCTATCTTCGAGAATCAAAGATAGAGATATTTACTTTTCCATTTTCATTCGACAATGCAATTTTTTTTGTACTTTTGCCACTCAACAAATCCATAATAACCATGAGATTCTTTCAGATAGTTTGCCTTTCGCTGGCTTTGACTTTAGGAAACGCCGGAATAACTACCTTCGCACAGAACGGAAACAATTATTTTCTACATACAGTAAGCAGAGGACAGAGTCTTTACTCCATTGCAAACATGTACCATGTGTCCATTGACGACATTGTACGTTTGAATCCGGGAAGCGACAAGCAAATCCGGGTAGGAGAAGCATTGAAAATTCCCCAGGCAAACTCCTCTTCTTCCAGCAAGAACGGAAGATTCCATACTATACAGGCTGGAGAAACGCTTTACCAGCTGACGGTGAAATACAATATCAGCGCACAGGCTATCTGCGATGCCAACCCTGGTCTGAGTGCCAGCAATTTCCGCGTGGGACAGGTAATCTCAATCCCTACGGAAAGTGTGACGGATCCGGTCACTCCCCTCGCTCCAGCTCAATCTTCCACTCCTTCTACTACCCAGAAAGGATGGAAAGAAATGCATAAAGTGGAACGAAAGGAAACTATCTTCAGCATCTGTCAGGAATATGGCATCACACAAGAAGATTTGCTGGCGCTAAATCCGGAATTGAAAAACGGGAAGCTGAAAAAAGGTATGTTCATCTTTATTCCTTACCCTAAGAGCAGCCAGCCTGCAGCAACACCTACTCCCACAATGGATCAAACACCATCCAATGAAGAACTGTTCAAGCAAAGCAAAACGGCTTCTAAATCTCTGCGAACCATTCAGGCAGCCGTGATGCTTCCGTTTACCGCTTCCGGAAGTATCAAACCTGAAGAGCAGACCCGCATGGTGGAATATTACGAAGGCTTCCTGATTGCCGTAGACAGTTTGAAACGTCAGGGTGTTTCGGTTGATTTATATACCTACGACACGAAAGGCAGCACCAATGTTATTTCAAGCATTCTCAACAAACCGGAAATGAAGAATATGGACATCATCTTCGGACCTGTCCATACTTCAAACATCGAACCGCTGGCAAATTTTGCAGAGCGTAACAAAATACGACTGGTCGTTCCTTTTGCTCCGAAAGTGGACCAGGTGTTCAATAATCCGATGGTCTATCAGATTAACACACCGCAATCTTATTTTTACTCAGAAGCGTATGACCATTTTCTCCGTAAATTCAGTAAGGCCCGCATCATATTTGTCGATCCGGCTAATGGAGACAAGGAAAAAAATGAATTCATCAATGGCCTGAAAAGCGAGTTAAAAGACAACCGTGTAGACTTCAAGCAGATTCAGCTAAGCAGCGAAATCGCTCCGGAAAGAATCATTGCAGCCATGGATACACTGAGGGAAAATATTTTTATTCCGACTTCCGGACGTAGTTCGGCACTGACCCGGATACTTCCTCAGCTGACTAATGTATTACGTTCACATCCGCATTTCGACATGCACCTGTTCGGTTATCCGGAATGGCAAACTTACACACAGGAACATCTGGCCAGCTTCTATGAACTGGATACGTATTTCTATTCATCGTTCTATACCAACAACCTGTTCCCGGAAGCTGTCCGGTTCACCCAAAGCTACCGCCGCTGGTATAGCAAAGACATGGCGAACACTTTCCCCAAATACGGTATGCTGGGATTTGATACGGGATATTTCTTCCTGAAGGGCTTGTCACAACAAGGCAATAAATTCGAAGAAAATCTGGATAAAGTTTCGGTTACCCCTATTCAGACGGGATTCAAATTTGAGAGAGTTAACAACTGGGGTGGCTTTATCAACCGGAAAGTATTTTTTGTTCATCTGACCAAGAATTATGAATTGATCAAACTTGATTTTGAATAAAATGAAAAGATACCGACAACTGATTTTTATATGCTGTCTGCTTTGCATGCTGCCCTTGTCGTTGTTTGCCCAATTGCAAGACGAACGGCATAATCTATCCGTGGGAATCAATGGAGGAGTAAACTTAAACTCTGTCAGTTTCACCCCCAGCATCAAGCAGACGAACTTCATTGCACCGGAATTTGGTCTTACAGTCCGTTATATCTCTGAGAAATACTTCAAAATGATTTGTGGTATACAGGGAGAAATCAACTTTTCCCAGCGAGGATGGAAGGAAGTCATTGAAGACGGAAGTAACAATACCTACCACCGTGCCATGAACTACATAGAAGTCCCTCTGCTGGCCCATCTGGCTTTCGGGAAAGACAAAGGAAATGGAGCCCGATTTATCATCAACCTGGGTCCGCAAGTAGGCTTCCTTTTAGGCGAAAAAGAATTTTACAGCGACCCGTCGACCTGGGATATCACCAACCGTCCGCAAGGGACTGATGAACAATACGGAAAATTTGCCGACCGAAAATTTGACTACGGAATCGTAGGAGGAGGAGGTTTGGAAATACGTACAGGTATCGGTCATTTCCTTCTGGAAGCCCGTTATTATTTCGGTCTGAGCGATTTCTACAACAACAGTAAAAAAGATTATTTCTCACGTTCTGCCCATTCTTACATTGGCGGACGTCTGACTTATTTATTTGATTTGAAAAAATAATTTGTATGATTAAACTTATATCCTGGAACGTAAACGGGCTGCGTGCCTGCTGCGACAAAGGTTTCCGAGACATATTTACCCAACTTGATGCTGATTTTTTCTGCCTGCAAGAGACGAAGATGCAGGAAGGACAGCTTGACCTCTCTTTTGAAGGCTATACTTCCTACTGGAATTATGCCGAGAAGAAAGGATATTCCGGTACTGCCATCTTTACCAAGCACCAGCCCCTGCAAGTAACTTACGGTCTGGGAATTGATGAGCACGACCATGAAGGACGTGTCATTACACTGGAGATGGAAAAATTCTTTCTGGTAACAGTCTACACACCGAATTCACAGGATGGACTGAAACGTCTGGACTATCGCATGACCTGGGATGATGATTTCCGCGCTTACTTGCAGAAGTTAGACCAAAGCAAACCCGTACTGATATGCGGTGACCTGAATGTAGCTCACAAGGAAATCGACCTGAAGAATCCGAAAACCAACCGGATGAATGCGGGCTTTACCGACCAGGAACGTGAAAAATTTCAATTGCTGTTAGATGCCGGATTCATCGATACCTTCCGTTACTTCTATCCCGAGCAAACCAACATTTATTCCTGGTGGTCTTACCGTTTCAAGGCACGCGAGAAGAATGCAGGGTGGCGTATTGACTACTTTTTGGCCTCAGCCAGCCTTGCCGATAAGCTGAAAGAAGCGAAGATTCACACGGAAATATTCGGCTCGGACCATTGCCCCGTGGAAGTGACCGTTGAAATTTGATTTGCCGCATGAAAAATGAAGGATTTACCTTACGGAAGCGTTTACGGAGCTTTAAGTTCGCTGGAAACGGTATCCGTCTGCTGATTACACGCGAGCACAATGCCTGGATTCATTGTTTTGCCGCAGTATGTGTAACCCTGGCAGGATGGCTAATTGGACTTTCTTCCACTGAATGGATAGCCATCGTGTTTGCCATTGGTTCCGTATTGGCTGCAGAAGCAGTCAATTCTTCCATTGAAGCACTGGCCGATTTAGTTTCACCAGAATACAACGAAGCTATCAAGCGTACAAAGGATTTGGCAGCTGGTGCCGTATTGATTCTGGCTATCAGCGCAGCCATTGTCGGATTAATAATATTCATTCCTAAAATTCTTACCCTGTCATGAAACCTGTCATGATTTTTTTGGCAGCACTCTGCCTCAGCGTGTCTTTACAGGCACAACAGCTTGAAATCAGCCAGCCCCGAAAAGCCGTACGTACTTCCGGCGATGTGGGTGCCGTACTGCTTCCCGTAGCCGGACTGACAGCCATACTTATTGAAAAAGACTGGCAAGGACTGAAACAGGGCGCATTGGCTGGAATTACCACGTTAGGAGTTACATACGCATTGAAATATGCAGTTAAAAAAGAACGTCCCGACCACAGCGACAATCATTCATTTCCGTCCATGCATACCTCTGTATCTTTTACAGCTGCCTCTTTCATCCAGCGACGTTACGGATGGAAATGGGGACTTCCTGCCTATGTAGTCTCTACTTATGTAGGCTGGAGCCGTGTATACGGAAAAAAACATGACTGGTGGGATGTAGCGGCCGGCGCGGCCATCGGAGTAGGAAGCTCCTATCTTTTTACCCGTCCGTTTGCCAAGAAACATGATTTGGCCATCAGCCCCGTAGCCGGTGACGGTTATTGCGGATTCTATACCTCTTTAAAATTCTGAATAATCCCGGAAGCATGTACGCAGCAAACTATTTCCTGCTGCGTCCACTTCCGAACAGATTCTTTGCTGCGTATTAGTTGAAATAATACAAGAAAGTAGCAATACCTTCCAACGCTTTCTTCTTCTGGTCTTTAATTTCAATGGAGAATTTGATTTCTGCCTTTGCCACTCCACGCAGATTTACCAATGAGTGCAAATCAGCCACCAGACGTACACTCTGACCTGACAATACTGCCTGGCCGAACTTCATCTTGTCCATTCCATAATTCACCATCATCTTCAAGTTGTTCACCTCGATAATCTGATTCCACAGATAAGGTAACAAAGACAAGGTAAGATACCCGTGTACAATTGTACTCTTGTAAGGACTTTCCGCTTTGGCACGCTCTGCATCCACATGAATCCACTGGTGATCCAATGTAGCATCTGCAAACTGGTTGATGCGTTCCTGCGGAATTTCAAGCCATTCTGATACTCCAATCTGCTGGCCGACCAATTTTTCGAACTCTTCGTACGAGTTAATAATAACTTTCTCCATAATTATCCTTATTCTTTAAAAAGCATAAAATATAGACAAAGATAAGTATATTTTCTTATTTCGATTCTTTTTCTTATCAAAATAAAGTAGCCTAAAAATCATGATAAATAGCCAAATCATCAGATTCCGGCTAAATTGACTACTTAAACAACAATGAAATTAATACTTTACTAATCGTTTGGGATTTCCATGCCAGGAACACCCCAGACAAAAGACCTCGTTCAAATCAAATCCTTCAAGCGATTCATCTTCTTTTTTCGGTACGACTTCTCCTTCAGAAGTCACATATACCAACCGACGCTCTCCTGCTTCATTTTTCACATACATCGCTGCAATTTTGCATTGCGGGCACAACATTTTTTTCATGTCCTATACTTTATTAATCTGCACAAAGATACATATTTTCATGGAATCCCCACTCTACACCGCTATTATCCCCATCTATTTATGCAACCCGGTTGTTATTATTACATAACTGATACAAGAAAGCAAAAAAGGAGGTAAATTCGCCTCATAATAAAACAGCTACAACTATGTCACATTCACACTCTCATTCACACACGCACAGCCATCATGCCATCGAATCGGTCAGTACCACCCTCATCGTATGTATCATCCTGAACCTGTTGTTCGTAATAGCCGAAGCGGCCATTGGTTTTTCCTACCATTCCTTAGGCCTGCTCTCTGACGCCGGACATAACCTGAGTGATATATTCAGCTTACTGCTTTCACTCTTTGCCATCCGGATGGCGGCACGAAAAGGAAATCGCCATTTCACCTATGGCTATAAAAAAAGTACCATACTTGTCTCGCTGACCAATGCCGTCATACTCCTCATTGCCGTAGGAGGGATTCTGATTGAAAGTATCTATAAATTATATAGCCCCGGCACCGTTTCCGGTGAAGCCATCTCATGGACTGCCGGAGCGGGCATATTAGTGAACGGAGCTACCGCCCTGCTACTGATGAGCCGACGAAAAAACGACTTAAACATCAAAGGAGCTTTTCTGCACATGGCCATGGATACACTGGTATCCGTCGGGGTAGTTATCTCGGGCATCCTTATCAGCCTGACCCATTATTACGCACTCGATGCGTTCATCGGAATGGGCATAGCCCTCATTATCCTGATTTCTACCTGGAAACTCTTGAAAGAGAGTCTCTACCTTACACTGGATGCCGTGCCTGAGCACATTCACCTCGACAAACTGGAGCAGGAAATCAGTCAGACACAGGGAGTGGAAAGCTGGCATCACCTGCATGTATGGGCTGTCAGTACGACTGAAAATGCCGCTACCCTTCACGTGGTAATTACCAGTCTGAATGAGATTGAATGTACCAAACATGCACTTAAACAACTGTTATCCCAACACGGAATTACCCATTCTACCATCGAATTTGAAACCCCAGGCTCGCAATGTGAAGATACAGCCAAAGGATGCTATCACTCCTGAACACCACAAAAAGAAAGTGCGCTGACCGGAAAAAAACTTCCAACCAGCGCACTTTTCTATTTTTCTTTAAGAATTATTTCAGTTTCACGAATAACTCTCCATCCACTTCACTTGTCTCAATTTTGTCTTCTCTCAACAACCAACCTAAACCCAGGAACAAGTCCTTGTCTGCTTTCAATTTAGCTTCTTTCTTAAGCTGTTTCTGAGTTTTGCCTTCTGTTTCATTCAGTGCCTCCCAGATTTGTCCGGCAATGACACCTGCTTTTTCTTTTAACATAGTCTTTTTGCTTTTATAATTATACATCTAAACTTGACGTGCATTAAACTGCGGCAAAATTAACAAAAAACAAGAAAAGGCGTGAAGAAAAAAGAGAAAACTTTCATTTTACAACCTAAAAAACAGCTTCTTATTACAATTTCCCTTCATTTTCCAAGAAATCGCCCCAAATTCTTGCTGCCGTTTCCACCATTCGTGCGCACGGACGTTTGGCATAATACTGTGCGGTCCGGGCATCGGGTGTAGCTACAATAGGTTCTTTCTTTGACAAGCCCAACAGTTCGCTGCAACGGATGGTTCCGCATTCTTCCTTAAACTTTTCAGCCAGTTCCTGCACCAATTTATAATTGGCAGCCTTTCCTTCCCTGTCTGCCCCATCCACTGCACAGCGTTCCAAACCCGCCAGCAGAAACATACCGCAAGCCGCACCGCATATCTCCCGCATGCGCCCGATACCTCCTCCAAACGAAGCAGCCATGTGCAATGCCTGCTCGAAGGTAAAACCATACATATCCGCATAAGCTCCAACGACTGACTGTGAGCAATTATATCCTTCCTTGAACAGCGCAACAGCTTTCTGTATACGTTCTTCTTTCGTCATGATTTCCTTTCCTTTTAGTTGTTGACTACATTTACCGGTTTACCTTCCAGAAAAGCCTTCAGGTTATTTACGGCCAACTGCATCAGTCGAACACGCGCTTCTTTCGTAGCCCACGCCTGATGTGGCGTGATAAAACAGTTACGTGCTTTCAGTAACGGATTATCTGCACGAGGTGGTTCAGAAGAAAGCACATCCAAACCCGCAGCAGCAATTTTGCCACTGTTCAGTGCATCCGCCAAATCCTGCTCGTTTACCAAGCCTCCCCTACCGGTATTAATCAAAATAGCGGACGGCTTCATCAAGTCCAGTTTACGGGCATCCACCAGTTCACGAGTTGTTTCCGTCAACGGACAATGCAAACTCACGATATCACACTTACGGAACAATTCATCCATTGAAGGACACTTATGTACATCAGCCGGAAGTTCCATGGCCGACTTGCTGGTATAAGCATACACATCCAGACCAAAACCGACTGCGATACGTGCCGTAGCCCGTCCCGTATTTCCAAAACCGATAATACCTATCTTTTTGCCATCAAGTTCATGCAACGGCGCATCCCAGAAAGAAAAATCAGCCTGACGACTCCACTTTCCGTTACTTACTTCCTGGGCATAATATCCCACACGCTGCACAATATTCAGAATGTGTGCAAATGCCATCTGAGCCACCGAGCTGGTGCTGTAAGCCGGAATGTTTGTCACCACAATTCCTTTTCGGGCGGCTGCAGCCACATCCACTACATTATATCCTGTAGCCAGCACACCTATATATTTCAGTGAAGGAAGCTTTTCAAGCACAGCCTCATCCAGCACTACTTTGTTCGTAAACACCACTTCTGCTCCTTCTGCTCTTTTGCAAACATCTTTCGGAGCCGTACGTTCATACACGGTCACTTCCCCCAATTCCTTCAAAGGTTCCCATGACAAATCTCCCGGATTCAATGTATATCCGTCTAATATTACAATCTTCATATCTTTCTTCTTAAAACTATATATTCATATTATTCTTTAAAACGATCACCCCACAGGCTCACCATCCGCTCTTTCAGCTTCTGCTCGGAAGGATTATCCTGTGCATGCCAGATACGCTGTGTACGAATCTCTTCCGGAAGGAAATCCTGCTTGACAAAATTTCCCTTATACGCATGCGCATACTTATAGTCCTTTCCATATCCCAATTGCTTCATAAGCTTGGTAGGTGCATTGCGCAAATGCAGCGGAACCGGAAGGTTTCCCGTCTGCCGTACCAGCTCCAATGCCGAATTGATTCCTTCATAAGCCGAATTGCTTTTCGGACTGGTGGCCAGATACACCGTAGCCTCAGCCAATGGAATACGCCCTTCCGGCCACCCTATTTTCATCACTGCCTCAAAGGCCGCATTGGCCAGCAACAGTGCATTCGGATTGGCCAGACCAATATCTTCTGAAGCAGAAATTACCAGACGACGGGCTATAAATGCCGGATCTTCTCCTCCTTCTACCATACGGGCCAGCCAGTACAAGGCTCCATCGGGATCACTGCCACGAATGGATTTGATAAAAGCAGAAACAATATCATAATGCATCTCGCCTTCCTTGTCATAGGCCAAAGGATTCTGCTGCAAGCTTGACACCACTTTTTCATCGGTAATAATCACCGGATTGGCAGTATCTGCCTCTATCACAAGTTCCAGAATATTCAACAACTTACGCGCATCTCCTCCGGAGTAGCGCAACATGGCATCCGTGTCCTTCAACTCCACCTGCCGTTCTTTCAGTATCGGGTCTTTAGTCAAGGCCAAATGAAGCAGTTCAAGCAAATCCTCCTTTTCCAATGACTTGAGTACATACAACTGGCAGCGGGAAAGCAACGGCCGGATTACCTCGAACGACGGATTCTCGGTAGTGGCACCTATCAGCGTCACCACCCCCGTTTCGACCGCTCCTAACAATGAGTCCTGCTGTGACTTACTGAAACGGTGAATTTCATCAATAAACAATATCGGACTTTGCTGAGAAAAGAAACGGTTGGCCTTCGCCTTTTCTATCACCTCACGCACTTCCTTCACTCCCGAAGTAACCGCACTCAGTGTATAAAAAGGAACTTCCAGCCGGTTCGCTACAATCTGCGCCAGGGTGGTCTTTCCGACTCCCGGCGGTCCCCACAAAATAAACGAAGAAATCCGCCCCGCTTCAATCATCCTGCGCAACACGGCCCCTTCTCCCACCAGATGTTTCTGGCCAATATATTCATCCAGCGTCTTCGGACGCATTCTTTCAGCCAATGGTTGTGCCATAGTTCTACCTTAATTAATATCCCCCAAAGATACGGAAAGTTTCTGAATACACGCAAAGAAAACCTGCGGCGACACACAAAAATCACACGATGAAACACAACTGAAATGCAAATGTAAGGGCAAAAAAAAGGCGCTTTTCACAAAGGGCCTTTTTAAGTTTTCAATAGGTATTAGTTTTTTTTCTTAAGGTAAAAAGATTGTTTTCAGGATAACGGCACAAAGATGCGGCCTTTTTTTCAGGTAACCAAATAAAAAAACATGTCATAAAACACATTCTGCGTTTTTTTTCATTGTCTTTCCTTTGGCATTATTAACAAGATGCATCTTCGCGCTCTACAAAGATAAGCAAATTTAAGTAAAAGGATGTAGCTCCGAAGAAATATTCTTTCCAATTATCTATAAGGAGATTATTTTTACTATTTTTGCAGAGTTAAAAGAAAAAACAAAAAGTTTCCGTATGACAGAAATAAATACAACCGAAAATTCAGAAAAGAAAAGCCTGAATTTCATTGAGCAAATTGTAGAGAAAGACTTGCAGGAAGGTAAAAACGGTGGAAGAATTCAAACCCGTTTCCCACCAGAGCCTAACGGATACTTGCACATCGGACATGCAAAAGCCATTTGTCTGGACTTCGGAATCGCACAGCGATACGGAGGAACCTGTAACCTGCGTTTCGATGATACAAACCCGACGAAAGAAGATGTAGAATATGTAGAAGCCATTAAGGAAGACATCCAGTGGCTGGGCTTCCAGTGGGGAAATGAATATTATGCTTCCGACTATTTCCAGCAACTATGGGACTTCGCTATCCGTCTTATCAAAGAAGGAAAGGCGTATGTAGACGAACAGACCTCGGAAGAAATTGCAGCCCAGAAAGGTACTCCTACCCAGCCGGGAACGGAAAGTCCTTATCGTAACCGCCCGATTGAGGAAAGCCTGGAACTGTTCCAGAAAATGAATGCCGGAGAAATTGAAGAAGGCAAGATGGTACTGCGTGCCAAGATTGACATGGCCAACCCGAACATGCACTTCCGCGACCCGGTTATCTACCGTGTGGTAAAAACTCCTCACCACCGTACCGGTGACAAATGGAAGGCTTACCCGATGTATGACTTCGCACACGGACAGAGCGACTTCTTTGAAGGAGTAACACATTCATTGTGTACACTGGAATTCGTGGTACACCGTCCGCTTTACGATTTGTTTGTAGACTGGGTGAAAGACGGAAAAGACCTGGACGACAACCGTCCGCATCAGTATGAGTTCAACAAACTGAACCTGAGCTACACACTGATGAGCAAGCGTAACCTGCTGACACTGGTAAAAGAAGGACTGGTAGACGGATGGGACGACCCACGTATGCCGACCATCTGCGGTTTCCGCCGTCGTGGATACTCTCCTGAGTCTATCCGCAAATTCATTGACAAAATCGGATATACTACATACGATGCACTGAACGACTTTGCTTTGCTGGAAAGTGCCGTTCGTGAAGACCTGAACGCACGTTCTACCCGTGTATCTGCCGTACTGAATCCGGTAAAACTGATTCTGACCAACTATCCGGAAGGACAAGTGGAAGAAATGGAAGCCATCAACAATCCGGAAGATTTGAGCGCCGGTACACATACCATTGAGTTCAGCCGTGAATTGTGGATGGAACGCGATGACTTCATGGAAGATGCACCGAAGAAATATTTCCGTATGACTCCGGGACAGGAAGTTCGTCTGAAAAACGCTTACATCGTAAAATGTACGGGTTGCAAGAAAGACGAAAACGGAAATGTGGTGGAAGTGTATGCAGAATACGACCCGAACACCAAGAGCGGTATGCCGGAAGCTAACCGTAAGGTGAAAGGTACGCTCCACTGGGTAAGCTGCAACCACTGCCTGAAAGCAGAAGTACGTTTGTACGACCGCTTGTGGAAGGTAGAAAACCCGCGCGATGAAATGGCAGCTATACGTGAAGCCAAAGGATGCTCTCCGCTAGAAGCCATGCAGGAAATGATCAATCCGGACTCATTGAAAGTGCTGAACGAATGCTACGTAGAAAAATTTCTGGCCGATGCCAAACCGCTCGACTATCTGCAGTTCCAGCGTATCGGTTACTTCAATGTGGACAAAGATTCTACTCCTGACCACCTGGTATTCAACCGCACCGTATCATTGAAAGATACATGGAGTAAAATCAACAAATAAAAGTGAGGCGATAAAAGCACTCCTTTATTACACTGATTTTAAGGAGTTAAAGAACTTATAAAACAATGCCCTTGTGTTTGATTCAGAACGCAAGGGCATTTCTTT
>NZ_QSQT01000036.1 GCF_003437535.1 Phocaeicola plebeius
CGGCAAAGATATAAATTTATCGGATTTACCCCTCAGATTATTACGTTGACCCATTTTAATACTATAATAAAAATGCCCCCAAAGACAGCTGATAGAATTGAAGTAGTAGATGCCTTAAGAGGTATCGCCTTGTTTGCAATTGTAATTGTACATTGTTTGGAACACTATAATCTCTATTACATACCGGATGATTATCCGCAATGGCTTACATCGTTAGATAAAGGGATATGGAATACAACCTGGTTCATCATGGCGGGAAAAGCCTTCTCCACTTTCTCTCTTCTTTTTGGGTTCAGTTTTTACATTCAGTTCAGTAATGCTCAAAAAAGAGGGATTCCATTTAAGGGCAGATTTGTATGGAGAATGTTTCTTCTTTTAATGTTTTCTCAGTTACACTCTTTGTTCTATAATGGCGACATATTGTTGCTATATGCGGTAATGGGGCTCTTTCTTGTCTCTGTTTCTCATCTTTCTACAAGGAAAATACTCATAATAGCCTCATTGATGATTATACAACCGATAGAATGGATAAGGGTAATATGCTGTCTGTATGATGTTCCTTTCTTGGAATACGGTGAACACTGGATGAAGTATGGAGCCTTGGCCAAACCTGTGATGCAATCCGGAAGTTTTTTCGAAGTTGTACAGTCTAACATAACCTACGGACAATTGTATGGTAATCTCTGGCAAATAGAAAATGGAAGAATATTCCAGATTGGAGGATTGTTTTTGTTTGGAATGATTGCTGGAAGACTGTCTCTTTTTAAGAATATTCCCCAATCCATATCTTTATGGAAAAAGATAACTTTATGGTCAGCCCTTCTTTTTATTCCTTTGAATGTAGCCCGAATGGTCTATCCAGATATAGCCCAAGGTAATAAAGCACTTCTTATGCCCCTTGATATAGCTATTCCGTCAATATGCAATTTCCTGTTTATGGGGCTGCTTGTTGGATGCTTTATCCTGTTATGGTACGACAAAGGCAATGGATATAAGTTTCAAAGACTTTTTATCCCTTTTGGTAAAATGAGTCTTACAAACTATATCACACAATCAATTATCGGCATCACCTTGTTTTATGGATTCGGTTTCAATCTTTATAAATCAACTGGAGCTACAGCTTGCCTTTTTATAGCTATAATTATATTTGTTGTACTACTTGCAGCTAGTAATCTGTGGCTAAAGAAACACAGACAAGGGCCTTTGGAATGGATATGGAAAAAACTGACATGGATTGATTTCAAAAATAATAAAATATGATGAGTAAAGAGGTCGATTATTGTTCACAAGATAATCGTCAAGGTGGTTATTTTGAGTAAAGTCTGTTAACAAGGTAGGGTATGGGTTGACCAGGATGTGGAAAACGGTTGCTCTTTAAGTGGTCGTCTGCCTTATTATAAAGAGACAGGCGACTGCTTGTTTTTTACAAAAGATGGAAAATGATATACAAGAAGACAAATTTGTAGATATATCAACTAAAAGATTCATATTTTATTTTTATTTTTGTATGTGAGCTAAAAAGTTATTTAGCTGAATTTTGAGTAAGAAATATAGTATAAACAATTAATATCTATTAATATGAAAACATATATCCCTAATCCTCTCGATACAGAGCATATCGTACTTCCTGAAGCATTAAATGAACTGACTGAACAAATGGCCCGTAACGTACACGAAGTATGGGCAAAAGGGCGCATTGATGAAGGCTGGAGTTACGGTGAGCAACGCGATGATCAGCAGAAGAAACATCCTTGTCTGGTAGCATACGAGGAGCTGCCCGAAACTGAACGTGAATACGACCGGAATACCGCTATCCAGACCCTTAAACTCATTCTTAAACTCGGATTTAAAATCAGCAAGTATTCTATAAGGTCAATTGATTCAGCCGTCATTGCACGAATCAAGCGCATTTATCGCGGGTTCTGTTGGACAATGGGAGGAACTCTCGCAATAGCAGCCTTAGTCATTGTTGTATTAGCTTTCTCACCCTATTTTGAATATGATTCATGGCCTATTCTTGTGACAATGACTATTGTTGGTTTGTGCGCTATATGCTGGACGGGCTACTATGGCAGACAACTGCTGAAAATCTATACGGACAGTCGCAAGCAGATTTTTGACACCGAGCTGTCACTCTATCGGGAATCCGTTCGTCGCGAGGAACTAATCTTAAATGAACAGACCAATGACGAGTTGCAGAATCTCAAGATTGAGATAAAGCGTAAAGATCTTAAAATAGCTGAACTGGAAAAAGAAATCAAGAAAATTAAAGAAGGCAAATAATTTCAATCTCCCCGTAAAGTATCGCCTATGAACTCGCTGATTCGTTTTTTCACACTCCGTTTTGACCGGACTTTCTCAGGCCACGGACGTACACAGTTTGCCTGGTTAGCGGGTGTGCTGTTGCTTTTTTTCGGCTTCATTTATCTGATTAGCTGGTTCTTTTCCTTTCCGGAACCTACGGACACTCCTTCATCGAACTCCGGCACTGAAGTCCCGATGGGACGCCTGCTACAACTGATTTGCCTTTTTATCGATCCGGGTAGCGTGGCCAATGTACCGGCAGAATTACGCTGGTTCTCGCTGATTGTGGCCATTATGGGATTGTTGCTTTTTACTGGATTATTGATTTCTGTGGTGTCAAACATGCTGGAACGTCATGTAGAACGTTATCGCGAAGGTAATATTTCTTATCCTCTTGAAAAGCATGTTGTAATTATCGGTTTCGACGAAATGGTTCCGATGCTTGTTCTGCAAATATGTACCGACCCTCAATACGAGGATTGCTACATATTGATTCAAAGCGTGCAACCAAGCTCTGAAGTACGAAACCGCATCCATACCGTGCTCGACACTGAGCAGGAGAAACGTGTACTGGTTCTGCACGCACAACGAAACTCTACGGAGGAACTGGAAAAGCTCTATACGACCAGTGCCCGCGAAATTTTCCTGATTGGTGAGTCGAATGAGTACGACCATGATTCGCTTAACATTGACTCGTTGCAGAAAATAGTAGCAATTCACCGTAAGAAATCAAATTGCCCGCGTATTACAGTATCGGTATTGTTTGAGTATCAAACTACTTATGCTGCCTTCCAGGTTTCGGATTTGGCCGAAGAGTGGCGTAAGCAAATTGATTTCCACCCGTTCAACTTCTATGAAGAGTGGGCTAAAAAGTTATTAGTGAAAAGACACTATGGGGAAGAAAATGCAAAAGTGGAATATCCTGCACTGGACCGTGAACCGATTACATGGGAAAGTGACCGGTACGTTCACTTCGTCATCATCGGAATGAGCCGGATGGGAGTTGCGCTGGGAGTAGAAGCAGCACACTTGCTTCACTTTCCTAATTTCTGTCGTGACAAACGACTGAAAAGTCGGATTACTTTCATCGATGCAGATGCTGATAAAGAAATGAATTTTTTCAGGGGGCGTTATCGTCATTACTTTGATCTTTCCTTAAGCTATTACCGCAACATGGAACAGATTGAGAAAGTCCATACGATTCTTCCCAATCAGATATATGGTAAAGAGGTGAACTTTCTGGATATAGAGTTTGAGTTTATCAAAGGACAGGCCGAAACTCCGGAAATACAGCAGCTGCTAGCCCAATGGGCAAAGGACCCACAGCAGGAACTGTCTATCGCCATCTGCCTGAACTTCCCGCCACAAAGTATGGCTATGGGGCTTTATCTGCCTGATGTAATTTATGATCAGAATATCCCAGTCTTTATCCGACAGGAGACCTCAAGTGCGCTGCTCGATATGCTTAACAACCGTATCAAGAAAGAATCGTTGAACCGTTATTCGCATGTGTATCCGTTCGGTATGCTGACTAATTGTTTCGACTTGGACCGTCACAGTACTCGTCGGGCACAATTGGTCAACTATATTTATGACTTTAAAAATAAGTATAAATCCAGTCCGGCAGCCTGCCCTTCGGAGAGTGAATTGTTAGACGGATGGAATAAATTACAAGTGGCCCTCCAGTGGTCAAACCTGTATTGCGCCGATTCGGTAGATTTGAAACTTCGTTCGCTGGGCTTTGGCACAACACCCCCCTTGCGATTGACATCCGAACAGATTGAGCTGATGGCCGAGGTGGAGCATAATCGCTGGAACATGGAAAAATTACTTTTAGGGTATAGCAAACCGACACCCGAGGAAGAAGAAAAATGTAAAGACAATGCGGTACGCAAGGAATACAAGACAAAGCGTTTTGTTCATACCGATATTCGCCCCTATTATCAGCTGGATGAAGGGACCAAAGAATATGACCGCTGTATCTCAGAGTGTTTGCCGTTGATTGCAGAGCAATAATTATGTAGCTTTCGCACTTACCAATTCCTTTATCGTTTATTAGTCAGTAATACTTGAAATACCTAAATATGATGAGTAGCCTCTCTCCTATTACCTAATTTTGGCGATTGACACAGCTTGCCAATAAGGATACCTTTGCGCCTGAAATCATCAGGATATGAAAACAATCGTTTTAGCCTTTTTCGCAAGTGCCAGTCTGACTGCCTGGGGGCAGTCGTATAAGGTAGCAGGAACCGTGCTCGATGCCAAGTCGAAAGTACCGGTGGAGTTTGCGACTTTGTGGATTGAAGGAAGTGGTATCGGTACCATGACCGATTCGCAAGGAAAGTTCGTCATTCAGCATCTGGCAGAAGGAAAGCATGAGGTGCTGGTGCGTTGTCTGGGCTATTCTGAATGTAAATTACAGCTGGACGTCAGAAAAGATAAGGAAAACATCGTGGTATATCTTTCTGAACAGACGTTGGCCCTGAATGAGGTGACTGTTACGGCAGAAAGGAAAGCCATAGATGCTACTACGGCATATACGCTGGGTCGTACGGCACTGGACCATTTACAGAGTGTCAGTGTGTCTGACGCGTTAAGTCTCTTGCCCGGAGAACAGACCAGCAAGTTCAAGAGTTTGACTTCTTCCACTCAGGTAATCACGCTGCGAGGAGAAAGCACTGAAATGGGGAATCCCGATTTCGGAACCGTAGTTGAGATGGACGGGGTACGCCTGTCGGGTAATGCTACGGCCGCTTCTACTTCCGGGACGGATACCCGTAACATAGGCAACAGCAATGTAGAACGGATTGAAGTCATCACCGGTGTACCTTCTGTAGAATATGGTGACCTGACCAACGGAGTGGTAAAAATCGTGACACGCAAAGGAAAAAGTCCGCTGATTGTCGATGTGGCAGTGCGTCCTACCACCCAGTCGTATGCCGTAAGTAAAGGAGTGGAACTGGGAGGAAAAGTAGGCGTACTGAACCTGTCCTATGAGCGGGTTCACTCTGTGTCCGACATTGCATCACCCTACACCTCGTATGTACGCAATGCCTTTGGTGTGAGATACTCTAACAGCCTGCATACAAAGACCGGAAAAACCTTGTCTGTCGATTTCAGTCTGAACGGTAATGTGGGAGGCAATAATACCGAGGCCGACCCGGATGCCTTTAAGGAAACTTATACCAAGAGTCGGGACAATGCGTTATGGAGCAGTCTTTCATTTAACTATATGCTGAACTCGCCCTGGTTGTCCAATTTGCGTGGAGGGGTGACCTTCTCGTACGCTGACAACCGGGTGGAAGAAAAGAAAAATCAGTCGGCTTCGTCCGTCCAGCCTGCACTGCATACTACCGAAGAAGGATATTTTGTGGCTTCCAAATATGAAGAGGATCCCTCCTCACCTATTATTTTATTGCCCACCGGCTATTGGTACGTGACCTCATTCAACGACAGCCGTCCCATAAATTACACTGCCTACCTGAAAGCGCGCTGGAGCCATAAAATCGGGAGCGTAACCAGCAACCTGCTGGCAGGAGCAGATATGAAAGGAGAAGGTAACCTGGGTAAGGGAACGTATTATGAAGACATGTCGGTCGCTCCCACCTGGAGGGAATACCGTTACGATGAATTGCCTTTCATGCACAATTTGGCTGCGTATACAGAAGAAGAGATAGCCCTGCCTTTCCGTCATTCGCAACTGCTCCTTAAAGGAGGACTCCGAAGTGACATGACTTTTATCCCGGGCACGGTGTATGGCACCGTATCCAGTCTGTCTCCCCGTTTCAGTGCCAAGTATTCATTTGGCGAAAAAGAGCATGGTTTCTTTCAGGGAGCGACCCTTCGTGCCGGATGGGGAAAGGCGGTGAAACTTCCTTCGTTCGAGATGCTGTATCCCCGGGAAACGTATGTAGACCGCTTAGCTTTTGCTCCTGGAGCAATGGCCGACGGAACAACCTATTATGCTTATCACACCCATCCTGTGCTTCCTGTCTATAATCCGGAGTTACAATGGCAGTACAGCATTATGCGGGAAGCGGGTATGGACATTCGTCTGAAGGGGGTACGGATTTCGTTGTCGTTCTTCTATAACACCCTGTCAAAGCCTTATACCAGTACGCGTATCTATACTCCGTTTGATTATAAGCTGACCGACCAGAGCGCGCTCAATAATTGCCTGATACCTTCGACAGACAGGGTGTATAGCATTGACCGTACGACAGGAGTCGTGACCGTGTCCGACAAAAACGGGATACTTCCCTCTCAAACGCTTGCCTATAAAGAGATTCATGATTTCCAGTCGGCTGTCATGAATGTGAACGGTTCTTCCTCTTCACGGATGGGACTGGAATGGGTGCTTGATTTTGACCGGATAAAAGCAATCAATACTTCCATCCGCATAGACGGGAAGTATTATCGCTACAAAGGGATTGACGAAGTGACGGTACCGTCTACCAGCAGCCTGACCGATACGGACGGACAGCCTTATAAATACATCGGTTATTATGTAGGTGGCAACGTCAATTATAACGGATTCATGACACAGCGACTGAATACCAATCTGACATTGGTGACGCATGTGCCGAAAATCAGAATGATTTTCTCTCTGCGTTTTGAGGGTACTCTTCTGAATACGCGGCAGAACCTGAGCGAATACAGCGGTGGAACCCGGAGCTATGTGCTCGACTCGCAGAGTGATTATCTTCCCTCGTCTACCCAGACGGATATTTATAACGGAGCCAGTTACGTGGCTACGTATCCGCTGTATTATGTATCGAGAGAAGATATGGAAACCCGTATACCGTTCATGGAAAAGTTCCTGTGGGCTGCCGAACATGACAAGGAGTTGTATAACGAACTCAGTAAACTGGTGGTAAAAAGCACCACCGGCTATATGTTCAGGAAGCAGGGATATTCTCCCTATTTCTCGGCCAACCTGAACGTCTCAAAAGAAATCGGGAAGTACCTGACGGTGTCATTCTTTGCCAATAATTTCTTCTACAGCATGCAGAAGATAAAGAACTGGCAGACGGGTAATGAGGGAAGTCTGTTTGCTTCTTCGCTGGTCACTCCCTTTAACTATGGCATATCATTTAAATTAAAACTATAAACACGTATGAGTATGATGAAAAAGATGTTATCTGCGTGCTGCGCCTTAATTCTGATACTGGCTTTCAGCGCGTGCAAAGAGAAAGAAAACGGTGGTTATCAGGTGAGCAGTGTAAGCATTCGGCTGGTGTATCCCGAGGGAAGCGGATTTGAACCAGTGGAGGGAGTCAGCGTAACCCTGAAGAATACGTCGGGCAGTACCACCTTCAGTCAGTCGACCAATGCGGAAGGAGTGGCTGTTTTTGAAGTGCCGCAAGGTATTTATGAAGCTTCGGCTTCCGACAAACGGGTGGCCGATGCCAAAGTGTATCTTTTCAATGGATTGAATACATCGGTCAATGTGACTCAGGAAACGGTAGAGGCTACCATCAAACTGGAAATGTCTTTAGGAGGTTCCGTGCTGATTAAGGAACTGTATGTAGGAGGCTGTCCGAAAGACGATGGCTCGGGTACGTTTGCCATGGACCAGTATGTCGTGCTGTATAACAATTCTTCGGAAACACTCGACATCAGCGACTTTGCACTGGGTATGGTAAATCCTTACAATCCTCATGCTTCAAATAAGGACTATGTGAACGGTGAACTCTTTTATGCGGCAGAAGGATGGATACCGGCCGGAACGGCTGTCTGGTATTTCGACAAGCAGGTACAGCTGGAAGCCGGAAAAGAACTGGTGATTGCACTGAATGGAGCCATCGACCACACACAGACCTATTCTCAGTCCGTAAATCTGGCCAACCGTACTTATTACTGCCTGTATGACATTGAGGACTTCAACAATGCCAAATACTATCCGTCGCCTTCCGAACTTATTTCTACCGACCATTACTTGAAGGCTTACAAATATGGTTTGGGTAATGCATGGCCTGTCAGCCAGTTCGGACCGGCATTCTTTGTGTTCCGTCCGGAAAGTACTACCCTACAGGCTTTTGTAGACGATGCATCCACCACCAACCTTTATGGAGGAAGTGCCAGTCAGCCGCGTAAGAAAGTGCCGGCAGAATGGGTAGTAGACGGTATCGAAGTATTCGTGCAGGGAGCCGACGGCAACCAGAAGCGCCTTCTTCCCTCGGTAGATGCAGGCTATGTGGAACTTACCCGCGGCATGGGATATACCTTGTATCGCAACGTGGATAAAGAGGCTACGGAAGCACTTGCGGAGAATGAAGGAAAGCTGGTCTATAACTATTCGCTCGGTGTAGGAAATTCAACCGATGCCAGCGGAATAGATGCCGAGGCATCCTTGAAAAACGGAGCCAGAATTATTTTTCAGGATACAAACAATTCGACAGCTGACTTCCATCAGCGGAGCAAATCTTCTTTGAGAAACTAAACATGAAGCATTATTGTATCGCTTGCTTTTTTCTTGTACTTGTGGCGGGAGGCAGGTCCTGGGGAAGTGTTCCCTCAGGGACCTCCTCTCCTCTTCGTACGGACTTTCAGGAAACCTTGTGGAGGTATGCGGCTTCTGCCGGAAGCAATCCTTCTTTTCTGTCGGGGATGGAGTGCGGACGCATCTCTTATCTTCAGGCGGAAGGCAGTTACGGAAGCGGAAAACAGGTGAATTATGATCAGTCGGACAGCCGGTTGGGCGGATTGGTCTCAATCGAATCCTACTGGCGGCTGAACTCGCGGCTGGTATTAGGAGGTGCCATGGCATACGGCACGGAAAAAGGCAAGCACATGTCGGGTTCGGCTTTTCTGCATCCGGAAGAGACGCCTTTTGACATTGTGGAGATGGACGACTCGGGAGCCGGTACGAAACGGCATGAATGGTACATGCTCAGAGGAGAAGCAGGCTACCTCCTCACTCCTCGCCTTTCATGGGGAGGGCAACTGGAATACCGTACGGAAAACTACGCCAAGTTCAAGGACTTGCGGCATCAGAATTCCCTGATGAACCTCCATTTGTCGACGGGTTTCTCGTATGAACTTTTTTCCGGGTGGCAAGTCGGACTTTCTTACGGGTATTTGCGCAACGTGGAAACGGTAGGCTTCGGCATCTATGGAACGACCGACCGTCAATACACTTCTCTCATCAGTTTTGGAGGTTTCTACGGGCGCAGTGAAGTGTTTGGTGAAAGTGGATATACTTCGAACACGACTCCCTTGTTTACCCAAACGCATGAAGTAGCCTTTCAGGGACAGTATCATCGCGGAGACCTGCACTGGTTTCAGGAGGTATTCATCCGAAAGACTTCCGGACGCTTTGGAAGCGGTTCTTCGACTTCCATCACCTACTCTACTCATACAGGGAATGAGGTGGGTTACCGTGCAAAGCTTACCTGGCAGCAATCCCGACTTTTTCAGGCGATGGAACTGGGCATCGCATTGAAATCACTGGAAAACAGGGAAAATTCTTATAAGGAGAGTACGGACGGACTGGGCGTATCGCAGATTGTCTATTATGGTAGCAATGAAGTGATGAGCAGAGACCAGCTGCGTGCCTGGTTGGCGTATCAACTCCTTTCAGGAGGTAAAGAGAGCCGTTCTGACTGGTCGGCCAAAGTGCGGCTGGATTATCGTTCCCGTTCTGTGACGGTATCGCAATATCCGTTCTTCCGGAAGCAGAGTCTGCACGTCATGGGGCTATGGCTTCAGGGGGCCAGAAACTGGTATAAAGGCCGGCAGGTATGGACTGCTTCCGCCGGACTGGGCTTGCAGGGCGGATGGGGCTGTATGAAAGAAGACGGACAATATGCCAGTGTATCGGAGGATCAGCAACGTCCGGCAGAAAGAGCAGACTTGCTGGTGGAAGAATACGATTATCAGACAGCTGTTCGGCTGGTGCCATATGCGGCCGTGGGGTATGAAAGAGAAATTACTTCTGCTCTGTCTGGTTATGTCCGGTGCGAGGTGATGTATGCCAGGGCTTTTACGACTACAATGGCGGGAAAGGATTTCGTGCAACCCGTCATCAAGGTAGGGGTAAAATTTTAAGAACTAATCATTTAATCGTGCTACAATGAGTAAAATAATAGAGTGTGAAAATATTACGCATTATTACGGAAACCGCTTGATTTACGAAAATCTCAGTTTCGACGTGGAGCAGGGAAAGGTATTGGGCCTGTTGGGAAAGAACGGCACAGGGAAAACCACCATCATCAATATCCTCAACGGTTACCTGAAGCCTCGTTCGGGCGTGTGCAGGCTGTTTGGTGAGGAGATGGAACACCTCTCTCCGCTTACCAAATCGAAGGTGGGACTGTTGCTGGAAGGCCATGTGCAACATGCCTATTTTACGGTTTCGCAGATAGAGAAATTTTATTCGGCCTTCTTCCCGAAATGGAAGAAAGAGGCCTATTATGAATTGCTGAAAAAGTTGCAGGTACTTCCTTCGCAGAAACTCTCTACCATGTCGTGCGGACAGCGTTCGCAGGTAGCGCTGGGGCTGCTTTTTGCCCAGGACCCAGAACTGCTGATTCTGGATGATTTTTCCATGGGACTGGACCCGGGCTATCGTCGTCTGTTTGTGGAATACCTTCGGGAATATGCGTCAGCAGAAAACAAGACAGTCTTTCTCACTTCGCATATCATTCAGGACATGGAATTGCTAATAGATGATTGTATGATCATGGACTATGGCCGCTTGCTGTTGCATAAGCCGGTAAAGGAAATCATGCACCATTTCAAGCGATACCGTTTCACCCGTCCGGGAGATACATTTAAGCTGGAGGGCGATGAAGACTTCTGGTATCCCTCTGCATTGGGCGATAAATGGGAAGTATATTCGTTTCTGCCAAAGGCCGAAGTCGAACAACGGTTGAAGGCGATGGGTGTCACGGAAATTACAGAGGAGAATCTTTCGCTGGAAGATGCATTTATTGGTTTAACAGGTAAATATTAATGTCATGAATTTATTCAGAGCCTTGTCTTATAAAGAATGGATGAAAACCCGCCGCCTGATTGGGGTGATGCTGTTGCTGATGGCAGTAGCCGTGGGTTATACCTACATCGACCTTACCCATGAAATCCGTTTGAATGAAGCAGTTAATGTGTGGTATGGCTGTCTTTTTCAGGGCACATCGGTTGCCCCGTGGATGATGTACCTGCTGCCACTGGCCGGAATTGCATTGGGAGTCGTGCAGTATGTGCCCGAAATGACGCAGAAACGGCTGAAGCTGACACTCCATCTTCCGGCAGGAGAAACACAAATTATGGCCTCCATGCTGTGGTATGGTTTCAGTGTCATCTTGCTGCTTTGTCTGCTGCTTTCGCTGGTCCTGGCGGCTGTGATTCGTTTGTTTCTGCCTTCCGAGGTTGTAGGAATGATGCTCCAGCAGTTGCTTCCCTGGATAGTGGCAGCAGTGGCAGGCTATGGCTTCACTGCGTGGGTTTGTATCGAGCCCCAGTGGAAACAGCGGATGCTATGCATTGTGGTATCGGTGGGACTGCTGTCCATGCTGTTTGTTTCCTCCTATCCCGGAGCCTATTCACAGTTCGGGGCAGGAATCGGCTGGATACTGGCAGCTTCTTTTATCTTTCCTTTCTCATCCTGCATTCGGTTCAAGTATGGTGTACAATAAAAACAATGAACAATGAAATATAAATCTCTCATTTTTTCAATCATTCTGGTGTCTGTCACCCTGTTGGCTTCCTGGACGGTGCCGGCACTGGTACAGAAAATGACCGACGATTCGCACAGTTATCCGCTGATGTATTATAGTGCCCGGTTGAAGGAACTTTGCGTGATTGACTTTCGCGAGCATAAGAATTCATTTTATGATATTCATGGCAACGAGTATCCTCGTGCGCAATACGATTCACTGCTTCCGTTGCTGAATTATCGCCAGCTGGCCATGGAAGGCCAGTTGCCCGATTCGCTGGAGGGACAGGCCATCGACGTGAAAATCCTGCGGAGCAAACAAGTGATGTTCCGTTTTCGTCCGGTCGATGTATTCTCTCCGCAACCCGCTATGGGGGTGTTGCTGGAAGCCATGCCCAAACGGGGAAATCTTACGCTTCCCGGCGACTACTTCCGGATGGACCGTGAACTGACTTTTGTTGATGCGCAGTCCAATTCGGTAAATCGGCAGAAGAGTGAAATCTTCACCAAAGAGCTTATCAAGAAAGGGTTTAGCTTTCCGGTAAAAGCTTATTGGGGAAACCCTACAGTGAGAAAGCCCTATGAGGAGGGCTATTTCTGTCTGGACAGCAAAGGGGCTCTCTTCCACCTGAAGATGGTGAACGGACGGCCTTTCGTGAAAGATACGGGTATCGGTTCGCAGCTGGGCATCAAATGGTTTGTCATGAGTGAGACGAGCGACAAGCGTTTCTATGGCTATCTGTTTGGCGAGAAAGGTGAAATGGGCTTACTGGAAAGCACGGATGAAGGCGGTTATCGCTTCCTGCCGTTCGATATCCGTCCGATAGACATCACGAAAGACGAAATCAGCATTCTGGGAAACCTGCTTTACTGGACCGTACGCGTATCGGATGCGGAAGGAGTGGACTGCTACGGACTGGATGCCGTGACGCTTCAGTCACTCTCTTCCTATCATCAGGACCGGAAGCGCGTTTTGTGGGATGAGCTTTCGGAATGGCTGCTCCCGTTCCGTTTCTCACCTTCGTCCGAAGCGAATTCCTTTGTGAATCTCTATGCGGGCAATCTTTCTTCAAAGGGATTGGCGGTGAGCTTCTTTTTAGCCCTCCTGACTTTCTTTTTGTGCAGAAACAAGGTATCTTTGTACAGACGGATACTGATGGCGCTATGCGTGTGCGCTGCCGGCTTATCCGGGATAGTAGCACTGTTATTTCTTCCTTGGAATAAATATGAATAACTATAAATTCAATTGAAAATGAAAAAACTGTTTTTTATCGTAGCTGCGGCCTGTCTGCTGACGGCTACCTCGTGTGTGAACAATAACAAAAAATCAGAGACCTCTCAGGAACAGCCTACTGCCGCTCTGTCGGCCAGTGAGGCAAAATATGTGGAAGACATTTTGAAGGATGCAGAAAAGAATGTAGATAAGGAGGTGGTGCTGAAAGGATTCATCACACATACCTGCAAGCATTCCGGACGCCGTTGCTTTGTAATGGGAAAAGACCAGAAGACTTCCGTACGTGTGGAGGCAAAAGGCAATATCGGCGGATTCAACCGTGAGCTGATTGGTTCAGAGGTCATCATCAAAGGGATTCTTCGCGAGAACCGTCTGACCAAGGAATACATTGACCAGGCGGAAGAAGAATTGAAGGAAAAGCAGGGAAAAGCAGAAGGCAACGGCGAAACCTGCGATGCGGAGATGAACAACATTCAGAGCATGCGTGAATGGATGAAGGCCAACAACAAAGACTATTATTCCATTTACTACATAGACGGCACGGAATATGAAGTGGCAGAATAAGAGCCTCTCCTACTGGCTTCGTGTGCTGCACCGTGACCTGGGCTACCTGATGGTAGGAGCCTGCCTGATTTATGCCGTGTCGGGCATCCTGCTGAACCACATGAATGGCAAGGATCCGGCTTTCCGTACCACGGAAGCGGCCGTTCAACTGGAGAAAGGCATGCAGGCCGAAGAACTCCTTGCGGCATGGAACCGACAGGAAGATTTGCCTCCTGTAAAGCGGGTGCTGTCTATTGATGAAAGCCATCATCGCCTGATGCTGGAAGGCGGCGTGGGTGTGTATGACGCAGCCAGCGGTTGTGTAGATTATGAAGTACATGAAAAACGTCCGGTGGTGTACTGGTTCAACCGGTTGCATTACAACCGCATTCAGGGATGGAATCTCATGGGCGACTTTTTCGCCATTTCGCTGGTATTCTTTGCCGTATCCGGATTGTTCATGGTCAAGGGAAAAAATGGACTGGCAGGACGCGGAAAGTGGTTACTTTTAGCGGGTATTCTGATTCCGCTGGGATACATCTGGCTGGTTGCCTGAACATTAAAATATATATGATAAAAGTCGCCTGTCTCATTGGCAAAGAGGCAGGCGATTTTTTATGTTTTTGCTATGCAAACCGTACGTTTTCCTGCGCAGAAACATACGGTTTACGCAAGGAAAACATACGTTTCTGCATCGGGAAACATAAAAGGTGAAAAAAGGATTGCAGATTGTCTTCTTTGCCTTTTTACATCACTCTATCAAGAAAGCGGATTATTCTATGTTCCGTATGAATTTGGCCGGCACACCTCCCACTACGGTATTGGCCGGCACGTCTTTCGTTACGACGGCTCCGGCTGCAATGATGGCGTTGTCACCAATGGTAACTCCCTGCAGAATGGTGCTGTTAGAGCCTACCCATACGCGTTTTCCCAGTACGATGGGAGCCGGTGTCATGGCCGCACGCTTTTCCGGATTCATGTCGTGATTAAGTGTGGCGAAAACCACGTTGTGCCCAATCAGGCAACCGTCGCCCAATGTCACTCCACCCTGGTCCTGGAAATGGCAGCAGGCATTGATAAACACATCTTTTCCTATATGGATATTTTTCCCAAAATCAGTATAAAAAGGAGGAAATACCCGGAAAGTGTCGTCTACTGGCCGACCAAAAAGCCGGGACATCAGTGCCCGGATTTCTTCCATGGTGTGATACGATCCGTTCAGTTCGAATGTAATGCGGCGGGCTTCGTCACTCATGCGGTTAAGCAATTCCATAATTTCGGGTGTGTCAAGCGGTTTTCGCATGGCTACGTGCATCAAAAAATCATTTAGTTCCATGTGCTATGTTTTGAATGGGTAATACAATTTTTATTTTACAAAAATATCCTGATTTTTCGGAAAACACGATATACATATTACGGATAATCATACCCCAATTACTTGTATACCGACAAAATGCCTCACTTTTGTATCACTTTTTTCTGTTTGTTTTGTTTTTTATCGCGTACATTTGTAAAAACTTTAAATGACACATCATGAAAAAAACGTATGTAATGCTATTTTCCTTCCTTTTGGTCTGCACCATGGGATTTTCGCAGACCCGGAAGGCTGTTTCTATTTTAGGAGATTCGTACTCTACTTTCGAGAATTACCTTCAGCCTGATACCAATGCCGTGTGGTACTTTCAGCAGCCGCGGAAAAACAACGATGTCCGTTCTGTAGACCAGACCTGGTGGTATAAGTTTATTAAGGAAAGCGGATACCGTCTGTGCGTAAACAATTCTTTCTCGGGTGCAACTATCTGCCACACCGGTTACCGGAAAGAGGATTATTCCGACCGCTCGTTTGTGACACGAATGAACAACCTGGGGTGTCCGGACCTCATTTTCATTTTTGGAGCAACGAACGACAGCTGGGCCGGGGCTCCCATCGGTGAATACCAGTATGAAAACTGGACGAAAAAAGATTTGTACAGTTTCCGTCCGGCCATGGCTTATATGCTGGAACACATGCAGTACCGTTATCCCAACGTGGAGATTTATTTTCTGTTGAACTGCGACCTGAAACCGGAAATCAATGAGTCTGTAAAGACTATCTGTGCATACTATCACGTGCCTTGCATCGAACTGAAAGGAATCGACAAGCAGGGAGGGCATCCTTCCATAAAAGGTATGCAGCAAATCAACGAACAGATAAAAGCTTATTTTGCCAGTCGGCAATAAGGAAAAAGAAAACGGCTTGACGAATATGTCAGGCCGTTTCTTTTAATAATTCCAGAATCAGTTGCTCCAGTCTGTCTCTCACTTCATCCATCGGGACTTCTTGCTGTAACTCAGCCTGTAGTGAAGTGACTCCCTTGTCTATAAACCCACAGGGATGAATGTAACTGAAATACCTTAAATCTGTATTGACATTCAGGGCAAGACCGTGCATCGTAACGAAATGGCTGCTTCTTACCCCCATGGCACAGATTTTACGTTCTTCGGGCGTACCCGTAGCCAGCCAGACGCCAGTAGCCCTGTGCACTCTGGCGGCTTCTATGCCGTAGGTCCGGCACACACGAATCACCGCTTCTTCTAACAGGTGCAGGTATTCCTTCAAACCCAAGTGAAAATCTTCCAGGTTCAGAATTGGATAACACACCCATTGTCCTGGTCCGTGATAGGTAATGTCTCCTCCCCTGTCTACCTGAAACAATTCGGCATGAATGGTCTGTAACTGTGTGGGGTTCAACAGCATATTGGCTGCCTTTCCGTGCTTTCCCAGGGTGTAGACATGCGGATGCTGACAGAAAATAATCCGGTTGGTATAAGGTTTTCCGTTCAGCTTGGCATCAATGAGTTCATCGAAGAGAGCAGTTTGTCGTTCCCAAGCTTCAGAATAAGAGATGAGTCCCCAGTTTTCTATTGTAATCATGGCATTCAATTCTTAAAAGGTTACATTTTGCAAAGAAAAAATTTTTTGGTGTGAATGGCAAAGATTTACAAAAAGAATTCCTTTTTACATCGCAATTCGGGAAGTTATGCTATATTTGTAGACAGAGAAATCATTTTTTTGAGAAAAACGTCTGAACATGATGAAAAAAATACAAAGAGGCTTATTCCCCTCTGTCGTGTGTGGCTTGTTTTCCACCATGATGCTACCGGGGTGTATCGGAAACGGGACAGCCGGAGGAAACGAAGTTTCAGTGGATTTCATTCCTATGGATACGACTGTGTATCTGGATGAAGCCAATACGGAATCACCTAAATGCCAGATAAAAATCAATTTTAAATATTTAAAGTCGGCCAATAAGAACGATTCGCTGACGCAGGTAATCAATCAGGTGCTGGAGGATGCTTTTTCAAGTGCACATGCCGGAGCAGCTTCTCCACAGGCCTTTGTCTCGTCTATCAAAGAAAGCCTGGCAGGTGATTACCTGAAGGATGTGCAGGGAAGTTATCAGACCGACTTGAAGAACGGAATGAAGCCCGATGAAATTCCTAACTGGTATAACTACGAATATGAGATAAATTCGGAACTGCAAGAAGGTAAAGACAGTATATGGAATTATGCCGTCACTACTTTCCAATATACCGGAGGCGCACATCCCAACACATGGGCACAGTGGGTTAACATTGATGCGGCCAATGGGAAAAAGCTGGACAAGAGCGAAGTGTTTGCCAAAGGAGCTGAAGAGGATATCTGCCGGCTGATTCTGGACAAGCTACTGGCAGAAGCCAATAAAAAGCTGGAGACAGATACGCTGACCTGTGTAGAGGGACTTCAGGCGGTAGGTATCTTGTTGGACACGGACTTGTATGTGCCCGACAACTTCCTGCTCGAAAAAGAAGGAGTGACATTCCTTTATAACACCTACGACATTGCACCTTATTACATGGGACGCTTCCAACTGACGGTTCCCTATGAAGAAATCAATACTTATTTAATCAAGAAATAATCGTACATGGACATTATCTTAAAATATTTCCCGAACCTGAGCGAGGTTCAGCAACAGCAATTTGCAGCTTTGTATGACCTATATACCGACTGGAACAGCAAAATCAACGTGATTTCGCGAAAAGACATTACCAACCTGTATGAGCATCATGTGCTGCATTCACTGGGCATTGCCAAGGTCATGCAGTTCCGTCCGGAAACGACTGTGATGGATTTGGGTACCGGCGGTGGTTTCCCTGGAATTCCGCTGGCTATTCTCTTTCCGGAAACACATTTCCATCTGGTAGACAGTATCGGCAAGAAAGTGAAGGTGGCTACTGAAATAGCCAATGCCATCGGCTTGAAGAACGTCACTACCCGTCATTGCCGTGCGGAGGAAGAAAAGCAATTGTTCGACTTCGTGGTAAGCAGGGCCGTCATGCCGCTGGCTGACTTGCTGAAAATCATCCGCAAGAATATCAAGAAGGAACAGCACAATGCCCTTCCCAACGGACTGATCTGCCTGAAGGGCGGTGAGCTGGAACGGGAAGTCATGCCTGTAAAGCATCAGACACTTATGTATGATTTGAAGGATTATTTTGAAGAGGAATTTTTTGAGACCAAGAAAGTGGTTTATGTCACAATCAACGGATAATCGATATGAAAATAAAGACATTTGAATTCAATATGTTTCCGGTCAACTGCTATGTGGTGTGGGACGAGGAAACGTTGCAGGCAGCTGTAATTGATGCCGGATGTTATTATCAGGAAGAGCAGCAGATGCTGAAGAAGTTCATTGCAGAAAACGGACTTACGGTGACACATTTGCTGAATACGCATTTGCATCTGGACCATATTTTCGGCAATGCGTTTATGCTCAGAGAATTTGGAGTCAGTGCTGAAGCCGGAAAGGAAGATGAATTTCTGTTGCCGAGAACGGCAGAGTATTGCCGCATGTTCGGCTTCCCTCTGAACGAGGAACCTCCTGCACTGGGCGGCTACGTGCATGACGGCGATCTGATAAAAATAGGAAATATAGAACTGAAGGCACTTGCCGTGCCCGGCCATTCTCCCGGAAGCATGGTGTTCTATTGTGAAGCGCAGCACTGCATGTTCAGCGGTGATGTATTGTTCCGGGGCAGCATCGGGCGTGCAGACCTGGAAGGTGGAAACTTTGACCAGTTGAGGGAAAGTATCGTGGCACGTTTGCTGACACTCCCTGACGAGACAATGGTATATCCGGGTCATGGAAACCCCACTACCATCGGCTATGAAAAGATGAACAATCCTTTCTTCCGCTGATGCGTTATTCTTTTGCTTGAAAACCATAAATCTTACCTTAATAATCATGAAAACAACGACATTCGCAAACAGACACATCGGCATCGGGGAAGAGGAACTTCCGCTGATGCTGAAAAAAATTGGAGTAAGCAGTCTGGATGAACTGATAGAGAAAACCATTCCTGCCAATATCCTGTTAAAAGAACCTTTGAAACTGGGAGCTGCCATGACAGAACGTGAATTTGCCGAGCACATCGGCGAACTGGCAGCCCAGAACAAGCTATATAAGACGTATATCGGATGTGGGTGGTATGACACGGTGACTCCGGCAGTTGTTCAGCGTAACGTGTTTGAAAATCCGGTTTGGTACACTTCCTATACGCCCTATCAGGCTGAAATTTCCCAGGGACGACTGGAAGCGTTGCTGAACTTTCAGACGGTAATCAGCGATCTGACTGCCCTTCCGCTGGCCAACTGTTCTCTGCTGGATGAAGCGACGGCTGCGGCGGAAGCAGCTACGATGATGTACGGGCTGAGAAGCCGTGCACAACAGAAAGCGCAGGCCAACGTGCTGTTTGTAGATGAAGAAATATTCCCTCAGACGCTGGCAGTTATTCGTACCCGGGCCATTCCGCAGGGAATGGTAGTAAAGGTAGGCAGTTACAAGGACCTGACTTTTACGCTGGATATTTTCGGTTGCATCGTGCAGTATCCGAATAACAGCGGAAGCATAGAAGATTATCGGGAATTTACCGAGCAGGCACATGCCGTAGGATGCAAGGTGGCCGTAGCAGCCGATATCCTGTCGCTTGCCCTGCTGGTTCCTCCTGGTGAATGGGGAGCTGACATTGCTTTCGGTAGCTCACAGCGTCTGGGCACACCGATGTTCTATGGAGGACCTTCTGCTGCTTATTTCGCTACACGTGATGAATACAAACGAAATATGCCGGGACGTATAATTGGTCTGTCAAAAGACAAATACGGTCATCTGTGTTACCGCATGGCCTTGCAGACTCGCGAGCAGCATATCAAGCGTGAAAAGGCGACTTCCAATATCTGTACGGCACAAGCACTGCTGGCTACCATGGCCGGATTCTATGCCGTATATCACGGACCTGACGGCATAAAGGAAATAGCCAATCATGTGCATGCCGTGGCTTTCTGGCTGGCAGAACAGCTCACGAAACTGGGATATAAATTGCAGAACGAAAATTTCTTTGATACACTGAGAATACAGTTACCGAACAACGTGACCATTCAGGAAGTGCGCACCATTGCCTTGAGCAAGGAAATCAACCTGCGCTATTTTGATAATGGTGATGTGGGTATCAGTGTCGATGAAACTACTACGCAGGCAGATGCTACGCTGATTCTGAATCTGTTTGCCGTAGCGGCAGAAGAACCGATGCATGATGTCTGTGCTATACCGGGAAAAGCTCCTGTTGCCGCACAGTTCCAGCGTCTGAGCACATACCTCACTCACGAAGTCTTCCAGAAGTATCACACCGAAACGGAAATGATGCGTTACATCAAACGTCTGGAACGGAAGGATATCTCGTTGGCTCATTCCATGATTTCTTTGGGTTCTTGTACCATGAAATTGAATGCGGCATCCGAAATGCTGCCTCTTAGCAATGCGGCCTGGATGAACCTTCACCCGTTGGTTCCGGAAGACCAAGCCGCGGGATACCAGACTTTGATTCACAATCTGTCGGAACAGCTGAAGACGATTACAGGCTTTGCAGGCGTATCTCTCCAGCCGAATTCCGGTGCAGCAGGTGAATATACGGGCTTGCGCGTGATTAGAAGTTACCAGGAAAGCATCGGACAGGGTAACCGCCGATTGGTATTGATTCCGGCTTCGGCACATGGCACCAATCCGGCTTCGGCTGTACAGGCGGGTTACGAACCGCTGACGTGTGCTTGCGATGAGAATGGAAATGTGGATTTGGAAGATTTGCGTGCGAAGGCTGAAGCACATAAGGATGAACTGGCAGCTTTGATGATTACTTATCCGTCTACTCACGGTATCTTTGAAGAGGAAATCAAGGAGATATGTGAGATTATCCATGCGTGCGGTGCACAGGTTTATATGGACGGAGCCAACATGAATGGACAGGTGGGACTGACCAATCCGGGTACTATCGGAGCAGACGTGTGTCACCTGAACCTGCATAAGACATTCGCGAGCCCTCACGGTGGTGGCGGTCCGGGTGTAGGTCCGATTTGTGTGGCCGAGCATCTGGTTCCTTTCCTTCCGGGCCATGTCAGCACGGGCAATCCGCAGAATGAAGTATCTGCTGCTCCTTACGGAAGTGCCGGTATCCTGCCGATTACTTACGGATACATTTGCATGATGGGAGCAGAAGGCTTGAGGAGAGCGACTCAAACAGCTATCCTGAATGCCAACTACCTGGCTGCTTGCTTGAAAGATGCGTATGGAGTGGTATACCGCGGAAAGAATGGTTTCGTAGGTCATGAAATGATTTTGGAATGCCGGAAGATACACGAAGAAAGCGGAATCTCGGAAAATGATATTTCCAAGCGTCTGATGGACTACGGTTACCATGCACCTACCCTCTCTTTCCCTGTACACGGTACGCTGATGATTGAACCGACGGAAAGTGAAAGTCTGGCAGAATTGGACAACTTTGTGGATGTCATGGTACATATCCGTGAAGAAATTGCAGAGATTGAGACTGGAAAGGTCGACAAAGAAGACAACGTATTGGTGAATGCTCCTCATCCGGAATACGAGATTGTGGGAGATGCTTGGACTCATCCTTATGGACGTGCCAAGGCGGCTTATCCGATTCAGAGTGTAAGAGACAACAAATTCTGGATTAACGTAGCACGTATTGATAATACATTGGGCGACCGTAAGTTGCTGCCTACACGTTACGGGAGCTTTGAATAAGGCCTTTAAAGTCACGTTGGCTTGACATAGAAAATAAGAAGAGCCACTGCATTTCTTCGTAAAAGAGGGATTTGCAGTGGCTCTTTTCATATAGGACAGGAAATGGCATTCCCTGTTTTTCCGCTTAGGGAGGATACATATACAGTAACTATCCTGACAAATTTTGAATCATTTGAACAGTATTAAAAGAAAAATGAAAGTTTTTATTTGGTTTTAGTTTATTATTTCTATATTTGTGCATCAAACAACGAAAAATAATATGAAAAACGACCAAATGTACTTGCATCCTGAAGTGGAAACCTTGTCGAGACCGGACATTGAGAAACTTCAGTTGAAACGGTTGAAAGCAACCATCGACCGTTGTATGCATTCTCCGTTCTACAAGGAACGCTTTCAGCAATGCGGCATCAAACCGGAAGATATACAGTCACTGGAGGATTTACAGAAAATCCCTTTCACTACCAAACAGGATTTGCGCGACCATTATCCGTTCGGGCTTTCTGCCGTGCCTTTGGAAGAGGTAGTCCGTCTCCATTCTTCCAGTGGTACCACAGGAACTCCTACCGTGATTTTGCATACACAGCACGATTTGGAAGAATGGGCCAATGCCGTAGCACGCTGTCTGTATATGGTGGGACTGCGTAAAGGAGATATCTTCCAAAACTCTTCTGGCTACGGTATGTTTACCGGTGGCTTGGGTTTCCAGTATGGTGCCGAACGTCTGGGTATGCTGACTGTCCCAGCTGCTGCTGGCAATACCAAGCGGCAGATTAAGTTTATCACTGACTTTGGTACTACTGCTCTTCATGCCATCCCGAGTTATGCCGGCCGTTTGTATGAAGTGATGGAAGAGATGCACATTGACCCGCGCCGCGATACCCATCTGAAGACTTTGATTATCGGAGCTGAACCGCATTCTGACGAACAGCGTCGCCGTATTGAACAGATGCTGGGCGTAAAAGCCTATAACTCTTTCGGTATGTCGGAAATGTGTGGCCCGGGGGTAGCTTTTGAATGCATGGAACAGAACGGACTCCACATTTGGGAGGATTATTATATCGTAGAAATTGTGGACCCTGTCACACTGGAACCGGTACCCGAAGGCGAAGTGGGCGAACTGGTGCTGACCACCATTAACCGTGAAGCAATGCCGTTGCTGCGTTACCGTACGCGTGACCTGACCCGTATACTTCCGGGCGATTGTCCTTGCGGACGTCATCACAAGCGTCTTGACCGAATGAAAGGCCGCAGTGACGACATGATGATTCTCAAGGGTGTCAATATCTTCCCGATTCAGATTGAGAACATCTTGTTGCAGTTCAAGGAACTGGGTAATGAGTACCTCATTACGCTGACCAACCTTGATGCGAACGATGAGATGACGGTGGAGGTAGAATTGAATGACTTTACCGATGACTACGGATTCCTTCAGAACCTGACCAAGGAAATTACCCGCCAGTTGAAAGATGAAATTCTGATTACCCCACGCGTGAAACTGGTACCTAAAGGAAGCCTGCCCGTACAGGAAGGAAAAGCCGTGCGCGTGAAAGATTTACGAAAAACATTGATTTAAAAATAAAAGAGTATGACCATACATCAACTATCTGTTTTTGTAGAAAATAAGTCGGGCACACTGCTTCAGGTGCTTGAACTACTGAAAGAAGCGCATATCCAGTTGATTGCTTCTACTATATCTGATACTGTAGAGTACGGCATCTACCGTATTATCTGTTCCGAGCCGTTGCGTGCCTATGAAGTATTGAAGGATGCGGGTATCTCAGCCAATGTATCCGATGTGTTTGCCATCAGTTTGGACAATGAACCGGGACGGGCTGCCGATGCCATCCGCAGCTTCAGCGAAACAGGCATAGGTATTTCCTATCTCTATTCCTTCTTGCTGGGAGGAAAAGGTATACTGGTGTTCCGTACCGACAATACGGAGAAAACGCGTGAAGTGATACTGGAAAAGAAACTTCAGTATATTGAAGAAGAAAATCTGATGAAAATGGCCTAACGGAAAGTCAGGCGGCGATTGCAAATGAAGTTGACGGCACCGTAGATAAAGAGTCCGAGGAATTGTGCCAGGTATTCATTGCAGTGAAGAAGCTCTACGAGCATAAGAAGAAAAAGGAACTGCGCACTATAAGCCAGTGCGAAAGCACCAATAAAAAATAGCATCTGATGCCAGATGCTATTTTTTTTGTCATCTGTTTCAAGCGGAAAAATCCAGTATTTGCACCAGATAAAGTTATGTATCTGTGCCACAATATATGCGCATATATTAGCTATAATATAACTCTCGCCCTCGATGTGCATCAACAGCCATACTACGAAAGCTGCAATCAGAGCATTGAGCGTTCCTATTATTGCAAAGCGTATAATCCGTACCGATTCCTTCATCCGGTTACTTTCTTGTCTTTTTCCTTGAAACGTTATTAATTATTTTCCTTGATGTCAATTTTCAGATTCAGTTCATCCAACTGTTTTTGGTCGAGGAAGCCAGGAGCATCCAGCATCACGTCACGTCCAGAGTTGTTCTTCGGGAAGGCGATGCAGTCGCGGATAGAATCCAGACCGGCAAACAGAGATACCCAACGGTCAAGTCCGTATGCCAGACCACCGTGAGGAGGTGCACCAAACTTGAAGGCATTCATCAGGAAGCCGAACTGTTCCTGTGCTTTCTCTGGAGTGAATCCAAGAATTTCGAACATCTTAGCCTGCAATGCTGAATCGTGGATACGGATAGAACCACCACCTACTTCCACACCGTTGATAACCATATCGTATGCATCGGCACGAACGGCAGCCGGATCGGTATCCAGCAAAGGAATATCCTCGTCTTTCGGGTGAGTGAACGGATGGTGCATAGCCATCAAGCGGCCTTCTTCTTCGCTCCATTCGAACATCGGGAAGTCTACTACCCACAGGCAAGCAAACTTGTTCTTATCGCGCAAGCCCAGCTGGTTACCCATTTCCAGACGCAATTCGCAAAGTTGCTTACGAGTCTTCATGGCATCGTCACCACTCAGAATCAGAATCAAGTCACCCGGTTTAGCACCGAATGCTTCTTTCATCTTCTGCAGCACTTCCTGGCTGTAGAACTTGTCTACGCTTGACTTCACGGTGCCGTCTGCTTCAATACGTGCATATACCATACCTTTAGCACCAATCTGCGGACGTTTTACGAACTCTGTCAACTGATCCAGCTGCTTGCGAGTGTAGTGAGCTGCACCTTCTGCACAGATACCACCGATATAAGCTGCATTGTCGAAAACAGAGAAACCGTAGCCTTTCAGCACGTCCATCAGTTCGACGAACTTCATGCCGAAACGCAAATCCGGTTTGTCACTTCCGTAATACTTCATGGCATCTGCCCACGGCATACGTAAGAACGGTTCTGTAAGTTCCACTCCGCGAAGTTCCTTGAACAAATGCTTGGCCATACCTTCAAAAGTATTGATGATGTCTTCCTGTTCTACGAAGCTCATCTCGCAGTCAATCTGTGTAAACTCAGGCTGACGGTCTGCACGAAGGTCTTCATCGCGGAAACATTTTACAATCTGGAAGTAACGGTCGAAGCCGGAAACCATCAGCAACTGCTTTAAAGTCTGCGGAGACTGAGGCAATGCGTAGAACTGTCCCGGATTCATACGTGAAGGAACCACGAAGTCGCGTGCACCTTCCGGAGTAGAACCAATCAGCATCGGAGTTTCCACTTCCAGGAAGCCCTTGCTATCCAAATAACGGCGTACTTCCATCGTCATGCGGTGGCGGAGTTCTAGGTTCTTGCGTACAGCGCTACGGCGCAAGTCCAGATAACGGTATTTCATACGAAGGTCATCTCCCCCGTCCGTATTATCTTCAATAGTGAAAGGCGGTGTCTGGGCTGAATTCAGAATATTCAGTTCCGATACGATGATTTCAATTTCTCCTGTCGGGATATTGGCATTTTTGCTGGAACGTTCGCTTACCGTTCCTTTCACCTGAATCACGAATTCACGTCCCAGGTGGTTGGCACGCTCACAAAGTTCGGCGTTCACTTCCGTGTTGAACACCAACTGCGTAATACCGTAGCGGTCGCGGAGGTCCACAAATGTCATTCCTCCCATCTTACGTGCACGCTGCACCCATCCGGCCAGTGTCACGTTCTTGCCTGCATCGGCGAGTCGTAACTCACCGCAAGTATGACTTCTAAACATATCTTTATTAAATGTTAGTTTTATCTAATTGACGGGCAAAGTTAGCATCTATTTTTCATTTATGCAATAAAAATCCCCCTTCAAAGGGCGAATAAGAATGAATAAAGAATGCATATTTCCGTAAAATCTCTGAATAAATAAAAGGAGTATTCTAAAAAATATATACTTTTGTTCTAGAATTATTCAAATTAAGACAAACTATATTCCAAATTTATGGCAACAGAACATGTAAAATGCCTGATCATCGGATCAGGCCCCGCAGGATATACGGCTGCCATTTATACCAGCCGTGCCAATCTTTCTCCCGTACTTTATGAAGGAATCCAACCTGGCGGTCAGCTTACTACGACTACCGAAGTAGAAAACTTTCCCGGCTATCCGGAAGGCGTAACCGGCCCGGTGCTGATGGACGACCTGAAAAGACAGGCTGAACGTTTCGGCGCCGATATTCGCAACGGAATTGTGACAAAAGCTGATCTGAGCAAGGCTCCTTATACATTTGTGGTAGACGATGAAAAGGAAATCACCGCCGATACCGTGATTATTTCTACCGGTGCTACTGCCAAATACTTAGGATTGGAAGACGAAAAGAAATACGCGGGTATGGGTGTTAGTGCTTGCGCTACTTGCGACGGCTTTTTCTATCGTAAGAAAACCGTAGCTGTAGTAGGTGGTGGCGATACTGCCTGCGAAGAAGCTGTGTACCTGGCAGGACTGGCCAGCAAGGTATATCTTGTGGTACGTAAGCCGTTCCTTCGTGCTTCTAAAATCATGCAGGAGCGTGTACTGAATCATCCGCACATTACCGTATTGTTTGAACACAATGCTGTAGGTTTGTTTGGCGATAACGGTGTGGAAGGCATGCACGTAGTGAAACGTATGGGTGAAGCCGACGAAGAACGCTACGATGTGGCTATTGACGGATTCTTCCTGGCCATCGGTCACAAACCGAATTCTGATATTTTCAAGCCGTGGGTGAAAACCGATGAAACCGGTTATATCATTACTGAAGGCAATACTCCGTGTACAGGTGTTCCGGGCGTATTTGCTGCAGGCGACGTAGCTGACCCACATTACCGTCAGGCTATTACGGCAGCCGGAAGCGGATGTAAGGCAGCCATTGAGGCAGAGCGTTATTTGTCGGCCAACGGACTTCTTTGATTACTCACAACCTAAATAAAAATTACGATGAAAGTTTTTAAATTAAAAAGAACTTTTGCGGCGGTAATTTTAGTGGGAGGTGCGATGACTGCATTCGCCCAACAGATGCCGCCCATTCCGACCGATCCCAACGTGCGTATCGGTAAGTTAGAAAACGGATTGACCTACTACATCCGTCACAACGAGTTGCCCGACAATCAGGCCGACTTCTACATTGCACAGAAAGTGGGTTCTATCCTGGAAGAAGACAACCAGCGTGGTCTGGCACACTTCCTGGAGCACATGTGTTTCAACGGAACCACTCACTTCCCCGACAACCTGCTTCGTGAATACCTCGAAACCATCGGTGTGAAGTTTGGAGCTAACCTGAACGCTTATACTTCAGTAGATGAAACCGTGTATAATATTTCTAACGTACCGGTTATCCGTGACGGAATCGTAGACTCTTGTCTGTTGATTTTGCACGACTGGGCCAACGACCTGACACTTGCTCCGAAAGAAATCGACAAGGAGCGTGGAGTTATCCACGAAGAATGGCGTACACGCACAGGAGCTATGATGCGTATGTATGAAAAGGTATTCCCTTCCATGTATAAAGACAGCAAGTATGCCTATCGTCTGCCTATCGGAACGATGGAAGTGGTAGACAACTTCCCTTATCAGGCATTGAGAGACTATTATGAAAAATGGTACCGTCCAGACCAGCAGGGTATCGTGGTAGTGGGCGACATCAATGTGGATAGCATTGAAGTAAAAATCAAGAAGCTGTTCTCTCCGATTGAAATGCCGGCCAACGCTGCAGAACGTAAATATTTCCCTGTGCCCGACAATGATGAACCTATCATTGCCGTGGCAAAAGACAAGGAACAGCAGGTGCCCATCGTATATCTGTTCCACAAACACGATGTAGTGCCTAACGATCAGAAGAACAACATGGGTTATCTGGTAATGAACTACATGGTTTCTTCTATCGAAAGCATGCTTAACAGCCGTTTGAACGAGCTGACCCAGCAGGCTAACCCGCCGTTCATTGAAGCTGGTGTACAGGATGGAGATTACCTGGTGGCTAAGACAAAAGGAGCATTTGCGGCCTTTGCTGCAGCCAAGGAAGACGGCATCATCCTGACCACAGAAACGTTGATGCGCGAAATTGAACGCGTGCGTCAGTTTGGTTTCACAGCTAGCGAGTATGCCCGTGCAAAAGCTGATTACCTGCGCGGACTGGAATCAGCCTACAATGAACGTAACAAGCAGCGTAATGCAAGTTATGTAAATGAATATGTGCGTCACTTCATTGACAATGAACCGATTCCGGGCATTGAAAATGAATATGCCATCATGAACCAGATTGTGCCGAACATTCCGGTAGATGCTGTCAATCAGGTAATGAAACAGCTCATCACAGAGAAAAACATCGTGTTGAGCGTGTTCTGTCCGGAAAAAGACGGTATGAAATATCCGACGGAAGCCGAACTGAAAGCCGTAATCGACAAAGTAAAAGCTGAAAAGCTGACAGCTTATGTAGACAAGGTATCCGATGAACCGCTGATGAAGGAAAAACCACATGCTGGAAAGGTAGTGAAGACAGAACAGGGTGTGTTCGGTTCTACTATCCTGACACTGAGCAACGGTGTGCGTGTCATTCTGAAACCGACAGATTTCAAGGCCGACGAAGTACGTATGCAGGCCTTCAGTCCGGGTGGAACTTCTTTGTTCAACGATAAAGATGTATTGCAGTTCGCTCTGATTAGCCAGATTGCTTCATTGGGTGGACTGGGCAATTTCAATTCTGTAGACCTGGATAAAGTTTTGGCCGGAAAGATGGCATCAGCCAGCGCAATGGTTAACACCTATTCAGAAGGATTGTCAGGAAGCTGCTCTCCGAAAGACTTGGAAACCATGCTTCAGCTGACTTACCTGCGCTTCACTGCACCGCGTATGGACCAGGAAGCCTTCACTTCTTTCATCACACGTAACAAGGCTGCTCTGGCTAACCAGGAAGCTGACCCGATGACTGCTTTCAGCGATTCTATCAACGTAGCACTTTACAACCGTCATCCGCGTGCGTTGTCTATGAAAGCCGACATGCTCGATAAGATTGACTACAACAAAGTGATGGAATTCTACAAGAACCGTTTTGCGGATGCCAGCGACTTTACCTTCATTCTGGTAGGTAACGTAGATACAAAAACAGCTACTCCGCTTATCGAGCAGTACCTGGGTGCACTGCCTGCTACCAAGCGAAACGAAAAATTCCGCGATACAGGCATGGCCATCCGCAAAGGACACTTTGAAAACAACTTCGTGAAGGAACTGGAAACCCCGAAGGCTACTGTGCTGATGGTATATTCTGGCGACTGCAAGTATAATTTGAAGAACAACCTGCAGATGAGCATGCTTGGTCAGTTGCTGAACATGGTTTACCTGCGTACCGTACGTGAAGATGCCGGTGGTACATACGGCGTAAGCTGTAACGGAAGCCTGAGCAAGTATCCGACAGAGAAAGGTGCCTTCCAGGTATACTTCGATACTGACCCGAACCGTCGTGAAGAAATGGTGAAACTGATTAACGAAGGTATTCAGGAATTCATCGAAAAAGGTCCGGTTAGCGAAGACCTGAGCAAGGTGAAGGAATACATGCTGAAGACTTACAAGCAGAACCAGAAAGAAAACGGTTACTGGATGAATATCCTGAACACTTACTACTGGGAAAATCTGGATATGAATACCGGATACGAAGAAGCCGTGAACGCTATCAGCGGTGACGACCTGAAAGCTTTTGCCAAGACCTTCTTCGGACAGAAGAACGAAGTGGAAGTCAGCATGAGCTCTCCGGTACAGAAATAATATACCATAAATAATCAATTTGTAAAGGCAGCGTCTTTCCCGTTTTCGGAAGAGGCGCTGTTTTTTTATGTAAGATACAGGAAAAAGCAAAATGAAACAATCTTCAACAGGTTCTAAAATACCCTAAGTACCTATCCATGTAACAAGGATATTACGTACATTTGTTCAAAATAAGCAATCATGTACAAATACTGCATCACTCGTTTTTCGACATATATATTATTCGGGCTCTGTCTCATACTTTCTTCATGTGGCACACGTGCTCCGCGCGTGGACTACCGCGAACTGGCACGTGCCGCTGTGCGGCTGGAAATGGATATTGATGCCGGCGACAATCATCGTCTCTACGTGGAAGTGGCCGACTGGATTGGAGTGCCCTACCGCCATGGGGGAGCCACTCACCGGGGAACAGACTGTTCAGGCTTCACTTCAGCTGTCTATAAAAAAGTGTACCACAAGAAACTGCAACGCAGTTCTGATGCCCAGCGGACGGAAAATTGCCGAAAAATATCCAAGCGCCAGTTGCAGGAAGGTGACCTGGTGTTCTTCCATAACGGACGGCGTAAACGCGTTGCCAATCACGTAGGCATTTACCTGAAAGACGGAAAATTCGTGCATGCCAGCACCAGTTCCGGCGTCATTGTCAGCCGGCTGGAAGAACCTTACTATCGCAAGTGCTGGATGCAGGGAGGACGAGTAAAAGGACTATAAACACGTACACGGCATGAACTACTCTTTACATTTATCATCCCGGCTGACACTGATTCTATGTACAGTCGGCATCCTGCCCGCCATGAGCCAGCAGCAGGAAAAAGAACTGCAACTCAACATGGATGCAGTAAAAATGATTCAATTTGACTTTAATCCCCTACCCAAACAGGAAAACAAACCATTGGAAGCCCCGCTGAACAAAAAGTGGATGGACTTCAAAGTGGATTTGAAAGTGCCCCGCAGCCTGATTGATACCACCAAAGTGTGGAAACCGGAAAGTTATGTCCGCATGGAGCCTTACACCATCTGGACCCGTTTCGGAGAAGATCCTGTATACGATGTATTGGTAGCCGGTCGGCCCAAGCAGTGGGAAATCTCCTGGACACTGAATCCCAACCGCGTATATGCCGACGAAGAATACGGACGCAGCATCAAGCCTTCCACCGGACGGATGTATGAAAGTGTGGGAGGCTCTGCAGGTGTAGGTATCGGTATCGGCGGACTCGATTTCATGGGCTTCATCTATGACAACATGACCCGCCGCGGGCGCATGCTGGCACACAACCGCAAGCATGCCAATGCCTGGAAAAGGTATGCTGACTATCAGCCCACGGCTGCCGACAGCTTAAAAGTGCCCAACTTCTACCGTCAGCTCCGTAAACAGCAGGCAGCCGACAGCACGCAGACATTGCTTACCTTTCAGCCGGCTTTTTCGGAAGCTCCTCTCCTGCCCATTTACGCCGCTCCTGACTCCGTAAAAAAACAAGCGGAGATTCGGCCCGATACCGTAAAAGAGGAGAAAAAGAAAAACCCGCAACCAGCGCAGGCGGAGGATGCGGGAAACTTGTATGAATACATTCGCCAGAAAGCAGCCGAGGACTCTATCCGGCGAAAAGAATTCTTCCGAAAAGATAAAGTCAGAAGCAACCAGTACGACGTACAGCGTGAAATCCAGCGCCTACGCGAACAGCAGAACTGACAAGCGTCTTATCTCACTTCTTGAATACGAAATATACAGCCAATATCAGGCAGAAAAATGCAGCCAGGTGGTTCCATTTCAACTCCATTTTGAACGCAATCATGGAGAAAATGGTAAACACGGCCAGCGTAATCACTTCCTGAATCACTTTCAGCTGCATGATGTCAAACGGTCCCCCACTATCTCTGAACCCCAGACGGTTAGCCGGAACCTGCAGACAGTATTCAAAAAAAGCAATGGCCCAGCTGAACGCAATCACCCCAATCAGCGGTAGTGAAGCAAACCAGCTGAACTCTTCACGCATCTTCAAGTGGCCGTACCAGGCAAACGTCATGAAGATGTTCGAGAAAATCAGTAAAACAATCGAATAAATACCTTGTGATAGCATATCTTTTTCCTTATTTAAAAATCGGCTGCAAAGATACGTTTTTTAAATGAAAAAGACATGCTATCCTCGTGTCTTTACTTATTCAGTACGAAGGAATTTCCACACCAGCGCACTGAAAGCTGCTCCCACGAAAGGTGCCACGATAAAGAGCCAGAGCTGTTCGATGGCCTGTCCGCCTTCCATTAAGGCCGGTCCGATGCTTCGTGCCGGATTCACGGATGTGCCCGTAATCGGGATACACACGATGTGAATCAGTATCAGCGTAAGTCCGATGGCCAGTCCGGCCAGGTTGCCAGCTCCTTTCTTTTCGTCCGTGGCAGCCAGCGCCACCAGCACAAAGATAAAGGTAAACACGGCTTCGGCCAGGAACGCCTGCCCCATGGCATCAGACGCAAAGCTGTTGGAGCCTGTGATCGTCGGTCCTCCGTGTGCACCGGTCGAAACTAATAGTGTAAGAATCAGTGAGCCGATAATGGCGCCCACAACCTGAAACAGCATGTACATCAACGCCCGTTTCGTTTTCATGCCTCCCGACAGCCATACACCCAGTGTAATGGCCGGATTGATGTGGCAGCCGGAAATGTTTCCTATGGTATATGCCATGGCGATGACAGAAAGACCGAATGCCATGGCCACTCCGATGGTTCCTACACCGGCACCCACTGTGTCGGCCACTCCTCCTGCAAATACGGCGCTACCGCAGCCCAGCAGTACAAGAACCATAGTTCCGATTAGTTCAGCTACATACTTTTTCATAGGCATTACATTTAAAATTCGCGATGCCCTAATTTAGTATTTTCGCCGGAGAAAAACAAGATTGCTAATGATTTATTAACTTAAAAATCAGACAAAAAGAGGTCTGCCGGAAAACTGTAGTGTACTAAATAAGTTGACACAATTTATTTAGTAACATGCGTA
>NZ_QSQT01000037.1 GCF_003437535.1 Phocaeicola plebeius
ACTGAACGGATATCACCGGAAATGCTGAACGGGTATCCGCCGGAATATGCACCACAATAAATGACTATATTAGAACTATATATTTGGATGATATATCCGCTTTCCTGATATTATATTCCATTTTAGAAACTCTTGCTGACACTGAACCTGTTTATTTTGAAGAGAAGGATATTATGAAACAGGTTTTTGACTCATTATTTGAATCTTTTATTCAAGGAATGAGAGATGCCAATGTAGGAGAAGATGAAAAATATTCAAATGGCTCTCCAATTTTTAAAGCTATAAAAGAGAAATGGTATAACGACTTACCAGGGATGTTGATAAAAAAGCCTAGGGAAATGAATCCCATAAAGAAAATAATCAAGGATAATAGTATTGACTGGAAGAAACTAAATAGACATTTTGCTACAGTAAAAAAAGAAGAAACAGGGATAAAGGACATTAAAGATTTAAGAAATACCATAATACATGACCGCAAAAATGACTATACAGAATTGTTAGATATGAAAAATATAAACAATGATTTATCTTTTGCAGTTTGCATCATTCTATTGAGAGAACTAGGAATCACTAATGTTAATTTTAACAAGAACTGGGATAAGTTGTCAATTATGAATTAGAAAAATGGTATGTCAAAACTTATTAACCATATGAATTATTGCTTGAAGTAGAGTTTGAACAGTATATAAGATAAAAGAAGAAGTAATATCATTACTCCAATACGAGGATGTATTATAGTTTTGATGTCCACTTCTTCTTATTGTTCTTTAGGCTATTTGCGCCATTTGTTTAGTCTGTTTTCTATCTCACGTGATGGAAGCCTGTTATTGATTTTAAATAGTTTTTCCAGCATGTCTGCTCCATTCTGTTTAGGTATAATTTGATAATCTTCAACAAGCATATCAAATATTTTAAGTATTCCACAAACTTCAACCCCTGATTTACTTGCAGATTTTCTTAACTTGCCATCTCCTGTCAATAAAGTATAATTATTCTTTTTGGCATAAAGCCAAACGGAACAGTCGGTGATGGACACATTATTCTCGCAGGTAGTTTGAAATTCTGCTATTTCTATTACTTCAATGGCTGAATGGAGTTTTACTGTCAGTTTATTTTGTCTAATATATGATTCAACTTTTTTCTGTTGTAAAGGTTCGGTCAACTCATGGACAACAAAATCTGTGGTGTGAATGTCTATGGGCAGACTGAAAAACTCATCCAATAAATCTACAGATATAAGATCTATGAAGATATTTGTATCATTAACAACAATTGTCCCCATATCAGATAAAGTTTAATGATGAGCGTACTTCGTTTACTGAGCAATTCAACAAAGAAGATGCTTTGCTTATGGATATTATCTCTTGAGAAATAGCCTTATAAACCAATCCTAAGAATCGGTGACTTTGTTCTTGAGGGTAGCGGGTTTCCTTAATCTGCTCATTAAAATCTGAAGAACTGTTTTTCTTTATGCAGTATCCTTTATATCTTTGTTCAGTAATAATACTGGCTTCTTTTGCTTTGTACATGAGTGCATCAATGGATATACCAAATTGTATCTGGATAGGTATAAGTTCTTGCAATGAAATATCTTTTCTGGATACGCCTATAAGTCGGATAAATTCTGAGGTCGGTATAAGCATTTCATTAGCGAAGATGTTACACAATCTTTCTCTTTCCTTGTCCTGTAATTCTTGAGCAAAGTTCAACAACAGATGACCTAATTCATGTAAGGCAGTAAATCGTTGTCTTTCTGCAGTTGCATTCTTATTTACAATGATAACAGGAACCGTTTTATTTATAAATCCGCTTAATCCATCAAATTCAGTTTCTGCATCCAGATGTATTACCTTTATACCATTTTCTTCAAGAAGAAAAGTAATGTTGCTGATGGCATCTTCTCCTAATTTCCAATCGTTACGTAATTTGCCAGCTACGGTGATCGCATCATTCTTTTCCTTGATAATAATATCCTTATAGTCTATATGAAAAGAATTATCCATATCCAGCAGATTTTCTATTTCCATATATCTCTCTATTTCGTCTATTACCTTTTCCTTTATTCCTTTTAGTGAAGAAGATTTAAGTTTGCTCTTTTTCCTGAATTCAATATCTTCCACTGTCACATTATATGGGCGAAAGAAAAAATCCACACTAACATTAAGTGCTTTGGATAAGGCTATAAGTATGGTGCTGTCTGGCATCATTATACCTTTTTCATATTTTGAGATAGACTGCTTCGATACGATATGATTCATTTTTTCGCAAAGACTATCCATAGATAGGCCATTCATAAGTCTGGCACTTTTAAGTCGCTGTGAAAATATCTGTTTCATGGCTTTAAATTTTAATGGTTACAAAGATAGTGGTTTTTGTTTGATTTGTCAACCTTGGTTGGGATTTAATCTAGAGAAAAACTCCTTTAGTGCAAGGTGCAAGCCTCCTTATATATTAAGGGGCTTGCACCTTGCACTAAAAGTGTAGCAGAGAGCCTTGGAAAATATTTATTATCAATCATTTGGCGTTTAGTTCGAAAAAGATTATCTTTGAACCATGAATTAGTGATGACGGAGGTTGTCAACAAGGGTTCATTAGAGATTTGGCAGTTTTGCTACAAAAATGCTACAGAAAGAAGTCTTGACAAGTGTAAAACTAATTGATATACAGAGTTGAAGCTGAAAGGTTCGAGTTCCCCAGCTTCCGCTTTCTGATAGAACTCCGCCAATTGGCGGAGTTTTTTTTGTGCCCTTTTGTATATTATTTTTGGTTCTGTTTTGTTGTAGCGTCGCACTTTTTTAGAAAAAGAATCTTTGTTCAAAAAAACTTGGATGTAACGGATGTTGTCATACCTTTAAACTGTAACTTCTTTTATTTTATTGTTAGAATGTGTATGTCTATGTGAAGCCTTTCTGATTCCTTGTTTGTTTTTTAACTCATATAATATTAATAATATTTAATTTTATTCATTTTTCTATATATAAAGAGTGGATTATTTAAAATATATCTATATTTGTACTATGAATAATTTTATAAATGTAAACATTAATGTAATATCTATGAAAATTAGCCATGGATATTTTTAAAATATTTAATTGATATCTTGTTGACTTCTCGTCTTTTTTGAATAATAAATTCTAATTCTAAGTTATATCATTAATCTAATTAATTTATGAGAATTGGTAGGTTTTCACAAATGTTTTTATTGTTGGTTGTTTCCGGATGGGGAACTGTATGGGCTGCTCCTGAAAAGTCAGTGGATGCATCTATACTACAACAGTCTGCTAAAATTACCACTCAAGGTACAGTTGTTGACGCTCAAGGTGAGCCTTTGATAGGTGTAAGTATTCTTGAAGTTGGTACTACAAATGGTACGATTACGGATATTGATGGTAAGTTTACTTTACAAGTAACTTCTGGAGCTACACTTGAATTGTCTTATATAGGTTATAAGACACAACAGTTAAAAGCTGTATCAGATCTTGGAACTATTCAAATGTCTGATGATACTGAGGTCCTTCAGGAAGTAGTGGTGACTGCTTTGGGTATCAAGCGTGAAAAGAAAGCTTTGGGTTATGCCATTCAGGAAGTCAAAGGAGAATCTTTGGTTGAAGCCCGTGAAACAAACCTCGCTAATGCTTTGTCTGGTAAGATTTCGGGTGTACAGGTTATTCGTTCTAGTAATGGACCTGGTGGATCTTCAAAAATTCAGTTGCGTGGTGCAAACTCTGTGACAGGTACAAATCAGCCGTTGATTGTGGTTGATGGTGTTCCTATGGATAACTTTACCGGTGCAGATAATGCGGACTTTTATAATCCGTCTTTGGATATGGGTAATGGTCTTTCAGATATTAATCCGGAAGATATTGAATCAATGTCCGTTTTGAAAGGTGCTTCTGCTGCCGCACTTTATGGATCTCGTGCAGGTAATGGTGTTATTTTGATTACAACAAAAAAAGGTACTAAACGTGAAGGTTTAGGTATTACCATTTCTGGATCAGTTTCTGCAGAAACGATTTTCATGAATCCTAAGATGCAGAAATCATTTGGTCAAGGTGATAATGGTGCATATAATACAGAAACATCCAATAGCTGGGGACCTGCTATGGGAAGTGAATATACCTTCAACGGACAAAAACGCGTGATGCAGTATTATGATAACGTAGACGCATTTTTCAAGACTGGTCTTAATTTGACGGAAAGTATCTCTTTCTCTCAGCAGTATGATAAGACATCTATCTATGCGTCTTTGAACCGAATGGATGATTCAAGCAAGATTCCTGGAGCTACATTGGATCGTACAAACTTGACTTTGCGTGCTTTTTATACATTTGGTAAGGATGATCGCTGGAGTTTGGATGCAAAGGTACAGTATATCAATACGAATGCAGATAACCGACCAATGACAGGTTCAAACGATCAGAATATGTTCCGCACTATTTACCAGTTGCCTTCTTCAATGGATATTCGTGATTATAGCAATCCTTTGACTGATGAAGGTAAAATTAATTGGTATAATAATAGTGGAATGAACCCTTATTGGGCTGAACTGTATAATACGAACCATGATACTCGTAACCGTTTTTTGATGAATGCTTCTTTGAAGTATAAATTTACAGATTGGTTGAATGCGGAAATCAAAGCGGGTAGCGATATGTATAATACAGAAAGCAATAACAAACTATATGCTGGAAGTAATCGTAATAATGGTAACAGCCAATATAGCTTGGAAGAAAAGAAGTTTTATGAAAATAACTTCAGCTTTTTGATTAGCGCTCAGAAAGACCATTTGATTGATAAGTTTGGTGGTACAATGACTTTTGGTGGAAACTTGATGGAAAGAAAAACCACCGGCTTAAAAGGTGATGCAACCAAACTTACAGTTCCAAACTTGTTTAACTTGTTGAATAGTAGTAAGAATGACCGTAACTTTAAGGAAACTTACAATCACAAGAAAATTAATTCATTGTATGGTACATTGGGTATTAACTATGATGGATGGGTATTCTTGGATGCAACTTTCCGTAATGACTGGTCTTCAGCTTTGAGTAAGGAAAATCGTTCTTTCTTCTATCCATCAATTTCAGCTTCTTGGATTATCAGTGATATGGTTGGAAAAATGGATAAGATGATGCCGTCATGGTTTACTTATGCTAAAGTACGTGCTTCTTTTGCTCAAGTAGGTAATGATATGGATGCGTATCAGTTGTATAATTATTATGAAATATCTTCCGACCCTAATGGTAATACAACAGGTAAGCCTCTTGAAACTTATTATGATTCAACAGTGCAAAGTGAGTTGATTTCTTCATGGGAAGCCGGCTTGGAATTGAAATTCTTCAACAATCGTTTAGGATTTGATGTGGCATGGTATAAATCAAATGCAAAGCGTCAGTTGATGAATATTCCGATGGATAATATGTCTGGATACAAATCTCGTAAGATTAATGCAGGTAATATTCAGAATACAGGTATTGAGTTGATGATTAATGCACGTCCTATTGAAACAAATGATTTTAGCTGGGATACTCAGTTCAACTTCTCTAAGAATAATAACAAGGTTATTGAATTAGCTCCTGGAGTTGATAAATATGAATTAGGTGGTGCCGCTGAATTAAAAGTTTACGCTGTGCAGGGTGGTAACTATGGTGAGATTTGGGGTACCAAGTTTATGCGTGTAACGGATGAAAATAGTCCGTATTATGGTAAGTTATTATTAAATAAAGCTGGTTTGCCTCAGTCTACAGGGGTTTCTGAGAAGATTGGTGATCAGCAGGCCGACTGTATGTTAGGTTGGAATAACAGCTTTAGATATAAGAACTTTGCTTTGAGCTTCCAGATTGACGGACGTTTAGGCGGTGATATTTATTCTTATACTAATTATGCATTACAGATTGCCGGCCGTGCAGAATGTACAGCACCGGGTGGAATGCGTGAGAATTTTGTAGTGGATGGTGTAATTGCCCAGCAAGATGGAACATACGCTCCTAGTACAATAAAGGTTTCTCAGCAGGATTATTGGCAGGCTATAGGTACAGGTAATACTGGTATTGGAGAAGCAAATATTTATGATGCAACCAATATTCGTTTGCGTAATATTGCGTTGAACTATTCATTTCCATCATCTATGTTAAAGAAGACTATTTTCCAGCAGTTGAAATTAGGTTTCTCTGTGAATAACGTATGGATGATTTACAGTGATATGAATGGCATAGATCCTGAAGCTGTATTTATCACAAATACTAATGCTACAGGTTTTGAGAACTGTGCATCTCCTACATCACGTTCTTATTTATTTAACGTTACTCTTGGTTTCTAATCAAAAAAAGAATTTTAAATGAAAGCGATTGATAAATTATTTTTAGGGTTAAGCCTATTCAGTTTAGGATTAACTTCTTGCTCTGATTTTGATGAGGTGAATACAGACCCTTCTAAGACACAATTAGGATCTGTTAAATCCTACTTTGCCTTGAATCAGTCTTTTAGCAAGATTCAGATGGACCCTAGTACAGGTGAACGTGTATACGTTTATAACTGGGGAGAAGGTGCTCGTTTTCTTACAGAGAAGAAACATCTGTCTATTGGTAATTATGATGATGATTATATCAGCTCTTTTTACTATCCAGCAATTGCATTTTCTATAAATAATGCGACACTGGCTGTTCAAATAGCTGAAACTCATCCGGATGAGGTGGTCGATCAGAAATTTTATCCGAATATGAAGCAGTTTGCTCGCATTTGGCGTGCATATTTGTTAGCACAGTTTGCTGATAGTTTTGGTCCTTGTGCTTTACCTCAAGATTTGACGGGGGGATTGAATCCTGTATATAGCAGCGAGAAGGATACATACAATTATATATTGGATGAATTAGCTGATGCGGTAAAAGCGATAGATGTATCTGTTGAACCAACAGAAGATCAGGCAAAATGTGACCCTTATTTTGGGTACGATGCCACAAAATGGGTGAAATATGCCAATTCATTGCGAATGCGTTTGTCTATGCGTTTGAGCAATCTGAAAGATAGGGATCCTGAAATGTATGCTAAAGCTGTAGCTCAGTTTAAGGATGCAGCTGCTGATTTGAGTAAGACAATCAGTGAAGATGCGGATATTATGGAAATTGTGCAGAATAATGGATGGGATGATTATTCTGGTCCGTATACCCGCTCTTATAATCAGCATTGTTTGTCTGGTACTTTGGCTAATTTGATGACTAACTTAGGAGGAATTTCTATTCAAGAACAACGCCCTGATATTGCAGCAAGTTACATAAAAGATGCTGATTATTTAGGAAAGCGTTTTGAGAAGCATTTTGTATTGAATACTGATAATCCGACTAAAGGATATTGGATGGACGGACTTCCTGAAAACTTGGATCCTCGTGCATTGAAATTATATTATTTACCTTATGATTCAAATGCAGATAATACGATTGATATAGGTTCTGAAGTGAAAAAATATAAAGGTACTTTTGGGCTTATTTCTTTTGAAGACGAGACAGATACCATAAAGATAGATGGTACGTATTCTTGGAATGGTATACCTGCTGGTACAACAACTAGTTTTTCGCCTTCTATGTCTAAGAACGAGTTGCCTAATAGTAGTAGTGCACGTTTGAATAATTATCCTATATTGGGTTCTCAGGCTAGAGATGCAAAGGAAAAGATGGTTTACTTCGGTCCATGGGAAACTTATTTCCTTGTTGCTGAGGCCTTGGAACGTCAGTGGGTTACACCGGGTGAAGTTGGTGGTCTTACTGCAGAAAATGCTTATAATAAAGCTGTTAAATTGAGCTTTATTCATTTTGGCGTTTCTCAGTATTACGATGATTATATTAGTTCGAGAGAGTATAATCGCGTAGGTACTTCTGTGGCATATAATCATACAGATCCTGCTTCTTCTGTGACAATGAAGTATGTTGATGGTTATACAGATCAGGAAGGAACTGTTCAATATCAGTATCCAGATGGAACTCGTACATTGTATGGTAATCAGTTGAATGATCATTTATCAAAAATATTTACTCAAAAATACATTGCTCAATTGCCATATTTGGTGCAAGAGTGTTGGTCTGATTATCGTCGTGTAGGCTTGCCATTCTTTGACATTATAGCAAATGAAAAAATGATGACAGGCACTGATATGACTGAGTGGGATCCGGAATCATGGAAATCTGGACAGAAATGGCAGTATTATCCGCAGCGTATGAGATACCCGACTACGCTTGATAATGCAAATCCAACGGAATATAAGCACGCATTGGAATTATTAGGTGGTGCTAATACTACGATGGTTCCATTGTGGTGGTCATTGGCGTATAGTCAGAAATAATATTTAAAAGAATAGCCTGACAACCTGTTTGCAGATATAATCTGCGTAAGAAATGGTTGTTAGGCTATTTTTTTGTGTATACAAATCTATTTTTTATATAAATAAAGAATGCAGTAATTGGTTGTTATGAAGAAACGATTATTTGTAGCATTGTTATCTTTGAGCATTGTCACTTCTACTATCGGACAAGTGTCGGAAAAATCACCACAAGACGTTCAGAAAGAAAAAAGGATGGAGTGGTTCTCAAATGCCAAGTTGGGTATTTTTATTCATTGGGGCATTTATTCGGTGAAGGGGGTTTCCGAAAGCTGGTCTTTCTTCAATAAATACCTGCCGTATGAGGAATACATGAGCCAGAAGGATGGATTTACTGCTTCGAAGTATGATCCTAAGGCTTGGGTGGACTTGATAAAAGAGAGTGGAGCCCGTTATACGGTGATTACGACGAAACACCATGATGGAATGGCTTTATGGGATACAAAGGCGGGTGAGCTGAGTACGGTAAAATGTACGCCGGCTAAAAGGGATTTGATCAGTCCTTTTGTAAAAGAAGTCCGCAAGCAGGGACTGAAGTTGGGATTCTATTATTCCTTACTGGACTGGTCGCATCCTGATTATCCGAACATGACACGTACGGAAGTGCGTTATACGAATGACTCCGTGCGCTGGAAACGTTTCGTGAATTTTAATATGGCACAATTGGCGGAGTTGAACAAGACTTGGAAGCCGGACTTGTATTGGTTTGATGGTGACTGGGAGCAGACTGCGGAGGCATGGAACTCTAAAGGAATTGTGGATTTGTTGCGCTCGGACAATAAGAATGTAATTATCAACTCGCGTATCCAGGGATATGGAGATTATGCTACGCCGGAGCAGGGAGTTCCTATTGTACGTCCGGAAGATAAATATTGGGAGTTGTGTATGACGATGAATGATTCGTGGGGCTATCAGCATACGGATACCAACTATAAGTCTCCTTATATCTTATTGCGGACTTTTGTGGATTGCCTGAGTATGGGAGGAAATCTGTTGCTGGACATCGGTCCGAAAGAGGACGGTACGATTCCGGAAGAGCAGGTAGCTATCTTGAAAGAGTTCGGACGTTGGACGAAAAAGCATAAGGAGGCGATTTATGATACGCGTGCCGGTATCCCGACAGAACACTTCCAGGGATATACAACACTGAATAAAGGGGGAGATATTTTGTATCTTTATTTACCTTATAAGCCTAATGGCCCCATTGAAGTGAAAGGGCTGATGAATAAAGTCAACCGGGTATGGGTGGTAGGCAATGGTTCTATGTTGTCTTATAAGGTGTATAATAAGAACTATTGGAGTGAAGTGCCTGGTAATCTTTATATTGATGTGCCCAATCATGTGCTTGATTCACAAATTACGGTAATTGCCGTATTGCTGGACGGACCGGTCAAATTGTATCGGGGAGCGGGACAGGTTATTGAAAGTAATTAATGAAAAAAATCGATTATGAGAAAACAATTGATAGGTAGTTTGTTTGCATTTGCAATGGCAGGACAGCTCTGGGGGCAGGGGTTATATGAAAAGTATGAACGTATGCTGACGCTTCCCGAAGGCTATGTGTGCTATCGTGTGGATGGAAAAATTAAAGTAGATGGAAAACTGAATGAGGCAGACTGGCAAAAGGCGCAGTCCACTTCTTCTTTTGTAGATATAAGTGGGGAAGGATTTGCCAAACCTTGTTATGATACTTCTGCCAAAATGTTGTGGGATGATAATTATCTCTATGTAGGAGCCGTGTTGCTGGAGGATGATATCAAGGCAAAACTCAGTCAGCGGGATACAATTATCTATTATGACAATGACTTTGAGGTTTTTCTGGATCCGGATGGGGACGGGCAGAATTACTTTGAAATAGAAACCAATGCGAAGGGAGTTATTTTTGACTTGATGCTGGACAAACCTTACCGTTCGGGAGGTAATTTTATGATTCAGTGGGATTGTCCGGGACTTCAGCTGGCTATTCATCGTGAAGGAACCTTGAACAAGTCGAAAGATAAGGACAAACAGTGGAGCGTGGAAATGGCTATTCCTCATAAAGCGTTGACAGTGAATTTCTCCAACCCGGATCAGGCTGGAAACTGCTGGCGTATCAACTTCTCACGTGTGCAGTGGTTGAAGCCTGGACAGCGTGAAGAAAACTGGGTATGGATGCCTACTGGACGCATCGATATGCACATGCCCGACAGATGGGGATTCTTGTATCTTTCCGATAAGGTGATAGGAACGGGTACTGATTCCTTCAAGTATCCTTACAATATGGCTGCCTATAAGTTGCTTTGGGCCATGTTCTATGCACAATTGGATAATTATGCCAAGGAGAAAAACTACATTCGTTCCAAAGAAAATTTCTTCCTGACCGAGGCAGAATTGAAGGATTTGCCTGCTGGTGCTGAAATCTTGGTAGAGGCTACACAACGTACATTCTGTATGTCGGTGAGCGTGCCTGAAGAAAAAGTGCGTTATGTGGTAGACCATAACGGTAGGTTTACTCGTGAAGCTATTACTCCCCGTCAGGTAAAGAACTGGGTATGGATGCGCATTAACAAGGAAAAGGGAGATGCGTACAATAAGAAATACTTTGCTCTGATGAAACAATGTGGCATCAGTGGAGTCATGTTTGAAGGCTATGATGAGGCTACTTACCGGATGTGTAAGGAAGCGGGTCTGGAGGCACATTATTGGAAGTGGACCATGAACCGCAGAGAAGTGCGTGAGACACATCCCGACTGGTTTGCAGTGAACCGTAAAGGGGAGTCATGCTATGATAAGCCTGCTTATGTAGATTATTACCGCTTCTTGTGTCCGAACCATGAAGGTGTGGCTGAATATTTGGCTGCTGATTACCTGAAAGAAGTGAATCTGCCTTATGTGGATGGAGTACATCTGGATTATGTGCGTTTCCCGGATGTAGTATTACCGGTGAGCTTATGGAAGAATTACGGAATTGAGCAGACTTCTGAATTGCCGGAATATGATTATTGTTATTGTGAGGTATGCCGGAAGATGTTTAAGGAACAGACCGGTAAAGACCCGCTGGAATTGAAGTATCCGATGGAAGACCAGTCATGGATAAATTTCCGTCTGGATGCCATTACACGTGTGGTCAATAAGATTACGCAGACCATCAAGGCAGATGGCAAACGTATCTCTGCTGCGGTATTCCCGGGACCTTCTATGGCTCGCAAGATGGTGCGTCAGGATTGGGGACAGTGGTCGCTCGATGCATACTTCCCGATGATTTACAATGGTTTTTATTATGAAGGACCGGAGTGGATTGGACGTTCGGTGAAGGAAAGTGTACAGACGATTAATGGCCGGGCTAAAATTTATGCCGGATTGATGTTCCCTGATATTAAGAATACCTTTGAGCAGGCATTGGATGAAGCTTTCAACAATGGAGCTTCAGGGGTTTCCTTCTTTGACGGGCCGGACGAAGAGTATCTGCATAAGTTTAAGGCTTATTTGGATAAAAGAGGTTTTGAGGTTGCAAAATAATAAAATGAGTATATGAAGATAGTTAGTATGTTTGTTTCCTTATTCGTGGCGTTGAACGTATGTGCGGCAGGACATAAGGAACTTCCTGCAAAAGGAGATTTGAATTTGACGGTATTTGACAAGGAGAATATTCATTTTGTACCAGATACGTATGCAGGGTATTCTGCAGCGGGTGCGGATGGAGTCATTCATCTGGTGAACGGTCGTATTATTTTAAAGAAGATTCAGATTCCCGATTACCAGCGGGATGTGACGGTCAGCTTGAAGGTGACCGTAGCCTCTAATGGTGACCGCTGGGATAAATCCGGTTCTTGTTTTGTGCTTCCCAAGAATTCGGCTGTGAATCTGCTGAGTATTGCACAGGGAAAGAAACAGTTTCCGGCAATTGACAGCTTGAAACTGGAAAATATGATTGGAATTGTACCGGGAAAGGACTATTTGCCTACAATAGAGCTGATGCGTTTCATGACGCCTTTCGGGGTAGGGCATTTCAGCGCAGAAGATGATTCTTTGTCCAGCAAGCGTCGTCCGGTTTATATTCCTAAGTGGGAGAAATGTGTGCAATGGGAGCAGGACATTACGGATTTATATTCGGCCCTTAAAGGTGAAGTGTATGTTGGTATCTTTATTGACACGTGGACAAAAGAAGGGTATGTGGCCAGTATGGAGCTGAAAATCAAGGAAACTCCGGTAACATGTGAAAAGCTTGTCCGCCGTCATGTGGAACCGCTGATGAACACGGTATATTATATCGGTCAGTCTTATCCGGACATTTTTGCTCGTAAATCTGTTTCTACTGATTTTGTGCTTCCGAAGAATGCGAAAAATGTGCGTTTGAAATACATTGTAACCGGTCATGGAGGCCATTCCGGTGGTGATGAATTTGTGCAGAAGCGCAATATTCTTTCCGTGGATGGTAAAGAGATTTATAGTTTTGTTCCTTGGAGAGATGACTGTGCTTCTTTCCGTCGTTTCAATCCGGCGACTGGTGTTTGGCTTATCAAACGCCTGGCGGCCTATATTAGTGAAGATGGTTATAAGACCAAGGAGGTAGAGGAACCATTGGCATCTTCTGATTTATCGCGTTCTAACTGGTGTCCCGGATCGGATGTTTTGCCAGAGGTAGTTGAACTTCCAGGCTTGCAAGCAGGAAAGCATACATTCACTGTCAGCATACCTGAAGCCCAGCCTGTAAATAAGGATGAGTTGAACCATTGGCTGGTGTCTGCTTATCTGGTATGGGAAGAATAAGAATGTGTTTGAATCATAGATGATTGAATAAAAAAGTTCGCCAGATTCTTTTACGGAGTCTGGCGAACTTTTTTATTGAACCATTATTTGGAGTGTGAAGAAATGAATGGCGGAATCAGCTGGATACGTTTTCCAAAGAGTGGTGTTTTTACAGGCGGGAGTGCCTTGAAGTGTGGGGAAGCTGCACTACGGCTGCCTACACCGTTGGTTTCGTATGAACGTCCGGCTTCCATAAGTGCCTGTTTCAAGAGAGGCTCGTTGACGTCTCCTATTTGATAAGCCTGTATCGGGTCATCCTCAATTTGGATATCCGGGATGAGTCCATCAGGCATACAGGGAGTTTTTCCATCGGCATTCTGGTAAATGCTGACCATTACATAGATTCCCCAGTTCTTCAGTTCTTGTGGGCATTTCTCGTACATCTCTTCTGCGCTGAGCATCCACCCGGTGCAGTACTTGCCGTGTGTCTGTGTGCCGATGAGTCGAACGTTTGTATAAGGCATTAATCCGCCAAGCAGTGCTTCGGATGCGGATGCTGATCCGGAACCGATTAATCCGTAGATTTTTTTCAATTCGATGTTAGCATCTTTTGTGCTTGCATTGACTTCCACTTCCGGGTAATTGAATTCTGTGGTGAAGCGGGTTTCCAGACTTTCTCCTTGTTTCTGGTAGCTTTCGCTCAAATAGCTGTTGTAGATTTCTTTTTCGAATACTTTCTTGCTGCTGACAGCTTCTTGTGGAGCAAACATGGAGGCTAACACGTTTTCAGTGATAACATAACCTCCTCCGTTGTACCGGAGGTCTAAAACCAGTTCTTCAATACCTTCAGCTTTAAACTTTTTCCCGATTTCAATCAGTGGATTGATGGATTTCAGGTCAAAGCCGGTATAGGCCAGATAGCCCACTTTCTTTCCGTTGAATTCATATACGGAGTCGCAAATGATAGGATTTTCGTACATGTTGACAGCTGTCAGCTCTATTGATTTGTTCCGGCTGACAATGATATCTTCTTGCAGTTCTCCGAGGGAAACTTTTAAGGTAGGTTTGTAGTATAAATCCTCATAGTTGTCGGGGGTGATTTTTTCATCATTTATAGAAAGGATAATATCTCCTCGTTTAAATTCCGCTTTTGCAGCAGGAGTCCCTTCATGGACAAAGTTTACGACTGCTACATATTGATTCTTTTCTTTGTTTACCGGATAGAAAGTCAGATTCCAGCCAAATGTAGTAGAAACCCCTTCCACACTGCTGTTAAAGGAAGCCATGTCGTCGGTGAGCATGGACCATTTGTCAATGTATTTATCTCCTTGGTGGTACCTTATTCGGTCAACGGTGCCGATTGGGTCATTGTTAGTCTCGATGTTCCAGTTGTCCAGGTCACTACTGATTTCCTTATTCCAGTAATAGTAGGTACTCATAGCCTCCTTGCCGAACATGTTGGCATAATAGAGTTCTGTGGGGGTCTTCGATGTGGGATTCTGATCACCTTCTCCGTTTGTCGGTTTTGGATTTTCTTCCGAACATCCAGTCAGTACGGCTCCTCCCAATAGAGTGGAAAGCAGTAGCCATGATAGTTTTTGGTTCATAGTTTAATTTTTGAGAATTAGTACAAGGTTTTACTTGACAAAAGTAACAAAAACTATCTGTTTTCTTTCTAATAAGAAGGAGAAAGTAAAGATTTTTTAAGCTTAACTTCTGGCTTCTCATGTGTTGGGCAGATGAGAAGCCAGAAGAGGGGGGTAATTAGAATTTATAGTTCAGACTTAATCCGAATACTTTGTTCGTACGGTTGTAAATGTCGGTCCCTTTCAGGCCTGTACCGTTGTAGCTGTCTGTTTCTTTGGTGTATTTGTTGTAATGTGTCCAGAAATAGGCCACATCAATGCTCCATGCTTGTGTAAGGTTGACTCTGGCACCAAATCCCAATGAGTAAGAGTCGCATGAGAAACTGGTATCAGTCTGGAAATCATTGCTCAGACCATAGTTGGTTTTTTGGAAACCACTACTGACAGTCAGTCGTTTGGTAATGTCCCATTCCATACCGGCAAGGTATTCGTGAGTACCGTGCTTGAGGGTTTTCTGTTTTGCCACACTGGTTCCATCTGGAAGAGTTACATTTGCCATGCCTGCATGCTTGTCATCGAAAAAGTGATATTCAACGGAGGCACGTAGGGTGGGAAGAATTTCATAACCGATGGCAGCAGAGAACATAGATGGAATGTCGCTCGGCGTATTGACTCCATCTTCATAGTCTGCCAAATATTTTCGGTCTACATTAATCAAGTCCATCTTTTCGGTTATATTTTCCAGGTTCAGGTTGGCTTTAAATTCATACTTTAATCCTATATTAAGTTTGTTGAATTTAAGGTCTGCTCCAATGATCGGAGTAATTCCCCATCCGGTTTGTTTGCAGTCCAAATCGATACTGGCCAGTGTCTTTCCATCAGGAAGCCCCATCATCTGTCCTATTTGTGTATAATCGTTTTTGAGTTCTGTTTTCAGGTAGCCCTCATATCCACCTGTAAAATAGTTCATTCGGCCGCCGGCAAATACACTCAGCCAGTCGTTGATTTTGTAGCTCAATCCTAATTGTACTCCGTAAATGTATTGCTTTCCATCCATAGAAGTATTAATGTCATACATCTGGGGAGTTACTTGCCCGTCAGTTTGCTTGGTAATCATTCCCATAGCTAATGCATCGAACATTGGAAGACCGTTGCTGAATGAGGCTTTTCCTCCACCACCCGTAATGGCAAAGCTGGCAGAGATTACCCAATTATTCTTTTTATATAATCCTTGAAAGCTCGGAATGAAGGGAGCAGAGGCCGTTCCTTTGTACAATCGGCTGCCATTTGTTCCGTCAGCTTGTTTAAAGAGTGGGAAATTAGCGTCAATTTCGCGGGTCTGATAAGCACTTTGTCCGGTCAGTGACAGGTAGAATCCCTCGTGCGAAAGGAAAGAAAGTCCTGCAGGGTTACTATACACACCGTCTATATCAATAGAAGCTCCTCGGGCTATCATTCGAAGGAAAGCGGCGTTTTGATTGGTGTTGGTCAGATAATCTCCCGCGAAAGTTGGGAAAGAGATACACAGTGTCGCTGCACTGATGAAAAGAAATTTTTTCATTCGTTTTTAGGTTGTTTGTTAAAAATCGGCTGCAAAAATAGTGCTAAATTGCACACAAACCAACGAAATGAGTAAAAATTATTTTATTTGAAATTGTTTTATTTGAAACTAAGTAATGCGAGTTAGGTATTTAAGTGCTTTTTATGTAGTTCTGGTTTTAAAAATGTATCTTTGCAAAAGTATGCAATTTCCAATCATTTTTATTCTTTTGATGTATGTACACCAATAAGGAAATCTGGCGTGTTACTTATCCTATTTTTCTGGGCCTGTTGGCGCAGAATGTGATAAATGTGACCGATACAGCCTTTTTAGGGCGTGTGGGTGAAGTCGCTTTGGGAGCAGCTGCCATGGGCGGATTGCTCTACATTTGTGTCTATACCATAGCTTTCGGTTTTAGTGTTGGTTCGCAGATTCTGATAGCTCGTCGTAATGGAGAAGGAAACTATCGGGCAGTAGGCCCTATTATGTGGCAGGGAACGACTTTCAGTTTCGGTATGGCGGTTTGTTTGCTGATACTGATGTATTTTTCTGCTGCTCCGTTGATTCGGTTGCTTATTACTTCGGATTCTATTTACGGGGCGACTTATGAATTTTTCACCTGGCGTATCTGGGGATTCCTTTTTGCCTTTGTGAATGTGATGTTTCGCGGGCTTTATATCGGTATTACGCGTACAAAAGTGTTGACTATGAATGCAGTCGTAATGGCTTTGGTGAATGTGGTGCTTGATTACGCCTTGGTATTCGGAGAATTAGGTCTGCCAGAAATGGGGGTACGTGGTGCCGCTTTGGCTTCTGTCATTGCTGAGGCTTCTTCACTGCTCTTCTTTTTGCTTTATACCTATTATAAGGTGGACTTGAAAAAATACGGACTGAATCGTTTTGGACAGTTCGATTTAAGTATGGTGCTACGCATCCTTCGCATATCTTGTTTCACGATGGTACAGTATTTTCTGGCTATGGCCATCTGGTTTGTCTTTTTTATGGCTCTTGAACGACTCGGGCAGCGGCAACTGGCGGTGGCCAATATCGTGCGAAGTGTGTATGTAGTGTTGCTGATTCCTGTACAGGCACTTTCTACTACCGCCAATACGTTGGTGAGTAATCTGATTGGTGCCGGCGGTTCATCAGGGGTAGTCACGTTATTGCATAAAATATCCCGGATGTCGTTTTTGATTATGGTAGTGTGCGTAGGCTTGTGCGTGGCGTTTCCCGGAAGTATCTTGTCGGTTTATACAAATGAAGAAGCCTTGCTGGTGGAGTCTGTTTCGGCTTTGTATGTGGTGTGCGGGGCTATGCTGATTGCTTCGCTGGCCAATGTGTACTTCAATGGCATATCAGGAACGGGCAATACGCAGGCGGCGTTGGTATTGGAAGTGTTTGTACAAGTTTTCTATGCACTTTATATCATTGTGGTGGGCATGGTTATCCAGGCATCGGTAGACGTATGCTTCACCACGGAAGTGATTTATTACGTATTGATGTTAGGTTCCAGTCTCATTTATCTGAAAAAAGCAAAATGGCAGAACAAAAAGATTTGAGCATACTGATTTTTTTGTAATTTTGCACGCTGGAAATTTTTGATAATAAATAAAAAAGCAACATATATGTTCGATAATTTAAGTGAAAGACTAGAACGGTCGTTTAAGATATTGAAAGGTGAAGGTAAAATCACCGAAATCAATGTGGCCGAAACCTTGAAGGATGTACGTCGTGCATTGCTGGATGCGGACGTGAATTATAAAGTAGCAAAGAACTTTACAGATACGGTAAAGGAAAAAGCACTGGGACAGAATGTATTGACAGCTGTCAAGCCTAGTCAGTTGATGGTGAAGATTGTACACGATGAACTGACTACCTTGATGGGAGGAGATACTGCCGAAATCGAATTGAAAGGTCGTCCGGCTGTTATCTTGATGTCAGGTTTGCAGGGTTCTGGTAAGACTACCTTCTCTGGTAAGCTGGCCCGCATGATGAAATCAAAGAAGAACCGTAAACCTTTGCTGGTAGCGTGTGACGTGTATCGTCCGGCTGCAATTGAGCAGTTGAAAGTGCTCGGCCAGCAGGTAGAAGTTCCTGTATATAGCGAATTGGACAGCAAAGACCCTGTACAGATTGCCTTGAATGCCATTCAAGAAGCGAAAGCAAAAGGGTATGATCTGGTAATTGTCGATACGGCTGGTCGTTTGGCAATAGACGAACAGATGATGAACGAGATTGAAGCCATCAAGAAAGCTATCAATCCGGATGCTACATTGTTTGTAGTTGATGCCATGACCGGACAGGATGCGGTAAATACAGCGCGTGAGTTTAATGAACGTCTGGATTTCACTGGTGTAGTATTGACCAAGTTAGATGGTGATACACGTGGTGGTGCGGCCCTGTCTATCCGTACAGTGGTAAACAAGCCGATTATGTTCGTGGGTACCGGTGAGAAACTGGATGCCGTAGATCAGTTCCACCCGGCCCGTATGGCCGACCGTATCCTGGGTATGGGTGATATCGTGTCATTGGTAGAACGTGCACAGGAACAGTATGATGAAGAAGAAGCGAAACGCCTTCAGAAGAAGATTCAGAAAAACCAGTTCGATTTCAATGACTTCCTGACTCAGATTCACCAGATTAAGAAGATGGGTAACTTGAAGGAACTGGCTTCCATGATTCCGGGTGTAGGAAAAGCCATTAAGGATATTGATATCGACGACAATGCATTCAAGAGCATTGAGGCTATTATTTATTCAATGACTCCGGAAGAACGTACTCATCCGGAAATTCTGAACGGAACACGTCGTACACGTATCGCTAAAGGTAGTGGAACAAGCATTCAGGAAGTAAACCGTTTGTTGAAGCAGTTTGACCAGACTCGTAAGATGATGAAGATGGTAACTGGCAGCAAGATGGCTGGTATGATGCAGAAGATGAAAAAGAAATAATCGCGCAGATTAAGATAGTAAGAAGCGGACAGTAGGAGGCTTGAAAGAAGCAATCTGCTGTCCGCTTGTTTTTTATTCATACAATAAATATTTTTCACGTAAGGAACGGTAAGCTTGCAAGTCCTTCTCCCATGCCTGGCGTATTTCGGATTCCGTTTTTCCCTGAAGTATATCCTTGCGTACCTGTGAGGTACCCATCAGCAGGTCAAACCATTGGGAACGGCTGAAGAAACGCTTTTCGGCATCCGGATATTGCTTCTGATAGAGCTGATAAAACTGCAGGAGGTATTTTAGGGAAAAGCCTTGAGGTAGCTCTTTTTTTGTACGCAAGTCAAGGCCGAAGCAGGCCTGATTCTGATGAAGCGGATGCTTGTCGAACCCTTTTAAAGAGCGTGGAGTAAACTGAAACTGGAAAAAATCCTTTAGTGCCGGAGAACCGATGACTTGGAAAGGATAAGTAGTTCCTCTGCCGATGCTTACGGAAGTTCCTTCAAAAGGACAGAGTGAGGGGTAGAGCGCAATGGAAAGATCGTTTGGTAAATTGGGAGAAGGTTTTACCGGAAGCGAGTAAGGCTGTCCGTGTTTCCATCCTTCCACTCGAATTACTTGCAAACGACATTGCAGGCCTTTACCTAACCAGCCTTCTCCATTAATCATTCCGGCTATTTCGCCTAAGGTACATCCATGAAGCAGGGGGATGGGAAGCATACCTACAAAGCTTTTGTATGCCTTTTCTCGTACCGGACCGTCCACGTAGTCACAAGGATTGGGGCGGTCCAGCACAATCAGTTCTTTCTGGTTCTCGGCACAAGCCTGCATCACGTAATAAAGCGTACTGATGTAAGTATAGAAGCGGGCACCTACGTCTTGTATGTCGAACACTACCACATCTGTGCCAGTCAGCTGTGACGGTAGCGGTTTCTTGTTTTTTCCATAAAGTGAAAGGATGGGCACCCTCGTGCGGGTATCTTTTCCGTTTTGAATGTATTCTCCGGCATCTGCATCCCCTCGAAATCCATGTTCAGGAGCAAATACCCGTACGATTTTTACTAGACTGACCAAGGTATCCAGTAAGTGGGTTTTCCCACAAAGAGAAGTATGGTTTACTACCAGAGAAACCCGTTTTCCTTCAAGTAAGGGAAGCAGTTTTTCTAGCTGGTCAGCTCCGTTGCGCACGGTGGCATGTCCTTGCAGGGCCATAAAACAGCTTATACATGCACCCAAAATGTATTTCAAAAAGATTCTTTTCGTGTAACTCATGGAATTTTTGTAGATTTGTGATACTTTTTACAAATATAGCCACATTTATTTATGAATCCACTTGCATTGATTGACAAATATTATCCGGAAGATAATGAGTTAAAACATATTTTGCTGGTGCACAGCCGTTCGGTAGCAGACAAGGCCTTGGATATGGCACGCAAGCATCCGGAACTGAATCTGGACTTGACTTTTATAGAAGAAGCGGCGATGCTTCATGATATTGGTATTTTTATGACGGACGCAGATGGCATTTTCTGCTTTGGTAAATATCCCTATATCTGTCATGGGTATTTAGGTTCGGAGTTGGTGGCTCGTGAGGGTTATCCGCGTCATGCGCTGGTGTGTGAGCGTCATACAGGTGCCGGACTTTCCCTCAAGGCGATTATGGAACGTGACCTTCCGGTGCCTCACCGTGAAATGATTCCAATCAGCCTGGAAGAGCAGATTATCTGTTTTGCCGATAAGTTTTATTCAAAGACCAAATTGGATAAGGAAAAGAGCGTGGAGAAGGCCCGAAAGAGTATTGAAAAGCATGGGGAAGAGGGGTTGGCACGTTTTGATGCCTGGTGTAAACTCTTTTTGTAGAACTAAAAATACATTAAAAAGGAAAGCGTTGACGTTTATTTGTCGGATAATGCTTACTTTTGCACCGCATATTGCGTAAAAAGACGGTGATGACATCATTTAGAAGAACTACATATTTACTGCTATCTCTGTTTGTTTTTGGCTTTTTCTGCTCATTCTATGCCGAAGCACAGCGTGTGAGAGGAAAACGTATGCGGGGAGGAGAGAAGACCGATTCCCTTCATCGGGACTCGCTGGCGCTGGATTCGCTGGGAATGGACTCGCTGGCCGCAGATACCACAAAGAAAAAAGAACCGCTGGATGCGCCGGTCATTTATGAGGCAAGCGATTCGATTGTCTTTACGAAAGAGGGCTATGCACATCTTTATGGAGAAGGTAAAGTGAATTACCAGAACATTGAGCTGACCTCTGCGGTGATTACGATGAATATGGACAGCAGTACCGTCTATGCCACGGGAGTGACCGATACGGCAGGAGTGGAAACGGGTTCACCGATTTTCAAGGATGGAGAAACACCGTATGAATCTAAAATCATGCGCTATAACTTCAAGACCAAGAAGGGTTTCATCAATAGCATTGTCACACAGCAAGGTGAAGGATATGTCACCAGTGAGGAAGGAAAGAAAGGGGCAAACGATGAAATTTACATGCGTCATGGTAAATATACTACTTGCGACAATCACGAACATCCTCATTTTTATTTGAAACTTTCCATGGCAAAGGTACGTCCGAAGAAAAACGTAGTATTCGGACCTGCACAGCTCGTGGTAGAGGATGTGCCTCTTCCTATTGCCGTACCTTTTGGTTTCTTCCCGTTCAATAGTAGCTATTCTTCCGGTTTTATCATGCCGACGTATGGTGATGAAATGAACCGTGGTTTTTATCTGCGCGACGGTGGTTATTATTTTGCCATCAGCGACCAGATGGACTTGAAAGTATTGGGAGAAGTCTTTACGAAGGGTTCTTGGGGATTATCGGCTGCATCTAACTATAACAAGCGTTATAAATTCAGTGGCTCGTTCAATGCCAGCTATCTGGTGACAAAAACGGGTGAGAAAAACATGCCCGACTATTCTGTGTCGAAAGACTTCCGTATCCAGTGGAGTCACCGGCAGGATGCTAAGGCCAATCCGAACAGTTCGTTCTCGGCCAGTGTGAACTTTGCTACCAGTAGTTACGACCGTTCCAGTTTGAGCAGTTTGTATAACCCGCAGCAGTATTCTCAGAATACCAAGGCTTCCAGTGTGAGCTACTCACGTAACTTTCCGGAAATCGGATTGAACATCTCTGGAGCATTCAATATCACACAGAACACGCGTGACTCTTCTTTGAGCATGACGCTTCCGGACGTAAATATCTCATTGAATCGTATTTATCCGTTCAAGCGTAAAAAATCGGCAGGAGATGAGCGCTGGTACGAAAAGATTTCATTGCAGTACACCGGAAGTATTACCAACTCCATCAGTACAAAGGATAATCTGTTGTTTAAGACACCTTTGACACAGTGGGAGAACGGTATGCAGCACAAGATTCCGGTTTCGGCAACTTTCAACTTGTTCAAGTATATCAACATCGTTCCTTCGTTCAATTACACGGAACGCTGGTATTTGCGAAAAGTAAAGCAGAGCTATGATGCGAGTCCTACCTCGCGTGATCATGTGAAGCGAGATACTATCAACGGCTTCAACCGTTTGTACGATTACAACCTGTCTTTACAGATGAATACCAAGTTGTATGGTATGTACAAGCCTTTGTTCATGAAGAGCAAGGAGCTTCAGATTCGTCACGTCTTTACACCGACCGTCAGCTATACCTATACACCGGACTTTGGAAAATCACGTTACGGCTATTACGACACCTATACTTATACGGATGAAGACGGTGAGGTGCGTACCGTAGAGTATTCTCCTTATGAAGGAGCTGTATACGGCTATCCGGGAAAGAATATGTCACAGAACATCAGCTTCTCAATTGATAACAATATCGAGATGAAGATGAAGTCGGACAAGGATACTACCGGCTACAAGAAAATCAGCTTGATTGACCAGTTAGGGGCTTCTCTTTCTTACGACGTAGCCAATAAAAAGTGGAGTGACTTGAGCATGAACCTTCGTTTGAAGCTGACCAAGAGCTATACATTTAATATGAATGCCTCATTCGCTACGTATGCATACCAGTTCGATGAAAATGGTAATGTAGTGGTGGGCGACCGCACAGAATGGTCTTATGGACGTTTCGGACGTTTCCAGGGATACAGTGGTTCATTCTCTTATACCTTGAACAACGATACTTTCAAGAAACTCTTCGGTAAGAAAGAAGAGGATAAAAAGAACAAGGACAATAAAGGTAAGGAAGAAAATGAAGACGAGGAGACAGAGGAAGAAACGGAAGAACAGAATAACAACTCCAACATGCGAAAGACGGAGAAAGCTTCTGTCGATTCAGACGGTTACCTGGCTTTCAAATTGCCTTGGAGTGTCAGCTTGAGCTATAGCTACAGTATTCGTGAGGACCGTTCGAAGGACATTAACATCAAGACCATGCGTTATCCGTATTCATTGACGCATTCATTGAACGTGTCGGGTAACTTCAAGATTGGTAGCCGTTGGAACATGACTTATTCTACCGGATACGACTTTACCTCCAAGGAGATGTCTATGACAACCTTGAACATTACCCGTGACTTGCACTGCTTTAATATGAGTTGCGGATTGGTGTTCGGTCCGTTTACTTCTTATAACTTCTCTATCCGTGCCAACTCCAGTATGCTGACCGATGCCCTGAAGTGGGATCAGCGAAGCAATACGGGTAGTGCGGTTACTTGGTATTAATCCTTTAGGAATTCTTCGGCCCGGGCCAGCGTGTCCGGTTTGCCGATGTCTATCAGTTGCAAGTCTTCTTTGATGCATCCTCCGAGCTGGAGTTGCCGGCAGGTGTGCAGATAAAAATCCATGATGGGAAATTTGCCCTTCCATGCCTCTCCATCCATGTAATGAAATAGTTCCGGTGAAATTACATGGATGCCGCTGAACGCATATTCGCGGTATTGGCCCGGTTCGTACACAAAACCTTCCGGCTTGGTTTGCAACGTGTCTTTATGAATCCAGCCCTGCAGACGGTTGTCCGTATCGAACAACAGGTAGCGCGAAGTTTTGCGCGGGCTGACCAGCAGTGTAGCCAGATTCTGACTTTTCCGATGAAAATCATAAACCTCTTTCAGGTCGGCATTCGACAGGATGTCCACATTGTGTACCAAAAACGGTTCCGTTCCTGTAAAGAAGGTTGCCGCCTTTTTGATACCGCCTCCTGTATCGAGCAATCTGTCACGTTCATCGCTGATATGAATGGTCAGTCCAAAATTCTGGTTAGCTTTCAGAAAATCGATAATCTGTTCTCCGAAATGGTGAATGTTGATGACCAGTTCGGTAAATCCTGCTTCTTTCAGTTTGAGAATCACATGTTCCAGCATGGGACGTCCGGCCACCGGAACTAAGGCCTTGGGCATGTGGTCGGTCAGCGGTTTGAGCCGGGTACCCAGTCCGGCAGCAAATATCATGGCTTTCATTTGGCTTTCAGTAATTGGTCTATTTGTTGTTCCCGATGAATCAAGTGTACATTAATTTTAAATTTTTCATGCAAGTGCACTGCTGTGTGTTGGGCAGAGTACACAGAGCGGTGCTGCCCTCCGGTACATCCGAAGCAAATCATCAGGTGCGAGAATCCACGTTCCAGGAAACGCTGCACGTGGGCATCCACCAGAGCGTCGGTATGACGAAGGAATTCTGTAATCTCTCCGTCCTTCTCTAAAAACTCGATGACCGGTGTGTTCAGTCCTGTAAGCGATTTGTACTGCTCGTAGCGTCCGGGGTTGTGTACGGCGCGGCAGTCGAACACGTATCCTCCACCATTTCCACTTTCGTCTGCCGGAATCCCTTTCCGGTAAGAGAAACTCATTACCGTGACCGTCAGGTTACGGCGGTTGCGTGCAGCGGCAAACTGTTTCAGTTCTGTCATGCGCTGTAATACCTCGCAGAGATAAGGATATTCCGGAAAACCCTCCTGCAATAACTGGCGCAGATTCTCAATAGCGAAAGGAATGCTTTCGATGAAATGAGTCTTTTTCTCGAAGTAGCCGCGGAAGCCGTAAGCTCCCAGTACTTGTAGCGTGCGGAACAATACGACATGACGTAGACGGGACAGGAATACTTCCTTTTCTATCTGTTTGTAGGGGCGTAGGGCTTCCAAGTACTCGTCAATCAGTTCCTGGCGCAGGCTGTCCGGATAGTTGGCCTTGGCTTGCCAGAGGAAAGAAGCCACGTCATAATACAGTGGTCCTTTCCGTCCTCCCTGGAAGTCAATCAGGTAAGGCTCTCCGTCCTTCACCATGATATTACGGCTCTGGAAGTCACGATACATGAATACCGGTTGGGGTTCCATGCTCTCTATCAGTGTCTGGCAAAGGGTTTCGAAATCGTCTTCTAACAAATCTTCTCTGAATTCCACTCCCGTAGCTTTCAGAAAACAGTATTTAAAGTAGTTCAAGTCCCACAGAATGCTTCTGTGATTGAACTCTACCGCTGGATAGCATTTCCCGAAATCCAGTCCTTGTGCCCCTTCAAACTGTATGCGGGGCAGCAACCGGATGACTTTCTTTAGCAACTCCTTTTCTGTGGAGTCAAACTCTCCGGTTTCTCTTCCGTGTGCGATAAGCTGAAACAGAGAATCTGTTCCTAAATCATCCTGCAGGTAACAGAGCCCGTCGTTGGAAACGGCATGCACTGCCGGTACTGGAAGATGCTGTGCCTGAAAATGGCGTGACAGGTAGATGAAGGCCTCGTTTTCTTCGCGTGAAGTACCGCATACCCCGATAAGAGTCGGAGTACCCTTCAGGCGGTAGTAGCTTCTGTTGGAACCGGCTCCCGGCAATGCTTCCACGCTTTCCGGAGCATGGCCGGTGAACTGGCTGTATAGGGTTTCAAGAGTTTGAATCATGTGTCTGTTCGTTAAGATTACTGATTGAGTTTTTCTGTCAGGTATTGTCCTGTGTAGGAAACCGCACATTTGGCCACTTCTTCCGGTGTGCCGGCTGCCACGAGATTCCCCCCCATGTCGCCACCTTCCGGACCGAGGTCAATCACATGGTCGGCGCATTTGATGACATCCATGTTGTGTTCGATGATGACCAGCGTATGTCCACGACTGATGAGGGCGTCGAAAGCTTCCAGCAGTTTCTTTATGTCATGGAAATGCAAGCCTGTGGTCGGTTCGTCGAACACGAAGATGGTAGGCTGCGCCTTTTCGATGCTGAGGAAGTACGCCAGTTTCACGCGCTGGTTTTCTCCTCCCGAGAGGGTAGACGAAGACTGTCCTAACTTGATATAACCCAGTCCCACATCCTGTAGCGGGCGCAACTTCTTGACAATCTTCTTCTGGTTGTGTTCCGTAAAGAACTCGATGGCCTGGTTGACTGTCATTTCCAGTATGTCGTAAATGTTTTTTCCTTCGAACTTCACTTCCAGCGTGTCGTTCTTGAAGCGCTTGCCGTGGCACGACTCACATTCCAACACCAGGTCGGCCATGAACTGCATTTCTACCGTTACCGTACCTTCTCCCTTGCATTCTTCGCAACGTCCGCCTTCCGTGTTGAACGAGAAATAGCCTGCGCTGTATCCCATCTGCTTGGCTAGCGGTTGGTCGGCAAACAGTTTCCGGATTTCATCATAGGCTTTGACATAAGTCACCGGATTGCTTCGGGAAGACTTTCCGATAGGGTTCTGGTCTACAAACTCGATGTCGTTCACCTGACGGATGTCTCCTTCCAATGAGATGAATTCGCCTGGACGTTCGCTCGATTCACTGTATTCCCGCTTCAGAGCCTTGTAGAAAATGTCGCGTACCAGCGTACTCTTTCCGGAACCGCTGACCCCCGTCACTACCGTCATCACGTTAAGTGGGAAGCGCACGTCGATACCTTTCAGGTTATTCTCGCGTGCTCCCTTGATTTCGATGAAATTGTTCCACGGACGATGGCTGGCTGGCAGGTCGATGGTCTCTTCTCCTAACAGGTATTTCACGGTATAGCTGTCGCTTCCCTTCTGTAAGTCTTTCATGTCGCCCTCATACACCACTTGTCCGCCCAGTCGTCCGGCTTTCGGGCCGATGTCGATGATGTAGTCGGCTGCACGGATGATTTCTTCGTCGTGTTCCACTACTACTACCGTGTTTCCTAATTGCTGTAACTGGCGCAGCACCTTGATAAGGCGGGTCGTGTCACGGCTATGTAGACCGATACTTGGTTCGTCAAGAATATACAATGAGCCTACCAGGCTGCTTCCTAACGAGGTAGCCAGGTTGATTCGCTGACTTTCACCCCCCGAAAGCGAGTTGCTCAACCGGTTCAGTGTCAGGTAACCCAGACCTACATCCGACAGGAATGTCAGACGGTTCTTGATTTCACTCAACAGGCGTTGTGCCACGAGGGTGTCGTGCGCATCCAGTGTGAGCGTACGGAAAAACTCCTGCAACTGGGTAATCGGCATTTCCACTAGTTCCGAGATATTCTTTCCACCCACTTGCACGTAGCTGGCCTCCTTTTTCAGTCGGCTTCCGTGACAGGTAGGGCAAGTTGTTTTTCCCCGGTAGCGGGCCAGCATCACGCGATACTGTATCTTATATTGGTTTTCCTCCAGCATCTTGAAGAAAGAGTCGATGCAGACCTTCTCCCTTGGTCCGTGCCAGAGGTAATCTTTCTGTTCCTGTGTCAGCTCATAATAGGGAGCAAAGATGGGGAAATCATGAGCCGGAGCTTCCCGAAGGAACTCATTCAGCCATTCTCCCATTTTCTCACCTCTCCAGCAAAGCACGGCACCATCGTACACGCTCAGCGCACGGTTGGGCACCACCAGGTGTTCATCGATACCGATAATCTTTCCGAAGCCTTCGCACGTAGGGCAGGCTCCCAGCGGAGAGTTGAATGAGAACATCTGGTCGTTTGGTTCTTCAAACTTGATACCGTCGGCTTCAAACTTCGTGCTGAATACATGCAGGCGGGTGTCATCCGACAAATAGAAACGAAGCATACACGTGCCGTCGCCTTCGTACATGGCCGTCTCGGCAGAATCCGTCAGTCGGCTGATGGCATCCTTGCTGTCATCGCAGCTCATGCGGTCCACTAACAGATACACCTTATCGTTCTCATTGTAGGTATAATCCTCAATGCGTACCATTTCACCGTCCACTTCCAGTCGGGTAAAGCCCTGCTTCATATCCATGTCCAGCTGTTCTGCCACACTTCTTCCGTCACGGGGAAGGATAGGCGTCAGTACGGTATAGCGTGTGCCTTTCGGGTAAGACAGCATGCAGTTCACGATGTCTTCCACACTGTCCTTCTTCACCAGTTGTCCGCTTACGGGAGAATACGTTTTTCCCACCCGTGCGAAAAGCAGGCGCAGGTACTCATAAATCTCCGTTGAGGTACCTACGGTAGAACGCGGGTTGCGGCTTGTCACCTTCTGTTCAATGGCGATAGCAGGTGGAATCCCTTTGATAAAGTCACATTCCGGTTTGCTCATACGTCCGAGAAACTGGCGGGCGTAAGAAGACAGACTTTCTACATAGCGTCTTTGCCCTTCGGCATACAGCGTATCGAATGCCAGCGACGACTTTCCCGAGCCCGACAGTCCGGTAATGACTACCAGCTTGTTGCGTGGAATACGTACGTCGATGTTTTTCAGGTTATTCACCCGGGCACCCTTTATGGTAATAAAATCATTTTCTGACATGTATCTTTTCTTGTTAGATGAACATGCGAAGTTACGAAAAATAGCTGGAATTATCAAAGCGAATACTTTCGGAGGGAAAGAAGTCTTTTACGTTTCTCAGCGCGGAACCATATGTTTTCCTTATGCGAAACGTACGGTTCCGCATCGGGAAACGTAGGGTTCACGGAATGGAAACGTAGAAAGTGTGCTGAGGTTTGTTGGATATTGCATTATAATTTCCGTAAAATCATTTGTTTGTTCAAGAAAAAAAGTTATTTTTGCTGTACCACTTTGATGGTACAGTATAACAATTTTTACTTTGTAAGGTTATGGTAGAATTAAGCGGTGTTTCATTTGGGTATCAGTCCGATAAGAATGTATTGGATAACTTGAATCTTCGTATGGAAGAAGGGCGATTTTATGGCCTGTTGGGGATGAACGGCTCAGGCAAGACCACACTATTGAAACTGATTGCTGGTAAGCTTTTTGCTCACGGCGGTGAGATTTATGTAGACGGTCGTAATCTCAGGGAGAGGGATGTGGAGACTTTGCAGAAGGTATTCATGCTACCGGCTGATTTTATCTTTCCGAATATGAGCTTGGAGCAGTTCCTCGCTATTTATTCCGAATTCTATCCCGAATTTCGTAAAGAGGTGCTGAATGATTGTCTGGTCAATTTTGAAATACAGCGGGATATTAAGAATTTGAACCAATTATCGTTAGGAGAGAAGCATAAAGTGGCATTCAGCATCGCCCTGTCGCTTGGAACTAAAATCGTATTGTTGGATGAGGCTGCCAATGGAATGGATATTCCGGCACGAAAGATGTTTCGTAAGCTGCTGATGAAGCATGTTCGTGAAGATCAGATAGTGGTTTTGTCTACACACATTGTGCAGGACATTGAAAATCTGTTGACCGATGTGATTGTGTTAAGAAAGGATGCTCCTGTGTATGCGGCTTCTTTGGAGGAAATCGCTAGTCGGTATTCGTTCGGAATCCAAAGTAATGAAGAAGGAGTGCTATATGCAGAAGCTTGTACCGAAGGTTACCATGTAATCACTCATAAGCAGGAAAACATGGATACGGAAGTATCTTTGGAACTGCTGTTTAATGCATTAATCAAGGGAGGAGGAAGGATATGAAAAGTTTTGCAATGAAAGAAATGTGGAAGTTTAGTCAGTTTCAGTTAAAGGAAATGTTTGGCTATGGAAAAAAGAAAGCCTTTATCCAGCTTTTGTTTTTACGCTCTTTTAGTATCTGTGTGTTTTGTGCCTTGGTGTCAGGAGATAGTTTGAAAGAATGCTTGTCACTCATAGAGCAATTGCTGATACTCCTATCTTATTATTTTACGTTCTGGAGCCTGGTGGAAGATATGCGGAATGACAGAGGTCTGATAAATAAGTTCATGCTTCCGGTCACATTGGCAGAAAAATATGTAAGTTTGTTTTTCAGTACTTTTTTGATAGGTACGGTGATGTTGTTGGGATGTGCGATATTATCGAATATCTTCATGCAACTGGCTATTCCATCGTTTTTTACAGAGGAAACGGACGAACCAGTTTTTCTCTTTTTGGGAGGAGGCTATGATTTTAAACAACTCATAGTTCAGATGGTGATTGCTTTTTATGTAGCCCTGTGGACTTTGGTGGTTATGTTGAGGAAACAATACAGCAAAACCCGGTTCTGGCTGATAGTTGTTTTATGTGTTTTGTCTTATGTGTTGCCAGTATTGTGTATGTATGGATTAGGTGCTCCTAAAAGTATCATTAAATACACATGGTCGATTGTTTCTGTGGTTTGGAGCATAGTAGCTGTTATCATGACCTATAAAGGTTTTAGAAAGTTGGAGTTTAGATAGTAAGATGGTAGATTTCAAGCAAGACCGAGCCATTTATCTGCAAATGGCAGAACGAATCTGCGACGAGATACTGGCTGGAAAGTATCATTCAGATGATCGCATACCCAGTGTGCGGGAACAGGCCGTTATGTTCGAAGTCAACACCAATACCGTGGTGAAGACTTACGACCTGCTGTTGCAGTGGGGGATTATCTACACCCGGCGAGGGCTGGGGTATTTTGTGACTGTTGATGCCCTGGAGAAGATAAAACAGACCCGAAGCCTGAAGTTTATGACAGAAAATCTGCCGGAATTGTTCAGTCAGATGAAATTGCTGGATATTTCCATTGATACGGTGGTCAGGAAGTGGGAAGAGTTTAAGGATGGGGAGAAGCTATGAATGGGCTTCTTCCACCACCCATTTTTCAATGTTGCGTGTACGATGGCTGAAGTTTACTCCCAGTTTGTAGACTTTTCTCGTATCCGTGGCAAAAGGCAGTGCATATTGTTTGTCATTGATTTGTTTCAGGGCTTCTTCCGCACTTCCGTCCAGCTTGAACTCCATGACGTAAATATACTGCGCTGTTTTTACTATCAGATCAATGCGTCCTTCTGAGGTATGGTATTCTGCCTGGGTATAAAAGCCTAACAGTTTGAATATAATGAACAATACGTTCTGATAATGTAATTCCAGATCGCGTATTAATTCATAAGGAGTGTCTGTAAAGAAGCTTTGCAGGCGTTTCATAAATGCATCTATTTTGCCGTCCCGTACCTCTTTTACAAAACACATTAATTCAAAAGAGGGATTGCCGGAAGGCATATATGCATAGCAGGGAAGTAAGAAGCGTGTAAACCCTTCTGCCACTTCTTTGTTGGGGAATCCCAGTTTATATACTTTAAATTCTTTGTCATACCCTTTAATCGTAAGGTATCCGCTTTGGTAGAGGATGGGTACGGGATTAGTTTCCATTGTGTCAATACTGCCCAATGAATCGGCAGTTGCTATTTCTTCGGTAAGCCGCTGCAAATTATATTTACTATGCTTTATTAATTCTACGAGGAAAGTCGGCGTACCGGTCTCAAACCAATAGCTTCCAAATTCACGGCTTTTCATAGCATTGAGCAGACTGAAAGGATTATAGATGTCTTCCGAGCGGTATGCAAAATGATATCCGTCATACCATTCTTTCAATTGGTGACAAGTTTCAGCATAAGTTTGTGTGTTATTGTCGGCCAATAACTGGATGTCCTCTGCAAATACTTCTGATAACTCCTTTTCTGTGATTCCACACAAATTGTTATACATAGCCTGTAGAGAAATGTCTTCCAGGTTATTCAGGTCGCTGAATACGCTTACTTTACTGAATTTGGTTACGCCTGTCAGAAGAGCAAACCGAAGATATTTGTCGCAGGTTTTCAATACCCCGTAGAAAGCCTTCAGGGTGTTGCGATAGTTGCAAAGAAGAGTTTCGTTACCGATGGCCTGTAACATCGGTTTATCGTATTCGTCCACTAATACGACTACATTTTTGCTAGTGGTACGGCTGATTTTTTCTATCAGGTAGGCAAAACGTTCTTCTGGAGCCCGATCTTTTTTTTCGTCTCCATAGATTGCTTCCCAACTTTCCAGATGTTGGTTAAGTATAGCATAAAGAGAGGCTTCATTCTCGTATCGTCGTGCATTCAGGTCAAGATGCAGCACTGGATATGCTGTCCATTCTTTTTCCAGTTGTTCCATGGCAAGACCCTGAAACAGTTCTTTTTTACCGGAGAAATAGGCTTCAAGCGTGGAGATGAGCAGGCTTTTTCCGAATCGTCTGGGACGGCTCAGAAAATAATATTTACCACTGTTTGCCAGCTGGTAAATTAATTCAGTTTTGTCTACATAGCAGTAATGATTTTTACGTATCTCTTCAAAACTTTGTATGCCTACCGGATAAATCTTGCTCATGGTTCTATGATTGTGTGATTCAGATAATGCAAATATAAGTTTTTCTTTATAGATAGGCTTTGATTGGTGGGAAGAAATCGTGCGAAATATAGAAGTGATTTAAACTTTTCTTTTCCTTGCACATTTTCTCAATAGCATAACGGA
>NZ_QSQT01000038.1 GCF_003437535.1 Phocaeicola plebeius
ATTACATCGCCGTAATGCCAACCAACCTGTACGGTCCGAATGATAACTTCCACCTGGAAAACAGTCACGTACTGCCGGCCATGATTCGCAAGATTCACCTGGCGAAATGCCTGAATGAGGGCGATTGGGATGCGGTACGCAAGGATATCAACCTGCGCCCGGTGGAAGGTGTAAACGGAAGTAATACGGACGAGGAGATTCTGGAAAAGCTGGCGAAATTCGGCATCACACCGGAAGCTGTTACGCTTTGGGGTACGGGAAAGCCGATGCGTGAGTTTTTGTGGAGTGAAGAAATGGCGGATGCCAGCGTACATGTGTTGCTGAACGTGGACTTCAAGCAGACGTATGATGCGTCAAAGAAGAATGCGGACGGTATTACTGAAATCCGTAACTGCCACATCAACGTGGGTACGGGTAAGGAAGTGTCTATCTGCGAAGTGGCAGAGAAAATCATGAAGGAAATCGGCTTCAAGGGTGAACTGCGCTGGGATGCATCGAAACCGGACGGCACACTGCGCAAGCTGACGGACGTAAGCAAACTGCACAGCCTGGGATGGCACCATAAAGTAGAAATAGACGAAGGTATTCACCGCTTGTATGAATGGTACCTGAAGGGTATCTGCATCAATCATCAGACGGTATAAGAAAGTATTTGTTTTTCTACGGATTATTCTCTTTCTTTGTGAAAGAAATAATTGAAAAACAATAAGAAGATGACACAATTAAATATCGCTGTAGCCGGCACAGGCTACGTGGGTTTATCCATAGCCACACTGCTGGCTCAGCATCATCAGGTAACAGCAGTAGATGTAATATCTGAAAAGATAGAAAAAATCAATCACCGTATCAGCCCGATTCAGGATGAGTACATCGAAAAGTATTTAGCAGAGAAGGAACTGAACCTGACCGCTACACTGGACGGGGCTTCAGCTTACCGGAATGCGGATTTCGTGGTGATTGCCGCTCCCACCAACTACGACCCGGTGAAGAATTATTTTGATACGTCGCATGTAGAAGAGGTGATTGACCTGGTACTGGAAGTGAACCCGGATGCGGTGATGGTAATCAAGAGTACCATCCCAGTGGGCTACTGCCGCAGCTTGTACGTGAAGTATGCGGAAAAATTCCGCTCCACTCCTGCCCTTGCGGGAAAGAAATTCAACCTGCTATTCTCACCGGAGTTCTTGCGTGAGAGTAAGGCGCTGTACGATAACCTCTACCCCAGCCGTATCATCGTGGGCTTCCCGAAACTGATTAACGGACGCGACGAGGAGAACGCGGCTATTCAGGCGATTGCCGGGGAAGATCTGGAGGAAAAGGCGCATGAGTTTGCGGCGCTGCTGCAGGAAGGTGCCTTGAAGCCGGACATCGATACGCTGTTTATGGGACTGAAAGAGGCAGAAGCGGTGAAGCTGTTTGCCAATACTTACCTGGCTCTGCGTGTAAGCTACTTCAATGAGCTGGATACGTATGCAGAGGTGAAAGGCCTGAACACACAGGCCATCATTCAGGGTATCTGCCTAGACCCGCGCATCGGTTCGCATTATAACAACCCTTCTTTTGGCTACGGGGGCTACTGTCTGCCGAAGGACACGAAGCAGCTGTTGGCCAACTACCAGGATGTGCCGGAGAACCTGATTCAGGCCATTGTGGAGAGTAACCGCACGCGTAAGGATTTCATTGCGGACCAGGTGCTGAAGAAAGCGGGATACTACGACTATTACAACCGCGGGGATTTCAGTCCGGAAGCGGAGAAGGAATGTGTCATCGGGGTATATCGCCTGACCATGAAGTCGAACAGCGACAATTTCCGCCAAAGCAGTATCCAGGGAGTAATGAAGCGTATCAAGGCGAAGGGTGCCACGGTCATCATCTATGAACCGACTTTGGAAGACGGCACTACGTTCTTCGGCTCAAAGGTGGTGAATAACCTGGAGGATTTCAAGAAGCAGAGCAACGCCATCATTGCCAACCGCTACGATGCGTGTCTGGATGAGGTAAAGGAAAAAGTTTATACACGTGACATTTTCAGAAGAGACTAAATCAATTAATAATTAATAATTAAGAATGAAAGGTATTGTGTTAGCCGGTGGTAGCGGCACACGTCTCTACCCCATTACCAAGGGAGTGAGCAAGCAGATGCTCCCAGTGTTTGACAAACCGATGATTTATTATCCTATCTCCGTGCTGATGCTGGCGGGTATACGGGAGATTCTGATTATCTCTACGCCCTACGACTTGCCGGGATTCCAGCGTCTGCTGGGCGACGGAAGTAACTTCGGGGTACGTTTTGAATATGCGGAACAGCCCTCGCCCGACGGACTGGCACAGGCTTTTCTTATCGGGGAGAAGTTCATCGGGGATGACGCGGCCTGTCTGGTGCTAGGGGACAATATTTTCCATGGAAACGGACTGAGTGCGATGCTGCGGGAAGCGGTACGTACGGCTGAAGAGGATAAGAAGGCTACGGTATTCGGTTACTGGGTGAGCGACCCGGAACGTTATGGGGTGGCGGAATTTGACAAGGAAGGGAACTGTCTTTCCATTGAGGAGAAACCGCAGCATCCGAAATCGAACTATGCGGTGGTGGGCTTGTACTTCTATCCGAACAAGGTGGTAGAGGTGGCCAAAAGCATCAAGCCGTCGGCTCGCGGGGAACTGGAAATTACTACGGTGAACCAGCGATTCCTGGAAGACGGGGAACTGAAGGTGCAGACATTGGGACGGGGATTTGCCTGGCTGGATACGGGTACGCACGACTCGCTGGCAGAGGCTTCTACCTACATTGAGGTGATTGAAAAGCGTCAGGGATTGAAAGTGGCGTGTCTGGAAGGGATTGCCTATCGCAAGGGCTGGATTTCGGCCGACAAATTGCGGGAGGAAGCGCAACCGATGCTGAAGAACCAGTACGGACAATATCTGCTGAAGGTGATTGACGAGGTGGAGCGTACGGGGAAGGCAAACCTGGAATAACGTTTATAGTTAATAATTAGAAGTTAAAAATTAAAAGCGTTTCTTCAGTTAATAGTTAAATGACTTATCTGTTTATATAAAATGGAAGTAATTAAAACAGCGATAGAGGGTGTGGTGATTATCGAGCCACGCATTTTTAAGGATGCCAGAGGGTATTTCTTTGAATCGTTCTCTCAACGGGAGTTTGAAGAGAAGGTGGGAAAGATTAATTTTGTGCAGGACAATGAGAGCATGTCATCGTACGGGGTGATGCGCGGGCTGCATTTCCAGCGTCCGCCGTACACACAGAGTAAACTGGTACGCTGTGTGAAGGGTGCGGTACTGGACGTAGCGGTGGACATCCGCAAAGGGAGTCCTACTTACGGGCAGCATGTGGCCGTGGAACTGACGGAGGAGAATCATCGCCAGTTTTTTGTGCCGCGGGGCTTTGCGCACGGTTTTGCCGTACTGAGTGAAACGGCCATCTTCCAATACAAGTGTGACAACTTCTATCATCCGGAAGCGGACGGTGGTATCAGCATCCTGGATGATTCGCTGGGCATCGACTGGCGTATTCCGACGGAACACGCTATCCTGAGCGAGAAAGACACCAAGCATCCGCTGTTGAAGGATTTTGATTCTCCATTTGAATTTTAATCCTTTTAGCATGTCCATTAGGAAATAAAGAAAAAAATTTGTTCTTTTGCATTAGAACCAAATCCAAATGTATGAATGTGACAGTTTTTAATCCGGCTCAATTACAAGTGCTCGACATGATGTCGTTTGTAGATAGTCCTGAAGCTTTGGCAGAACTGAAAAAGGCTATTTCTGACTATTTCGCCAAACAAGCCCAAAAGGAGATTGACCGTTTGTGGGAAAATGGAGAATTGAATGAGGAAAAAGTCGAAAAATTCTACCAACTGCATGAACGTACTCCCTATAAATGAATATGAGAAACATTGTAAGTCTAATGGATTATTAACAACAAATATATCACCATTATATTAATTTTTTATCTTATGACTACATTCAAGCGTAACATACTGATTACCGGCGGTGCCGGATTTATTGGCAGCCACGTGGTGCGCCTGTTCGTAAACAAGTATCCGGAATACCGTATCATCAACCTGGACAAGCTGACGTATGCGGGTAACCTGGCGAACCTGAAGGACATTGAGAACCTGCCGAACTATGTGTTCATAAAGGCGGACATCTGCGACTACGAGAAGATGCAGGAGCTGATGGAGCTGTATCACGTGGACGGTATCATTCACCTGGCTGCAGAGAGCCATGTGGACCGCAGCATCAAGGATCCGTTTACCTTTGCACGCACCAACGTGATGGGTACGCTGTCGCTGCTGCAGGCGGCCAAGGTGTACTGGGAAAGTCTGCCGGAGAAGTATGAGGGCAAGCGTTTCTATCACATCTCTACCGACGAGGTGTACGGGGCGCTGGAGATGACACATCCGGAAGGTATCGAGCCGCCGTTCACTACCACGGCTTCGTCGTCGGAACATCACCTGGCGTACGGGAAGGATTTCTTCTACGAGGATACGAAGTATAATCCGCACAGCCCCTACTCTGCCAGCAAGGCGAGCAGCGACCACTTTGTGCGGGCATTCCACGATACGTACGGCATGCCGACCATCGTGACGAACTGTTCGAACAACTACGGGCCGTATCAGTTCCCGGAGAAGCTGATTCCGCTGTTCATCAACAACATCCGTCACCGCAAGCCGCTGCCGGTATACGGTAAGGGGGAAAACGTGCGCGACTGGCTGTATGTGGAAGACCATGCGCGGGCCATCGACGTGATTTTCCACAACGGTAAGACGGCAGAAACCTATAACATCGGCGGTTTCAATGAATGGAAGAACATTGACATCATCAAGGTGGTGATTAACACGGTAGACCGTCTGCTGGGCCGCAAGGAGGGTGAAGACATGGATCTGATTACCTACGTGACCGACCGCCTGGGCCACGACATGCGTTATGCCATCGACTCTACAAAGCTGCAGAAAGAACTGGGCTGGGAACCGAGCCTGCAGTTTGAAGAGGGCATAGAAAAGACAGTGCGCTGGTACCTGGACAACCAGGAATGGATGGACAACGTGACGAGCGGTGACTACCAGAAGTATTATGACTCGATGTATAAGGGACGATAACCAAGAACTAAAAATAAAGGAGGAAAGTATCTGCATTTCAAATCCACTGAAATACAGATACTTTTTTCATCATAAGGTCACTTGACAAATATACAAAAGCTGCATACAAAAAAATTATACATCTTATCTGAAATAACGGGAAAGAACAATCAATCTAATCATTTATTTTGTATCTTTGTGTATAAAATAATCAGTTTATATGGAAATAGGGATATTAAATATACTGGATAAAAAAGATATAAGTGCAGAACGCATTGTATTGCAAGTAAGAGAAGATTGTAACAGCTGGGCATTTATTCTTTTCTGTAATACCTCAAAAGATGAAGGTTGCAGAAAATCTTTTATATTTCCCAACATGGAAATCCATAAAGGTGACATGATTACTATATACTCCAAAAGAGGCACAGAGAAAAAACAAAAAATATCCAATGGAAATATAAATCATATTTTATATTGGAAAGAAGATAATTCGATATGGGAGAAAAACACAACTGCACTATTAGTCAAAGTAGCAGATTTCACATATAAAAGCATATAAAATGAATTTTCTCTTCTGGAATATAAATAAAAAAAATACAAGTTTCTTATTTGATAAAATAAGTATTCTAATACAGAATGAGCATATTGATGTTTGTATGCTTGCAGAACTGGATCAAGCAGATACGGCAAAACTATTACATATCATTAACTCAAGAAACGGTAATTCCTACAAGATAGTCCAATGTCTGGTATGGAAAAAAATCGTGATTATAAGTAAAAAAAACATCGATATAAGTACATACGACGAAAGCGGTAAAAGGATTGGTGCTTTTAAAATAAAAAGTGATATATTTGAAAAAGAAGTTCTATTATTTCCAATCCACTTTTATGACAAAAAAAACTATGACTCTACAGAACAAAATGAACGAATAGAAAAAATTAAAAAGTTCATAGATGATACCGAAAGCAGACATGGAGAAAGTAATTTATCTATAGTATGCGGAGACTTCAATTTAAACCCTTTTGAGACTCCAATGATAAAAACAAAAGGAATGCATGCCGTCATGGAAAAAGACATAGCCAAAAAAGGTGAAAGAATTGTAGACGGAGATGCGTACAAGTTTTTTTATAATCCCATGTGGGGATTTTATGGCGACAATGGGAAAGGAAATGTATCGGGAACTTATTTCCTACAACGATCATTGAATGTAGAATTATTCTGGCATTTACTTGATCAGGTTCTCATCAGAAAAGGACTCATAGATTATTTTGAAGATTCACAATTAGATATAATCACAACCATAGATGGGAATAGCTTATTAAACAGAAACGGTTCTATTAACAACAAAGATTATTCAGATCATTTGCCACTAAAATTTCGAATAAACATCTAAAAATATATACCATGTGTAAAAGTTTATGGCCTGATATTACTGCTAAAAGGGAAGAAACTCCTAAGGATATTCTGCAGCAGCAAGCAAATTTCTTATCGGAAAATACAAATGGGAAAATCGTCGGAAATATAGAGATTTCTGAGGGTAGTAACTTTGAGATTGAAAAAGATTTAAGAACTTTGATAAGACGAACGGAGCAAGACCTTTGTTATAAACTCTATATTACTGCGACTCACATGGGGGGTGTTCGTTTTTTATTACTTAGCATGTTACAAAATCCCATCGAAATCTATCCATGCCATCTGAAAGATGAAGTAAATGAAGTAGAATATAAAGACCTAGAGAATATGGATAGTTTCATAGCTAGATTAAAAGAAATTCTTCAAAGTCCTAAAATAAGCACATTGCTGTCAAACTTAATATGAAATTATGAAAAGATATTGCCAGACACTGGAACTCTATGACGACAAGGAGCTGATTGAGGCCTACGTGGCGGAACATGCGCACGTGTGGGAAGAGGTGAAAGCGGGTATCCGCGAAGTAGGTATCACGGACATGCAGATTTACATTGACGGAAACCGCCTGTTCATGATTATGGATACCACGGATGAGTTTGACATGGAACGGGATTATGCACGACTGGCTACCCTGCCCCGTCAGGCGGAATGGGAAGCGCACATGGCGAAGTTCCAGAAAGCTGCTCCGGGAGCTACCTCGCAGGAGAAATGGAAGCTGATGACGCGGATATTTAAGCTGTAAAGAGTGAAAGAGTGAAAAATTAAAAGTTAAAAGTTAAAAACGAGTGGATGTTTTCTCTTTTGACAAAAGAACAGAAAGACAAAAGATTTAATAATAAAGTGAAAACGGGATGCTTTTACCGCTTTTACTTTTTAACTATTAACTTTTAACTCTATATGTTCTTCTGTTCTTATGTCTAAAAATATATGCTCATGAAAAAGTTATTGTCATTGCCACCGAATCTGGTGGAATGTTTTCACGATATTATGCACGCGGACCACAAGGAGTGGTTCTGCACATCGGACCCGGTGGGAAAGAAACTGGGTTCGGGAGGTGGTACGGCCTGGCTGCTGAATGCTTGCTGGGAGGAAGAGGATAAGGATGCCGCACTGGGCGACTGGCTGGCACGGGAGAAGCGTATCCTGCTGCATGCAGGGGGACAGAGCCGCCGTCTGCCGGGCTATGCGCCGTCGGGCAAGGTACTGACGCCGATACCGGTGTTCCGCTGGGCACGCGGACAGCGCATCACACAGGACTTGCTGTCGCTGCAGTTGCCGCTGTATGAGGAAATCATGGAACGGGCGCCGGAAGGGCTTCGTACGCTGATTGCGAGCGGCGACGTGTACATCCGTGCCACGGAGCCGCTGCAGGAGATTCCGGATGTGGACGTGGTGTGCTACGGCTTGTGGGTGGACCCGGAACTGGCAAAGAACCACGGGGTGTTCGTGTCGTCGCGGAAGGAACCGGAGAAGCTGGACTTCATGCTGCAGAAGCCGAGCGTGGAGGAAATGGGCCAGCTGATGCAGGATTACCTGTTCCTGATGGACATCGGCATCTGGCTGCTGAGTGACCGTGCCATCGAGCTGATGGTGAAACGTTCTACCGACAAGGACGGGGGCGTGAAGTTCTACGACATGTACTCGGAGTTCGGGCTGGCACTGGGAGCGCATCCGCGCATCGTGGATGAGGAGCTGAACAGCCTGAAGGTGGCTATCCTGCCGCTGCCGGGCGGTGAGTTCCACCACTACGGTACGAGCCGGGAGATGATTTCGTCGACGCTGGCGGTGCAGAACTGCGTGACGGACCAGCGGGCGATTATGCACCACAAGGTGAAACCGCATCCGGCGGTGTTCGTGCAGAATGCGGAGATGGAGTTCCCGCTGACGGCAGACAACGCGGAGGTGTGGGTGGAAAACAGCCACGTGGGCAAGAACTGGACACTGCATAGCCGGAACATCATCACGGGGGTACCGCGCAACGACTGGGCGCTGAACGTGCCGGAAGGGGTGTGCATCGACGTGGTGCCGATGGGCGAACGGGAGTTTGCCGCACGTCCGTACGGTTTTAACGATAAATTCAAGGGGAGCCTGAAGGAGGCTTCTACGGCATATCTGGGCCGTCCGGTGACGGAATGGCTGGCGGAAAGAGGTCTGACAGCGGACGAAATCCGGGGCTGTGAGGACTTGCAGTCGGCTGCGATTTTCCCGGTGACAGACTCGATAGAGGATTTGGGCACGGTGCTGCAATGGATGACGGATGACGGACAGGGTGAAGCCGGACGGGCTATCTGGCAGAAGGCACGAAAGGTATCGGCCGACGAGATTTCGGCGTATGCGAACCTGCGACGGCTGTTCGCCCAGCGGGAGGTGTTCCGCAAGGAGAACTGGAGCCTGCTGGCCAAGAACCAGGAACGGAGCGTGTTCTATCAGGTGGACTTGCAGGAAGCAGCGGAAGCGTTTGCCAAAGGGGGCATCGCCCTGCCGGAGGAACTGCCGGAGGGGACTTCTCTGCTGAAGCGTATCAGCGACGCGATGTTCCGTGCGAAGGTGCGCGAGCTGGAGGGGAATCCGGAAGCGAAGGAGCTGGAGGCACGGGCGTTCGGCCTGATGCGTCAGGGACTGACCAGCACGATGGACTATCGTCAGCAGCCGAAGTTGTCGGTGTATGCGGACCAGATTGTGTGGGGACGCAGCCCGGTGCGTATCGACATTGCAGGGGGATGGACGGATACCCCACCCTACAGCCTGATGGAGGGCGGAAATGTGGTGAACCTGGCCATTGAGCTGAACGGACAGCCGCCGCTGCAGGTGTACGTGAAACCGTCGAAGGAGTACCGCATTACGTTGCGCTCGATTGACCTGGGTGCCATGGAGGTGGTGTCTACCTACGAGGAGCTGCAGCATTTCAACAAGGTGGGTTCGCCTTTCTCTATTCCCAAGGCGGCACTGGTGCTGGCTGGGTTCCATCCGGATTTCTCCATGGAACGGTTTGCTTCGCTGGAAGCACAGCTGAAAGCGTTCGGCACGGGTATTGAAGTGACCTTGCTGTCGGCCATTCCGGCGGGTTCGGGACTGGGCACCAGCTCTATCCTGGCGGCTACGGTGTTAGGGGCGCTGAATGATTTCTGCGGCCTGAACTGGGACAAGCAGGGCATCGGCAGCCGTACACTGGTATTGGAACAGTTGCTCACCACGGGGGGCGGCTGGCAGGATCAGTACGGGGGTGTGCTGCACGGGGTGAAGCTGCTACAGACGCAACCGGGATGGCATCAGGAACCGAAGGTGCGCTGGTTGCCGGATTACCTGTTCACGAGCGACGAGTACCGCAAGTGCCATCTGCTGTATTACACGGGCATTACGCGTACGGCCAAGGGCATCCTGGCGGAGATTGTGAAGGGCATGTTCCTGAACTCGAACCGTCACCTGCACCTGCTGGAGCAGATGAAGGGTCACGCCATGGATATGTACGATGCCATCCTGCGGAATGATTTCGAGGAAACGGGACGACTGATACGGAAGACGTGGAAGCAGAACCAGCTGCTGGATGAGGGTACGAACCCGGCGACAGTGCAGGCCTTGACGGAACGGATTGACGACCTCTGCCTGGGATATAAGTTGCCGGGGGCCGGGGGCGGCGGTTACCTGTACATGGTGGCCAAGGATCCGGATGCGGCGGTGCGTATCCGCCGGATTCTGACAGAGGAACGTCCGAACGAACGGGCGCGCTTCGTGGAGATGAGTTTATCGAACAAGGGACTGGAAATCAGTAGAAGCTGAGATGGAAAAGATTGGATTAGTAAGAACCAGGGACGGAAAGAGTTTCCTGGTTCCTTTTATTTTGATTACTTCCCTCTTTTTTCTGTGGGGAGTGGCACACAGTATTCTGGATGTGCTGAACAAACATTTTCAAGATACACTGGAGATTACCCGCACGCGCTCGGCCCTGATTCAGGCGGTGGTGTACGGAGGGTATTTTATCATGGCACTGCCGGCAGGACGGATTATCCGCCGCTTCGGCTACCGCACGGGGGTGCTGACGGGCCTGGTGCTGTATGGCATCGGGGCGTTGCTGTTCATTCCGGGAGGACGGATTCAGTCGTTTGAGTTTTTCCTGCTGGCGCTGTTCGTCATCGGTTGTGGACTGACCTGCCTGGAAACGGCTTCGAACCCGTATGTCACGGTGCTGGGTGAACCGGAAAGCAGTGAGCGGCGCATCAACCTGGCGCAATCGTTCAACGGGCTGGGCTGGATTTGCGGTCCGCTGGCGGGAGGTTTCTTCCTCTTTGCCGGAGGAGGTGACGTGACTACTCCTTACGCGGTGCTGGGTACGGTGGTGCTGTGCATCGCCATCCTCTTTTCGCGGGTGAAACTGCCGGAAATAGGCCGGGAAGCAGAAAGCGAACAGGCTGAAGCGAGCGGGAAATCGCTGTGGAGAACGACCTCGTTCACAGTGGGACTGCTGTCGCTTTTCCTTTACGTGGCTGCACAGACGGGCATCAACAGTTTTTTCATCAACTACGCCACCGAAAATGCGGGTGTTTCGGCACAGGAGGCTTCGGTATGGCTGTCGTTCGGCGGCATGGGATTGTTCATGGCCGGACGCATGGGCGGAAGCTGGCTGATGCGCTTCGTGAAGGGGGAAAAAGTGCTGGCCGTTTGTGCGGCTGGTGCTTGTGTATGCATGGCGGCAGTCATTCTGATGCCGGGCGGAGCAGGATGGTATTTCCTGTTACTGTGCTTTTTATGTGAATCGATTATGTTTCCTACTATTTTTTCCTTATCTTTGCGCCATGCTGGCACACAAACCAAACAGGCTTCTTCTTATCTGATTATGTCGATTGTAGGAGGAGCAGTGGCTCCCTTGTTAATGGGGCTCATAGCCGACCGTATTTCCATGGCAGTGGGATTTATCGTACCGCTGATTTGCTTTATGGAAATCTGGGGATTCGCAGCAAGATACAGAAAACTATCGTAATGGTTTTGTCACATTATCGTACACAGGCAACGGATTATCCATATAAACGCACACAAACGTATGCTGAAACTAAAAGATATAAAAATCGTTGAATCGAAGAAAGAGCTGGAGGCTCTTCCGGAAGGGAAACTGTTAATCAATACCATCAATGCGCACTCCTATAATACGGCTCTGAAGGATACGTTCTTTGCCGAAGCGCTGATGAAAGGGGATGCACTGATTCCCGACGGAGCAAGTATCGTGATGGCTTGCCGGAAACTGAAAGCAAAAAGCCAGCCGACAGAACGTATTGCCGGATGGGACTTGTTTACCATGGAGATGGAACGGCTGAACCAGAAGGGAGGTACCTGCTTCTTCATGGGAAGTAGCGAAAAGGTGCTGAATCTGATTCGGGAGAAAGCGAAAACGGTCTACCCGAACATCCGGATTGAAACGTACTCCCCACCCTACAAGCCGGAATTCTCGGAGGAAGAGAACCGGGCAATCATCGAAGCCATCAACCGGGCTAATCCGGACTTGCTGTGGATTGGTATGACGGCCCCCAAACAGGAGAAGTGGGCATACCGCCATTGGAATGAACTGGACATTCACTGCCATTGCGGCACCATCGGTGCGGTGTTCGACTTTTTTGCCGGCACCATGGAACGGGCTCCTCTGTGGTGGCAGGAACACAGTCTGGAATGGTTGTACAGACTGCTGAAAGAACCGAAACGGATGTGGCGCCGATACATTATCGGAAACACGTTGTTTATCTGGAATATCTTTAGAGAAATGTGACTAGCAAATCAGGGGGTTGAAACACTAATAAAAACATAGCGCATGAAAACAAAATATGACGCCTATAACAGTTGGGTAAGCTTTTTTATCGTTACTTGTGAAACGCTTATTACGGGTGGATTGTTCTATCTGTTGTTTCTCACTACAGAAGATACGCCATGGCACAAGATTCTGCAGGCGCCGCACCTGCAGATCATCCTGACGGTGATGCTTTGCTACTTCGTATCGGCCATGCAGGCTGGCGTGGTGCTTTACCGGCGTAAGGTATATGCCTACCAGATTCTGGGTAAGGTATTGAAAAGTACAATCTGCTTCGGAGTATTGTCGGGGGTAGTGCTGGAACTGGGACGATTCATGGATGCCTGGTCATATTTCTACCTGACTTTTTTAGGGCTGCTGTTTATTTCGCTGTCTGTATTCCGTATCCTCATGCGATGGGGGTTGAAAAGATACCGTTCGAAAGGTGGTAACCTGCGCTATGTAGTGCTGGTGGGTAGTTCAGAAAACAACCGCGAGCTATATTATGAACTGACGACTCAGGACTGGACCGGATTCAGGGTAAAGGGGTATTTCGACTTTGAGCCGAACCCGAAGTTTCCACAGGAATGTCCGTACCTGGGAAAACCCCAGGACGTGAAAGAATACCTGGAAAAGAACGGGAATACGCATTACCTGTTCTGCTGTCTGCCTTCGAAGGAACATGTCATTATCCGTTCGCTGATTAATTACTGCGAGAACCACCTGGTGCATTTCTACAGTGTGCCAAACATTTACAACTATCTGCAGAACCGGGTATATTTCAATATGATAGGAAACGTACCTTTCCTGAGCCTACGACCAGACCCGCTGAGCCGGACGGGCAACAAGATGATGAAACGGGCGTTCGACATTGTGTTCTCACTGCTGTTTCTGTGTACGCTCTTCCCGATTATCCTGCTCATTGTGACCATTATCACCAAGCTGACGATGCCGGGACCAGTATTCTTCAAACAAAAACGAAACGGGCTGAACGACAAGGAGTTCTACTGCTATAAGTTCCGGAGCATGAGGGTGAACACACAGGCCGACTCGCTGCAGGCTACCAAGGATGACCCGCGCAAGACACGCTGGGGAAACATCATGCGAAAAACAAGCATCGACGAACTGCCGCAGTTTATCAATGTACTGCTGGGCGACATGAGCGTGGTAGGTCCCCGACCGCACATGCTGAAACACACGGAGGAATATTCGAAACTGATTAACAAGTATATGGTGAGACACTTCGTGAAGCCGGGTATCACGGGCTGGAGCCAGGTGACGGGCTATCGCGGAGAGACCAAGGAGCTGAAGGATATGGAAGGACGTATCCGTGGAGATATATGGTATATCGAACACTGGAGCTTCGGTCTGGACTTGTTTATCATCTATAAAACGGTGGCGAACGCCATACACGGGGAAAAGAACGCATACTAGGACTTAATGAAAATTTATTTATAACCAAAGTTTTATGAATCATTTTTTAAGGCGGGGTATCTGCCTGGGAGCATGGGTGGCCGGTTGCGGCATGGCTCATGCACAGCTGGCTACGGTAAAAACGAACGCGCTGCTGTGGGGGAACCTGACGCCGAACATTTCAATGGAGCTGGTGACAGCTTCCAAATTCAGCCTGGAAGGAACTGTGTTTTACGGACTGGACAAGGCGCCGCTGGATGCCCAGTTGAAAGGGGCACAGGCGGAGTTCAGGTATTGGATTTCTGGGAGGCCGATGGCGCGCTCGTTCATCGGCTTATCTGTAAGCGGACTAAGGTATACGGTGGTGCACAAGGGAAAGGCGCACCAGGGAGAAGCTGCAGGACCGGGACTGACATACGGCTATGCCTGGCCGCTGAGCAAACGGTTCAACCTGGAATTCTCGGCCGGAGTAGGTGCCCTGTGGTATAGGGAGAAGAAATATCCGGAGGGTACATACCTGAAAAAAGAAGAGTATAATGCAAACGGAGTGAAGTGTGTGCCGACAGAAATAGCGGTGTCATGCTGCTATTTATTCTAAGAAGCTGAAGCGTATGAATAGGAAAAGAATAAGCCGCATCGGGAAATATGTACTGGTTACGATGCTGCTGACTGCTGTCCCCGCAAGCGGATGGGCGCAGCGAATGATCAAGGTGAGCGGCACGGTCTACAACATTGCGGACAAGAAAAAGAAGATTCCGTTCTCGGGAAGCGTGGTCTATGTATATAGCTGCAAGACGGTGGCGGCCGCAAAGGACCTGAAGAACAGTCTGGACAAGGATAATACCAATTTCGCACTGTTCATGAACGAAGATGAAAGGGCGGAAACGGATGCCAACGGGTATTACGAGATTCTGGTGCCGGACAACGGGGCACTGGTGTTCAAAGCGGGCCTGAACAAGGCCATTCTGGAAAAGGTGAGCAACCGCATGAAAATAGACGTAGAAGTGGATGACGGTATCTATCTGAAGGAGGTAGTGGTAACGGGAGAGCTGAAGCAGATTCAGCCGGAACCGAAGGCCAGCCGACTGATAGGTAACCGTTTTTATCCTTATAATACGTTCCTGGTCCCACATGGAGAAGGCAACAAGTATTCGCGCCTGATTGTGCAGCCGTATGTGCTGAACTGTGTGACCAACGACACGGTGGCTTTCCTGAAGCCGCTGGTATACGACGGCAAAGAATATCACCTGACCCAGACCCGACGAATGGGGTACGACCTGAAAAGGGATCCTCTGGAGCCTTATATCCAGTCACGGCCGCTGGTGAATGAGCGGATGGTGATTGAATGGCAAGACACGGTGACGGTGCCCGACCCGAACGTGAATTACAGTTGCTATGCGGATTTCTGTATAGAGGACTACAACAATGTTCCGTTCAGAAAGACGTATCAGATTAATACATGCGAGAACAAGCGCCCCCTGAAATTCCTGCAATATGACCTGATAGCCCTGGATATGGATTTCCAGAAATATCCGGAGAAGGCACAGGTGGAGAAGTTTGACACGGAGGACCAGGTGGAGCTCAGCTTTGAAATCAACTCGGACCGGCTGACGGACGACCCGAAGAACCAGGAGAGTCTGGCCGGAATACGGAAGAAACTGAACCTGATTCTGAACGAGCCCGGCGCCCTGCTGAAAGAGTTTCACGTCATCGGCAAGGCATCGCCGGAAGGATATTACCAGCAAAACCTGCAGCTGGCCCAGAAACGTATGCAGCGGATTCAGCAGGAGGTTATCGGGGTACTCCCCCATGCGGTAGCCGAACGCGTGTATCAGAACCCGCAGGCGGAAGTGGCTTCATGGAACGAGGTGGCCGAACTGCTGGAGAAGGACAGCCTGATGGAAACGGCCGGTTTCATCAGAAAGGTTGTAAGAGAACTGCCCGACCAGATGAACCGGCAGGGACAGCGAATCAAGGCCTCCAAGGACTACCGTACGGTGATTGTGCCTTACCTGGAGCAGCTGAGACAAGTGAAGTACCTGTGCCGCTATGACATCTACCGGGAACCGACCGACAAGGAGGTGATGGCGGCTTACCGGAGAAAAGGACTGAACGGGATGTACACCCGGTATGAATACTGGAAGCTGCTGCAATTGCTGAAGGACAGTCAGGAAAAGGAGGCGGTGGCACGCAAGGCATACGAAGAATCGCTAAGCATGAAGCGTCCATGGGTGCTGGCCGGAAACACGCTGGCCAAGCTGTACCTGGAAAAGGATGTGACCGACACGCGGATACTGGAACCGCTGATAGACCGTACCATCTTTACCGTGAACTATGAAAGGAAAAACATGGATACGGGAAGAACGGAGATTATCAACCCGATTGAGGTGGTGGTGAACCAGCTGTGCATGTATATCAAAGCGGGCGACTTTGAAAATGCCAGTGTCATGGCCAAGCTGATTCCGGCGGATTACAAGGAATTTGACCTGGTGAAGGCGTACGCATGGGCCATGGGCGGCTATTTCCAGGGAGGGAATACGCCTGAAGAGACGCAGCGAGCCGCAGAGACCTTCCGCACCATCTGTCAGTCGTCCGTACAGAACGAGGCGGTGATGAACCTGGCACTGGAAACGCCGCAGGGAAACGCACAGGCGGAAAAGGTGCTGGAACAGATGGCGGACGAGAGTCCGGTGAAATGGTACCTGAAGGCGGTGACGGAAGCCAGAAAGGGAGACGTAGGACTGACGGAAGCGGCTCTGTATCTGGTGAGATGTTTCAACCGGGACCAGAAGATGATTGTCACTGCCCAGAACGACGGTGAATTCACGAAAGAGATTGTGGAAACGGCGTTGGAGATGTATAAGAATCAGTAATCATGAAAATAAACAGAAAGACTTTATATATAGCTGCCCTCGGCTATTTGTGGATGGGCGGAACGGAAACTATCCTCGCACAGGATGCCACAGCCGATTCGGTGAAAACCGGCTTTTTCAACGCGATGGATTATGTGAGACAGAAAAGGTATATCCCTGCCGGAAGAGCGATTGACCCCAAGGCCAGGGGATGGAATTCTTCCTTGTCGATTTTTGCTGGTGCCGGGAAACTGGGAGGCGGAGCGGCAGGCCCCTACTCCAAAGAATTCGGTATCGCCTTCACAAAGGATGTAACCTCGTTCAACAGTTACCGTCTGGCCGTAGAAGGGGCGGTGAACGAACAGATTGGAAGAGGCGGCGTGGAAATAGCGCACATGTTCCGGATACTGGATTACCTGAGGGGCTACAAGGACGACCTGCGATGGGACCTGGAAACGGTACTGGGTATCGGCATCTACGGGACGAAAAACAAGGTTTCAAAGGAACGTTTCGTAGCTGGAGGCATACACGGCGGACTGCACGTGAACTACCATCTGCACAACCACCTGGACCTGTTTCTGGAACCGAGGGTGAATCTTTTTACCGACGGCATCAACGGGCTGGAGTCACAGAAGAGATATGACATCGGTGCCCAGGCGATGGCCGGACTGACTTACCGGTTTACCGGACTGAACAAGACTTCCGGTCCTTCGGCCAACTCCGGCGCACTGGACAACCTGTTCTACGAAATTTATGCGGGTATTCAGGGAGATTATTCTGCCAGAATACGAAAGGCACCGATAATGAACGGGGTACTGGAACCCGTAGGTCCGGTAATGGGTATCAGCATGGGAAAATGGTTCCTGCCTTTCGGGATAAGGGGAACTTTATTTGCCGGAGTGCATAATACCCTCTCCGAGAAGGGCACTGAAAAGATAAAAGAAGGCTACGGAGGCGTGCGACTGGAGGCTATGGTCAACCTGAACCGTCTGTTCGACGACCGGGTGACTGCCCCCCGACTGGAAGTAAACCTGATGGGAGGTGCGGAAGCCGGATTCGTGGCACACCGGGGAGCGACTTACGCCCGCAAAGTCAGACCTTTCACCGGACCGACACTCGGAGGACAGCTGGTGTATGCCGTAAACGACCACATCGGCGTATTCGGGCAGGCACGCTGGAGCAAGAACAGCTATACGCAAAATTTCTTGCACGGAACGAGCAGCAAACGCCGCATGCAGAACCTGAGCATAGAAATGGGGGTGCAGTACAGAAGACGCGAAGAATGTATTACCCGTCACCAATACCTGTTTGAACCCTATAACTTTGTATCGGTCGGCATGGGAGCAAATTACCCGATGCGTACCGGAGACCAGCAGCTGAAGGCCATGATGAAGCACCTGGGACAACAATTCTATGTGGGGTATGGAAGAAGATGGAGCAAATACTCATCGGCTAGAGGATACATCGAAATGGCGCATTATCCTTACAGTGTGAGCAAGCATGTATATCCCTTTACCCTCGGAGCGGACTACCTGGTAGACCTGAGCACCCTGGCCGCAGCGTATAACCCGGAAAGAATCTTTACGGTGGAAGGCCTGGCGGGTATTTTATACACGCACCACGGAACGGCACAAAAGGACTATTTCGGCGTACAGGCCGGGCTGAAAGAAACCGTGCGGATAAATGACCAATGGGGTGTCTTTGCGGAAGAAGTGCTGAGGGGCTACAAGGGAGCCATCACCCCGGGGGCCAGAACCTTGACGGAGAAGGGAATCTCCCTGCTTCCGTATGCGAATTTAGGGGTGAACCTGTACTTTTAGGCAGTTTTTTTATTAAACCTCACACATTTTGATAGATATCTTATCATTCCTTATCACGGTTTGGAAATATTGTATTATCTTTGACGCAGAATTAATAATTACATGAATATGAATAGTAGAATTTACATTCTGGCTATTGCACTGATGACAGGTGTAGGTGCAATGGCGCAAAACACGCAGCAAAACAGCAACGTAGAAAAGATTGAAAAATACACTGTACAGACCAACTTGTTTGGCGACAACTTGTTTGTAGGAGCCAACATCGGTGCGCAGATGTATGTAGGCGACTACATTTCAAAAGGAAAAGCCGGCAAACTGATTACTCCGACATTCGAAATCAATGTAGGAAAATGGTTTACTCCAGTTATCGGACTGAGAGCGGGATTCGGCGGCTACCAGGCTAAAGGTTACTCAGTTAAAGATGCTGGTTTTGCCTACAAACGCGTAGACACCAACGTGTATCGCACCAAATGGGGAATCCTGCACTTGCACGGTGACGTAATGCTGAACTTCACCAACCTGTTCTGCGGCTACCGTGAAGACAGATTGTACAATGCAATTCCTTACGTGAGCATCGGTTACCTGCGCGGTATCGACAATAACGAAAACGAATTGTCAGGAGGTATCGGATTCATCAACCGTTTCCGTTTGAACAAGGCTTGGGACTTGAACTTGGAATTGAAAGGAAACATCAACAACGACGTGATGGACGGTATCCGTGGCGGAAAGAATATGGAAGGTTCTGCAGCCATCATGGTAGGTGCAACTTACCGCTTCAACCGCAGAGACTGGACTAAGGGTACCGGTATCTCGGCTGCTGAAATGCAGGCTGTACAGAATCAGCTTAAGAGCATGAACGAAGAAAATGCCAGCTTGAGAAACCGCGTAAATGCACTGGAAGAAAAAAAACGTAACCAGCCGGTTGTAACTGAAACCAAGGCTAGCAACAAGCTGCCGGATGCAACTGAATATGTAGCGTTCTTCGACATCAACAAGGCTTACCTGAGCGAAAAAGAAGCAGTGAATCTGGAAGCTTATGCAAACCTGATCAAGAAGTATCCTGAAAACAAATTCATCATCACAGGATATGCTGACAAGCAGACTGGTTCGGCTGAATTCAACGAACGCCTGAGCAAGCTGAGAGCGGAAGCTGTATACAATACACTGGTAGATAAATATGGTGTAAACAAGGATCAGCTGACAATGGAATACAAAGGTGGTGTTGACACTATGTTCCGCGAAAATCCGCGTCTGAGCCGCGCCGCTATCATCCGCATGGCAAAATAAAAAAAACACTAAAATCATAGGAAATCGCTGCACTTCCTTGAAAAAGGAGATGCGGCGATTTCTTTTTTTCATTCTTTCTCTTACATTTGCAAACTAACCTTTTTTACGTAACTTTTTAAACGAATTTAGATATGATCATAGCTGTTGACTTTGACGGTACTATTGTGGAACACCGCTATCCGGAAATCGGACGGGAAAAGCCTTTTGCCTTTGACACACTGAAAATGCTGCAAAAAGAGGGGCACCGGCTGATTTTGTGGACTGTAAGAGAGGACAAGCTGCTGGAAGAGGCCGTGGATTTCTGCCGACAGCATGGAGTGGAATTTTATGCGGTCAATACGAACTATCCGGAGGAACAGGAGGCGCATCAGCATTTCTCGCGGAAGCTGAAGGCGGATGTGTTCATTGACGACCGCAATCTGGGGGGAATGCTCGACTGGGGAAGCATTTACCGCATCATACATTACCGCCTGAAAATTGCGGATCTGGTGGCCGAAACGCTGGATGAAAGGCTGGAAGAGGGCATCGAACGCCGGAAACAGGAGAAGAAGAAAAGACAGGGCTTGTTTGGCAAGCTGTTCGGATGAGACACATCCGGAGAAGATACGAAAGAAGCTGTTTCACACGGAGCATTCCGACAGTGAAACAGCTTCTTTTATTGTATCCCTTTTGGGGAGAATTATTCTACGTAGAGCACCAGTCCCTTAAGGTATTCACCTTCCGGATGGTAGATGTTGACCGGATGGTCGCCCGGCTGGGTGAGCTGGTGAAGAATGCGCACGCTGCGTCCGCTCTGTGCAGCGGCGGTAAACACGGCGTTACGGAAGTCCTGCTTGTTCACCACCTGCGAACAGGAGAAGGTAAAGAGGATGCCGCCCGGACGTATCTTTTCGAAGGCCTTGGCATTGAGTTTGGTGTAACCGCGAAGGGCATTGCGCAGGGCATCACGGTGCTTGGCAAAGGCCGGCGGGTCGAGGATAATCAGGTCGTACTGGTCGCCCATGCGGTCGAGGAACTTGAAGGCATCTTCCGCAAAGGCCTGGTGACGGGTATCGCCGGGGAAGTTGAGGGATACGTTCTCGTTGGTCAGGTCGATGGCCTTGGCAGAGCTGTCTACCGAGTGAACGAGGTTGGCCCCTCCCCTCATGGCATAGAACGAGAAGCCGCCGGTGTAGCAGAACATATTGAGCACATTACGGCCCTTGGCATAGCGTTCCAGCAGGGCACGGTTCTCACGCTGGTCGACGAAGAAACCGGTCTTCTGTCCCTTGAGCCAGTCTACGTGGAACTTAAGTCCGTTCTCCATAGCCACGTTCTCCGGGCTTCCGCCTTTGAGGAAGCCATTTTCGGTAGCCAGCAGGTCGGCCTTGAAGGGCAGTGTGGTTTCTGATTTATAATAGATGTGCTGGATGATGTCGCCCATCACTTCTTCGAGGGCTTCGGCCACCGCCATACGGTCAAGGTGCATGCCGGCAGAGTGTGCCTGCATCACGGCGGTATGGTCGTACACGTCGATAATCAGTCCGGGCAGGTTATCGCCCTCGCCGTGTACCAGACGGTAGGTATTGTTCTGAGGATTGCCCAGCACGCCCAAGGCACAGCGGAGGTCTTTGGCCACCTGCAGGCGGCGTACCCAGAACGCGTGGTCGATGGGTTCCTGACGGAAGGAAAGCACACGCACAGCGATGCTTCCAATCTGGAAATGTCCGCAGGCAATGAATTCTTTCTTGGAGGTGTAGACATCTACTACTTCACCTTCTTCCGGCTCTCCTTCCACACGGGCGATGGCTCCGGAAAAAACCCAGGGATGGAAACGCTTGAGCGATTCTTCCTTTCCGGGTTTGAGAAATACTTTCTTATAGCTCATTTGTATGGTTTAAGTGATTAATCTTCGAGAATGTTTTCAGGAGTTTCCGTGCGTATCACGCGGTACTTGCCCGAAAGGCGAAGCTCTTCCAAGTACTGGTAAATGCGCACGCAGGCCCAGGCATCAGTAGCGGCATACAGCTGCTGCGCCTCGGTCAGGGTGTCGGCCTCCCAGTTGGAAAGGCGCTGGCTCTTGGAAATCTTTTCCTGAAAAAGGAGGGCATAGATTTTCTGCAGGCTCTTTTCTTCGATGCCAAAAGAGGCTACGTAGTCCTGCAGTTCCACCCAGTTGCCCATGCGCGGGTCTTTCTGGTTGCGACGGCGCAGCATGGCGAAATCGTCTTTCAGCGACAGGCCGATTTTGAGCACGTCGTTCTGAAGGAACTCTTCCAGAAAATCCGGCAGCCCGAGGTGGTTCAGGCGGAACAGGAAGCAGGTGTCGTAAGTAGAGACCTGCAAGAGAGCCACCTTGTTAACGGCTCCCTTCCGGAACGAAGGGCGTGTTTCGGTGTCCACCCCCACCAGTACATGGGTATTGAGGTAATCGATGGCCTTGCGGGCCTCGGCCTCGGTGTAAATCACGAAGATGCGACCGGGGAAAGAGACTTTGGGTAACTCCGCAACGATTTTCTTATCTATTTTACTCTGTAGTTCTACCATTCAGTTTACGGGTTTAGGGTTATTCGTCATCGCCCATGTCAAGGCCTTCGTAGAGTTCTTCTTCGGTGCAGTTATCTTCGTAGAGTGCGGAATCTTCCTCTTCCTGACTGCTGTGCGAAAACTGGCGGTACTTCACGTCGTGAAGGGCACGCATCACATTGACCAGGCGCTGTCCCCAGAACTCGGCAAAGAGTTCACGGCAGATGGCTAAGGAGTCGTTCATGGTGTGCTCCAGGCCCAACTGGAACACGCAGATGAAATCCTTGATGGGCTGGTAAATGTCGGCCAGGCTTTCGGAGATGTTCTGATGAATGGGGGTATCACTATAGGCCATGTCATCAAGGAACACTTCGAGGTAGTCATCGTATTCGCCCAAGAGAGAGGCGATGGAGCCGCGAAGCACTTCGTAATCGGTCTCGGTCACGAAGGTTTCCGGGTCGGCATCTTCCATCCGCTCGCAAGCAGGAAGCAACGAAGCCTTCAGGTATAAAAGGGGAAGGAGTTTCAGGGACTTGTCGACGAAATCCCGACAGCGCATATCGGAAACACGTTCCATAAATCCACAGAACTCGGCAGCCACTGTCACGAACTCGACTGCGTTTTTATCGAATATTACTTGAGAGTTTTTTTCTTCCATATTCATGCTTATTGACGTGCAAAGGTACAAAAAAAATTTCTCAGTTTTAGTTTTATTCGTACATTTGCATGTATGTTTAGTTAATTCGAATCATCATGCAAACCAAAAAAACAGATACAAGCAAAAGTGAAAAAGCGGCTGCCATGGCCGGAAAAACATGGACTATCCTGAAAAGTGAGACTACCGCGTTCGTCATCGGACTGCTCTGCGTCATCTTCGGCGTGTACTTGCTGCTGGCTTTCAGCTCGTTCTTCTTTACGGGAGGAAACGACCAGAGCATTCTGTCGCATCCCAACCCGTCGGAGCTGCTGGAAACGGGCAACCGCATACAGAACTATGCCGGAGCACGGGGAGCACAGCTGGCGCAATTCCTGATTAACGACTGCTTCGGGTTTTCGGCTTACTGTATCATTATCTTCTTAGTGGTGGCCGGCATGAAGCTGATGAAGGCGTACGAGTTCCGCATCCGTTACTGGTTCTTAGGCTGTGCCACGGTGATGGTGTGGCTCTCTGTAACCTTAGGATTTGCATTCGGAGGACTGTTAGAGAATTCTTATATTTATCCGGGGGGACTGCACGGCTACAACGTGAGCCTGTGGATTCGCTCGCAAATCGGTGCACCGGGATTGATTTTAGTGCTATTAGCTACGGCCATATTGTTCGGCGTGGCACTGACCCGACAGACCATGGGCGTGGTGAGAAAGGCGCTGCATCCGCAAAAGGGCAATAACGCGGCTATGGCAGAGGAGGTAACTCCCCAGCCGGAACCGACCTACCGAAAGCCGGTAGTGGACGAACCGGAAGTAACCGCCGCGGAGGATGAATCGGAGAAGAAGGAAAAGAAAGAAAGTTTCTGGAAGAGCTGGACGCACCGGAAACCGAAACAGAAAAAAGAGGAGGAAGAGACTCCGCAGGAAGAACCGGAGAAAGCGGCTGAACCTGTCAAGGAGGAACCGGAGAAGGTGATTGTGAAAGAGGAACCGGCACCGGAGCGCGTCATCGACCTGCCCATTGATACCGAGGAAGAGGATGAGAAGAAGCACCCTTTTGAGGTGAAGCCGGCCCTGGAGGAAGACTTCGACAAGGAAGAAGAGGAGCCGGCATTTGAGGTCAGCAACGATACCAAGGAAGAGGATCAGGCTTACCGGGGAGACGTGTCGCAGCCGTACAACCCGCGCCTGGACCTGGAGTTTTACCGCTTCCCTACCCTCGACTTGCTGAATACGTATCAGAACGACGATCCGGACATCGACATGGAAGAACAGAATGCCAACAAGAACCGCATCATCAAGGTGCTGCGCAGCTTCGGCATTGAAATCAGTTCCATCAAGGCCAGTGTGGGTCCGACCATTACCTTATATGAGATTACGCCGGCGGAAGGGGTACGTATCTCGAAAATCCGTAACCTGGAGGACGACATCGCCCTGAGTCTTTCGGCACTGGGTATCCGTATCATCGCACCGATTCCGGGCAAGGGTACCATCGGTATCGAAGTGCCAAACGCGAACCCGCACATCGTACCCATGAGTTCTATCCTGACCAGCAAGAAGTTCCAGGAAACAACCTTCGACCTGCCGGTGGCACTCGGAAAAACCATTACCAACGAGGTGTTCATGGTGGATCTGGCCAAGGCGCCCCACATGCTGGTGGCCGGTGCGACAGGTCAAGGTAAGTCTGTGGGACTGAATGCCATCGTGACTTCCCTGCTCTACAAGAAGCACCCCAGTGAACTGAAGTTCGTCATCATCGACCCAAAGAAGGTGGAATTTGCCATCTATGCGCCGATTGAGCGTCACTTCCTGGCCAAGTTGCCCGACGGAGAGGATGCCATCATCACCGACGTGACGAAGGTGGTACAGACACTGAACTCGCTGTGTGTGGAAATGGACAACCGTTACAAGCTCCTGCAGAACGCGGGATGCCGTAACATCAAGGAATATAACGCGAAGTTTATCAACCGCCAGCTGAACCCGGAGAACGGTCACCGCTTCCTGCCTTACATCGTCATCATCATTGATGAGTTCGGCGACCTGATTATGACAGCCGGCAAGGAGGTAGAACTGCCTATCTGCCGTATCGCCCAGCTGGCCCGTGCGGTGGGTATCCATGCCATCATCGCTACCCAGCGTCCGACCACGAACATCATTACGGGTACCATCAAGGCCAACTTCCCGGCGCGTGTGGCTTTCCGTGTGGCTTCCATGATGGACTCACGTACCATTTTGGACCGTCCGGGTGCACAGCAGCTCATCGGTAAGGGTGACATGCTGTACCTGCAAGGAAACGACCCCGTGCGCGTGCAGTGTGCGTTTGTCGATACGCCGGAAGTGGAACGCATCGCAGAATTCATCGGCAAGCAACAGGGCTATCCTACAGCCTTCATGCTGCCGGAATACGTGGATGAGAATGCAGAACCCAGCAGTGCTGCCGACGTGGACATGAACCGTCTGGACCCGCTCTTTGAAGAAGCGGCCCGTCTGGTCATCTACCACCAGCAGGGTTCTACTTCGCTGATTCAGCGTAAATTCTCCATCGGCTACAACCGTGCGGGACGCATCATGGACCAGCTGGAAAAGGCGGGCATCGTAGGTCCGGCCAACGGTAGCAAGGCGCGCGATGTGCTTTGTCTGGATGAAAACGATTTACAAATGAGAATGAGCAGCCTGAAGGATTAAACGGGCTGTCCTCTAACCCCTAAAAATGATTGTGACAGGTATGAAAAAAATTTTTCTTCTCGTCCTGCTGATGGGAGTCGCCTTGTGTCAGGCTGTGGCTCAACAGGACGCAAAAGCTGAAAGCATATTAAGCAAGATGGCGGACAACTACCGGAAAGCCGGCGGCATCAGTCTGACTTTTGGAGGTACACAACACGGAAAGCTGTTGCTGAAAGGCAACAAGTTCTGCCTGGAGAGCGGAGGCATCAAGACCTGGTTTGACGGAAAGACACAGTGGAGCTACGTGGAACAGAATGAAGAGGTGAACGTATCATCCCCCACCCCGGAGGAGATACAGAGCGTCAACCCGTATGCGCTGCTGACAGCCTACAAGAAGGGCTTCAACTACCGCTACGTGGGCGAAAAGACCCGTCAGGGAAAGCGGGGACATGAAATCATCCTGACCCCGAAGACCTCGCAGGACATTAAAAGCATCACACTGAACGTGAAGGAAAACAGTTCGCCCGTGTACATTGCCATCCAGCTGCAGAACGGAGAGAAACAAGAGTTTCAGATTTCGTCGTACCGCACGGGAGTGAATCTGCCCGACGCGGTGTTCCGTTTCGACAAAAGCAAGTATCCGGGAGCGGAAATCATTGATTTAAGATGACATCATCCGATGTATCGAGAATAGAACTTTGAGCTAAGTAAGAGGGGGTTTCGGCATAGATATACATGACGCTGCCCCCTTTTATTGCATCTATAATGGGGCGCGACACGGAAGTAGGAAGTGCCGGACATCCGAAGCTCCGTCCCAACCGTCCGCCACGACTGGCCACGGATGGGTCTGCGTATGTGGCCCCGTGCACCACAATGGCACGTTCGCGGGCCCGGTCGTTAATCCCTTTCTCCAGTCCGTCAAGAATGAGCGAATACCCGTTTCGTCCCTGATAGGTGGAAGCCGTCAGGTAAAAGCCCAGTGAGCTTTTGTAGGAGCCGTATTCGTTGGAAAAAGAAGTGGCATAGTTTCCACCGCTGTTCTTTCCGTGTGACACTACCGAGGAATACAGCATCCGACGGTGCTTCATGTCGAACACGTACAGACGCTTTTCCGTGGAAGGCTTGGAAAAGTCGATCAGGGTCAGTACATCGCGCTTGCGGTTCTTGATGCGGTTGTACCCCGTCACAGCCTGTTTGAAGGCCCGCCAGTTGACCACCCCCTCCAGCTGCATGGAATGGTAGAGCGACACGACCTCATCGGCCGCCTTGACCGCTGCTACAGGGGATTCAGTAGGAACAGACTCTCCTTCCACCGTGAAATACGCACAGGGGAAAGACAGGAACATGGCAGAAAGAAAAAATTTGATGATATGATTTTGCATGACTTTTTACGACCTGAAAAATATTCGGCCGCAAAGTTACGGATTTTCTGTCTTTCTTCTTCCGTAAAGAGAGTTAATTTTATAGAAATCACTCGATTACAATCACCAGTGACCGTTCCGTCGGTGCCCAGTCGTACACAAACTTGGCATGCGAGGTGGCATTGCGCACACACATGTGCGAACGGGGCGTGGTGCCCAACGACCAGCTGTATTCAATCATCGCCGTGCGAGGCACGTTGACCGGCACCCCGTGAATGTAGGCTCCGTTGGTGAAGCGGCTGGCATACGGTGCATAGCCTCCGGTGGCCGCAGAACCGTCTTTCAGGAACACCATACGCGACTTTTTCTGCTGCACCACAAACATGCCGAGCGGGGTTTCCTGTGCGTACGGCGGACGGTGCATGCCCGTAGTGGCCGGATTCATGCTGCGGATGGCCCAGGTACCTTCTTCCAGACGTTCCAGGGTGGCAATGTTCTGGTCGCCCCGGTCCACCACGACCACGTGGTTAAACTGTGTACTGTCGGACAAGAGTTTGACGTAGCGGCGCGGCACCCACCATTCTCCCTCGATGGAGACCGGTGACACGCGATAGAAACTGCCCGTCTCGCCCAGGAAAGACACCAGCGCCCCGTCGCGTCCATAGCGTTCGGGCACCAGCGTATCCGAAGGAAAATACAGCGGTACCGACTGATAGCGTTCCACTCCCAGCGTATCGGCAATGCGCCGGTACACATTCTGCGTGTATTTCCGCACCAGCGGAGCTTCACGGTTCACATTCTTGTAATTCTGGAATATCGCCCAGCGGTTGGCATCGTACTGAAGATTCTCGATAAAAGCCAGGCATTTGCGTATGGCATCCCATTTGAATGAACGGACGGTGTCCTGATACGGATACTCATCCTTCAAGGTGTATTTGTCAAAAAGAAGTTCCTTCGCCAAGATGATGTCGGCAGCGGTCAGCGGTTTACGCTCAAACGGCAGAATCTCTTCCACCTCCATGCTGTCGGGAGATGCCGTCTCCGACACGATGGGTTGCGACATCGGTTGTTCCACCCCACGGCCTGCTTCCTCCCGGCAACCGCAAAGGAGACACAAGAAGCATATTAAGCCTGTCAGTCGTTTCATAATGAAGGGTTATAAGGTTGGAACAAAGATAATAATTTTTACTAAAAAACCGCAGGAAAATGCAAAAAATCAGCGACTTTATGTAAAGAAAGTACGACTTCCGGCTCTTTCTCCAATTACTCGTCCAGAATGCGGGCGGTCTCCACTTTTTCCAGTCGCGCACGCAGCTTTCCCATCATCGACTTGCGGATGCGCAGACGCATCAGGCAGTCCATGTCGTACGACTGTTCCAGTATCTCGGGCGACTCTTCCTTGACGATGCGCATGATGTCGTTCATGAAGGGATATTCGAACGCCACAGCCACGTCTTCGTCCACCGTCTTCTCGATGACCGGGGCTTCATCCAGTGCCAGCGAAGCCGCCATGCGGTAGGCCACAATCAGACCGCTCGTCCCCAGTTTAATACCGCCGAAATAACGCACCACGATGACCAGCACATCGGTCAGCTCGCGCGAGTTAATCTGCCCGAGGATGGGCTTTCCGGCCGTGCCCGAAGGCTCTCCGTTGTCGTTGGCCCGGAAATCCTTCCGTTCCGCGCCCAGCATATAGGCATAACACACGTGGCGGGCATCGTAATATTTCTTCTGGTACTCCTCCAGAAGGGACTTCACTTCGGAGAGCGTACGCACCGGCAGCGCAATGGCAATGAACTTGCTGCGCTTCTCGGTATAGATGGCTTCCGCGTTTTCCTGAATGGTCTTATAGGTATCTTCTTGCATCGTTTTTCTTCTTTCAGGTGGCAAATTTAATGATTTTTCTCGCATTTTTAAAACCGGAAAGCGTATCTTTGCTCCTGCATTAATCCCTTAAGAAACTAATGGCATGAAAAAATTACAAAAACTAACCTACTGTATGGGACTGGTTGCCGTGGCTGCACCTCATGCACAAGCTGCAACGCCCGATTCTGAAAAACCCAACATCTTGTTCATTCTCTGCGATGACATGGGATACGGCGACCTGGGATGCTACGGTCAGCCTTTCATCCAGACACCCTGCATCGACCAGATGGCACAGGAGGGCATGCGATTTACGCAGGCATACGCCGGAAGCCCCGTCAGTGCCCCGTCGCGCGCCACCATCATGACCGGACAGCACAGCGGACACGGACACGTGAGAGGCAACAAGGAGTACTGGCTGGGCGAGGTGTGGTACGGACAGAACAAGGAGTATGCCGTGACCGGACAGGAGCCGTATGACCCGCAACATATCATCCTGCCGGAAATCATGAAGAAGAACGGCTATACCACCGGCATGTTCGGTAAATGGGCCGGCGGCTACGAGGGTTCGACCTCTACTCCCGACAAACGGGGCGTGGACGAATACTTCGGCTACATGTGCCAGTTTCAGGCGCACCTCTACTACCCGAACTTCCTGAACTCCTACAGTCGTGCCGCAGGCGATACGGCCGTCAGTCGTGTGATATTAGAAGATAATATCCGCTACCCGATGAGCGGCGAAGACTATTTCAAGCGTACGCAGTATTCGGCCGACCTGATTCACCAAAAGGCACTGGAATGGCTCGACAAGCAGGACGGCAAACAGCCTTTCTACGGCTTCCTGACGTACACCCTGCCGCATGCCGAACTGGTACAGCCCAACGACTCTATCCTGAAGAAATACAAGAAACAGTTCTTTCATGACAAGACCTGGGGCGGAGATGCAGGTTCCCGCTACAACGAGAGCGTGCATACACATGCCCAGTTTGCCGGCATGATCAGCCGACTGGATGCCTACGTGGGCGAAATCCTGGCCAAGCTGAAAGAAAAAGGACTCGACGAGAATACCATCGTCATCTTCAGCAGTGACAACGGTCCTCACGAAGAAGGCGGTGCCGACCCGACTTTCTTCGGACGCGACGGTAAGTTGCGCGGCCTGAAGCGCCAGTGCTACGAAGGAGGTATCCGCATCCCGTTCATCGTGCGCTGGCCGGGAAAGGTGAAAGCCGGTGAGGTGAACGACCATCAGCTGGCTTTCTACGACATCATGCCGACCTTCTGCGAACTGGTGGGCGACAAGCGCTTCCCCAAGAAGTACCTGAACAAGAAACTGGAAGGTGACTGCTTCGACGGCATCTCTTTCGCTCCTACCCTGTTGGGAAATGACGAGGCACAGAAGGCACACGACTTCCTCTACTGGGAGTTCCACGAAACCGACCAGATTGGTCTCCGCATGGGCGACTGGAAGATGGTGGTAAAGAAGGGGGTTCCTCACCTCTACAATCTGGCAGAAGACATCCACGAAGACCACGACGTGGCTGCCCAGCATCCGGACCTCGTGAACCAGATGAAGCAGGTAATTCTGCGCGAACACCGCCCGAATGACCTCTTCCCCGTGACCTTGCCGAAATAAGATTTCACCGGAAAAACTGTAGTGTACTAAATAAGTTGACACAATTTATTTAGTAACATGCGTAA
>NZ_QSQT01000039.1 GCF_003437535.1 Phocaeicola plebeius
CCCAAAAGTTTTGTGTCTAACTTTTGGGGTGCAGTACATTTTGAGACAGCCTCATATTAATTATATCCGATCACTACTGTCCACTAAAAATGGACAAGGTTAAAAATTAAATAAATTCGGTTCACTTGAATCATATCGGTCTTTGACATTTTTGAAATTCGATTTGTCAAACAAGTCACTGAGATGTGTTTTGTCGGTCAGAGAGATTCCGAGTATTTGGAGAATTGCATAGACGCTACGTTCTAATTTCATATTGTGTTGGATTATTGCTACTAAGCAGTAAGTGATTATCGCACAATAGATTTGTATGCGTACAGCGTTTTCCGATGTTCCCCAGAACTTCTTAATCCTGAGGTGTTGTTTTATCCATTTGAAGAACAGTTCAACACTCCATCTGTTTCGATAAAGCGATGATATAAACTCTGCAGATGCGTCAAGATTATTTGTCAGAAAGATGTATCGTATACCGTCTTCAGGATTTTCAATGATGAGTTTTCTAAGTTCCTCAGGGTAATCCTTAGAACTTTTATAAACCGTAAAGCATCCGATTACATCCGATACTACACCTTCTGGCAATCTTCGTTTCCATGTTTTAGGCTTGATCCGTATATTTGTTTTGGCTCGTACAATGAAGAAAGCACCTATACGATTTATTGTATTAAGGTTGCTGAAATCGTTATACCCTCGGTCGAATATATAATGCGCTCCTGATTCATATGGAATCTCAGGCATAGCCTTTGAAGCGTGAATATTGGCAGGTGTAATATACACAAATGCAGGCACTTCCGCTTCAATATCGTAGAGCGTATGCAACTTTATTCCGCCTTTATGTTTGCGAAATTTAGCCCATTCAAACACTGACAGGCACAGATCAATCGTTGTAGAGTCAAATGCATAAACATGACCGTCAAGTTCGAATATTTTATTGATTCTACGCTTGCGGGCCTCGGCAATCATGAATGTTGCGTACTCTTCGAAGATGCGGTAGTTACGTTGCTCATTAGCCTTACTAAGATTGCTCCGAGTTACAGACTTCCCGATTCCGAGATGGTAAAGTTTTCCAGCATGAGCTTCCATAGCCACAATCAAATCTCTAAGACTATCTCGATTGGATAGCTGACCGAACATCATCGTAAGCAGCTGATTCCAACAGGTATAGCTCTTGATATACTTATCGCCTTCATACTTTGTAACGATACGATTGAATTTACTTCGGTCAAGGAACTTAACTAATTGGGCAAAAATATATGGGTCTTTATGCATAACGGTCTGAAAATTACCACAAAAGTAAATTCAAATCCGTTCTCCCCAAAATCTCCTGTAACAAATTGAATTTCAATAATTTCAAAGAACTTCTATAATTTTTTAGTGGACACTAATGATGTTAGATATATATTAACCTCTTTAATAATGGAAAAATGACAGCTTAATATACTAATGACAGATCTACCTGAAAAAGATATATGCTATAAAAAGAAATTATTTCCCCATACTTAAGAATATCTGAAACGTTCAAAAAATAGAATAACTCCTCCACATTTATTAATCATTAATATTCATACTAGAAATAGAAAAAACGAACAATTTCTTTTAATATATAGTGGGTAAAATTTTGGATATTTAAAAATATATATTTATTTTTGAATTCGAAAAAATATATTCCTATACAAAATATAGAAATATGTGCAATTTAATTAACCAATCTAATACTGAATCTATTGAAAATAATCAATAAATTCTATATACCTTAATTTTAAGAACTATGAGTAATCTGAAATTACTAGGTGCGTTACTACTAACTGTAGGTGGAACCACACAACTGCTGTATGCAGAGCAACCATCCGTAATTATCAATTCTAACATTGTACAACAAAAATCGACGTGCTCAGGAGTTGTAAAAGATGCGTCCGGTGAAAGTGTTATTGGTGCATCTGTATTGGTCAAGGGTACAACAATTGGTACCATCACAGATTTTGATGGAAATTTTGAGCTTCCAAATGTAGAAAAAGGAGCTGTAATTCAAGTTTCTTTTGTGGGTTACTTAACAAAAGAAGTCATATGGAAAGGAACTCCAATTTCAGTCGTACTAGAAGACGATACAAAAACATTGGAAGAAGTTGTAGTAGTAGGGTACGGAACCCAAAAAAAAGTAAACCTAACTGGTTCTGTAGCAATGGCTGAAAGTGATGTACTGGAAGACAGACCTATAGCTAATCTAGCTCAAGGTTTACAAGGCGTTATCCCAAACTTAAACATTTCATTTGCCAATGGTAATCCAAATGCAGAAACTAGCATTAACGTGCGTGGATTAACATCCTTAAACGGAGGTTCTGCTCTCGTGCTTGTGGATGGTGTAGAAACAAATGATATCTCATTAATCAACCCTCAAGACATTGAAAGCATTTCTGTTTTAAAGGATGCTTCTTCAGCAGCTGTATATGGTGCCAGAGCAGCATTTGGAGTTGTGTTAATTACAACCAAAAAAGGAAAAACAGGAGAGAAAATCACTTTTAACTACAATAATAATTTTTCATGGTCTACACCATCCAGATTACCCCATAGCTTACCGGCAGATCAATGGCTAAGAGCGATGAATAATGAATCTAAGAATACCAGTGGAACCCAATACTGGAGCGACGAACTAATCGCAGCTGTAGATGCCTATATGAAAGACCCTACTCGCCCCACAGCATGGGAAAATACACAAGGAAATAAATTTACAGCAAACGGAGAATGGGCCTACGCCGGAAATACAGACTGGATGGATATCTTCTATAAGAACGCAGCCTTTATGCAACAACATAATGCGAGCTTAAGAGGTGGTAGCGAAAAAACCGCATACTATGCTTCTTTAGGATACAAAGGGCAAGACGGCTTACTGGCTTTTGGTACAGATACATATAAACGTATCAATATGTCATTTAATTTCACTTCAAAAGTAACAGACTGGTTAGAAATTGGATTTAGAACAAAATATAATAGAAGTGAAGTGAATGAACCAAACTCAAACCATTATACAAGTGAGGATCCTTATTATGAAGTTTACCGTGCATTCCCCTTCATCCCTGTATACTTGCCAGATGGAGACTTTGCTGCTGTAGCAGGCTCAAACTTCAACTTTAATATTGCAGGAATGCTGGCACAAGCCGGACGCAAAAAGAATGTATATGACGATATATGGTATACAGGATCGTTCAATTTAACTCCATTAAAAGGATTATCCATTAAAGGAGATTATACTGGGAACCGGCTGTTCAGAGATGAACGCGCTCATAATAAAACGATTTACCAGAAACAACCAGATGGATCACAGATTGCCAAAGGAGAACCCAACGGAGTTTCATTAAGAAAATATGATGACACTTATCAGGCATTGAATCTTTGGGCTGAATATAAGTTTGAATTGCCTAAATCTCATTCTTTTACTGCCATGGTAGGATACAACCAGGAAAGTAAAAAAACCAGCAATTTTTATGGCTATGTTACAGACTTATACCTGAATGATGCTCCTATTATTGACTGGGCAAACACCAAACAGAAACTAGAAGAAGAAGCTACCATTTGGGCAGTTCAAGGTGCTTTCTTCCGATTAAACTATGACTATGCTGGGAAATATCTGGTAGAAGTAAACGGACGTTATGACGGTTCTTCAAAATATGCATCAGATAGCCGCTGGGGATTCTTCCCTTCTGCTTCTTTGGGATGGAGACTTTCAGAAGAAAAGTTCTTTGAACCAGCTAAAAAGATTTTCGACAATGTGAAGCTACGCGCATCTTTAGGTAGCTTAGGAAATCAGGTAACAAACAGCAACTTTGACTTCTTAAGCTTGATGGGATTCGAACAGCTAAATTATTTGATTGGCGGCAAACTTGCCAACGGTATTACTCCTGCTTCACTGGCATACAACAACGTAACATGGGAAAAAGTTACTACCGCAAACTTTGGTATAGACTTAGGATTATTAAACAACAGACTGACTGCTTCATTTGATTATTTCTTACGTTATACAAATGATATGGTCGTATCTAAGGCCTACCCTGCTACTATGGGATCTACAGGAGGTAAAGAAAACTTAGCCAATATGCGGACAAACGGTTGGGAGTTGACACTTAACTGGAATGATAATATCAACGATGTAGCCGGTTCTACTTTAAATTATAATATCGGCATTGGCATTTCAGACAGTTATTCAACTATCACTAAATATGATAACCCAACCGGATATCTTGGTGACTATTATGAAGGTCAACGTTTGGGAGACATCTGGGGATACGTAACAGAAGGATTCATTAAAGATGACGCAGAAGCCGAAGCAATGAAAGTACGTCAGAAACAAATCAGTGGTACCTGGATTCCTGGTGACATAAAATATGCAGATTTGGATGGTGACGGTGTCATTACTTACGGAAAAAATCAGCTGAATGACCATGGTGATAAAAAGATTATCGGTAATCAAACACCGAGATACCGCTTCAATATCAATTTAGGATTAAATTGGAAAGGATTTGATGTCCGAGCTTTATTTGAAGGTGTAATGAAAAGAGACTTATGGTTAGGAGATAACAATACAGTCTTCTGGGGATACACAGGTCAATGGTGGAGTGCATTAAATGAAACCCATATAAATGACGTATGGAGTGAAACCAATCCTAATGCCTATTTCCCAGTACCCACAAATACAACGAGAAGCCGTCAGATTCAAACAAAATACCTGCAAGACGCATCTTATATCCGCTTGAAAGATTTGACAATCGGTTATACTTTACCGACATCATGGGTATCTAAATTAGGTATCTCACAATTGAAAGTCTTTGCAAGTGGACAAAACTTATGGGAAGCTACCGGCTTATATAAATACTTGGATCCAGACTCTACAGGAGATACAAAAGATGATGGTAGCTTGGAAGAAAGAATGACGAAATATCCATTCTGCCGATCTTATTCATTTGGTATTAATGTTACATTCTAAATTTGCTTATTGTATTATGAAAAAAACTATATTATATGCCACATTGTTGGCACTTAGCTTTCAAAGTTGTGACTACCTTGACAGGGAGCCGTTAGACTCAGTAACAAAAGATCAGTTCTTTACTACTGCGACTGGTACTGCCCTCCAGCAATACTGTAACAACTTCTACCCAAAACTGATAAAAGGTCATGGTGATCCCTTATCATATAGTTTTGGAATGCTGGAAAAAGAATTTGAGTCAGACAACATTTTTACATGGGAATATAACGTAAAAAGTTTTGGCTTGCATGTAGCTCCTACAGAAGCTAAAGATACAGAGTGGCAATGGGAAAATATACGTGCATGCAATGATTTCTTGATGAACTATCAATCATCTCCAGCAACTCAGGCTGAAAAGAATCAATACGCAGGAGAAATCTACTTCTTTAAATGCTTAGATTACTTTAATAAGTTAAGTGTATATGGTGATGTTCCTTGGTATACCACAGTCTTGAACCCTGGTGATGAGGAAATGTATAAAGGACGTGATTCAAGAACACTTGTAGCTGACAGCTTACTTTTAAATATTGAAAAGGCCATCAATCTGCTTTCTCCTAAATCTAAAGTGGGAGTAAGCCGAGTTTCAAAAGACGCAGCTATTGCATTAAAAGCAAGAATGTGCTTATTTGAAGGTACCTGGAGAAGATACCATAACATAGAAGGCGACGTAAAATTCTTGCAGGAAGCGTATGATGCTGCAGGCGAATTAATGAAAGAAGAATATGGCTACTCCATATTTAAAGGAAGCTCACCTAAAACTGCATATCATGAATTATTTACACAAGAAAACTATAATAATAATTCAGAGGTTATTTTAGCTAAAGAATATGATCCGTCTTTAGGTAAAGGTAATAATGTTACCAGACAAATTGGAGTAGGTGAAACTCCTATCGGTGCAAGCCGAGATGCAGTAGAAGATTACTTATGTGCAACAACAGGAAAACCTATCTCATTATGTGGATGTGAAGGACATACTACACACACAGGAATTATTGCGGAACTGGAAAACAGAGATCCTAGATTATTGCAAACCATAGCTACCCCGAAAGATGGAGAGTATACATACTATTTGCATGGTAAAGCAGCTAATATTGCCAATATCGTAGCAACTGGTGCGGATGGTTCTTCTTCTACAGGTTATGCTATTGCAAAATTCTATAAAACATCTGAGTTTTCTTCAGACCACCATAAAGGTAGCATTGACGCTCCCATTTTCAGATACGGAGAAATTCTTTTAATCCGTGCTGAAGCCGGAGCAGAATTAGGAGTACTGGATAATACAGAACTTGGAAGAACAATCAATGAACTTAGAAAGCGCGTTGGTTTCAATCATCCATTGACCGTTAACCCAGTAGCTGATCCAAAACTGGAAAAAGAATATCCAAACATCAAGGGTAGCAATGCTAATTTAATTCGTGAAATCAGAAGAGAGCGCCGTATTGAATTATTCGGTGAAGGTTATAGATACGATGACCTAAGAAGATGGGCTTGTGGTAAACGACTGGATGCTAGTGTAGTAGTAAGAGCTGGTATTATTCCTGATGCTAGTTTGTATACTACAGAACAAATAAACGATATGAAAGAAGAACTTGGCCTTACCTCTGAAGGAGCATTGGATATTTATGGAAAAAGAGTAAAAACACAAGCTGTATTTGAAGAACCAAAACATTACCTATTATCCATTCCTATCAATGAAATTTCCATCAATCCTAACTTAGCTCCTAACAACCCAGGTTGGTAATATTACACAAATCATTATAGATAAAGATGGCTTATGAAATTATTTTCTCATAAGCCATCTTTTCTTTATACACAGTTGACTAGCAACCTGAAATTTCGTATTTTTGCCCAATCAATTGAAATTACGTAATTTTATCAAGATGAATCAAGAATTCGAGCTTATCGCCAAGACCTTCCAGGGACTGGAAGAAGTTCTGGCACAGGAACTCACGGAATTAGGAGCCAGCAACATTGAAATCGGACGACGTATGGTTTCTTTCACCGGAGACAAAGCCATGATGTATAAGGCTAATTTCTGCCTTCGTACTGCCATCCGTATCTTAAAACCTATCAAACATTTTACTGCGAAGACTGCCGACGAAGTATATGAGGCCGTAAAGAGTATCGCATGGGAAAACTATCTAGACAACATGAGTAGTTTCTCGGTAGATGCCGTAGTGTTCTCTAATGAATTCCGTCATTCTAAATTCGTGGCATACAAAGTGAAAGATGCGGTAGTCGACTATTTCCGCGAAAAGACAGGCAACCGTCCTTCCGTACGTATCAGTAACCCGGATTTGGCTATTCACATCCATATTGCAGAGGAAGAGTGTACACTTGCCTTGGATAGTTCAGGTGAATCACTTCACCGTAGAGGATACCGTCAGGAACAGGTGGAAGCACCGTTGAACGAGGTATTAGCAGCCGGTATGATTCTGATGACAGGCTGGAGAGGTGAATGTGACCTGATAGACCCGATGTGTGGTTCAGGAACTATACCTATCGAAGCCGCTTTGATTGCACGCAATATCGCTCCGGGTGTATTCCGTAAAGAATTCGGATTCGAGAAATGGAAAGACTTTGACCAGGATTTGTTTGATGCTATCTACAACGATGACTCACAGGAGCGTGAGTTTACTCATAAGATTTATGGATACGACAACAATCCGAAAGCAAACGAAATTGCTCAGCATAACGTGAAAGCTGCAGGAGTAAGCAAGGATGTCATCCTGAAAATCCAGCCATTCCAGCAGTTTGAGCAGCCTGCACAGAAAAGTATTATCATCACCAACCCTCCTTACGGAGAGCGTATCTCGTCAGAAGATTTGCTGGGACTTTACCAGATGATTGGTGAACGCTTGAAACATGCATTCACGGGAAATGACGCCTGGATTCTGAGCTACCGTGACGAATGCTTTGACCAGATCGGACTGAAGGCTTCTATAAAAGTGCCTTTGTTTAATGGAGCATTGGAATGTCAGTTCCGTAAATACCAGTTGTTTGACGGGAAATACAAGGAATTCCGTTCCGATAACAGCGACAAGGAGTTTAAGCCGAAGCGTGAAGAAAGACCGGCACGTCCACGTCGTCAGGGAGAAAAAGTGGAATATGGCCGTAAGGAGCGCAAAGACGGAGGTCGTGGAGAACGGAAAGAAGGTTTCCGCAGCGACCGTAAAGAAGGATTCCGTAAAGATGCTGACCGCAAAGAAACATTCCGCGGACGCAAAGCAGGCGACGGAAAAGAATTTACTCGTGAACGCCGTAAAGAATTCAAATATAAGGAAGATTCGAAGCCACGTACTCCGCGTCCTTCTACAGACGACGGACGCCCGAAAGCGGCTCCTGCCCCACGCTACATGCACAGACGCCGCAGCGAGGAGGAAGGTAACTCACAAGATTAAAAATAGACAGAACATGAAACGTATATACTTTTTATTCTTTTTGTGCTGTATGACCACTCTCGCCACTTTTGCCCAGGAAAAGAAAACCTATACACTGGAAGATGTGATTCCGGGCGGAAACAATTATTTCAACTTAGTCCCTGAAAACATTCCGGGACTGCAATGGTGGGGAGATGTATGTGTACGTGCGGATGTGGAAAACATCCGCAGCATTCAGTTGAAAGATGGCAAGGAAAGCATACTTGTCACACTGGAAGAGATAAATCAGGCCATTGAAAAAGGAGAGAAGCCCTATCAGCTGTCACACGAACTAAAACCGCTTCGCAGCCTGATGTCGGCTTCATTGCCTTGGTCAGAGCGTAAAGTCATAGTATTTCAACAGAACAGCTATTGGGTGGAATATGACTTCGGACAGAAAAAAATTACGAACATATCCCGCCTGAACGAAAAAGCTACCAATCTTGACTTTTGCAAAACCAATGACAAAGTGGCCTATACCGTCGGTAACGGTTTGTTTGTAACTGGCAAAGGGGAGGAAAGTCACCAGATTAACCCTTCACAAACAGAAGAAGGGGTAGTTTACGGACAAGCTGTACACCGTAACGAATTCGGTATTTATAAAGGTACATTCTGGAGCCCGAAGGGAAGTTATCTGGCTTTCTATCGCATGGACCAGAGTATGGTCACAGACTATCCTCAGGTGAATACATCGACCCGTATCGCGACTCTTGAGCCGGACAAATATCCGATGGCAGGAATGACCAGCCACAAAGTGACGGTAGGAGTATACGATGTAAAGACTGGAAAAGTAATTTACCTGCAGGCCGGTGACCCGACCGACCGTTATTTTACCAATGTCAGCTGGTCGCCCGATGAGCAGCATATTTATGTTATCGAACTGAACCGTGACCAGAATCATGCCCAACTTGTATGCTATCAGGCTGCCACAGGCGAACGGGAAGGGGTATTGTATGAAGAAAAGAACCCGAAATACGTAGAACCTCAGCATCCGCTGGTATTCCTGCCGTGGGACGAAAGTAAATTTATTTACCAGAGTCAACGCGACGGTTTCAACCACCTGTATCTGATGGATACGAAGGCAAAAGGAGAAGGTACATGGAAAAATGGCAAACTGGAAGGCACTACCTATCTGGAACACCTGAAAGTAACTCCTTTGACACAAGGCGACTGGCTGGTGCAGGATATTCTTGGATTCAATGCAGGAAAGAAGGAAATTATTATCGGTAGCACAGAAATATCTCCGCTGCAAACCAATCTGTTCAGCCTCAACGTCAAAACTGGAAAGCGTACATTACTGGGAGAAAAAGACGGTATGCACCGGGCTTCTCTCTCTGAAAGCGGTACTTACCTGATTGACAACTTCTCTTCATTTAATGTAGGACGTGAAATCACTTTACTGCCAACCAACGGAAAGAAAGGAACTACATTACTGAAAGCTGATGACCCGATGAGCAGCCAGTTTAAGTTACCGGAAATTACCATCGGTACCTTTAAAGCAGCTGACGGAACAACAAACTTGTATTATCGTCTGATTAAGCCCGTAGACTTTGACCCGAACAAGAAATATCCGGCCATTATCTACGTATATGGTGGACCGCACGCACAGCTCATCCACAACACGCGTTTCTACGATGCCAGAGGATGGGATTTATACATGGCTCAGAAAGGGTATGTGATGCTGACAGTAGACAGCCGGGGAAGTGATAACCGAGGACTGGCTTTTGAGAACTGTACATTCCGCCACTTGGGAGTAGAAGAAATGAAAGACCAGGTGAAAGGTGCCGAGTTCCTGAAATCACTGTCTTATGTAGACGGTGAACGAATTGGTGTACACGGCTGGAGCTTCGGTGGCTTCATGACGACCAACCTGATGCTGACTTATCCTGACATCTTCAAGGTAGGTGTAGCTGGAGGACCAGTCATTGACTGGAAGTTCTATGAGGTGATGTACGGTGAACGTTATATGGATACTCCGGAAACTAATCCGGAAGGATACAAGGGTTCCGACTTGAAACAAAAGGCTGGCAACCTGAAAGGCCGTCTGGAAATCATTATCGGAGGTACAGACCCCACTTGTGTTCCACAGCACAGCTACTCATTCCTGAGAGCTTGTATTGAAGCTGGTACCCATCCGGACTTCTTCGTTTATCCGGAAGACGGACATAACATGATGGGACGTGACCGTGTACACCTGCACGAACACATCACCCGCTATTTTGAAGACCATTTGAAATAATAGACTAAAAAACAGATACATATATGAAACTTTTACTTTTAGGTTCAGGAGGACGCGAACATGCACTGGCATGGAAAATCGCACAAAGCCCGAAAATTGAAAAGTTATACATCGCTCCGGGAAATGCCGGTACGCGTGAAGTAGGCGAAAACGTAGCTATCAAAGCCGATGACTTTGAAGGTATCAAGCAGTTTGTAACGGCCCACGGCATTGACATGGTAGTAGTAGGTCCGGAAGACCCATTGGTGAAGGGGGTATATGATTTCTTCAAAAACGATGACGCATTGAAGCAGGTACCGGTTATCGGTCCGTCAAAGGCTGGAGCCGTACTCGAAGGAAGCAAGGAATTTGCCAAAGGTTTCATGCAGCGTCATCATATTCCGACTGCCGGATACAAGAGCGTAACTGCAGCCAACCTGGAAGAAGGACTGGCTTTCCTGGAAACACTGGAAGCACCCTACGTGCTGAAAGCTGACGGATTGTGTGCTGGAAAAGGTGTATTGATTCTCCCCACATTGGAAGAAGCCAAGAAAGAACTGAAAGAAATGCTGGGCGGAATGTTCGGAAATGCCTCTGCTACAGTAGTTATCGAAGAGTTCCTAAGCGGTATTGAATGCTCAGTATTCGTACTGACTGATGGAAAGAACTACAAAATCCTGCCAGAAGCCAAAGACTACAAACGTATCGGCGAAGGTGACAAAGGATTGAACACAGGCGGTATGGGTTCTGTTTCTCCAGTTCCATTTGCAGATGCAGAATGGATGAAGAAGGTGGAAGACCGTATCATCCGTCCTACTGTTGAAGGACTGGCTGCAGAAGGTATCGATTACAAAGGATTTATCTTCTTTGGACTGATTAACGTAAAAGGTGAACCGATGGTAATCGAATACAATGTACGTATGGGTGACCCTGAAACAGAAAGTGTCATGCTTCGTATCAAGAGTGACTTAGTAGACTTATTTGAAGGGGTAGCTCAGGGCAACCTGAATGAAAAGGCCCTAGAAATTGACCCGCGCTCAGCTGTCTGCGTCATGCTGGTATCTGGCGGCTACCCAGAAGCTTATGAAAAAGGATTCCCGATGACGGGTATTGAAGAAGCAAAGGCAGGCGGAAGTATTGTATTCCATGCTGGAACAGCCTTGAAAGACGGACAGGTAGTTACTGCCGGAGGACGAGTTATCGCAGTTAGTTCCTACGGAGCCAACAAGGCAGAAGCTCTAGCACAGTCTTTCCAGAATGCAGGCAAAATCTGTTTCGAGAAAAAATATTTCCGTTCAGATATCGGGTTTGACCTGTAACACATGCTTGCCCGAAATAGATTTCAATATGAACTGGCCACCGGAAGGGCTACTCTTCCGGTGACCATTATCATCTGTCTTATCATGTATGGTATCACCTATCAGGAAAAGACAGATTTACTTTCTTTGGCCATTCACGGAGCCATAGTCTACTGCCTGATTGAGTTGAATACCACGTTTTCACTCATCCGGACACGTACAACACTTCATGCGGCCCTATTTCTTTTTTTCTTAAGCGGACTTCCTTTCCTACACACCTATTCACATGAGCAATGGATTCCTCTGCTGTTTACGGTTTCTTTCTCTTACTTATTCAGAAGCTATGAATCGGTATATGCTCCGATTCCTGTTTTTCATTGCTTCCTCTGTCTCGGTATCAGCAGCTTTCTGCTTCCGCAGGTACTCTACTTTGTGCCGCTGATTTATTTCTACATGATTGGTTTGAGGGCTTTTACCCTCCGCACATTCTTTGCTGGTCTCATCGGCCTCCTCGTTCCTTATTGGATTGCATTGGCCTATCATCTTTATGCTGGAAACATGGAAGCGACCTGGCTACCTTTCAAAGCACTTGCCTACTTCCCTCCAATAGACTACGCTATTCTCTCTTTGTCACAATTGGTTTCGGGAGGCATTGCAATCTTATTCATAGCCATCTGCAGTGTAGAATGTATTCTGCATAGCTACCAGGACAAGGTACAAACACGCATCATGCTTCGTGTCCTGATAATTACAGGAATCGGCACATTGGCCTGTATGCTGCTTCTGCCTTCACACTTCAATACTTATTTTCTTATGACATTAGTCGTAGGCTCCGTCATGGGTGGTCACTTACTGGCACTGACCTTCAACCGTTTTACCCGTATCTTTCTTTGGGTATCCCTTGGAATCTGGACCTGCGTATGTATCATGAATTTATGGATGCATTTATTCAATTTCTGATAGATTGGGGATACTGGGGAATGTTTCTTTCTGCATTCCTGGCCGGAACCATCTTGCCGTTCAGTTCGGAGGTTGTATTACTGGCCTGCATCGGGTTAGGACTTGACCCTGTGTGGTCCACACTCTTCACTACTGCCGGAAACGCACTTGGAGGCTTTACCTGCTACTGGATAGGGCGAATTGGTAAAACGGAATGGATTGAGAAATATTTCAAGGTTGACAAAAAACAAATGGATAAGGCCATCCGATTTATTCACGGAAGAGGGTCGTGGATGGCTTTTTTCTCATTTCTGCCTGTCATTGGGGACGCTTTGCTCATCGCCTTGGGATTTATGAGAGGCAATGTATGGATTACCACCATTGCCATGACCATTGGCAAACTGGCTCGCTATGCCATTATTGTGGCCACAGCTTTGGGAGTCTTCCGATTCATCGGATAGAAAACCAATGCAAATTTTCCTTGCTCAAAAGATATGACTATCTTTGCGAAAACTACCGAAAATCATCTACGAAAAATTTAACAAAACATGAAAAAACTTCTTTGCATCTATTGCCTATTATGCATGACTGCACTGGCTTATGCACAAAACTTAAAGTTCAATGCCAACGGAAAATTCAAAATCGTCCAGTTTACCGATGTACACTACATTTTTAATGACCCACGCGCAGAGGTAGCCATTGAACGTATCAATGAAGTGCTGAATGCCGAAAAACCAGATTTGGTAATGTTTACTGGTGACGTAATCTACGGAAAACCTGCAGAAAAAAGTATGCGTACCGTACTGGAACAAGTTTCAAAACGAAAAATCCCCTTTGCTTTAACCTTCGGAAACCACGATGACGAACAAGGGCTTTCCCGTGAAGAGCTATTGAAAATCATTCAACGTATTCCCTATAGCCTGACTTCTACCACAAAAGGTATTTCAGGTACAACCAACTTTATTCTACCGGTCAAATCATCCGATGGACAGAAGGATGCTGAAATCCTTTATGTATTTGATTCTCATTCTTATTCGCAGATAAAAGAAGTGGGAGGATATGACTATATCGATTTCGACCAAATTCAATGGTACCGTGAGCATAGTTCCCAATATACACAGGTAAACGGTGGAACTCCCGTTCCTTCGCTGGCTTTCTTCCACATTCCTCTTCCTGAATACAATCAGGCTGCAGCCGATGAAAATGCAGCGTTGTTCGGCACCCGGAAAGAAAAAGCATGTGCCCCTGCCTTAAATTCAGGCCTTTTCACCGCGATGAAAGAAATGGGCGATATTGAAGGAGTGTTTGTTGGACATGATCACGACAATGATTATGCGGTAATGTGGCAAGGTATTCTCTTGGCATACGGACGTTACACCGGTGGAAATACGGTTTACAATAACTTGTCCAACGGAGCACGTGTCATCGAACTGACCGAAGGTGAAAAAGGGTTCCGTACCTGGATTCGTGTAAAAGGACACACGGAACAACATGTGAAATTCCCGGAAAGCTTTTTAAAACCCAACAAGTAACTCCACAAAAGGATAACCGGATTTTAAAAAAAAGACTGTTGATATAAAGATGATTACACTTGAACCTACGGCTGACGGAAGCAATACATTATACGTTCCTGAACTGAATGAACATTATCATTCTGTGAAAGGCGCATTGACCGAGTCAGCACATATTTTTATTCAAATGGGATTGAATCACGCTCAGGCGGCAAATCCTCGTGTACTTGAAATCGGCTTCGGTACAGGACTGAATGCCTTTCTGACCTTGCTGGAAGCAGAAGAAAGTCAAAGAGCCATTCACTTTACCAGCATTGAACGATTCCCTCTTTCGGAAGATATTGTACGCGAACTTTCCTATCCGGAAACAATCGCTCCGGAAGAGTGTGAGAAATTCTATGCACTGCACACTGCTCCCTGGAACCAGGAAGTAAAAATCTCACCTTATTTCACGCTTCACAAGATAGAAGGTGATTTCACTCACTTCTCATTCAGTGAATGTTATGATGTGGTCTACTTTGATGCCTTTGCTCCCGAAAAGCAGCCTGAGATGTGGAGTCAGCCACTTTTTGACAACTTGTACCGCCAGATGAATCCCGGTGGAATCCTGACTACTTACTGCGCAAAAGGAGTGGTAAGGAGAATGTTGCAGGCGGCTGGTTTCACCGTGGAGCGACTCCCTGGCCCTCCAGGAGGTAAAAGAGAAATTCTTCGGGCAACCAAAGAAAGAACCTAAAAATAAACAAAGGAGTCTCCCCCTACCAAAAGAAACTACTATATTTGTATCACACTTTCAATACGACACAAACAAATGAAAAAATATTTTTTTACTTTGATAAGTATCCTGCTGCTCACCGTATCTTGTACGGGAAAGCAAGGAAAAGAAGACGCCCCTACTCTGACAGTAACCATTGAACCGTTACGATATTTCACAGAAGCCATTGCTGGAGACAAATTCCAGGTGATCAGTATTGTTCCCAAAGGAGCTAATCCGGAAATATACGACCCTACTCCCCAGCAACTCGTCGAACTGGCACGAAGTAAAGCCTATCTGCGTATCGGCCATATCGGATTTGAACAGGCATGGGCAGAAAGATTGCAAGCCAATACGCCCAAACTGCCTTTTTATGACATGTCGCAAGGAGTAGATCTCATTCATGAAATACATCCGCATGCCCATACACATGGAAATATAGACGGAGTAGAACCTCATATATGGAATTCGGTTTCGAATGCACGTATCATTTCTTCTAACATTTGCAAGGCATTGTCTGAAATAGATCCGGACAATCAAACTTACTATCAGACACGACTGGACAGCCTGCAACAGGTCATCAACCGTACTGAACGTGAGATGCAGAGTTATTTGACGAACGCTGACTATTGTTTCCTGATTTACCATCCGGCATTAAGTTACTTTGCCCGAGATTACAGCCTGCAGCAAATTAGTATCGAGGAAGGAGGAAAGGAACCCTCACCGAGTCATCTACAGGAACTGATGAAAACCTGCAAGCAGAAACAGGTAAGAGTCGTATTCGTGCAACAGGAATTCGACCAGCGTAACGCGGAAGTAATCGCGCAGGAACTGGGACTAAAAATCGTCCCTATCAACCCGTTAAGCTATGACTGGAACAAAGAAATGATTCACATAGCCAAATCATTAAACAAAAAACAATAACTAAAATTTATCCTCATGAACCAACCTCTTATCAGACTGACTGAGATTGCTGCTGCATACGACCAGAAAAAAGTATTGGAACATATCAACCTGGAAATTGCAGAAAAGGATTTTCTTGGAGTTATCGGCCCGAACGGAGGAGGAAAAACCACCTTGATGAAAATTATTTTAGGCTTACTAAAACCTACGGCTGGAAAAATTCAGTTTTTTCATCAGGGAAAGGAGGTGAATGAGATTACAATGGGGTATTTGCCCCAATACAACACTATAGACAAGAAATTTCCCATCTCGGTGTACGAAGTGGTTCTTTCCGGATTAAATAAACAAAAATCATTGTTCCGCTCATTCTCCAAGGCACAGCATGACAAGGTACGTGAAACCATTGCCCGCATGGGACTGGAAGGCTTGGAACAAAGAGCCATCGGACAATTAAGTGGCGGACAGCTGCAAAGGGCTTTATTAGGACGCGCACTCGTCTCCAATCCGGAAGTCGTCATTCTGGATGAACCCAACACATACATTGACAAGCGTTTCGAGGCTCGTCTTTATGCGCTGTTGGAAGAAATCAACAAGGAATGCGCCATCGTGCTGGTGAGTCACGATATCGGTACCATCCTGCAAAACGTAAAAAGCATTGCCTGTGTAAACGGCACGCTGGATTACCATCCGGATACGGAAGTCTCCGCCGAATGGCTGGAAGCACATTTTGAATGTCCTATCGAACTGTTAGGACACGGCAACCTGCCTCATCGAATATTAAAATGCCATCATCATGAAGAGTAGAAGGCTGCTTTTAACGCCTTTTGCAACATTATCATTTACTTTTGGGACTTGATTAGCAAATGTTTGCTATCTTTGCCGCATTGAATTTTAACGAGAAACTAAAATAATTCATGAAACAGTACAACAAGATTAACAATCTGGTAGGCTGGCTTACTTTTGCGGTGGCTGCATTTACTTACTGCATGACCATTGAACCGACGGCCAGCTTCTGGGACTGTCCGGAATTCATTACCACCGGATACAAACTGGAGGTAGGACATCCTCCTGGCGCACCCTTCTTCATGCTGACAGCCAACCTGTTCAGCCAATTTGCCAGCAATGCGACTCAAGTGGCTAAAATGGTGAACATAATGAGTGCCCTGATGAGTGCGGCATGTATCCTGTTCCTATTCTGGAGTATTACTCACCTGACCAAGAAACTGATTTGCCCCGATGACAAAGAGATGACTACGGGCAAGCTGATTACCATCATGGGAGCTGGTCTGGTAGGTGCACTGGCCTATACATGGAGTGATACATTCTGGTTCAGTGCAGTAGAAGGTGAAGTATATGCGTATTCCAGCCTTTTCACCGCCGTTGTTTTCTGGCTGATTCTGAAGTGGGAGAACCGGGCTAACGAGCCTCACAGCGACCGTTGGCTGATTCTGATTGCTTACCTCACAGGATTGTCTATCGGTGTACACTTGCTGAACTTACTGTGTATTCCGGCCATCGTACTGGTATATTATTACAAGAAAAACCCCAACGCCAACCTGAAAGGCAGTCTGATAGCCTTGGCTGGTTCCATGATTCTGGTAGCTGTCGTATTGTATGGCATCGTGCCGGGTATCGTGAAGGTAGGCGGATGGTTTGAGTTGCTGTTTGTCAACGACTTCGGCCTGCCATTTAATACGGGTGTCATCATTTACATGATTATTCTGGCCGCAAGCATCATTTGGGGTGTGTACGAAAGCTATACCGTGAAAAGCTGCAAGCGGATGAATATCTCTTTCCTGACCACGGTCGGTTTGCTGGGTATTCCATTCTACGGACACGGCTGGAGCAGTGTTTTCATCGGTATCATCGTACTGGCTATTTTAGCAATTTACCTCTTTGCCAATATCGGTGAAAAATACCGTGTCAGCGCACGCACGCTGAATACCAGTCTGCTGGCCATGATGATGATTGTGGTAGGTTATTCTTCGTATGCAGTCATTGTCATCCGTTCTTCGGCCAATACGCCAATGGACCAGAACTCTCCGGAAGACATCTTTACTTTGGGAGAATACTTAGGCCGTGAACAATACGGTACCCGCCCGTTATTCTACGGACAAACTTATGCTTCTAAACCGGCATTGAAACCTACTGAAGGAGGATGCGTGTACGACGTGGAAGAAGGGGCTCCGGTATACCAGCGGAAAGAAAAGGAACGTCCGGATGAAAAAGACAGCTACGAAATTGTACGTCATAAAACAGAGTATAAATACGCTCAAAACATGTTGTTCCCACGTATGTACAGCGATGCACATGCACAAGCCTACGAAGACTGGCTGGGAGGAGTAGAAGGACGTCAGGTTCCCTACGACCAGTGTGGAGAAATGATTATGGTGAAGATTCCGACACAATGGGATAACATCAAGTTCTTCTTCATCTACCAGTTGAACTACATGTACTGGCGTTATTTCATGTGGAACTTTGCCGGACGTCAGAATGACATTCAGGGACAGGGAGAAATCGAACATGGAAACTGGATTACCGGTATTTCATTTATTGATAACATGTTGATAGGCGACCAAACGCTGCTCCCAAGTGAACTGAAAAATAACAAGGGACACAACGTATTCTACTGTTTACCGTTGATTTTAGGACTTATCGGTCTGTTCTGGCAGGCTTATAAGGGAGAAAAGGGTATCCAGCAGTTCTGGATTGTCTTCTTCCTCTTCTTTATGACCGGTCTGGCCATCGTGCTTTACCTGAACCAGACACCGCAGCAGCCTCGTGAACGAGACTATGCATACGCCGGTTCGTTCTATGCATTTGCCATCTGGATTGGACTGGGAGTGGCAGCCATAGCCGAATACCTGAGCAAGAAAATCAATGAAAAGCCTGCGGCTATCTTAGCCAGTGTGGTCTGCTTGCTGGTACCCGTGCAAATGGTAAGCCAAACATGGGACGACCACGACCGCAGCAACCGCTATACATGCCGCGATTTCGGACAGAACTACCTGAACTCTGTACCCGAAAAGGGAAATCCGATTCTCTTTACCAACGGTGATAACGATACATTCCCCTTGTGGTATAATCAGGAAACAGAAGGTGTACGCACGGATGTACGTGTCTGCAATCTGAGTTATCTGCAGACTGACTGGTACATCGACCAGATGCGCCGTCCGGCATACGACTCTCCTTCAGTACCTATCAACTGGAACCGTATTGACTATGTATCCGGTCACAACGAAGCGGTGTACGTACGTCCTGATGCCATGCCGACCATTCTTGAATTCTACAAAAAGAATCCAGAAGAGGCAGCCAAGGAGTTTGGAGATAATCCATACGAACTGAAAAACATTCTGGAACACTGGGTACGCTCACCGAAGGAAGACTTACAGATGATTCCGACCGACAGTATCGTCATAAAACTGGATAAGGAAGCCATCAAACGTTCGGGTATGCTGACACCTGATTCTATTCCGGAATACATGCATATCTCTCTGAAAGGAAAACGAGTGCTGTATAAGAGCGAACTGATGATGCTGGAAATGTTGGCTAACACCAACTGGGAACGTCCGATGTACATGGCTATCACTGTGGGTTCTGACAATCACCTGAACCTGACCAATAACTTCTTGCAGGAAGGTCTGGCTTACCGCATCACTCCGTTTGACAATGCGAAATTAGGCAGACGACTCGACAGCGAAAAGATGTACGACAACCTGATGAACAAGTTCAAGTTCGGCGGCATTGACAACCCTGACATTTACCTGGATGAAACGGTATTACGCATGTGCGATACTCATCGCCGCATGTTCGTACAGCTGACCAGCCAGTTGATTAAGGAAGGCAAGAAGGATAAGGCACTGAAAGCATTGGATTATTGCGAAAAAGTGATTCCTTCGACCACTGTTCCGCACGACTACCTGATGAGCAGTTCCAAGGAAATGGCAGAAAACTACCTGGCATTAGGACAGCCGCAGAAAGCTGAAAAGATTCTCAATGAACTGGCCAACAACGCTGTAGAATATACTACCTGGTACTTGAGTCTGGACGATGCCCGTTTCGCAAGTTCATACGAGAACTGCATGCGTTATTTCTATATTCTGGATGATGTATGCAAGACCATGGCGCAAATGAAAGACAGCAAGACAGGTGAAGAAAACAAATCTGCTTTGCATTATGCTCAAAAGTTCGACCAGCTGTACAAACTGCTGGAAAAACGAGTAGGTAACAGCGCTCCTGCTCAATAATACAGAAATTGAATGATTAGATACAGAATGTCATTCTGAACACCACAGAGAATATCACCACCTTTGCAGGTTCAGAATGACATTCTTTCTTTTTAATTCTTTCTGCAAAACAAACCTCTTAAAACGACGAAAAACATGTTCATAGAACAACCTCCACAATTTATCCGTCTGCTTTATCCAAAAGCTCTCTGGCGCATGGATAAAAACGAAAGAGCTGTCTACCTCACTTTTGATGACGGCCCCATACCTGAGATTACTCCCTGGGTACTTGATTTACTGGACAAATATGGAATTAAAGCTACCTTCTTCATGGTGGGTGATAATGTAAGGAAGCATCCCAAAGAATTCCAAATGGTAGTGGAACGCGGACATCGTATCGGAAACCATACTTTTAACCATATACGAGGATTCGAATTTTTAAGCCAGAACTATCTGGCCAATACCGATAAGGCCAACGCTTATTTGCAGACCAACTTATTTCGTCCTCCTCACGGGCACATGCGGTGGATGCAATACCATGTGTTGAAAAAGAAATACCAGATTGTGATGTGGGATTTGGTTACGCGAGACTACAGCAAGCGGCTCAATGGTCCGCAAGTATTTGAGAAGGTAAAGAAATATGCCCGGAACGGTTCTATCATCACGTTCCATGACTCCCTGAAATCGGAAGAAAACCTTAAATATGCCCTTCCCCGATCCATTGAGTGGCTGCTTGCAGAAGGCTACGAGTTTAAGGTATTTCCTTAATATCAGCCGTTGAAAAAAAGACTCTCCTTCGTCATGCCAGTACTTCCTTGAAAGTACTGGAGTACACTGCCGAAAGTACTACAGTACTGCCCTGAAAGTACTGCAGTATTTTCAGTATAGTACTGACAAAATAAAAACCGACAGAACCCAATCTCCCCAAACGGTCATTCGGCACTGTCGGTTTTCCTTATATCTTTATATCTTTCCTGTTACAGACTTTTATTTCTGAACGGTCACCACCAGCGGATTACGTACTTTCTCAGCATAATCCTTCAAGTAATTGGTCCAGTCTTCTGCTTTTTCGAAACCATATTTGCTCCAGCCTGAACCCCAGTAATATACAAAATCATTACCCGGTTCATACGTAGAAATACCCAATACATGTCCCAGTGCATCGCCTACCGGTTTTTCAAACAACTGTGTAGTAGTCTGTACCGAAGCAGGGAATACCGCTCCTACATATACAATACCGTTACCAGCTTCAGCATTCGTCGTGGGGTCTGCATAAGAGATATATCCTTTAGCTGCATCATACGCATATCCTTCAGGATTTGCCGCATGAAGCACCAGCCCTGCAGCTACCGGAGTAGTCTGCGTCAGATATTCGTATGAAACCGTAGTCTTGTTCAGCTGAGAGCCTTTATCAAGCTGTATGATACGAGTTTCTACCACATTTGAATCGTTCTTTACCACCAAAGGATTAAATACCAGTTTCACGGTAAAACGGAGAGGTCCGTTATCCAAAATCTCAAAATCCTTGTAGCAATAAGGATATACAATTGCAGAGTCCGGCATCAGAGCTGCAGTACCGCCTCCCAAAGTAGGACCAACCGCATAGCAGTCCATTCCGTTACCATGGTCTATATGATAAGAAATAGCACGCGACAAGCTGTCTGCTTCCTCCTTCTTTCCGGCTTCTCTCAACGCCTTGATTTCTGCACGTGAAGCAGAATCCAGCTCCATTGCATAACGGTCTTCTACAACGAGCTCTTCTACGCTCTTTGTAAAGACATCATATCCATAAGCTTTTTCTCCGCTCTTCTGCAAAGCCGGGCCGTATGCACGATAGGCCGCACGGTCATTCTCCCAGGCAATGTCATCCAGACGTTCCGGATAGCAACGGCCATACACTACCGCATTAACCAGTGAAGGTGTTCCCTGCTGCACTGTATAGTTTACAGAAGCTTTTGAAGCGATAGACACGGGAAATATCACTTTCTCATCGTATGTCAGCTGATAAGGAACCTCCTGGGCTTTCTCATCATAGATTACAAACTGTGCAGTGTCAGAAAGATTCAGCTGCGTATAAATATCATTTACGGGAATTTCTACCATTTCCCCTGTACGTTCTATAGCCAAGGGGTTGGCAATTGTCACAGTGACAGATTCTGATTTACTACATCCGGTCCACAATACAGTGGCACAAGCAGCGGCAGCAAACAAAGTCTTTCTCATAATATTATCTTTATCTATTACCAAAAAGTCATTCTGGGAAAGTACAAACCCTCCCAGAATGACATTCTATCTACAAAATAAATGTAATTTATTTAGGCTGTTTACCGATATAAGCCAAAATACCACCGTCCACATACAATACGTGACCGTTTACAAAGTTAGATGCGTCAGAAGCCAGGAATACAGCAGGACCCATCAAATCTTCCGGAGTTCCCCAACGAGCAGCCGGAGTCTTAGCCACGATAAATGCATCGAACGGATGACGAGAACCGTCAGCCTGACGTTCACGCAAAGGAGCAGTCTGAGGAGTAGCGATGTAACCCGGGCCGATACCATTACACTGGATATTGAATTCACCATATTCAGAAGCAATGTTACGAGTCAACATTTTCAAACCACCTTTTGCTGCAGCGTATGCAGAAACTGTTTCACGACCCAGCTCACTCATCATAGAACAGATGTTGATAATCTTTCCGTGACCTTTCTTAATCATGCTAGGAATAACAGCTTTTGAAACGATAAACGGTGCGTTCAAATCCACGTCAATAACCTGACGGAACTGATCAGCTGACATCTCACACATCGGAATACGTTTGATGATACCTGCATTGTTTACCAGAATATCGATTACACCTACTTCTTTTTCTACCTGTGCAACCATTGCATTTACGGCATCTTCGTTAGTTACGTCGCATACATAACCGTGTGCATTGATACCTTCTTCTTTGTATGCAGCCAAACCTTTGTCAACCAGTTCCTGTTTAATGTCGTTAAACACGATAGTTGCACCCGCTTTAGCAAAAGCTGTAGCAATAGCAAAACCGATACCGTAAGAAGCACCTGTTACAAGGGCTACCTTACCTTCAAGTGAAAAGTTTACCATAATAATTATAAATTTTAAAATCTCCCGTTGTTCCCCGAAAAACAGAGAACAACTTTATATTATTGTTTAAAGTTCTTTCTCTCTACGCAGACAAAAATACAAAAGTTAGCCGAAATCCAGGTACAATATTTGTTCACAAAACCTATAAAATTGTGCTACTTCTTGTGTATTTATTGATTTTTCCTACTAAAAATACGTTTCAGCAGACTTTTTCACTCAATTTAGCTGTATCAATAACTCACAAATTTTATCCTGCAGTTTACGGGCCTGACGAGCTTTCAATACATTTTGATTAATGATAACAAAAGAAATTTTGTGCCCGTTCACGGATGTCAAATAACCAGCCAATGAACTGATTCCCGTAACAGTTCCGGTCTTTGCTCTTACATTACGGAAGGCTTTTCCCGTACGCATTCTTCCCTGAAGCGTACCATCAACTCCTGCTACGGGCAGGCAGTCATAGAAAGTCTGGAACACGGACGGATGACGATAAGCATAGTTCAGATAAGCCAATATCAGACGAGGAGACACATAATTATACAACGAGACTCCACTACCATCTACAATTCGATACTCCTTGGGGTCATGCCCAATGGCATTGCGCATGAATCTCCCTATTACAACCTGACAGTCCCCAAAAGAGATGTGTGAAGTATGTTTCCCGTTCATTTGCCCTAACTGACGAAACAAGGCCTCCGCAGAAAGATTGTCACTTTCTTTCAAGGCACGCTTCAACACTTCCTCCACCGGACGGCGGCAAGTGTAAATCCATTGTGTACTATCAGGAGCGGTTAAAAAGAAAATACTGTCTTTCGATACGGACAGCCATTCTTTGTTAAGCTTATAACAAAACGTATCCATAAAGAATCGCTTGGAATCATACAGATTCAGCGTACGCTTACGAACAGAAGAAACACATCCGGACACATCTATCGTATTGCCGTTTGTGAGCCAGTCACGCGTTATTTTCAGTTTTCCAGCTTCGGGGTGCAGACTTATAGAACGATTGTTCAACTGATAATAATCTGATTCCGGAGTAATTTCCACGGTTCCGGCCTTCCCTTTGGCAGCAGGAGATACCTTAATATCCACACATCCCCTGTTCAGCATAAGCGGTGAAAGATAAGGTTGGAAAGCTTCTGGAGTATCATCCCATGACCAGCCTTCTCCCCAGTATATGGAATCCATCAAAGAAACATCACCCACAAGTTTCCCGGAAATAGCTTGTATGCCTGCCTCTTTCACGGCTCTGACCAGAAAGTCCATATCCAACTCCATAAACTCCGGGTCAAAACCTCCTTTTACGTACAGGTTTCCTTTCAAGATTCCTTTTTCCACCACACCGTCGTACGAAAGTGTAGTCTGAAACTGGAAATCCTTTCCTAATACATCCAAAGCAGTTACCGCAGTAACCACTTTTTCAATAGAAGCCGGCCGGTACAACTTGTCTGCCTGATAGCTATAAAGCTCCTTGCCTGCAGTCAAATCATGAACCACAATACCTACTTCCGAGGTTTTCAACAAGGGGTCGGAAGATATTAACTTGTTTAACTCGTTTGTTAATAACGTCTGGGCATGAAGAAAACCGGCCCAAAGAAATAAAAAAAATAATACTCCGCTTATTCGTTTCATTCAACACTTCAATTTATAACTCGCGAAAGATTTCGCCTACCGTAGGATGTGGAAAGACATATTTTTTCCAGTCTGAAAGTTTACGTCTGTCTTCTATCATCATTCCTGCCTGAATAATTAATTCAGAAGCCGGATTTCCCAGCAAATGTACTCCTAAAATTTCTTCATCTTCTCCTACCAGTACTTTGCAGACTCCATTCACTCCTTCATTTTCAGCCACAAAACGGCCTGAATAGGCTGCAGGCAAGCTTACTACACGATAGGCACGGCCTTCGCGTGTAAGCGCTTCTTCCGTACAACCTACAGAAGCAATTTCCGGATTAGTATAAACAACTCCCGGTATGGCACGATAGCTCATGGCGTCTGTTTTTCCTAAAATATGATGAACTGCCACCTCTGCTTCACGCACAGCCGTATGAGCCAGCAAAGATACTCCATTCAAATCACCGCACACATATACTCCCGGCACGGAAGATTGCAGATGTTCATCTACTTTCACCGTTCCACGTGCCGTAAGTTCCAGATTCAGGTTTTCCAATCCGAATCCGCTCATTACCGGCCGGCGTCCTACGCTCATCAACAGTTTTTCGGCACAAACTGTATTTTTTTCTTCTCCGCAGGTATATTCTATTTCTATTCCGTCTTCCTTCTGTGTAACTCCGGTTACTTTCGTATTCAGCAAGAACTTCACTCCTCTCTTGGCATAATCTGCCCGTAAAAGGCCTGACAATTCCTTGTCCATTCCTCCTAAGATTTCATCCATCATTTCCACAACCGTTACTTTCACTCCCAAGCTGTGGAAAAACGAAGCAAATTCCATACCGATAACTCCTCCTCCTACAATTACCAAAGAAGAAGGGATTTCTTTATTGTCCAATGCGTCTCGATGTGTCCAGTAATTCACCGAATCAAGTCCTGCCACCGGAGGAATAAAAGTCGCACTGCCTGTACATACTATCATCTGTTCACATTCATACAACTCCTCACCGCAACGAACAGTATGTGCATCCTGAATGTAGGCTTCCCCTTGCACCAAAGTAACCTTCTGTGCCGTGAGTTTTGCCTTGATACCCAGTACCAATTTTCTGACCACCTTCGTTTTTCGGGCTATAATCTTTCCTAAATCGGCTGAAACCTCTTTCACATTAACACCGTATTTTGATGCATGCAAAGCTGTATCGTGTACTTTCGCCGCATACAGCAAGGTCTTTGTGGGAATACATCCCTCATTCAGACAAACTCCGCCCACGTTGTTCTTTTCAAACAAAACTACACTCAGTCCTGCTTTTCCGGCCATCTCAGCAGCTGTATATCCAGCCGGGCCACCACCAATTATAGCCAATTGATACTTCATAATCCGTCCAAATTTTAGAAATGATTATTCTTCACGATAGTCTGCATGAGGATTGCGTTCTTTCGCACAAGCCACAAATCCTTTTAAATCGGCCGGGTCAAAATTAATGAACCCTTTCGTATAATATATGGTAATTCTTCCTTTCAGCAACGAATCTTTCTTACGCAATGCAATCCGTTTTACTCCATACGCCTTGATACTGCCACTAAAACCTCTTTTCAACCAAATATCCCCGTTTTCCTGTACCAGAATACGCGTCATCTGCTCATCAATCAACAATAAAACGGGAAGCACAATCGGCATCAAATTCCAATAGTTTTCTGTATGCAAAGCCATCAGCACAATGGCCACAATCACAATAATGACTCCTAACCACACTTTAAAAGGAGTTCTGCGGATTTTAAACTCACGTACCATAGTATTTTTATCAGTTAATTATTTGTCTCAATCATAAAATTGAATTGCCTCGTTCTTTTTCAACAGGCAACGGATAAAATCTTCCTGATTCTTAGGGGAAAGAGAAATGGAACGGACCTTTCCATGTTTTTTAAAAACGACTTCAAGCCGCTCGAACGACAAAGCAGGTTGCCAGAAAGTCATCGAACGGACTTTCCGTATACGAAGAATCTGATCTATTTCAAGTGAAGCATTGGGGATAAACCGTCCGGTCTCTACTTTTAGCCATCCATCTCCTGTAATTACATACTGCGTATGAACCAGCATTTCGATTTCAAAAACCACCACAGTTGCACACAGAATTGTACACAGCAGATAATGTTCCCAGAAAAAAAAGAATAACAACACAGAAGTTATTCCTATCACTATCCAATACCACCAACCAACCTTTGATTGAAAAGTACGATTCATTGTCTGATTTTTTGTTTTAATTTCCCGTGAAGATAAGAAATTCTGCTTGAAAACAAAACATCTCCAACGCATCTTTAAGTATTTTAAAAATCAATCTACAGAGACACACAAAAAAGAATGCTTTTGAGCATCATATAACTGACTTTTTTGTAGTTTTGCGTTATAATACCCAATCTTATGATAAGAAAATTCGATTTTCTCGTTATCGGTTCAGGAATTGCCGGAATGAGCTTTGCGCTGAAAGTGGCGCATAAAGGTTCGGTTGCACTGATCTGCAAGGCCGGACTGGAAGAAGCGAATACCTACTATGCACAGGGAGGCATCGCTTCAGTAACCAACCTGAAGGTGGATAATTTCGAAAAACATATCCACGATACCATGGTTGCAGGAGACTGGATCAGCGATCCTGCCGCTGTAGAAAAGGTTATCTGCAACGCGCCTTCTCAAATAGAAGAACTAATTAAATGGGGAGTAAACTTTGACAAGAAAGACAACGGAGAGTTCGACCTGCACAAAGAAGGCGGACATTCTGAATTCCGTATTCTCCATCATAAAGACAATACTGGTGCTGAAATACAGACCAGCCTGATAGAAGAAGTAAAACGCCATCCCAATATCACCGTCTTCAGTAATTTCTATGCGGTAGAAATCATCACCCAGCACCATTTGGGAATTATCGTTACGCGTCACACGCCGGGTATCAAATGTTTCGGTGCTTACGTGCTGAATGAAAAAACAGGAGAGGTGGATACATTCCTTTCTAAAATCACCGTCATGGCCACTGGAGGATGTGAAGCGGTTTATACCCACACCACCAATCCATTGGTTGCTACAGGCGACGGTATTGCCATGGTATATCGTGCCAAAGGAGTTGTCAAGGACATGGAGTTTATACAATTCCACCCTACTGCCTTGTATCATCCGGGCGACCGTCCCAGCTTCCTTATCACAGAAGCTATGCGAGGTTATGGAGGTGTACTGAGAAACTTGTCGAGTGAAGAATTCATGCAGAAATACGACCCGCGCCTTTCACTGGCTCCTCGTGACATCGTAGCACGTGCCATAGACAATGAAATGAAACAACGTGGTGAAGACCATGTATACCTGGATGTCACGCATAAAGATCCGGAAGAAACAAAGAAACATTTCCCCAATATTTATAAAAAGTGCCTGAGCCTGGGAATTGATATTACGAAAGACTATATCCCGGTAGCGCCGGCTGCACATTATTTGTGTGGAGGTATCAAGGTCGATTTGGACGGACAATCCAGCATCAAGCGCCTGTATGCTTTAGGAGAATGTTCTTGCACTGGATTGCATGGAGGCAACCGCCTTGCATCCAATTCACTGATAGAAGCCATTGTTTATGCGGACTCTGCCGCTAAACACGCACTCAGTGTACTCGACCGTTACGATTTCAACGAAGATATTCCGGAATGGAATGCAGAAGGCACTATCAGCAACGAAGAACGAATTCTGATTACACAAAGTATGAAAGAAGTTAATCAGATTATGGAATCATATGTAGGTATTGTACGAAGCAATCTCCGTCTGGTGCGTGCATGGAACCGTCTGGATATTCTCTATGAAGAAACAGAGCGCTTGTTTAAACGTGTAAAGGCTTCCAGAGAGATTTGCGAGCTCCGTAACATGATTAATGTAGGTTACCTGATTACTCGCCAGGCAATGGAAAGAAAAGAGAGCAGAGGGCTTCATTACACGATTGACTATCCTCATCCAAGCAAGGACAACGTAGAGAAATAAAATCTATAATTGATATTTTCACAAGCCGGGGTAAATACTCCGGCTTTTTTATGTTCTTCTCTGAAAATCCTACTAAACACAACATTCTAAAGTATACCCCTCTCTCAGACTGATTTTCGTACGTTTTAAGCGTATCTGAAAGTTCCGGTGAAGAATGACTCTCCTTTGTGGAGAAAACGTCTCCAGGCGCATTTCTGAAGGCCGTCCGGATAAGCGGTAAGG
>NZ_QSQT01000004.1 GCF_003437535.1 Phocaeicola plebeius
TTCATAAAAAACACCCCAAAAGTTTTGTGTCTAACTTTTGGGGTGCAGTACATATCGGGGTGGCTTCTTTTTCTTATTTTTTACTTATAACCTAATACTATATTTATGAGGCATCTATATTTGGGTATAGTGACATTGTTTTTGGTTATTCTAAAGACCTATTCACAAAATCCTATTATCAGTCATTCTTTTACAGCTGACCCTACAGCCCGTGTATTTGACGGGAAAGTTTATTTATATCCGTCACATGATATAAAAAGTCCGGTTGAACGTCTTAAAGATTGGTTTTGTATGGAAGATTATCATATATATTCCTCTCAAAATCTGGTAGACTGGACAGATCATGGGGTAATTCTTTCACAAAACAATGTCCCATGGGTGGATTCGGAGTCCTATTCCATGTGGGCTCCTGACTGTGTGTACAAAAATGGAAAATATTATTTTTATTTTCCTGCAAAACCTAAAAATATGAAAGTCTTTTCCGTGGGAGTTGCAGTGTCGGATACTCCTTATGGCCCATTCATGCCAGACTGGAAGCCCATAGAAGGCATACAGGGAATTGATCCGTGTGTGTTGATTGATAAACAGGGAAGTGCATATATTTATTGGGCTGGGAATGGTCTGCGTATGGCAAGGTTGAAAGATAATATGAAGGAGTTGGCTTCTGCTCCAGTTCTGATAGAAGGGCTTCCTGAGGGATTTAAGGAAGGCCCGTTTGTATTTGAAAGAAACGGAAAGTATTACCTTACTTTTCCCTGGGTGAAGGATAAGATGGAGACATTGGCATACGCAATGGGAAATTCACCTTCAGGCCCATTTGAATTTAAAGGCATTATTATGGATGAGTCTCCCACTGGATGTTGGACAAATCATCATTCAATTGTGGAATATAATGGACAGTGGTATCTTTTTTATCATCATAATGACTTTTCTCCTGAAGCTGATAAGCGGCGTTCTGTTCGTATTGATTCCTTAACTTTTAATTCTGATGGAACGATTGTGAAAGTAAAGCCTACTTTACGCGGAGTCGGGATTACGGATGCGCGTATGAAAATACAGATAGATCGGTATAGTGCAATCAGTAAAGAAGGAGTGTCTGTTTCCTTTGTCAATGATGAAAATAAGTTCGAAGGTTGGAAGTGCCGATTGGAAAAAATAAAATCATGGATTCAGTACAACCGTGTGGATTTTGGTTCTCAGCCTGTGCAAGAAGTGAAAATGCGTGTGAAATCGGATAAAGGTGGGGTGGTGAAAATTGTAGCGGATGATGAAGATATAGCTACTGTAAAGATTCCTGCAGGCAAAGACTGGTGTGTGGTAAAGGCATGTGTGGAAAAGGCTCCGGTGGGAGTCTGCGATATACGGGTCTCTCTGCAGAAGGGGGCTTCCGTGGAAATTGACTGGATAGGTTTTGATGCTGTTCCATGGTCAGCGGGTGCTTTCGAAACGCGTAAGTATAGAAACTTTTTTGCCGAAATGGGTTATTCTCAGGCCGAAATAGATGCGAAACTGGAAAAAGTGTTTAATGATGTATTCTATGGGGTCAATAAAGTCTATTTTGAGGTCGGTGATTCCATGGCTTATATTAGTGACTTGAAGAATCATGATGTACGTACAGAAGGTCTGTCTTATGGAATGATGATTGCCGTGCAGTTTGACCGGAAGGATATATTTGACCGCTTGTGGCGATGGTGTAAGAAGTACATGCAGCACCAGAAAGGCATGTTTGAAGGTTATTTTGCCTGGAGTTGTCAGACGGACGGAACTCGTAATTCCGAAGGACCTGCTTCTGATGGTGAACTATATTATGTGACTTCACTTATTTTTGCGTCGAACAGATGGGGAAATGAATCTGGCATAAATTATTTAGCTGAAGCACAAAATATTTTAGATTGTTCGATGAAAAAGGTTGGAAAAGATGCGGTAACCCCATTTATAAATATAGAACATCAGCTGATTACATTTACTCCGACCCGCTTCGGTGCGAAATTTACTGATCCTTCTTATCATTTGCCTGCTTTTTATGAAGTGTGGGCCAGATGGGCTTATGATGGAAGGAGCCGTTTTTGGAGGGAATGCGCCGAGAGAAGTCGTGAGTACCTGCATAAGAGTATTCATCCGGTGACTGGCTTAAATCCTGATTATAATAACTATGACGGTTCTTTGTTGCATTCAGATGGGATAATAGGAGATGCCTTCCGTTTTGATTCATGGCGGGTGCCTATGAATATTGCTCTGGATTATTCTTGGGCATGTGCAGACAGAGAATGGCAGCAGGAGTATGGAAATAAAATACAGAATTTTCTGTATGGTCAGGGACTTTATGATTTTAAAGACCAGTATAATGTAGATGGAAGTCCGGTGAAGGAAGTCTTGCAGGCGGGTGAATATAAACAGTTGCGTCATTCATTGGGTCTTGTGGCTACAGCTGCGGCGGTGTCATTGGTTTGTACGGATGTGAAATGCGAAGAATTTGTCAAACAGCTGTGGGAAGCAAAACATGTACCTTATGAAGACGGATATCTGGATAAATATTATGACGGGTTGTTGCGTTTGTTTGCGTTTATGCATTTGAGTGGTCGCTATCAGATTATTTTTCCTCAATAGTTTGATTTCAACTTAACCTTGACACAAAAAGACTGTTTCAAACTGGAACAGTCTTTTTGTGTTTTAAGAAACAGAGTGATATTATTTAAATATACTGATTTAAGGTTATACTTCCTACTTGTCAAAGATGTATTTATAAAAAAGGTATAGGATGAAAATTTGTAAGTCATTTATTAAAGTAGATTGTAATGTTTGGTGATGATAAGAAATGAGGTCTTATTGAAAAGTGAAATTTATTATGAATTTATAAAAGATAGATATGAGATTTCATTGGAAATATTATTAATCCTAAAAATAAAACCTTCAATATTATGCTAAATATTGTAAATAGACAAGCGGCTTTGTTTTATCTATTAGCAGAATTTTGAAAATCTGATTCCTTTCATTTTTTAATTCCTTTGTGTTTTTAATTAAAATGTTTTGTTTATTGAATTGGACGTTAAAATGCATCAGAACACAATGAATGCGGGATATTTTGCCTTCAATTTTATGTTGTACAGCCTAAATGTATCGTAGAATAAAGAAAATGTTACACACGGGATAATGATGTAACATGTAATATAGGTGTTGGTAATGTGGTATAATTCCTTTTATTTATTAAGATTTACATTTGCATTGTGTTAAATGATTTATAATTGTGTAATCTTAAATGAAATGCGTATGGTTGTTAATAAAAAAGACGGAGGATAACGAAAGGATACTATTAGGTAACTCTTTGTAATTTTTTTATTTTTAATTATTTGGTATAATGAAAAACATAAGACAAAAGTTTCTCGAGAATAGTTCTTCTAACCAGAAGCTATTTCTCACGCGAAGCCGTATTTTCTTTTTACTTCTTTTTTTCTGTAGCGTTTCTTTAATGGCTCAGAATGGTGTTGTAGTGAAAGGAAAGGTGCTTGATGCAAATGATGAACCTTTGATTGGTGCAGCAATCGTATTAAAAGGTAATACGAATGTAGGAACAGTTGCCGATTTTGATGGTAATTTTACCCTTGAAGTTCCCAATAGAAATTCAGTCTTGACAGTCTCTTATTTGGGAATGACTCCACAAGATGTAAAGGTTAACGGAAGAACGATGATTGTAGTCGTGCTGCGTGAAGATACAGAAGTTTTGGACGAGGTTGTAGTAGTAGGTTATGGACAACAGAAAAAAGCATCTGTCGTTGGAGCTATTACACAGACTTCTTCAAAAGTACTGGAACGTGCCGGTGGAGTTTCTGATTTGGGATCTGCGTTGACTGGTAACTTGCCAGGTGTTGTTACTACAGCTTCAACAGGTATGCCGGGTGAGGAAGATCCGCAAATTGTCATTCGTGGTGCAAGTTCATGGAACAATAGCGCTCCGTTGATTTTGGTCGATGGAATTGAACGTCCGATGTCAGGTATCGATGTAAACTCTGTAGAATCTATTTCAGTGTTGAAAGATGCGTCAGCAACTGCTGTCTATGGTGTAAAGGGTGCTAACGGTGTCATCTTGATTACTACTAAACGTGGTAAGGAAGGTAAGGCAACTATTAATGCAGGTGGTAGTATGGCATTAAAGATGCCTTCCAAATTGCCTAACAAACTTGATTCATACGATGCATTCCAATTGCGTAATGATGCAGTAGAATATGAATTAGGTTTGACTCCTGATTCTTGGATGTACATGATGTCACAGGAACAAATGAATAAATATCGTAATCCTGCAAATCAGGCAGAAGCAGAACGCTATCCTAATATTGACTGGGCAGATTGGATGTTTAAGGATTATGCATTTTCTGAAAATGCCAATGTCAGTGTGAGTGGTGGTACACGTTTTGTGAAATATTATGCAGCCATTGACTATCAGCACGAAGGTGACTTGTTTAAGGAATATGATAATGGACGTGGTTATCAGACTACTTATGGTTATAACCGTGTGAATATGCGTAGTAACCTTGACTTCCAGCTTACCAAGACAACATTGTTAAAGACGAACCTTTCAGGTTCACATGGGGTAAAACAAGGACCTCGTACTAGTTATGAATATAACATCTGGGGTAGTGCTTATAGTACACCTCCTAATGTATTTTATCCTCAATATTCAGATGGTACATGGGGATATGACCCGATAAACAATGCCAATAACTCAGTTGCTCAATTGGCCTTGGCCGGACAGAATACACGTACAACTACTCGTTTGACAACTGACTTTACATTGGAACAGAAACTGGACTTTATTGTAAAAGGTTTAAGTGCCAAAGCTTCTATTTCATGGGACAATGTATTTTACGAACAAAACCGTGGTGTAAACTCAACTGATCAGGCGTTGTACAAATACATTAATCCAGAAACGGGTGCAGTCAGCTATAATCCAAGCCAGGGTAGTCATAACTTTGATTTCCATGAACAAGTTAACTGGATTGCTGAAGGTGGTTCTATTGATAATAATGCTACGGAACGTCATCTCTATTATTCTGCCCAGATTGATTATAACAATACATTTGGTAATCATACGGTAGGTGCTATGGGATTATTCAGCCGTCAGGAGCGTGCGAAAGGTAGTATTGTTCCTAATTATCGTGAGGACTGGGCTTTCCGTGTTACCTATAACTATGCCAATAAGTATTTCTTGGAATATAACGGTGCATATAATGGTTCTGATAAGTTTAGCGCTGATAATCGTTTTGTATTCTTTAATTCAGGTGCCATTGGCTGGATGCTGAGTGAAGAAAAGTTCATGAAGAAAATCAAGTTCCTTGATATGTTGAAGCTGAGAGCTTCTTACGGTGAAATCGGTAATGACGTAATCGGTGACGAATGGGATACAACCCGTCGTTGGCTTTATATGGATCAGTGGGAAACAGGAGGCAACATTGCAACTGGTTTGTATAATGTAGCAAGTCCTTATACTTTTTATCGTCAGAAGACTGTAGGTAATACGGATATTCATTGGGAAGTTGTTCGTAAATTTAACTTTGGTATTGATTATTCATTCTTAGACGGATTGTTTGCTGGTAATATTGAAATTTTTAGAGATAAACGTTCGGATATTCTTATCAGCGGTTCGGATCGTGCTATGCCTTCTTATTTTGGAGGTATTGTGAATGCACCTTGGGTGAACATGGGTAAAGTTAAAAACCGTGGTTATGAACTGGAACTTCGTATTAACAAGACTCTGAGAAATAGTTTGCATTTATGGGCTAATATGAATATGACTCATGCCGTGAATGAAATTATTGAAGCTGATGATCCAGAATTGTTACCCGACTACCAGAAGGATGCCGGAAAGTCAATTGGTCAGACTCATACTTATGTAGACCATGGTTATACACAGACTATGGATGATATTTACGGAAGTACAGCATTTGAGTCAAATGATGATCAGAAATTGCCTGGAACTTACTATATTCTTGACTATAATGGTGATGGAGTTATTAATTCTTACGACCAGATTCCTTATGGATATTCTAGCAGTCCTCAGAATACATACAGTGCTTCATTAGGTTTTGATTATAAGGGGTGGAGCTTCTTCGTTCAGTTCTATGGTGTAAATAACGTAACTCGTCAGGTAGTATTCTCTACATTTGGTCGGAAACAGTTGATTGCCTATGATGAAGGTTCTCGTTGGAGCAAGTATAATCCAAATCCAGATGTACCGATGCCACGTTTTGGTTCTACGACTAACAGTTATTATGATGCAGCTCGTTATTTCTATGATGGTTCATACATTCGTTTGAAGAATATAGAATTGTCTTACACCTTTACTAGCGGTTGGATCAAGAGTTTAGGACTTTCTAATTTGAAACTTTACGTTAATGGTAATAACCTTTGGGTATGGACTCGTATGCCTGATGACCGTGAATCAAATTTTGCAGGAACAGGTTGGGCTTCTCAGGGTGCTTATCCTACGGTGAAACGTATTAATTTCGGTTTAAAATTCACATTATAAAATGAAAAGTCAAATGAAAAGAAACAATATACGTACATTATTCTATGGGGGACTTCTTTCATTGTGCTGTGTAGGAATGACTTCTTGTGAAGATTATCTTGACAAAGCACCTGAAAGTAGTGTGAACCCTGAGGATGCTTTTAAAAATTTCCGGAATTTCCAGGGTTTTACGGAAGAACTGTATTACTGTATTCCTGATTTTGCACATGGCTACTGGAACAACTCATTCAACTGGGGAGAAGATGAACTTATCTCTTTTAGTATCGACTATCATATGGGATACAAGGTTGATATGGGAGATTTCTGGGGCTGGCAGTCAAGCTATGATGGCTGGCAATGCGGCTGGATGGACCGTAATAATACTGTCGCTAATTCTAGTGATCGTACGCAAAAATCTTTATGGCCATTGGCATGGTATGGTATTCGTAAATGTAATTTAGGCCTTGAGAATATTGATAAACTGGTGGAAGCCACAGAAGAGCAGCGTGACTTGATATTAGGCCAGCTTTATTTCTTCCGCGGATGGTTCCATTTTGAATTGATGCAGTATTTCGGTGGTTTACCTTATATTGATTCTGTACCATCTTCTTCTGAACCATTGCGTAACCCACGTTTGAGCTATCAGGAATGTGCTGACCGTGCAGCCGAAGATTTCCGTCGTGCAGCCGATCTGTTACCTATTGATTGGGATGATACTACTACTGGTAAGGCTACATATGGAAATAACCAGCAGCGTATCAATAAGATTATGGCTCTGGGCTATTTAGGAAAGAATTATTTGTGGGCTGGTAGTCCATTGATGAACTATGAGTCTCAGAATAGCAGAAGTTATAATGCGGATTACTGTAAGAAGGCTGCCGATGCTTTTGCAGAATTGTTGAATCTGGTAGAAAAAGGACAAACCCAATACGCCTTGGTCGACTTTGAACATTATACCGATATATTCTATACATTTAAACAGAATAGCAAGAACCCAGGTTCTACTGAAGCTATTTTCCAGACTCCGATGTACGACTGGTGGATGGGATCAGGCTGGTGTTTGGGTCCTCAATATGTTCCTTCTACTTTGGCAAATGAAACAAATGGTGTTGTTTTCTCGCCGACGGCTAATTATGTAAATTATTATGGTATGAAAAACGGTCTTCCGTTGAATGACCCGGATTCTCATTTTGATAAAGAACATCCTTGGCGTGATCGTGACCCCCGTTTCTATGCCGACATTACTTATGATGGACTGCAGGTAATTCAGAATACAGCTAAATTTACTTCAGAGCAAAAGGATAAACAAATTCAGTATGCCAATCTTTATACTGGAGGTAATTATCGTGATGTAAAAAATGAAAGTCGTACCGGATACTTGCTGCATAAGTTTACTCCACTTGTAGTAAATGGTTTTGATGAAGGCTTTCGCGATTATGGTGATGCTTTGACTATTCAAGTAAGTTGGATGCGTTTGTCTGATATTTATTTAATGTATGCTGAAGCTGTGGCCAATGGTTATGGAGGCCCATCTGCAAAAGCCGACGGTTTCTCTTTGACCGCTGTCGATGCTGTAAATAAGATTCGTGAACGTGCGGGTGTAGATGATGTTGCTAGTAAATACGCCGGCTCATTAGACGGATTTATGAGCGAGTTACGACGTGAACGTGCCGTAGAATTAGCTTATGAAGGACATCGCTTCAATGATTTGCGTCGTTGGTTACTTTTAACTGAGTATCCTTATACTATTAAAACTTCTCAGGAATTTGATCGCGTGGAACTGGATAAGGAAGATCCGACTCAAAGTCGCGTTTCTAATTTCAGAGAAGAGGTGATTGTAACTCGTAATTTCTCTGAGAAACATTATTGGTTGCCTTTGAAGGTTTCTGATGTGAATATTTATCCGGAATTATATCAAAATCCCGGTTGGTAATGCTCTTGAGAATTTTGAATGCTAATTAAAAAGGAATTAAAATGAAAAACATACGAATAAAGTCTGTTTTATGTGCGGCACTTGCAACTTCTTCATTGTATGTCGGCGCTCAAAATTTGCCGTCAGAATTGTTGGATGCCAGTTCAGATTCTTTATCTGTTGCTGAAGAGGAGTTAGTACAGGTTGCTTATAGAAAGGTGAACAAAAAAGACCTTTTAGGAGGAGTTTCTTCTGTAAATGTAGAAGAATTAATGAAAAAGGATTACTTCACATACAGCTTAGACGGCATGGAGAACATGGTTAGTGGCTGGAACGGAAGTAGTTTGTGGGGAATGGATTCTTATCTGGTATTGGTAGATGGAGTGCCCCGTGATGCAAACAACGTAATGCCTTCTGAAATTAAAGACATTACTTTCCTGAAAGGTGCTTCTGCTGTGGTTCTGTATGGTAGCCGTGCTGCCAAAGGTGTTATTTATATCACAACTAAACGTGGAAAGGAAGGAGATACTCGTATTGATGTAAGAGGTAATACCGGTTTTTTCGTTCCGAAAAGTTATCCGAAATATTTAGGATCAGCTGAATACATGACATTGTATAATGAAGCTCGTGTAAATGATGGCATGGATCCGTTATATAGTGATGTGGATATTTATAACCATGGTTCTGGAATAAACCCTTATCGTTATCCGGATGTAAATCTTTATTCTGATGATTATCTGAAAAAGGCTTACAATCAGTCGGATGTAACGGCTGAAATTTCAGGTGGTTCTGAAAAGGCACGGTTTTATACCAATATCAACCTTTATAATACAGGTTCATTGATAAAGGTAGGTAATGCGAAAGATGACCGTACAACTCGCTTTAGTGTACGTGGTAACATTGATGTGAATCTGGGACAATATGTTAAGACTTACGTGAATGCCAATGCTACTTTCTATGATGGACGTAGTGCCCGTGGTAATTTCTGGGGAGCTGCAGCTTCACTGAGACCTAACCGTATTTCTCCGCTGATTCCTGTTGATTATATTATGCAGAATAATACGGATGCATGGAATCTGGTAAATAATAGTCGTTACTTAATTGATGGAAAATATCTGTTAGGCGGTACACAAGTAGATCAGACTAATGAAATTGCCAATCTTTATGCGGCTGGTGTCAATACCTATACAAGTCGTCAATATCAGTTTGACATGGGAGTAGATGTGGATCTTTCTATGCTTTTGAAAGGTCTTTCCTTTCAGACTCGTTTTGCGATAGATTATGCAACAACCTACAATCGCTATTATGGTGATACTTATGCTACTTATGAACCTCAATGGGCTAATGTGAACGGTCAGGATCTGATTGTGGGCTTGACAAAGTATGGTGATGACGTACACGATGGTATTCAGCATATTGCCGATAGCTGGAATCGTCAGACTATGGCATTCTCGGCTCAGTTGAACTATAACAACAAATTTGCAGATAGTCACAATATTTCTGCTATGTTGATTGCAGCCGGATATCAGCAAGGTGAAAGTGCCGTATATCATAAAACCAGCAATGTCAATTTAGGTTTGCAGGTTGATTATGATTATTTGAGCAAATATTATATGAGTTTTGGAGGAGCTTTAATCCATTCTGCTCGTCTTCCGGAAAATAATCGTAATGCTTTCTCACCTTCACTTACTTTGGGATGGCGTTTAAGCAATGAAAGCTTCCTGGAAGATTCATCGGTTCTGGATGATTTAATGCTGAGTGTTTCAGGTTCGGTATTAAATACAGACTTGGGAATTGATGATTACTATATGTACCAAAGTAGCTACGACCAGGCTAATGGTGCTTGGTGGGGTTGGGCTGATGGTAACCAGAGCCATGCAACAGAAGCTAGACGCGGTAATAATTCAGATCTGTCTTTCATCAAGCGTAAGGAGATTAGCGTAGGATTACGCGGTTCTTTATGGAATAAGATGCTGACTTTTGATGCATCATTCTTTAAGAATAGCCTTGAAGGAATGTTGGTTCAACCTTCTAATAGTTATCCGAATTATTTTGTGTCTTATTGGCCCGAGAGTACTTTGCTTCCTTATGTGAACTATAACAATAGTACCCGTACAGGTTTTGATTTAGCATTGAATTTCAATAAGAAGATGGGTGAAGTTGATTTTAACTTGGGAGTAAATGCTACTTACTATACCAATGAGAATACAAAGGTAGATGAACTGTATGAAGATGCATATCGTTATCGTAAGGGCAAACCTACTGATGGTATGTGGGGATTACAGGCTGAAGGTTTCTACAACAATGAAGAGGAAATTCAGAATTCAGGAATCACTTCCTCTTTCGGTGAATTGAAACCTGGTGATTTGAAATATGTAGATCAGAATGGTGATAAGATTATCGATGAAAAGGATGAAGTTTATTTGGGCGAACGCTATGGCTGGCAAGGAACTCCGTTGACAGTAGGTTTGAACCTTACATTGAAATGGAAGAACTTTACTTTGTTTGCTTTAGGTACCGGTTATTGGGGGGCTTCTGCTTTCATGAGTGGTGATTATTATTGGGTATATGGAGATAAGAAGTATTCAGAAGTGGTACGTGGACGTTGGACTCCTGAAACTGCAGAAACCGCAACTTATCCACGTTTGACTACACAAACGGATAATCACAACTATCGTAATTCTGATTTCTGGATGTATAAGACTAACCGGTTTAATCTGTCTCGTCTTCAGTTGACTTATGATTTGCCTAAACAATGGTTGGGAAATTCATTTGTACGTAGTTTCTCAGTATATGCTTATGCAAGCAACTTGTTGACAATATCGAAAGAACGTGAAAAGCTGGAACTGAATACAGGAGCAGCTCCTCAGACTCGTTTCTACAACATTGGTTTCAAGATAGGTTTCTAAATTGATAAAATAAAAGTAGATTCTTATGAAAAAAATATTGACAGTTTTTGTCGCGGCTTTTTTACTGGTGGGATGCGATGATTTATTTACACCAGCAATTGAAAATAATAAGCAAGTTTCGGATGGCCTTGAAGATCCTTTGTATGCAGAAGGAATTTTGGCTAATGCTTATACTCGTAATCCCTACAATTCACAGTCATTTAATGATGTGGCTACAGATGATGCTGTAACTAACCAGACAAGTAACAGTTATCTGAAGATGGCTACTGGTTCATGGACATCAAATAACAATCCAATGGATCAGTGGGGATCTTGTAAGGCTGCTATTCATTACATTAATCTTTTCTTGACTCAGGTTGATCAGGTTTCATGGGTAAAAGATCCGGTTGTGAATAAAATGTTTTGTGACCGTTTGAAAGGTGAAGCTTATGGTTTGCGTGCAATGTTTAATTTTTATATGTTGCAGGCTCATGCTGGATACACAGAGGATGGTCGTTTGATGGGAGTACCTATTGTGGAGGAATTAGAAGATGAAACTTCTAATTTCAACTATCCGCGAAACACTTTTGATGAATGTATTCAGGCTATTTATGATGATGTTCAACGGGCTGAAGAGTTGTTACCGCTTGATTATGAGAATATCTCTTCCGATGCAGAAGTTCCGGAAGTATATCGTTCTGAAGGGGCTAATTTCAGCCAGTACAACATTGTGTTTGGTAACAATTTCCGTTCTCGTATGAGTGGACGTATCGCGTTGGCTTTTCGTGCAAAAGCTGCACTTTTAGCTGCCAGCCCGGCATTTGCAGAAGGTAGCAAAGGAACATGGGCAGAAGCTGCTGACTATAATGGTGAAATCCTGGATTTGATTGGTGGAGTAGCAGGTTTGGCAGCTCAGGGAAATACGTGGTATAAGAATGCGGATGAAATTAATAGCTTGACTGGAGGTTCTAATCCTCAGGAGATGCTTTGGAGAAATGGTAAGGATGCTACAGCTTATTCATTAGAGCAGGCGCAGTTCCCACCCAGCCTTTACGGTAGCGGTCAGATTAATCCGACTCAGAATTTAGTTGATGCTTTCCCGATGGCTAATGGTTATCCAATTGACTCTCCTGAAGCTGGTTATGATGACCAAAATCCTTATGCCAACCGTGATCCACGTCTGGCTCTCTATATTGTGGTGAATGGTACCGTTATGGGTACTGATGGCAAGACCATTGATACAAGTGTAGATAATACTTCTAACAATGATGGTTTGAATAAAGAAAATGGCTATTCTACCCGTACAGGTTATTATCTGCGTAAACATTTACGTGAAGATGTATATTTGAGCTCTACAACCACTACAGGACAGCCACATTATAGTCCGCGTATCCGCTATACTGAAATTTATTTGAATTATGCGGAAGCAGCCAATGAGGCATGGGGACCTACAGGTACTGGTTTACATGGTTATTCTGCTTATGATGTTATTAAAGCCATTCGTCAGCGTGCTGGAATTAAAGATGCTTCAGGAAATGATCCTTATTTGGAAAGTGTGAAGAATGATCAAGCTAAAATGCGTGATTTAATACGAAATGAACGTCGTTTGGAATTGTGTTTTGAAGGTTTCCGTTTTTGGGATTTGCGCCGTTGGAACATGGATTTGAACGAACCGGCAAAAGGAATACGTATTAGTGGAGGAACCTATCAGGTATTTAATGTTGAAAGCCGTACATATAATGATTTCATGCGGTTTGGTCCTATTCCTTATAGCGAAGTAGTGAAATTTGATGCATTGGAACAGAATAAGGGTTGGGATTGATTTTATGTGGAATAATTTTTAATGACTGAAAAAATGAAAAAACTATTTTATTTGTTTTCACTGTTAGCGTTGGTTTCTTTCTCTTCGTGTGAGAATGGGGATTGGTCTTTCCCTGACTATGGAACAACTACTGTATATTTTGCTTATCAGTATCCGGTGCGTACTATCGTTTTGGGTAATGATGAAGTTTTTGACAATACACTTGATAATCAACATAAATGTATGATTAAGGCAACAATGGGTGGTGTATATGAAAATCAAACATCGCCTGTGGTTGATATTGAAGTGGTAAATTCTTTGTGTGACAACTTGAAGTTCTCTACAGGAGAAGACGTGGTTCCTATGCCTGCTGAATATTATACACTTTCTTCTGACCAAATCACTATACCTCAAGGTCAGATTAGTGCGGGAGTAGAAGTACAGTTGACTGATGCTTTCTTTGCTGATCCTAAAGCAATAGAAACTACGTATGTAATTCCTTTGGTAATGTCAAATGTACATAATGCGGATTCTATTTTGTCAGGCTCTCCTTTAGTGGAAAATCCTGTTCGTTGCAACAAGTCAGACTGGAATGTATTGCCGAAAGATTACATTTTGTATGCCGTGAAGTATATTAATCCGTGGGATGCAGTTTATTTGCGTCGTGGGGTAGATCAAATTACTCAAGGTGGTGCTACTAATACAGTCGTTCGTCATACAGGTTCTGTTGAAAGTGATGAAGTTTGTGAATTGACAACTCGTTCATTGAAGGATGCTAATTTTGCTTTGACTCTTAATGATCAAAATTGCAACTTGATTCTTTCTTTTAATGATAATAATGAATGTACACTTTCTACAGACACTCCGGGCTGCACTGTTTCAGGTTCTGGTAAGTATGTAGAGAAGGGAGAAAAGAATTCCTTTAATAACAAAGATCGTGACGTCTTGTATTTGGATTATACAGTGGATTTAGGTTCTACTGTCTATGCAACTAAGGATACATTGGTTATGCGCGATCGTCAGGTTAAGGCTGAATGGTTTGATGTTACATATAATAAATAACCTTAAATTAAAGAAGACATGAAACAATATATGAAATTGCTTCCGGTATTAGCCTTAGGGATGGTAGTAGAATCATGTGTTGACGATGCCCTATTGCCCTATTCGGTTCAAAAACCGACAAGCGTTGCTCAATATGAATATTTGAATAATTATGACGTGTTGAAATCATATCTGGACCGTGCTAAAAATCCCAACTTCAAGTTGGGATTAGCGGCCAGTGTAAGTGATTTTGTTCAGCAAGGTGTAGTTTATGAAGCGGTTACTACAAACTTTGACGAGATGACTGCAGGCAATGCAATGAAATATGCCTCAGTTGTAGCCGATGATGGTACGATGAACTTTTCAACGGTTTCAAATTTTGTAGATGTAGCCAAAGCTGCAGGTATTACGATTTACGGTCATACATTAGGTTGGCATGCACAGCAGAATATGACTTATTTGAATGGGTTGATTGCTGATAAAGAAATCACAGTTGATCCAGGAGATGCCGAAGAGGTAAATGATGTGTATGTAGATTATTCTACACTAGGATCTTATACTTATTGGCATGGTGATAAAGTAGATGCTAGTATTAATTCTGATGGTAATTTGTTAATTCATAATCCGGAAGCTATTGAGAATTTTTACGAAATTCAATATCATGTGGCGAATGGTTTAGTTGCTAGTCCGGATATAGAATATACGGTTACTGCTAAGATAAAGGCTAGTGGCGATGGATATTTGACATGTTGTATTGGAGATTGGGGAGGACAACAAACTGCTGCTTTATCATTTACAACTGAATGGCAGGAAGTTAAACTTACATTTACAGGAGTGAATACAGCTGATGGTTTTGTGATGTTTCAATCTGGAAACTTTGCTGGAGATATAGAAATTGAATGGCTTAAAGTAACGCATAAAGAAGCACCGTCAATTTCACTTTGGAATAATATGCTTTTAAATAGTGACTGTGAAAGTGATGATACTTCTTGCTTTTATGCAACGGAAATGACATCTGGTCCTAAAGCTGCTACTTTTGGTGCTGCGGGAACAGGTGCTGATGGAGCTGGACGTGCTATTGTTGTTAAATCAGGAGATAATCCGACAAATACTTGGGATACTCAATTCTTTGTAAAGACTCCGAGAATGATGATGGCTGGCGAAAAATATCGTTTTAGCATGAAATATCGCGCAGATAAAGAAGCTGGATGTGAAACTCAGTCGCATAATGAACCTGGTGGATATGTTTTCTATAATATGTTTACTAATCCTACTTTCTCTACCACTTGGCAGGAATTTGTGTATGAAGGAACTATTTCTGAGGATCAAGCAGGTGCGAGTGGTATGAATACTATTGCATTTAATTTGTCTGTATTGCCAGAAGCTAATACTTATTATTTTGATGATATTAAATGGGAATTGGAGGAAAAAGGAAATACAATTCCTTTGACTCCTGAAGAAAAGAAAGATACGCTTACTTGGGCTTTGGATAACTGGGTTAAAGGTATGATGGAAGCAACAGGTGGCTATGTTACAGCTTGGGATTTGGCAAATGAAACAGTTTCTGGAGTAGATAATGACGGCGATGGTTTCTATGATTTGCAGTCATCTGAGAATGGAGATCCTACAACTAATTTCTATTGGACTGATTATTTAGGCGATATTGATTATGTACGTATTCTTGAATCAAGAGCACGTAAATATTTCAAGGAATATGGAGGCGATCCGTCTAAGTTGAAGTTGTTTATCAATGATTTTAATCTAGAGTCTTGGTGGGATGGTAATCAAAAAGTAAAGAGCTTGGTTGAATGGATTAGAAGATGGGAATCAGATGGTGTAACAAAGATTGATGGTATTGGAACCCAAATGCACGTAAGCTATATTTTGAACGAAGCAGATCAAAAAGCTCAAGAGGATGCAATCGTTAATATGTTTAAGATATTAGCTGAAAGTGGTAAGCTTATCAAAATCTCAGAATTGGATATGGGTATTGTAGACAAAGCTTTCGGTACTGCTATCAAGACTGAGAATGTAACTTATGAGCAACAACTGAAAATGGCAGAGTTCTATCAGTTTATTATCAGTAAATATTTTGAGATAATTCCTGTAGAGCAGCAATATGGTATTACTCAGTGGTGTGCTACAGATAGTCCGGCTGATTCTGGTTGGAGACCAGGAGAACCTACTGGTTTATGGGATAGCAGCTTTAAACGTAAACCGACGTATGCTGGATTTGCTAATGGACTTGCTGGTAAAGTTATAGCAGAGCCATCTGAAGAATTGAGTCAGGAAAAATAATTAAGCATTTGTAATACCAAAATTAGAAGTGTTTAATAGACAAAATTCAGAGTGATAATTTCACAAGAATAAAATTATACATGAAAGTTTCTCTTATTCCTGTTTTTGTTATTTGTAAAAGATGGGGATAAGAGAAATTTTCATAATATTGGATGTGGAATTGATTACGAGTCTTTGTTGTCGTTTTTTGAAATAAATGATTTTAAATTTATACCATGAAAATACATAGTCTAATTTGCTTTTTGCTTATAGTATGTTTGGATACATTTTCAGCAAATCGGTTTGTGGTTTTTGAAAAAGAAAGTAATGCGTTTTCTTTAGTATCTGATAACAAAATAATAAATATCCTTATAGATAAAGAAGATCAAAGAGGTATTCACATTGCTGTAGATAATTTATGTGAGGATTTTAGTCAGGTGTTTGGGATGGAGCCTCAGTTGACAACTGAAATTTCGGATGAGAATTGCATTATCGTAGGAAGTCTGAATTCAAAGTATATTAAGCAACTTATCCAGAAGGAGAAGCTCGAAAAGAAACAATTGCAAGGAAAAAATGAGAAATATATTATAACAACCGTTGACGCTCCTTTTAATGGAGTTAAAAAAGCATTAGTAATTGCTGGTAGTGACCGTAGAGGTACTATTTACGGTATTTATGAGCTGTCAAAACAGCTTGGAGTGTCACCTTGGTATTGGTGGATGGATGTGCCAGTAGTCAAGAGGGCAGAAGCTTATATATTACCAGGTATTTATACAGATGGAGAGCCTGCCGTAAAATATCGTGGTATATTTTTGAATGATGAAGCTCCTTGTCTGACAAGCTGGGTAAAGCAATATTATGGAACAGATTTTGGTGATCATCGTTTTTATGCCCAGGTTTGTGAATTGATTCTTCGCCTTAAGGGAAACTTTTTATGGCCTGCTATGTGGGGGTGGGCTTTTTATGCGGATGATTCTCTCAATAGTAAGACTGCGGATGAAATGGGGGTGATTATTGGCACATCACATCATGAACCTATGGCGCGAAACCATCAAGAATGGGCCCGTAAACGTAATGAATATGGTGCATGGAATTATTCGACGAATAAAAAAGTGTTAGATCAGTTTTTTCGAGAAGGTATTGAGAGGGTAAAAAATACTGAAGATATAATTACTATTGGCATGCGTGGAGACGGAGACGAGGCTATGAGTGAAGATACCAATGTAAAACTGATGGAGTCTATAGTTGAAAACCAACGTCGAATTATTGAGGATGTGACTGGAAAGCCGGCAAAGGAAACTCCTCAGGTATGGGCTTTATATAAAGAGGTACTTGATTATTATGATAAGGGAATGCGGGTTCCTGAAGATGTAATAATGTTGCTTTGTGATGATAATTGGGGCAATGTGCGTCGTCTTCCTAACGATAAGGAGCGTAAGCATCCGGGAGGATGGGGAATGTATTATCATGTAGACTATGTGGGAGCGCCCCGAAATTCAAAATGGATGAATATGACTCCAATACAAGGAATGTGGGAGCAGCTTCATCTTACTTATGAATACGGAGTGGACAAACTTTGGATACTTAATGTGGGGGATCTTAAACCGATGGAGTATCCTATTACTTTATTTTTAGATATGGCATGGAATCCGAATGATTATTCTGTTGATAATTTTATGCAACATCCTTATTGCTTCTGTGAACAAATATTTGGTAAAGGGCAGGCTGAGGAAGCAGCTCGGATTCTTAATTTGTATACCAAGTATAATGGTCGTGTAACGGCGGAAATGCTGGATTGTGACACTTATAATCTTGAAACAGGGGAATGGAAGCAAGTAGCAGATGATTATGTACGTTTAGAAGCTGAAGCATTACGTCAATATTTATCACTTGCTCCTGAATATAAGGATGCTTATAAGCAATTGCTGTTATTTCCTGTTCAGGCAATGTCTAATCTTTATGAGATGTATTATGCTCAGGCCATGAACCATAAACTTTATGAAGAAGGAAATCCGGAAGCTAATGATTGGGCTGACAAGGTAGAAGCTTGCTTTGCTCGTGATAAAGCATTGAGTGAAGACTATAATAACGTTATGAGCAATGGAAAATGGAAGGGAATGATGATTCAAAAGCATATAGGTTATACTTCATGGAATGATGACTTTTCAGTTGACAAACAACCGGAAGTATTTAGATTATCAGAGGAAAATGTAGGGGGATACATCTTTGAAGGAAGTGGCGGATATGTGGCTATGGAAGCTGGGCATTTCTTTGAAACCAAGTCTCCTGAGAGCCTCAAATGGCAAGTGATTCCCGATATGGGAAGAACATTGGGAGGAATCACATTAATGCCTTATACAAAGCCGGTGGAGGGTGCTACGGTTTCTTATAAGATGGTTTTACCAGAGGAGATAAAGAAGTGTAAGACTGTGAATGTCATTGTGGTTGTAAAATCCACGCTTGCTTTTCATAACACAGACGGTCATAGATATGCTATAGGTTTTAGAAATGGTAATAAAGTGACGGTGAATTATAATCATGATTTGAATGAACATCCTGAGAATATCTATACTACATTTTATCCTACGGTAGCAAGACGTGTAGTTGAAAAACAAGTGAGTCTTGATTTGCCTGTAAGTCAGGATGGTAGTTATATAATTGATTTTTCGCCTTTAGATCCTGCTGTGGTTTTAGAAAAGATTGTGGTTGATTATGGGGGATATAAAAAGTCGTATTTATACATGAATGAGTCTCCATGTAGAAGAACGAGGTAAAGTAGATATTTTATTTATGAGAGCAATTAGTTTGATGACTATTGATAATAAAACGGTTTTGATATGAGATATATTGTTTTGACTTTGTTTTTGGGTTTTTGTGGATTTCTGTTTGCACGAAATGATTTAGGAAAACAAAGATTGATTGTAACTACAGATTTAGGTGGAGCTGATCCGGATGACAAGCAATCATTGATACACCTTTTGGTATGTGCAGATAGAATGGATATAGAGGGAATCATCAGCTCAAATGCTTGGGTAGATGACCCGGATAGAACTTCAGATATAACAGAAGTCATAGATTGTTATGCAGATGCTTATCCTTTTTTAAAGAAACATGCAAACGATTTTCCATCACCTGATTATTTGAAGAGTATTGTAAAAAGGGGACAGGAAAAATCGAATATGTCAGGAGTTGGGGAAGGTAAGGACTCTCCGGGTTCTGAATTAATTATTGCGGCGGTAGATAAGGAAGAAGACGCTCGTCCTATCTGGCTTGCTGCATGGAGTGGAATGAATACGATAGCACAAGCTATTTGGAAGGTCCATTCTACCAGAAGTCCAGAAGAATTCCAAAAATTTGTAGCTAAAATTCGAATTTATGATGTGTTAGGGCAAGATGATGCTGGAGCTTGGATTGCTAAATCTTTTCCGGAAATCTTTTATATAAGAAATACGGAAATTTATGGATGGGGACCTGGTGATGAATGGATTAAAGATAATGTTCAGTCAAGAAAACCGTTAGGAGGTTGTTATCCAGACAGGATATGGGCCTCGGAAGGTGATTCTCCTTCTTTTTTATATGTATATGTGAATGGATTGAATGTTCCGGATAGCCTTGCGTACGGTGGATGGGGAGGCCGATTTAAAATGGAACGTACTGCAGGTATACGAGGAATGGATTTTATTGAAAAATCAGGTAAGAGTGAGAAAATTTATGATCCCTATTTTATGCATGCTAGTACGTCCGAGGGTATTGCTGCCATTAATAAATGGCGACAGCATATTTTGAATGATTTTGCTGCGAGAATGTGTTGGGCTACTACAGATAAATTTTCGGATGCTAACCATCATCCGGTCGTTGTCTTTGAGAATGATTCAACATTTAATTTTTTTAGTAAAACAGTTGAGGCAGGGGAAGTATTGCAGTTGGATGCTTCTTCATCGTATGACCCCGATGGAAATAATTTACATTATAATTGGTATGTGTATGAGGAGCCTGGTACGTATAAAGGTGTGGTAGAAATTGAGTCTGACAAGCAGGGAATGTGTGTGTTACACATTCCTGAAGATGCTACAGGTAAAAATTTTCATTTAATTTTAGAATTAAATGATGATGGTGTTCCTAGTCTTACTGGGTATCGAAGGTTTGTCATATATGTTAAATGATGAGAATAAAAAGAGGCTGCCCTTTTAAGCAGCCTCTTTTCTTTGAGTATAGAAGATATTTCTTATACTCTTTGTGGTTACTAATTTTGATTATAAAGCTTCCGCATCGTTGGAAGTAGTAGCATACAAACCAATCATTGCACCGGTAAATCCGCCAGCTACGTTGGTAGAAAGAATATCTCCGGAAACGGTTCCTCCTACGGTCTGGTAGTTATTATCTTTTACAGAGTAGCTGAATGTGTATTTATCTCCTTCTGCTGTTACGCGCAGACTGATTGGAGTGTTTCCTTCAATTTTTTCGCTGGCAATGGTTGAAGATTCTCCCTTTTCAGTACGTTGCAGTACGATACAGCTATCTTCTGCTTTTTTCGTTACCCCAAATACATAGTTGAATTTTTCGCTTTGATAGCAAGTAATTCCGGCGAGGTCTTTTTCTGTACGAGGCACATACTTCAGAGTAGTTGTAGCCGTGAAATTAAGGTGCTGCTGACGATAGAACAATGTAGAAGTAGGAAGAACTGCCTTGATATTGGTTTCGTAAGGTGTAATTGTTAGACCTTCCGCAGTAGTAGAAATGAATCCTTCTCTGGCACCTCTTACTCCTACCCAGCGGTAATCAAGTGAACTTCCGGTGAAAGTTTCCGTAAATGTAAAGTTTCCGTTAGGGAAATATCCGTTCTTTCCAGTTTCATTCTTCACACTTTGTGGCATAGCCAGTTTAGGCTGGATAGGCTCCAGACCGCCTTTGAATACAGGGAAAGTGCCACTCCAGTCTACGGGTAATATAAAGGTTTCACGTCCGGTATTTACTCTGTTGGCTTCATTAGGGCGAATAGCAAGGAATACGCCATAGTATTGTCCATCAGGACCTTCTACCAAATCAGCATGACCAGCCCAGTCTACTTTAAACGGACGTTCAGCCGGCAGATGTCTCTGTGACAGAATCGGATTCTCAGGAGCAGGTTTGAAAGGACCTTGAGGATTGTCACTGATAAAGATTACTTCACTGTGCCAGCCTCCGGTACCACCTTCTGCACACATCAGGTAGTATTTTCCATCTTTTTTGTAAAGATGTGGCGCCTCTATCCAGATAGGCTTTTTAGACAAATCTACTCCTCCGTTCACTACAACTTTGTCTGTACCCGGAATAATCTGGTCTTTTTCCAGGTCGTATTCCCAAACTTTAATAACTCTGTGTCCTTCGTATAATGGTTTTTCGGGTGCATCGTTGTGAGTGACGTATGCCTTGCCGTTGTCATCAAAGAAGATGTCGGGGTCAATGCCTTCAAAATTCAATTTGATAGGATCGCTCCAGCCTTTCATCGGGTCTTTGGTTTTCACAATCATATTTCCCATCCCTCCTGAGAACTGAGTTGTAATCATATAGAAGGTATCATTGTAGGAATTATATCGGATAGTCGGAGCATAAATACCAGCACTGATTCCGGAATCTTCTACCTTTAACTGTGAAGGGCGGTCGAGCACATGTCCTATCTGTTTCCAGTTTACTAAATCCGTAGAATGGAAAATGGGTACTCCGGGGTTGATGGCAAAAGAGGAGCATACCAGGTAATAGTCGGTTCCTTTCTTGCAAATGCTGGGGTCAGGGTAACATCCCTGTAGTATAGGATTATAAAATTCTCCTTCTGCCAGTGGATTCTTTTCATATACTACATCTTTCCCCGTGTAGGTAAATTGTGTGAACACTGGAGTACCCGGATCGGGCATCGTTACCTTGTTTCCACACGAGGCAGCGATGAGGCTTAGTGTTCCCAATGTGAGTAATTTAAATTGATTTTTCATGATTAAATAATTAGTTGTAAATAATTGAATGATTGTGTTGGTTAAATGAAGTATTTATGTAATCTTTCATTGGCAAATTTACTTGTTTTGTGTGGGGTATGTGTGACGGCATGTTGCATATCTTTTATTCTATGTTACGAGATACTGTTTTCTTTCCGATAGGATACGTGCTTATGTAATGACTTGTTTATTAGTTTGATATGAATGGGAATGTAATATGAGTATATGTAAAATGTACGTTTTGTAAATGCAATATCGCTTATGTGTAACGTGAACGAAAGTCCTGGTAACGTAATTTATTGTAATTTGTATGCTTGGTGCGTATTTTTGTATGGATTAAATTTTAAGTCTATGGATAAACATTCTTTTTTTATTGCTTTATGGGTTTTATGCTTTATACCCGTATCGTTATTTTCGCGTAGCAGAGTCGTAAATGATACAATCTTTAGTAAAAAGTTAAATGCAGAAAGAACATGCTCGGTGTATCTTCCTCCATCTTATGGAGAAGTTCCGGGAAAAAAATATCCAGTGCTTTATCTTTTTCATGGAATGTCGCAAACTAATCAAGACTGGGTATGGCGCGGACATGTGCAGGAGGTGGCCGACCGTTTGATATATTCACAGGAAGCCCGTGAGATGATTATTGTGATGCCTGATGCTGGTGGTGATATTTACAAGGAAATATGGAATGGTTTCTTTAATATGCCTGGCTGGCTTTATGAAGATTTCTTTTTTGAAGAATTCTTGCCTTATGTAGAAAATAAATATCACGTTATTGGGGATAAAGAGAATCGTGCAGTAGCCGGATTATCCATGGGAGGCGGAGGAGCTACCGGCTATGGGTTGTGGCATGCAGATAAGTTTGCTTCGGTGTATGCGATGAGTGCGCTGATGTCAATTCCGGAAGAAGGAGCAGCCCGTTTTGATAATCCGGACAGCAAGCTGGCTATTTTGACACGAGCTGTGATAGAAAGGAGCTGTATCAAGCGTGTGACGAATGCAGATGCAGGTACGATTCAGGCACTGAAATCAGTGAGATGGTTTGTGGATTGTGGAGATGACGATTTCTTGCTTGACCGAAATATCGAGTTCTTTCAGGCCATGCGCAAAGCGGGAATACCGTGTCAGTTTAGGGTAAGAGACGGTGGACACGATTGGGAATATTGGCATTCTGCTTTATATTTGTGTCTGCCTTTTGTTTCAGGAACATTCAGTAAATAATCACTGTAAGAATAGGCATCTATGAAGAAATTTCTGTACGTATGTGTGTTTCTGGCGACTTCGATTCTTGGTGTGTTTGCCAATAGTGCAGGGGATTTGAAGTTGTGGTATTCTGCTCCGGCACGTAATTGGTGGGAAGCATTGCCCGTAGGTAATTCACATTTGGGAGGAATGGTGTTTGGTGGAATAAATCACGAAGAAATCCAACTGAATGAAGAAACATTCTGGGCCGGCGGTCCATATAGCAATAACAGAGCTGGTGCTTCAGGCTATCTGGATGAGGTAAGACGGCTTATATTTGAGAATAAAAATTTGGAAGCCAGAACGCTGTTGGATGAAAAATTTATGACATCGCATCATGGAATGCGTTATTTGACATTGGGGAGTCTTTTGATGGATTTCAATTGTGAGGGAAAGATTGATTCTTATTATCGTGATTTGAATTTAGAAGATGCTACGGCTTCAGTACGTTTTCGGTGTGATGGTGTGGAATATACCCGTCGGGTATTTACGTCTTTTTCTGATAACGTCATGGTTGTAGAAATGGCGACAGATAAAGGTAATAAGAAATTGGATGTGGATTTGAGATATGCTTGTCCGCTGACTTCAGAGGTAAAGAGCGAAGGAGGCTATCTTATAATGAAGTGTAACGGAGCAGAGCATGAAGGTATTCCAGCTGCACTTCATGCGGTGGTTATGATGCGTGTGAAATCGGATGGAAAAATAGAATGTAAAGATGGATGCTTGTCTGTCAGAGGTGCATCTTCGGCTACCGTTTTTCTCAGTGCGGCAACTAATTTTGTGAATTATCAGGATGTGTCGGGAGATGCATACGCTAAAGCGCGCTGTGCCATTGAAGGGGCGTGGGATAAACAGAATAAAAAGTTGTACGATGAGCATAAGGCGATTTATTCTGCGCAATTTGGAAGAGTGGCTTTACATTTGCCATCTTCGGAATTTTCAAAGAAGGAAACGAATGTACGTATTAACGAATTCAATAAGGTAAAAGATTGTTCACTGGCTGCGTTGATGTTTCAGTATGGGCGCTATTTGTTGATTTCGTCCTCGCAGCCAGGCAGTCAGCCGGCTAATCTTCAGGGAATATGGAATAAGGATTTATATGCACCCTGGGATAGTAAGTACACAATTAATATCAATGCGGAGATGAATTACTGGCCGGCAGAGGTGACTAACTTGTCGGAAACTCATGTGCCATTTTTTCAAATGGCGCATGAACTTTCCGTAACAGGTAAAGAAACAGCTCGTGTGTTATATGGAGCTAAAGGATGGGTGGCACATCATAACACGGATATCTGGCGGGCTGCCGGACCGGTGGATTTTGCCGATGCGGGTATGTGGCCTAATGGAGGAGCCTGGGTAGCTCAACATCTTTGGCAGCATTATTTATATTCGGGTGATAAGAATTTTCTTCGTGAATATTATCCTGTGTTGAAAGGTACGGCTGATTTCCTCTTGTCATTTATGACTAAGCATCCTCGGTATGGTTGGAGAGTGACTGCACCTTCTGTCTCTCCGGAACATGGACCGAACGGAGTTTCAATTGTAGCCGGTTGCACGATGGATAACCAAATAGCTTTTGATGTATTGAGCAATACTCTTCTTGCTGCACGGATTATAGGGGATAGCAAGGCATATTGTGATTCTCTTCAGTCTCTGATAAGTCAGTTGCCTCCTATGCAAATAGGACAATATAATCAGCTTCAGGAATGGCTGGAAGATGTGGATGACCCGAAAGACCAGCATCGTCATATATCTCATTTGTATGGACTGTATCCAAGTAATCAGATTTCTCCTTACCGGCATCCAGAATTATTTCAGGCTGCTAAAAATACATTGCTGCAAAGAGGTGATATGGCTACGGGCTGGAGTATTGGTTGGAAAATTAATTTCTGGGCACGTATGCTGGATGGAAATCATGCGTATAATATCATTCGGAATATGCTTTCATTGTTACCTTGCGACAGTCTGGCAGGTAAGTATCCTTTAGGGCGTACGTATCCCAATATGTTTGATGCACATCCACCTTTTCAGATAGATGGAAATTTTGGCCTTACAGCAGGAGTGGCAGAAATGCTTTTGCAGAGTCATGATGGTGCAGTGCATTTACTTCCAGCCGTACCTGATGAATGGCAGGATGGAAATGTAAAAGGCTTGGTGGCACGAGGAGGTTTTGTCGTAGATATGGATTGGAAAAATGTGCATCTTACCAAGGCTGTAATTTATTCGCGGATAGGTGGAACTATACGTTTACGGTCGTATATTCCTTTGAAAGGCAAAGGTTTGAAGCGTGCTTCAGGGGATTGTCCGAATGAATTACTTTGTCAGGCTGAAGTTGCTTCACCTTTAATATCGAAGAAACTCTCGAATCCGGAAAAGCCTGAACTAAAGAGAATCTATGAATATGACTTGAAAACAGAACCGGGAAAGCGGTATGTCGTGTATGCAAAGTAAAGAATTAACAGAATGAATCATTTGTAATAGAATAAAATCATGAAAAAACACTTTTTGCTAGCTTGTCTGTTAATGGCTATGGGAGGCGTGTACCCTGACGTAGTCAATGCCCAGTGTGGTGACAATGGAGATGGAACTTTCTCTAATCCTGTATTTTGGGCAGATGTTCCTGATCCGGATGTGATACGTGTAGGGGATGACTTTTATATGGTGAGTACAACCATGCATTTGGTTCCGGGAGCGCCGATCATGCACTCAAAAGATTTGGTCAACTGGGAAATCGTAAGTTATCTGTATGATCGGTTGGATGATAAACCGAATTATGACTTGAAAGAAGGAACTGTATATGGACGTGGCCAGTGGGCTACTTCTTTGCGTTACCATAATGGAACATATTATGCTTATTTTTCTCCGAATGACACCCCTTACAAAGGATATGTGTATACTACTTCTGACCCTAAAAAGGGATGGACATTGTCGTCACGTATTCCTCATTTTCATGATGCATCTTTGTTTTTTGATGACGATGGGAAAGCTTATATCTTTTATGGTACCGGACAGTTGCGTGAACTGAAGCCGGATTTGAGTGATGTCATGCCGGGAGGTGTGGATATGAAGATATTCGAAAGAGATAAAGAGGAAAATGCTTTACTGGAAGGTAGTAGGGTGATAAAACACGATGGGAAGTATTATTTGCTGATGATTTCATGGCCTCGAGGAGGTAAACGCAGACAAGTATGTTACCGGGCAGATAAAATTACCGGTCCTTATGAGAAAAAGGTGATATTGGAAGATGCATTTGCTGGTTTTCCGTACGTGGCACAAGGTACGATTGTAGATGATGGAAAAGGAAATTGGTATGGAGTTATTTTTCAGGATCGTAATGGGGTAGGTCGTGTGTTGACTATGATGCCTTGTCGATGGGTAGACGGCTGGCCGATGTTAGGAGATGAAAATGGACATGTGCCGGCTACAATGTCTAAGCCTGTACAAGGATATTCTTCTGAAGGATTGGTAGTGAGTGATGATTTTAGTGGCGAAAAGCTAAAATTAAACTGGCAGTGGAATCATAATCCGATGAATGAATGTTGGTCATTGAATGCACGTAAGGGATATTTACGGTTGACGACCGGACGAGTTGTGGATAATTTGTTTGTGGCTCCTAATACTTTAACTCAGCGTATGGAAGGGCCGAAATGTTCTGGAGTGGTTTGTATGGACCTTTCGGGCATGAAGGATGGTGATGTGGCTGGACTGAGTGCATTTAATGGAGATGCTGGAATTTTAGCTGTCACTTGTCAAGGAAGCCAGAAGTATTTGACTATGAAAACAGAAAGTGTCAAATTGGATGAAAAAAATAAGTCTGTGACAGGTATTGATCGAAATGAAATTCAAAAGGTAGAATTGACATCGGATGTGATATACCTTCGTTTGGATGGGGACTTCAGATTGAATAAGGATATAGCTTCATTCTATTATAGTTACGATAATAAAGACTGGAAGAAAATCGGAACTGATTTTAAGATGATTTTTGATTATCGTCGTTTCTTTATGGGCACTAAGTTTGCTTTGTTTAATTATGCGACAAAGAGTCTGGGTGGTTTTGTTGATGTCGATTTCTTTGAATATCAGCATATAAAGAAATAATAGAACAGGTTTTGCAGCCGAGACTCTGATAAAAGAAAAGTGAGAAAATAGTGTGGCTGGTGGAATCTTTATGTTGCGCCTGCTTACAGAATGATGTGTAATATTACGTTTCCCTTTTAGTCGTTTTATCTGCACTAAAAGGGAAACATAAACAATAAAACTAATGTCTATGATTAAACGTGTATTATTGTCATCGTTTACTGCGATGATTTGTATGACAAGTTTATATGCAAGTGAAAAAGAGGTGCTGAGTCCTGATGGACGTTTGAAGGTAGTAGTGTCAGATGAAGGTGGAATTCCTTCTTATCAGGTATTCTATGATGGAGTAACTTTTATTGAGAAATCTCCGTTGGGTATGAAGACTACTATTGGTGATTTTACATCTTCTTTATCACTCGGTAGTGAAATCAAGGAGACCTCTATCCGGAAGAACTACCGTTTACCGAACATAAAAAAAAGTAAGGTGGAGTATGCGGCTGAATCAGTAGTCGTTCCATTTACAAAAGAAGGGAGAACTGCTTTTGATGTGGAATTTCGGGTAAGTAATAATGACGTGGCCTTTAGATATACCGTTTATCCTAAGAAGGATATTTTGTGCTGTGTGATACAGCAGGAAACTACGGGGTTTGTCATGCCGGAAGGTACGACTACTTTCTTATGTCCACAAAGCGGACCGATGGGTGGTTTCGCCAGAACTTCTCCCAGCTATGAAACTCCATATACAGTAGATGATACGATGGGAAAAAATGGTTGGGGAGAAGGATATACATTCCCTTGCTTGTTTAAAAATTCAGATAAAGGTTGGATTTTAATTTCTGAAACTGGAGTAAACAGTTATTATTGCGGTAGTCGTTTGATGGGGCATGAAGATGGGTTGTATACCATTGGTTTTCCGCAGGAAGGTGAATTTAACGGCAATGGCACGATTTCTCCGGGAATTGCATTGCCGGGTAAGACTCCTTGGCGTACTATAACCTTGGGTTCTACACTGGCTCCTATTGTAGAAACAACTGTACCGTTTGATGTGGTAGAGCCGTTATATGAACCGTCGAAAGACTATACCGCAGAATACGGTTGTGGAACTTGGAGCTGGATTATTGCCGGAGATGCCAGTATGAATATGGATGACCAAAAGCGTTATGTAGATTTTTGTGCAGCTATGGGATATCGTACGGTGCTGGTAGATGCGCTTTGGGATACACAGGTAGGTTATGATAAGATAGAAGAGCTGGCTGCCTACGCCAAACAGAAGAATGTAGGGCTATATTTGTGGTATAACTCCAATGGATACTGGAATGATGCCCCTCAAGGACCTCGTGGAAAAATGAGTAATATCATTGAGCGTCGGAAAGAAATGAAATGGATGCAACGTATAGGTATCAAAGGTATTAAGGTCGATTTCATAGGTAGTGACAAGCAGGTCACCATGCAGCTTTATGAAGACATTTTAGCTGACGCAAACGATTATGGACTGTTGGTTATTTTTCATGGATGTACCATTCCGCGTGGATGGGAACGTATGTATCCTAATTATGCGGCCAGTGAAGCGGTATTGGCCAGTGAAAACATGAATTTCTCTCAGGGAAGCTGCGATGCAGAAGCATTCAATGCATGTATCCATCCGTTTGTTCGTAATACGATTGGGAGTATGGATTTCGGAGGAAGTACTTTGAACAAATATTATAATGCGAAAAATGAACCGGGGGGACGGCTGAGAGTTACGTCCGATGTATTTGCATTGGCTACGGCAGTATTGTTTCAGAGTCCGGTGCAGCATTTTGCATTGGCACCTAATAACCTGACTGACGCTCCAGCTTGGGCCGTGGATTTCATGAAAAAAGTGCCTACTACTTGGGATGAGGTGAAGTTTATAGACGGTTATCCTGGAAAATATATTGTGATGGCACGTAAACATGCTGGTAAATGGTACGTGGCAGGAATTAATGCACAGGATGAAACTATTAAATTAAAGATAGATGTTTCAACTTTGTTTGCAGCAGGAGAAATCGTCAATTTGTATGAAGATAATGATAAACTGGCAGGCTCAGTCAAGGAACAGGTTATCAACAAGAAACAGACTTTGAATCTTTCTATTCCTAAAAATGGAGGTGTAGTGATTACCCGGAAGTAAATTGTTAATATTGGAATGATGATAAGGAATAAGATATTATTTTCAGTATTGGGAGGATTAATTTCTCCCATACTGATGGCACAGAATCCGATTGTACAGACCTGTTATACGACAGATCCTGCTCCTATGGTGCACGATGGCAGACTTTATGTGTATACAGGACATGATGAGGACAAAGCTGATTTTTTCTGGATGCAGGAATGGAGAGTGTATTCTACGGACGATATGGTGAATTGGACAGACCATGGCTCTCCGTTGGCCATAGAATCTTTTGAATGGGCAGATGACCGTGCATGGGCTGCACAGTGCGTAGAGCGTCAGGGTAAATTTTATTGGTATGTCTGTCTGCATTCAAAACTTACAGGAGCGATGGCTATCGGAGTGGCGGTAGGTGATTCTCCTGTGGGACCCTTCCGGGATGCCATCGGGAAACCGCTATGTGACGGCAGTTGGGATTATATTGACCCAACTGTGTATATTGATGATGATGGAAGGGCTTTCTTGTATTGGGGAAATCCGAATATTTATTATGCAGAATTGAATGAGGATATGATATCCATCAAGGGTGAGGTGAAGAAGCTGGAACAAACAGTGAACAGTTTCGGAGCTCCAAATCCGGATAAGCGTGTGAAGGGAGAAAAATACAAGGATATCTATACGGAAGGTCCTTGGTTTTATAAGCGAAAGGATAATTATTATTTGCTGTATGCGGCAGGGGGTGTTCCGGAACATATTGCGTATTCCATGAGTAAATCGCCCGTTGGTCCCTGGAAATATATGGGAGAAATTATGCCTTTGCAGGATACGGATTCATTTACGAATCATTGTGGGGTGATTGATTATAAAGGGAACTCTTATTTCTTTTATCATACCGGAAAATTACCTGAAGGTGGTGGATTCGGACGTTCTGTGGCTGTAGAACAGTTTGAATACAATGCAGACGGAACATTCCCTGTTATTAATGCTACGCAAGAAGGAGTAAAACCGGTAGGTTCTCTAAATCCTTATCAGCGAGTAGAAGCGGAGACTATGGCTTTTTCTGAAGGTGTGAAGACGGAGCCGAATGATCGGACAGGAATTTATGTATCAGACATTCATAATGGTGATTATATAAAGGTCAGAGAAGTCGATTTAGGCAAAAAGGGTGCCAGCAAGTTAGAAGTAAGTGTGGCCAGTGCATTGAGAGGCGGAATAATTGAAGTGTATGCCGACAGTATTGGTGGCACGTTGATTACAGAAATACAAGTACCTCATACCGGAGGATGGGAAGCCTGGAAGACTTTAGAAACAGCGGTGAAACAGGGTGAACAGGCTGTTTCAGGTACACATGATTTATATTTCTGTTTTAAGGGTAGAAAAGGCTGCAAGCTTTTCAATTTTGATTGGTGGAAATTGGTAGAGTAATTAGTTTTTAATGATACATAGGGAAAAATCGATTTGATAAACTTAAATATTGAATATTATGAATATTAGCAAGATTTTGTTACTGTGTAGTGGTTGTGGACTGTTGAATTGTCTGAATGTAAATGCTCAACGACCTATTATTCAAACGAAATATACTGCCGATCCGGCACCGATGGTATACAATGATACGGTATTTCTTTATACGACGCATGATGAAGATGATGCCGAAGGGTTTAAAATGCAGGATTGGTTGTTGTATACTTCTACCGATATGGTTAACTGGACTGATCATGGGGTTGTTGCTTCTCTCAAGAGCTTTGATTGGGTGAAGCGTGATAATGGAGCTTGGGCTGAACAGGTAGTTGAGCGCAATGGTAAGTTTTATATGTATTGTCCGATTCATGGAAATGGAATCGGTGTGCTTGTTTCCGACAGTCCTTATGGACCATTTAAGGATCCTCTAGGAAAGCCTCTTGTATGGCAGAAAGAACATTGGGATGATATTGATCCTACCGTGTTCATCGATGAGGATGGGCAAGCTTATATGTATTGGGGAAATCCCAATTGTTATTATGTGAAATTAAATGAAGACATGATTTCATATTCTGGAGATATTGTAAAGCTAAAAGAAACTCCGGAGCATTATCAGGAAGGTCCGTGGTTCTATAAACGTAATGGACATTATTATTTGGCTTTTGCTTCTACCTGTTGTCCGGAGGGAATAGGGTATGCAATGAGTGATAGTCCTACAGGACCATGGAAAACGAAAGGATACATTATGCGCCCTACGGAGAGAACCAGAGGCAATCATCCTGGTATTATGGATTATAAGGGGAAATCGTATGTCTTTGGATTGAATTATGATTTGTTAAAACTGGAAACGAATACTCATTATGAACGCCGTTCGGTGTCAGTGGCAGAAATGCACTATAATGAAGATGGAACTATTCAAGAAGTACCTTATTGGGCGGATACCAAGCTGGAGCAGATCGGTACTTTTAATCCGTTCCGTAAGGTAGAAGCTGAAACTATGGCTTGGGGATATGGATTGAAAACTGCTCCGAATGCAGATAAGTCTCTTTCGGTGGTAGATGTGAACAATGGAGAGTACATCTGTGTACGTGGAGTGAACTTTGGAAAGAATAAAGCTCGCTGTTTTGAAGTTTCCGCATTGCCTCTTGAGGGAGGAAATCTGAAAATTCGTTTGGATGCTCCGGATGGAAAGATTGTGGGAAACGTGAATATACCGCAGGGAAATGAAACATCTAAGTATGAACTTTATTCTTGTGAGGTCAATGCGGTCAGTGGCATACATGATTTGTACCTTAGTTTTGAAGGAGAGAATAATAAGGATTTATTTGAATTGGATTATTGGAAATTCTGATATTAGTTTACAGCATAAATAGAGTATATATGATAAAAAAGATTTTAAGAAAAGATATAAAGTTGTCTTTACTAAATATTCGATGGTGCAGAATTATGCAGGGAGTGGTTTTGTTGTCTGGTTTGGCAGTAAATGCACAAAACCCCATTATCCAAACATCTTATACGGCTGATCCGGCTCCTATGGTATACAATGACAAGCTGTACCTTTATACAAGTCACGATGAAGACGGTTCTACGTGGTTTACCATGAACGACTGGAAACTTTATTCCACGGATGATATGGTGAACTGGACCGAACATCCCACTCTTTTGTCATTCAAGACATTTGAATGGGCAGGTGGAGATGCATGGGCTGCCCAGTGTATTGAACGTGACGGTAAATTTTATATGTATGTACCTGTGACGGACCGTAAAGGTGAAACGGCTATTGGAGTAGCTGTGGCTGATAGTCCTTACGGGCCTTTTTATGATCCGATAGGAGCTCCTTTGGTACGAGCTGATTATGGCAATATAGATCCTACAGTCTTCATTGATGAAGATGGACAGGCTTATCTTTATTGGGGAAATCCGAACTGCTATTATGTGAAGCTGAATAAGGATATGATATCTTATAAAGGGGAGATACATGCGGTACCGATGAAGCCGGAAGCTTTTGGACGCAGGGAGGGAGATCCACAACGTCCTACTTTGTATGAAGAGGCTCCGTGGTTGTATAAACGTAAGGGAATGTATTACCTCTTTTATGCTGGAGGACCGGTTCCTGAACATTTAGCGTATGCTACAGCTGAAAGTCCAGAAGGCCCGTGGAAGTATGGAGGTACTTTGATGGCTACAGAAGGAGGAAGTTTCACCAATCATCCTGGAATTGCCGATTTCAGAGGAAAAACTTATTTGTTTTATCACGATGCTTCTCTTCCTGGTGGAAGTGGCTTTACTCGTTCTGTGTGTGTTAGGGAACTTGATTTCCAGTCTGATGGAAAAATTCCTTGCATGAAGATGGTGAAAGAGGGTGTTACGAAGAGTTTAAAACCTCTTTGTCCGTACCAGAAGGTGGAAGCGGAAACAATGGCATGGTCAGAAAAGATGAAGAGCGCTTATAATCCTCAGGTAGGAGTCTTTATTACAGCCTTAGCAGATGGAGCTTATACGAAAGTACGGGCTGTTGATTTCGGTGAGAAAGCTCCTTCTCGTTTTTCTGCTCGTTTGTCTACCACTCACAATGCGGAAATTACTATGGAAGTACGTCTTGACGGGCTGGACGGACAGGTGTTAGCTAAGATTAAAGTACCACGAACTGGGGGAAGTGATCGTTGGCGGATAATGGAAGAACAGATTCCACAGGTAACAGGTGTACACGACTTGTATTTTATTTTTAAGGGAAAGGCTCCGAAAGATTTGGCTTATTTTGATTATTGGAAGCTGAATTACTGATGATATTGCGTATGCTATGAACAGGGTTAATTTATTTTTATTATCCGTTTTCACTTGTGTAGGGTGGAGAGGAGAATGTTTGGCCGGGAATGATCCCGGCCTCTCGTCTACTAATGAGTTGCAGGAATGGACGTTGGAAAAGCAGGAGACTGAGCAGGTAACTTTTCGATTAGCAGACACTCTGTTGAAACTTCGTCCGCTGACCAACAACGCTGTAAGAGTGATTCGAAGCATGGGCATAGCTCATGAAGTTCCAGAATTAGTATATCTTCCAAAGAAGGTTCCTGATTATGTACTGAAAAAGGAGAAGGATAGTTATATTTTGTCTTTAAAGAATTTGAATGTCAGGTTTTCTGTATCTGACGGACGGATTTCGTTCCTTTCTTCTGGTGGCAAGGAAATTGTAGGAGAGGAGGCGAGTCTGATAGAGTCTTCTTCAGTGCAAGGAGAAAAAACGTATGTTTCTACGCAGACTTTTCATTCTCCGTTTGATGAGTGTCTTTACGGGTTAGGACAGTTTCAGGATGGTTATTTGAATGTGCGTGGTTTAACCAGAAGACTGACCCAGGTTAATACACAGATAGCCATTCCTTTTGTGATGTCGAATAAAGGATACGGACTTTTGTGGAATAATTATGGTTTGACAGATTTTAATCCTGCTTCTTCGGTAGTTGCACTTCAGAAAACGGGGTTGGGAGGAAATAAAGTAACCGTGAATGTGACTTCTACTGAAGGGGGGAAGGAGGAAGTGCGTGAAAGTAATGTATTTGTGGGTAAGTTGAAAGTAGAATTAGACGGACAGTATGCTTTGATGCTGGATGTGGGAAGTTTAATGGCGCGTAGACATAATCTGGCAATTGATGGGCATACGGTAGTCGACATGAATAATCTCTGGTTGCCACCTACAGTTTCCATATTGGTAGATTTAAAAGCGGGAGAGCATAATTTAAGGGCTGAATTGACTAAAGAGGATGCACCTAAAGTGTATTTTAGAAAAGTAGATGAAACTACTACTTTTCGCTCTCCGGTATCGAATGGAATAGATTATACTTTCTTTGCAGGAACAGCCGATGAAGTGATTGCTTCTTATCGGGAAGCGACAGGAGAAGTCCCTATGTTGCCAGCGTGGGCTTTGGGATACATTCATTGCCGGGAACGTTTTCATTCTCAAAAAGAAATTCTGGAAACGGCTTCCGAATTTCGAAGAAAAAAATTGCCGGTTGACTTGATGGTACAGGACTGGCAGTACTGGGGAAAATATGGATGGAATGCCATGCGTTTTGACGAGACAGATTATCCTGCACCTCGGGAAATGACCGACAGTCTTCACCGGATGGGCATGAGACTGATGTTGTCGGTCTGGTCGAAAGTGGACCAAAATTCTGTGTTAGGAAAACGTTTAGCTGATAAGTCCTATTACATACCAGGTACTCCTTGGGTTGATTTTTTTAATCCGGAAGCTGCTTCTTTTTATTGGAAGAACTTTCGGGATAGTCTGGTGCTTCCGATAGGAATAGATGCTTGGTGGCTGGATGCAACGGAGCCGGAAAATGACGATTTGGTAGGACGTAGGGTAAACCATTCCACTTTCCCCGGAGAAGTGTTCCGGAATGTGTATCCACTTGTGGTCAACAAAACGATATATGAAGGTTTACGAGGTCTTTCCACTGATGAGGGAAAACAAAGTGATTCTATTTCTCGGACTATTCTGCTTACCCGTAGCGGATTTCCTGGCATTCAGCGATATGGGGTTGCTACTTGGTCAGGAGATGTCGGGAATGACTGGGATACATTTCGTCGTCAGATTGTTGCAGGACTGGGTATTTCTGTTTGTGGTCTGCCTTGGTGGACTTATGATGCTGGAGGATTCTTTCGTCCGGGCGATGCACAGTATACAGATGCACATTTTCATGAGCGTTTTTCCAGATGGCTTCAGACTTCTGTCTTTTTACCTTTGATGCGTGTACATGGGTATATGACCAATACTGAGTTTTGGAATTATGGAGATAAAGTGACGGATATGGCTCGTAAATCATTGGAGCTGCGTTACCGCCTTTTACCATATATCTATTCTGAAGCAGCATGTGTCTCATTGGGAAATGGTACGATGTTACGTCCTCTGATGATGGATTTCCCTCAGGATACTCAAGCTTTATCTTTGAAATATCAATATATGTTTGGTCGGTTTCTGCTGGTTTCTCCTATAGTGGAAGAGGGACCTGTCGTGTGGAAGACATACCTGCCTGCCGTTCAGGGTGGATGGTATGATTTCCATGACAACCAGTATATGTCAACGGGTTGGGTTCAGACTTCAGTCTCTCCGGACTACATTCCTGTATTTGTCAAGGCTGGCACTGTCTTGCCTTTGTCATCAGGATATGCAGAAAATGCGCAGAAAGCCTTGAAATCAGATTTGGAGATACGTGTTTATGCAGGAACAGATGGAACCTATCAATTGTATGAGGATGAAGGTACAGACTACAACTATCAAAAAGGAGGATATTCTTGCATTCGTCTGTTTTGGGATGATGCGCATTCCATTTTGATTATTGGTAAACGGAGTGGTCAGTATGAGGGGATGGAACCGGTGCGGAACCTTAAGATTGTAAAAATAGCCTTGTCCTCAGATGGAAAATCGAACGTAACAGAAAAGTCTGTAGTCTATAAGGGTGAGGAGTTAAAAATAGCTTTTTGATAAAAATAAATAGAGATAACTGTTGAATATAAATTTTGAACTAATGGAAGTGAAAAGAATGTTTGTGACATTGACATCATTGATGGCTTTGTCTTTGGGACCTGTTTCTGCACAGGCTCAGACTGGAACCGAGAAGGTGAATGAGAAGTTTCATATCTATCTTTGTTTAGGACAGTCGAATATGGAGGGAAATGCAAAAATAGAAGCGTGTGATACGGTGAATGTAACTCCGCGTTTCAAGGTGCTTCAAGCTGTAGATTGCCCGGATTTAGGACGGGAAAAAGGTAAGTGGTACACTGCTGTTCCTCCTTTGGCAAGATGTGGAACGGGTTTAACTCCAGCAGACTATTTTGGACGAACATTGGCAGATAGCCTTCCAGCTGATGTAGAAATAGGTGTTATTAATGTGGCTGTGGGAGGATGTAGAATAGAATTATTTGATAAGGATAATTATGCTTCGTATGTGGCCGGATCTCCAGATTGGTTAAAAAATATGGTCGCTGAGTATGATGGAAATCCTTATGCAAGATTAATCGAGCTTGCTAAACAAGCTTCTCGGTGTGGAGTTATAAAAGGTATACTTCTTCATCAAGGAGAATCCAATACCGGAGATCCGGATTGGCCGATGAAGGTAAAAAAAGTATACGATAATATTCTTTCAGACCTTGGTTTGCAGCCTAACTCATTGCCTCTTTTAGTTGGTGAGCTTGTTTCTGAAGGGCAAGGGGGAGCTTGTGCATCGATGAATCCGGTGATTCAGAAATTACCTGAAACGATTCCTGTAGTACATGTGGTTTCTTCTGAAGGATGTGAGGCCGTATCCGATCGATTGCATTTTAGTGCAGCTGGCTATAGAGAACTTGGCAAGAGATATGCCCTTACCATGCTTGAACTTTTGAAAAAGAGTAAGTAATAGGGTATTATACGAAGAGAGGAGATAGACTCGGTCAACCCCGTCTATCTCCTCTCTTTTTATTCATCTTTCTTCTCCTCTTCTTTTTCTTTACAGCGTTCCGTATATTTACTGGGGGATACTCCGTACAATTCTTTGAATGCATTGGAGAAGTAAGTTGTATTGTTGAAACCTACCAGTTGGGCTATTTCAGACATACTGTAATTCTTCTCAGATTTCAGCAGGATTTCAGCTTGTTTCAGTCTGATATTCCTGATAAAATCCCGGGTAGACTGGTTGGTCAGTTCTTTTAGTTTTCTGTATAGGTGTACACGACTTATACCCACTTCGGCTGCAATCATTTCTGCATTTAAATCTGGATTATTCAGGTTCTTATTGATTACTTTTAGAACCTTTTGCATCAGCTTTTCATCTGCAGACTGAGGTTGTGCCACTTCAATATTGTCGTTTTGTTCTTGTTTTCCGCTAAAGTTATTGCGTAATATTTCTCTGTTTTTAATCAGGTTTTCAATAGTTGTTATTAAAATATCCAGGTTGAAAGGTTTGGCTATATAGGCGTCTGCTCCTAGGGAAAGTCCTTCGATATAATCCTTTTCACTGTTTTTGGCGGTAAGAAGGATTACCGGGATATGATTGGTTTTGATATTCTGCTTTAATTTACGAAGCAACGTGATGCCGTTCACTTCTGGCATCATGATGTCACTTAGAACCAAATCAGGCATGTGGTGCATAATAAGGTCGAGTGCTTCCTTCCCGTTGCTACAACTTAACACACGGAAATGACTTCCTAATTCAGTGAGCAGATAATTTCGTATCTCATCTTCATCTTCTACAATTAATATAGAATGCTTTTTCCTGATTACTTTTTTAGTGCCGTCTTCGCTATTTTCGTTTTCTTCAATAGAAGCCGGAATATGTTGCAGAGGCTGATCTTCAATGGATGGTTGCTCTGAAATATTCTTATTACTATTCTGATAAAGCTCTTCGGTTGACAGATGGCTACATCCCAATGGAATATGGATGGTAAAACTACATCCGGACTTGTTTTCATTGTTCTTGACCGTGATAGTACCATGATGCATCTTTATGAGCGACATAGATAGATGAAGCCCGATTCCGGTTCCTTTGCTTCGTGACCGGTCATCGCTTATCTGATAGAATCTTTCAAAAATACGTTCCATCTCACTTTCCTTTATGCCGGTTCCATTGTCTTCAATAATGATTTCTGCATAGTTATTCAATGGATAAACATTTGAAGAGTTATTGACGGAGTTGATATATATGTTGATTTCTCCTTCATTCTGGATATGTTTGAAGGAGTTTGAGAGTAAATTAAAGATTACTTTGTCAAAGTTATTAGGATCCAGCCAAACTTTCAGGCTCTCCATTTGGGTTATAATGTTTAATTTAGCTCCTTTAGCAGCTGCTTGATATGCAAATGTATTTTTTATGTCATTGATAAAGCTGATTAAATCCACTTCTGTGAAACTTAGCTTCATTTGGTTCTTATCTATCTTTCTGATGTCCATTAATTGGTTGATCAGGTTTAGAATTCTTTGCGCATTACGTTCTATCAATGAATAGCTTTTTTGTCTTTCGCTGTCATTATCTGTAGAGATTAATTTCTGTAATGGACTGATGATTAAAGACATCGGAGTTCTGATTTCATGAGAAATATTAATGAAGAACTGTAATTTACTTTCATTAATCTCTTCCAGATGTTTGTGTTTTAGCATCTCCTGTCTTACTCTGTATTTTTCTTTAGCCTGATGTATGAAGATGGCTATTATACTAATGATGATTAAGATATAGATAACCCATGCCAGACCGGAGTTGTACCATGCAGGATGTATATTAATGACTATTGTCTTTATTTTAGATTCAGAAGTGCCATTGATTGCTTTTACTTTAAATTCGTATTTTCCTACAGGAAGATTACTGAAGGAAACACGGGAGCTTCCTTTGGGCAAAGAGTTCCATGTTCCATTATTCATGGAATATAAATAGTTCTGTGGGGAAATGAAATTGTCTGTAGCAAATTCTATATAAAACGAATTGTCATAGTGGGACAGATTGATTTCTTGGGTATGAAATATATCATTATCTATCACATGATAACTTCCAGATTGGGTCATTTCGTTGACAGCTTTATCATGCAGATAGAAACCGGTAATTCTTATATTGCTTTGAAACTTCTGTGTTTCGATGTCATTCGGGTTAAAAAAGACAATGCCATTGGTTCCCCCAAACAGAATTTTTCCGTCGGGAGATATGCAATAGGCATTTCTTGAAAATTCATTATTGTATAATCCGTCTGATGCAAAGAAAGGAATAAACGATTTGTTATGTGAATTATATTTGGCAATTCCCTGACTTGTACTTACCCATATATCCTTGTTTTTATCCACAATGATTGATGAGATCAGATTATTGGGGAGTCCATTGTGAGTTGTAAATTTCTCAATTATATTCAAATTATAATCCATTACATAGATTCCTTCCGGGGTTCCTGCCCATATATGGTCGTCTGGCCCTTGTGCAATGGTATTTATACTTAAGCCTATGAGCACTTTTTCCTTACCTACGACTTTGAGCTTCTCAGTATCTATGCATTTAATACCATCATAAGTACCTATATACAATCGTCCGTTTGGAATATACAATAAAGTATTAATCCATTGATTGATTTCTTTCTCTGATAGAGCCTGATGTACTTTCAGGTCACTATAAGAAGCCGATGAAGCTGGTAAATCTACATAATAAAGCCCTGTTCCCATTGTGCCTATCCACAATCTTTTATGAGGGTCTTCTACGAATCTATATACTTTTGTTATTTCATTCCCTTCATTATTTCGCAGTGAAGTTTTTGAAAGTTTGTTTGTTTGCGAATCGAATACAGATATTCCACTAAGGTATGAACCTATCCATACCTTTTTATTGGAGTCTTCAAAAAGGCACATGACGGTAGGAGGAACATCCGGGTTTTTATCTTGAGTTAGATGTTGGATAAAGTTGTAGTTTTTGTCTAATAAATAAATACCATCATTGTCTGTACCTACAATTAGTTTACCCTTATCTGTGGTTTCGCACAAAGCTGTAATACAATTACTTCCTATGTAATTTCGGATAGATGAGAAGTTTCCGATGTAGTTAAACATATTCGCTTGTGAAGGAATAAATGCTACTCCTTTCTGGTAGATACCAATCCAAAGATTATTGCTGCTGTCTGTCAGCAAAGAATGTACTTTGCTTTTCTTGATGTTTATGTTGTCTATGTAAAAATCCGTGTTGGCTATGGATTTTTTTGAAATGTCATAAGCTACAATTCCTTCTCCATCAATGCCAATCAGCATGAGGTTCTCATTTTGTTTAAGAACTTTAATGGGGAAATTGGAATGAAATATTTGATGAAAGGTATTATCCGCCTGATTGTATATAAAAACTCCTCGTCCGCTGGTTCCTGCATATATATTACCATTTGAGTCTTCTGTACAACAATTGATAAATTGATTTCCATAGAGTTTTCCAAGAGTATAATGATGAATCTTTTTGTTTTTATCAATTCTGATCATACCATGATATTCCGTGCAAATCCATATATTCCCCTTACGGTCTTCCATGATATCATTGATTGTATGTCCAATTAAAGATGGATTCCAATTCTCAATTTGAATATTTCCTTTATGGTCAAAAGTGAGTTTTTTGATACCATATCCACTTGTACCAATTAAGATACTGCCATCGCTGAGTTGTGCGATACTTTTATTGTTGTATGATGAATTGGATTTTTTGATAGTCTTGAAAGAGTCGGATTTATATTCATACATTTGTAATCCTTTGGTGGAAAGTATGTATAGATGTCCTTTGGCGTCTTGAAAAGTTCTGTATACATGATTCCCAAGCAGTGAGGTGGAATCATTGAATTGGTTCTTATAGTTGGTAAATTTAGCTCCATCATATTTATTTAATCCATTTTCTGTTGCAACCCAGATGTAACCCTTAGCGTCTTGGTATATATGACTAATCATACTGCTGGATATATCTCCATGAGTTGAATATAACTTACAAAACTGTCCTTTACAAAAAAGAGGTAGAAAACACAGAAAGATGATTAAAATAAAGGTTTTGTTTTTCATTATCTGTATCATAAGTTTACACTTGGTTATTTCCCTAATGGATAAGTTTGTTGAAATGTACGTATTGTTAGTGATGCAAAGTAAATTCTTTTTTTTCATTTCTCAATGAAAAGTAAAGGAATTAAATAGATATTTTATAGAGTTTCTGGTATAGGGCGGTGCTTAAAATAAGCAGTGTATGTGGACGTTAATACCCTTATTGTAGAGATGGTGTAACATATACATATGCTTTTTGTTACAATAGAAAATGAAATGTAACCATAGATGTAAGCTTGGTATCCTGTCGGACATACGTATTAATAACCTTTCCGTATTTTTGTTACAGTGAAAAATACAATGAAAAGTATATGAAAACACATTTTATTATTAAACGTTTTTTATTAGGCTTAGCCTTGCTTGCTTCTTGTGATTTTGGAGCTTTTGCAAAGGTGGTTTTACCTGTGCTGGTATCAGACGGTATGGTGTTGCAGCGAAATGCTCCGTTAACAATATGGGGTAAGGCTGATCCGTCTGAGAAGGTTTGTGTAAAGTTTCAAAAGAAACAATATAAGGTAACGGCGGATGAGAATGGGAAATGGGCTGTAACACTGCCTGCCATGAAAGCCGGAGGACCTTACTCTATGACAATTAACGACATTGTTTTAAATGATATTCTCGTAGGAGATGTCTTTTTATGTTCAGGTCAGTCTAATATGGAACTTCCGGTTAATCGAGTGATGGATAAATATGCAGACGAGATAGAAGGATATGAAAATACCTCTGTTCGATATGTGAAAGTTCCTTATTCGTATGATTTTTCTCAACAGAAAGAAGATATTCGTCCTGTAACCTGGCGTCCGATGACGACCGAAAATGTAAAAGATTTTTCTGCGATATGTTATTTCTTTTCCCGGTTGCTGGAAGAAAAGACTAATGTGCCGGTAGGTATTATTAATGCAAGTTGGGGAGGTACTCCGGTGGAAGCTTGGGTTAGTGAAAAAGGATTGCAAAACTTTCCGGAGTATGTACATCAGAAGGCCTTGTATGAGGATACAGAATTAGTTTCTCGGATAACAGAAACTGAAAGGCTGCATCAACAGGCATGGAATAAAGTATTGTATAAGTCTGATGCAGGACTTCATGGTGTGACACCTTGGTATGCGGAGGATTATGATGATTCGGATTGGGAAAAGGTAGATATGTTTTCAGATAACTGGGCCATTCGTAATGGCCGTCCTTTGAACGGAGTTCATTGGTTCAGGAAGGACTTTTTTGTACCAGAGGACTGGAGTGGAAAAGAAGCCGTTTTACGCTTAGGGTGCATTGTGGATGCAGACTCTGTGTTTGTAAACGGACATTTCGTCGGCACTGTTTCCTATCAGTATCCTCCTCGTATTTATAAAGTACCTTCCAAGTTGCTGAAGAAGGGAAAAAATCAACTTACTGTACGGTTGTTTAGTTATGGAGGACGTCCTTCTTTTGTAAAGGAAAAGCCTTATAAGTTGATTTGTGACGGGAAAGAAGTAAATCTGGAAGGGGGATGGAAGCACAAAATAGGTACGGTGATGCCCCCTTCTCCTTCTTCTACAGCCTTTCATTACACTCCTGTTGGCTTGTATAATGGGATGATTTATCCATTACGTCATTATACGTTCAAAGGAGTGGTGTGGTACCAGGGAGAGTCAAATGTGGGCCGTTGGAGCGAATATTCGTCTTTGCTCGGTGCATTGATAGCCGACTGGAGAACACTTTTCAAAGATGAAACTCTTCCTTTCTATATCATTGAATTAGCTGATTTCCTGGCACCGGATGATCCGGGAAGAGCAGCATGGGCTGAGTTGAGAAAACAGCAGGCGAAAACAGCCCGTGAGAATACACACGTTACACTGATAAAGAATAGTGATACGGGAGAATGGAATGACATTCACCCTTTGGATAAAAAAACAGCAGCTACCCGTCTGGTGGAAGCAGTAATACAGAATGAAAAATAATAAACAGATATGAGTAAGATTCAGAATCAGAAAGTATCCATGGCCGAAAAGGTGGGCTATGGATTAGGAGACTGTTCCGCAAATCTGGTATTCCAGATGATGATGATTTACCAGACCAAATTCTATACGGATGTGTTTGGGCTGGAAGGAGCAATTGCAGGAACCGTCATGTTGGTAGCACGTATTGTGGATGCGTTTGTAGATCCCACTGTCGGTATTTTGTCTGACCGGACTCAGACGAAATGGGGAAAATATCGTCCATGGGTATTATGGACAGCACTTCCTTTCATGGTGTTCTATGTACTGGCCTTTTACAATCCGGGTATTGAAGAAAAAGGACTGGTAGCTTTGTATGCTACAATTTCATACACCTTGCTGATGACGATGTATTCTTTTAATAATACACCTTATTCTTCATTGGGAGGAGTTATGTCGTCAGATATTAAAGAACGTACCAGTATTACCTCTGTGCGTTTCGTCTTTTCTACGATTGCACAGTTTGTGGTACAAGGGCTTACCTTACCGTTGGTCAGCAAGTTTTCGGAAGGTAGTGACAAGGCACATGGCTGGCTCTGTACCATATCCTTGTTTGCTGCCGTAGGTTTCTTGTTTTTGGTGATTGTATTTTTCTCGGCAAAAGAACGTATTACTCCGCCTGCCAATCAGAAAAATGATACCCGTCAGGATATAAAAGATGTATTAAGCAGTGTGCCCTGGCGTGCCATGTTTGTCTTGACTCTTTTTGTGTTCATCACACTGGCTATGTGGGGAAGTGCCATGAACTATTATTTTGAAAACTATGTGGATAAGGCAGCTTTGTTTACTTTCCTGGATAATATCGGGTTGGTAGCCACTGACGGTGGAACTTCAGTCGGGTATCATATACTTGATGCTTTCGGGTTGATTGTAACTTCTCCGGACAAAGCATACGAAGTGGGCTTTGGCGTATTTAATATGGTGGGAGCTTTGGTTCAGTTTTTCGGCGTAATTTGTTTGTCAGAATTTTTAGCCAACAAATATGGCAAGAAGCGTACGTTTATCGTATGTCTTGCGCTGACGGCTATTTTCACGGCTTTGTTCTATTTCCCTTCAAAATACGATATTGAAATGATGTTCGTATTGAACTTCTTGAAGAGCTTGGCCTATGCACCAACGGTTCCTTTGCTTTGGGCTATGATTGCCGATGTGGCCGACCATTCGGAATATATCAATTACCGTCGTGCTACGGGATTTATCTTTTCGGGAGTGGTGTTTGCCCTGAAAGCCGGATTAGGTATTGGAGGAGCTGTATTGGGCTTCTTGCTGTCGGGATTTGGTTATGTTTCTGGAGCGGATATAGCTCAAAGTGATACAGCCGTTCATGGCATCATTCTTTCATCAAGTCTGATTCCAGCCGCATTCTTTTTTGTCGGTATGGTGGCATTATGTTTCTATCCTATCAGTAAAGAATACAATGAGAAAATGCAGGCAGAATTAACAGCTCGAAGAAGTAAAAGTGACTATTAATTAAGGAAAGAATATATGAAGAACAAACACATTGCATCATGGATGCTGTGCAGCCTGTTTATTATGGGATGCGGGAGTAAGGTTTCTGATACGGTTGTATCAGAGAAATCTTTGAAAGAGGTTGTAGGAGACAAGTTTTTAATGGGAGTAGCGCTGAATGTACGTCAGTCATCTGGTGCTGATACTTCAGCAGTGAAGATTGTGAAACAGCATTTCAATTCCATTGTAGCGGAAAACTGTATGAAGTGTGAGGAGATTCAGCCTAAAGAAGGAGTATTTCATTTTGAGGATGCCGACCGCTTTGTGCAGTTCGGAATTGACAATGGCATGACGGTGATAGGACATTGCTTGGTGTGGCATTCTCAGCTTCCGGACTGGTTCTGCGTAGATGAAAAAGGTCAGAATGTTTCTCCTGAAAAGTTGAAACAGCGTATGAAAACGCATATTCAGACCGTTGTAGGACGATACAAAGGAAAAGTAAAAGGCTGGGATGTGGTGAATGAAGCTATTGTGGAAGATGGCTCCTATCGCAAAAGTAAATTTTATGAAATCTTGGGAGAAGAGTTTATTCCACTGGCCTTCCAGTATGCGCACGAGGCTGACCCGGATGCCGAACTTTATTATAATGATTATGGTATGGACGTGCAGGGGCGTCGGGAAGGAGTTGTGAAGCTTGTCCGTTCATTGAAGGAAAAAGGATTGCGTATTGATGCTGTGGGCATGCAAGGACACATGGGAATGGATTACCCCGACATCCAGAAATTTGAAGAAAGTATGCTTGCTTTTGCTTCAGCTGGTGTCAAGGTGATGATTACAGAATGGGATATGAGTGCGCTGCCTACTGCACTTCGCAGCGCCAACATCTCGGATACGGTTGCGTTTAAGAAAACATTGAATCCTTATCCGCAGGAACTCCCTGATTCTGTCAGCCAGGCATGGAATAAAAGAATGCAGCAGTTCTTCCAGCTTTTTGAAAAACATGCCGATATTGTGACGCGTGTAACGGCATGGGGAGTTACAGATAGTGATTCGTGGAAGAATGATTTCCCGATTCGTGGAAGAAGAGACTATCCGTTGCTTTTTGACCGGAACTATCAACCTAAGGAATTTATACAGAAAATGATGGATGAGCAGTCGGATACGACAGCTATTGCACAGAAATAACGTTTAACAGGAGACGCTTTCAGTAAGAGTCTCATAAATCAATATAAAAATGAAAAAGGAAGAAAGATATTTGTTTCCTGCCGACTATATGGCAGATCCGTCAGTACATGTATTTAACGGACGTTTGTATATTTATCCTTCACACGACCGTGAATCAGGTATTCCTGAAAATGACAACGGTGACCATTTTGATATGAATGATTACCATGTACTGTCGACGGATGACGTGATGCATGGTGAAATCGTCGATCATGGAGTGGCTTTGAAGGTTGCTGATATACCTTGGGCCGGACGCCAGCTGTGGGACTGTGACATTGCCTGCAAGGATGGAAAATATTACTTGTATTTTCCGTTGAAAGACCGGAATGATATTTTCCGTATGGGGGTAGCCATTAGCGATAAACCTGAAGGTCCGTTTATTCCTCAGCCCGATCCGATTCGTGGAAGCTACAGTATTGATGCGGCAGTTTTCCGCGATGATGACGGAAGCTACTACATGTATTTTGGCGGAATCTGGGGAGGACAGTTGCAGCGTTACCGTGATAACAAAGCCATTGAAAGTCCATGTCTCCCGGCTGATAATGAACCGGCTTTGCCCAGTCGTGTGGTAAAATTATCGGATAATATGTTGGAATTTGCAGAAGAACCCCGTCCGGTCATCGTATTGGGAGAAGATGGCAAACCTTTGTTTGCAGGCGATCCGCATCGTTTCTTTGAGGCTTCGTGGATGCATAAATATAAAGGTAAATATTATTTCTCTTATTCTACGGGCGATACCCATCTGTTGTGTTATGCGGTAGGCGACAATCCTTATGGACCGTTTACATATCAGGGAGTAATTCTGACTCCGGTAGTAGGATGGACTACCCATCACTCTATTGCAGAATATAAAGGAAAGTGGTATCTTTTCCATCATGATTGTGTTCCTTCAGGTGGAAAGACCTGGCTTCGCAGTTTAAAAGTGGTTGAATTGGAATACGATGAAGAGGGTAAGATTCAGACCATAAAAGGAAGTGCGGATGAATAAAAAGTACTTGTTGGGTATATGTCTTTTGTCTTTCGGACTGACCTTATTTGCGGAAGATGGAAGTAAACTCTGGTTGCGACAGGCGTCTTGTGAAAAGGCGTCTGTCTGTTGTTCAATTTCTTCTCCTACCATTGCCATAGCTCGTGAGGAACTGGCTTCTTTATGGCGTGGAAAGGCGGTTGAACTACAACTGTTTGCTGATGAAGCTCATCGTAAGCTGGGGAAGGAAGGGTACACCATACGTACTTCCGATGAAAAGATAGTGCTTGGCTCTACTACTGAACAGGGCTTGCTTTATGCGGCCTATCATCTTTTACGTTTGCAGGCAGAAGGGGCAGATTGTACCCGTCTGGATATTGCAGAAGAACCAGCCTTCGATGTACGTGTACTGAATCATTGGGATAATCTGGATGGCACGATAGAGCGTGGATATGCCGGTAAATCCTTGTGGCAGTGGGATGAACTTTCAGATACTGTGTCGGCACGTTATCAGGAATATGCCCGGGCCAATGCTTCGGTTGGTATCAACGGGACAGTACTTAACAATGTCAATGCTTCGGTTAAAATACTTTCCAGCGAATACCTTGAAAAGGTACGCGTGCTTGCGGATATTTTCCGGCCGTACGGAATAAAAGTCTATCTTTCGGTCAACTTTGCTTCTCCCATGCAGTTGGGAGGATTGTCTACAGCCGACCCGTTGAATGAGGAAGTGGCTGAGTGGTGGAAGAAGAAGGTACATGAGATTTACAGTCTTATCCCTGATTTTGGAGGTTTTCTGGTCAAGGCTAATTCAGAAGGACAGCCTGGTCCGTGCGATTACGGGCGTACGCATGCCGAAGGAGCGAATATGATGGCAAGGGCCCTGAAACCCTACGGAGGAATCGTGATGTGGCGTGCGTTTGTGTACAGTCCGTCGGATGCCGACAGAGCCAAACAGGCTTATCTGGAGTTTAAACCTTTGGATGGAAAATTTTTGGATAATGTGATTGTGCAGGTGAAAAACGGTCCGATTGACTTCCAGCCGAGAGAACCTTACAGTCCGTTGTTTGGTGCGATGCCCCACACCCCGTTGATGGCTGAATTTCAGGTTACACAGGAGTACTTAGGGCATTCCAATCATCTGGCTTACCTGGCTACTATGTGGAAGGAGTTTTATCGTTATGTGTCTCCTGCTTCTTTAAAAGGGGTGGCTGGAGTGGCCAATATAGGTGATGATACCAACTGGTGCGGACATGATTTTGCGCAGGCTAACTGGTATGCGTATGGTCGGTTGGCATGGAATCCTTTGCTTTCTTCTGAAGAAATAGCTAAAGAGTGGCTGGCACAGACTTTTACGTCCGACCCTAAATTCGTAGAGCCCATGACGCAAGTCATGATGGATAGTCGGGAGGCGGTGGTAGATTACATGATGCCGTTAGGATTACATCATATTTTTGCCTGGAGTCATCATTACGGACCGGAACCCTGGTGTGAGGTATCGGGTGCTCGTGCAGATTGGTTGCCGTCGTATTATCATCAGGCAGACAAAAAAGGTTTGGGATTTGACCGGAGCCGTTCTGGAAGTGATGCGGTGTCTCAGTATCCAGACTCTTTAGCCCACGTATTCAATTCATTGGAGCTATGTCCGGAAGAATTTTTGTTGTGGTTTCATCATGTAGATTGGAATCATTCATTAAAGTCTGGACGTACTCTTTGGGATGAATTGTGTTATAAATATCAGCAAGGCGTTGATAAAGTGCGTGAGTTCCAGAAAGTGTGGAACCAGATGAAACCGTATGTGGATGAGGAGCGTTTTCAGGCGGTGGCTAAACGGCTGGATATTCAGGCGAATGATGCGGTATGGTGGAAAGATGCGTGTCTGGAATATTTTCGTACCTATTCTCACATGAAGTATCCTGAAGGGGTAGAGGCTCCTGTATTCAAATTGAAAGAATTGAAAAAGGTAAAATTACCGATTAGTAACTATGAATGCCCTTCGGCAGACATGCTTCCACGGAAAAACAGCTCTTTGGAATAATTCCGTTTATCTTGATTATCAATTAGTTATTGATTAAGGAGGGAATAGGGCTTTTCTATATAATAAAACGCAAGGACGTTTGATGTAAAACGTACTTGCGTTTTGTCTTAAATGCACTTGCGTTTTAGTTGAAACGCACTTGTGTTTTGAATAAAACCTCCTTGCGTTTTTTAGAAGCGGCAACGGATGTCAATTCCCACTTGTACGGGACGTCCTTTTTGCGCGAAGCCGCGGCTCATTGTTTCAAAGTAGAACGCCTGATAATCTTTGTTTAAGGCATTGTTTACCCAGAAACCGATTTGTCCGTTACCCTTGTTCAAGCTGAGTCGGCCGTTCAGTGTGCCGTAAAGTGCCTGACTGGCATTGTTTTGTTCTGTCCAATAGATACGGCCTGCAGCGCGATAGTTGGCATCCAGGGTGATGTTGTCTAGAATAGCGTTCTTGCGCAGCGGGAAAATGTATTGTCCGCCTACGGCAAATGTATGTTTAGGAACGAAGGGGACATAGTTGCCGTTATAATTCTCTGTTTCACTTATCACATAATCAGTGAAGGTGGCGTATGTATATCCGTAGTTTCCGTTCAGGCTGAACTGGTCAGTGAGCTGTGCGCGTAAGCTGGCTTCCGCACCTAAGCTACGGCTCTTTCCGGCATTTACCGTGATACGTCCCAATCCACTTTCTGCAAAGCGTGACAACTGCTGGTCGCGAGTGTCCATGTAGAAAGCTGAGAGGTCGGCTTGTAACTTTCCGTTGAACAAAGTCAGATGAGATCCGATTTCGTAATTCCATGAATACTCCGGCTTGTAGAGCGTGGCTGCTTTTACGTCTGTTTGCGGGCTTTGAGCCATACCGTTTAGAATACCGATAATATTTTGTTTCTGTTCATCCTTTATGGGCGCTGATTCGAGAGCTGGAATCGTTACGCCTGCTACGTCTTTCATCATACTTGCCTGCATGTCATTTTGCAGCAGGTCGGAGAACATTTGGATATTGTACCCTCCCGAACGGTATCCTTTGGATACACTTGCGTAGATGTTGTTACGTGAGTCAAAATCATATTGCAAGGCGAATTTAGGCAACAGCTGGATGTAGTCGTGCGACAGCTTTCCATCATAACTGTTGTTTACATTGAATTCTTTTGCCGGAATCATCTCTATTACTTTGTTGGATGGAGTCAACGTTCCGCCTAATGAGTAGGTATGTGTAAATTGGCAACCACTGTAGTAATCCAGTTTCAGGCTTTCATAATCCATACGGAGACCGGCAGTGAAAGAGAGTCCTTCCAGCCCGAACAGGTCGTTGAAAGTGGACTGGTGGAAAATGGCACCATTCAAAATCGGTGTGCTGAATTTTCCTGGAATTGCAAGTTGTTCACCGTTAATTATGTCATTGAAGTTTAACTTCATGCTCATGGGACCCATTGATATCGTGGGCATGTATTTATTGGCGTTTGTGTTGATGGTAGAATTCAACCAGTTTACTCCATCCTTCTGGAAGGTGACAGGAGCCTCTGTATCCAGCCACTGATAGAATCCGCTCACTCCGGTAGTCCACTGCCAGCGGCGTCTGGGTTTGGATTTCAATACGATTTCTTCGCTAAGTGTCTTGGAATTCTGCTTCTGCATCATGGTGTAGATGTTCTGCTCCGTAAAGTCCTGGTCCAGGTCCATGTGGTCGCGCAGGTACTGGAAACCGGTTACACTACTAAGAATGAAATTGTCGGCTTGATATTCCAGGTTCAGTCCGGTGTTCAGCAAGTTACGTTTGTATCCGCAGGCATTGTCGTAAGAGATACGGCCGATGTAGTCGGCACGGTCTTCTTCTCCGCTGACTTTACCTGTGTATTCATACGGATAGCCGCCCTGGTTGGTATATTCGTAGTTCACGGTAAAGTCAAGCTTCAGGTTTTCGGTCGGCAAATAAATGGCACGTATACGTCCACCAAACTCATTGTCCGTATCAATTCGTTTTCCATTATAGTCGTTTTTGAAGAAACCTCCTTTATGGTCATAAAATAATCCCACAGAAAAGGCAAACTGATTGGAAATACGATGGTAATGCGTAAGTGAGGCATTGTAATTGTTGTAGGTGGCAGCACCTAAACGAAGGTCTGTTCCCTGATACGTAAACGGTGATTTGGTAAACACACGGATAAGTCCTCCCATGGTATTACGTCCGTAGAGCGTTCCTTGCGGACCTCGCATTACGTCGATACGTTCAATATCAGAATAATTGAAATCGAAGGCCGATTTGTCGATAAAGGGAATATTGTCCACATAAAGTCCCACAGCCGGTGTATTGATGCGCGAGCCGATGCCTCGGATGTAAACCGAAGTCGTCAGTTTAGAACCATAGTCTGGAATGAATAAGTTCGGAACCAGTGCAGACAATGATTTTACAGAGGTTACCGAATTATTGCGCATTGCACTTTGTGAGAAGGAAGTTGACGAAGTGGCTTGCTGACGCAGACGGTTGTTCTCCTTCGGAGTAGCAATAACCACAACCTCTTCTATGTCAATAACCTTTGTTGTATCTTTAGGTAGAGAGTTCTCAGGTGATACCGGACCTGCCAAGGCGCTCTTTATAGAAACAGCCAGTAACGAAACAATAGCAATATTTTTTTTCATTCTGTTGAAAGATATAGTTTAGTTAACGGCTGCAAAGTAACGCCAATTTGCTTGGACGGGCAATCCTAATAAATGAGGATTTTGCTTATTTTTGTACGTAGTAATAGGATTAACGTATGAAAAGAATGAAACAATTTTTGAGTTTGGTAGCGGTATGTATTTTCTCGCTCTCCGCTTGGGCACAGGAAACTGTGGCTGTCAATACGGGAGATCTTATTTCTTCCGAAGTAAAGAATCAAACTGTGACTTTTCGTCTGCTGGCTCCTGAGGCCAGGGAAGTATGGGTAGAAACAGACTTCTTTGAAAAGTCCCGACAGCAGACTCCATTGGGAGAGGTAGAAATGGCAGGACGTCAACGGATGGAAAAAGGAGAGAATGGTGTGTGGAGCTATACGGTTGCTTTGCCTGCGCCCGAACTGCATACTTATTGCTTTTATGTGGATGGCGTGCGTATGCTTGACCCCTCCAATGTATATATGCTTCGTGATATAGCTACTTACATGAACTATTTTCTTGTGGATGGAGCTTTGTCTGAGAATTATTTTGTTCGGGAAGTACCTCATGGAACGGTTGCGAAGGTGTGGTATCCGAGCCCTTCTTTGGGGATGGAACGTCGTCGGATGATGGTATATACCCCAGCTGGTTATGAGGAAGGGACAAAACGTTACCCGGTTCTTTATTTGTTGCACGGGGCCGGAGGAGATGAGAATGCCTGGAGTGAACTGGGGCGTGCTGTACAGATCTTGGATAATTTGATAGCACAAGGAAAAGCAGAGCCAATGATTGTAGTGATGCCGAATGGAAATGGGGCACAGCAGGCTGTACCGGGGGAATATCCTAACAGCATGTACAAACCTTCTTTCATGAATCCGAAAACCATGGAGGGGTCTTATGAGAAAGCATTTCCGGATATTATGAATTTTGTGGAAAGTCATTACCGGACGATAAACGATAAGGCGCATCGGGCAATTGCCGGATTGTCGATGGGAGGATTTCATTCATTGTATATCTCTGCCAATTATCCGGACAAGTTTGATTATGTAGGACTCTTTTCTGCGGCAATTAACCGTGAGTCGAAAGGAGAGAACACTTATATCTATAAGAATCTGGAGGAAAAGTTAGCAACTCAGTTTGCGGCAGCTCCAAAACTGTATTTTATAGCTATCGGAAATGCAGATTTTTTATATCAGGACAATGTGGAGTTTCGTCAGTTGCTTGATCGTCATGGGTATAAATATGAATATGCAGAGACGGATGGCGGGCATGAATGGCGCAACTGGCGAAAATATTTGAATAATTGGTTGCCGAAGTTATTTAAATAAACTTTATATACTGTCGGCTTCTACGTATCCGTGCATGACCGCATAGATGGCCAGGCCGGATACGGACTTAATACCCAATTTTTCTGTGATGTTTTTCCGGTGGGAAATAACCGTAGTCAGACTAATGTGTAGCTTGTCTGCTATCTCTTTGTTAATTAACCCTTTAGTCACAAGCCTGAGCACCTCAATCTCTCGGGCACTTAGTTCATGTTCTGCATCGGTGGCGGGAGGCGTTACGGGATGATGCGTCAGCTCGTGGCCTCGTTTTCGGGTCTGCATGATGGTTTTTACCAGTTGCTCCTGTGGAAGAAGAATGTTCAGGCTTGGAATACCTGTCAGCAAGGGAGGTTCTCCTGCAGAGAGTACAATGCACTTGGGCTTTCTTTCTAAAAAAAATGACGTATGCTCAAAATACACATTGGCCGACACAAAATAATGTGCATACATGTCGGGTGTATCGTCTATCAGTTTTTCAAAAGAAGAAAACGTACGTATGACTGCCTCGGGAATAAGTTCTTCCAGAATCGTACGTAGTCCGAGGGCCGTCAGCGTGTTGGGCTCAATGATGGCTATTTCCGGCAGGTGGTGCATATAATAAGGTAATTAATGGTTTAAATAATTGGCTACGGCTTCAGCACATCGCTCTCCGTCAATTCCCGCTGAGACAATACCTCCGGCATATCCGGCACCTTCTCCACAGGGGAAGAGACCTTCCATGGTAAGATGTTGCAGGGTATCTTTATCGCGTACGATACGTACGGGGGAGGAGGTACGTGTTTCTACGGCAATCATGACTGCTTCGTTAGTGAGAAAGCCACGTGAACTCTTCCCGAAAAGCTGGAACCCTTTGCTCAGGCGTTCACTCAGGAAAGAGGGCATCCAGAAATGAAGGGGAGAAGATACTAATCCCGGACTATAAGAGGTAGCCGGAAGATCGTAGCTGAGTTTCTTTCGTGTGAAATCGACCATACGTTGCGAGGGAGCAGTCTGACGCATATTTCCCTGTTGCCAGCAGATTTGTTCCAGTTTTTCCTGGAAACGCATCATGGCTAATGTATGGATGGTACCTTCAGGCTGCTTTCCGTCGCGCAGAATCAGTTCTTCCGTCAGGCTTTCATTGGATTCGGGGAAAGGTTCCGCCTGGAGTTGCATTTCCGGGAGCAGAAGGTCTTCCGGACGTGTTTCTACCACCATACCCGAGTTGCTCCATTTGGTGCCTCGGTTGCTCGGACTCATACCGTTGACTACCAGTTGGTGAGGACCACTGGCTGCCGGTACGACAAATCCACCGGGACACATGCAGAAGCTGTACACTCCTCGTCCGTCTACTTGCTGTACGAAACTATATTCGGCGGCCGGAAGGTATTTTCCTCGTCCGTTTTTATTGTGATATTGTATCTGGTCAATCAGCATGGACGGGTGTTCCAGTCGCACACCGATGGCAATTCCTTTGGTTTCCAGTTGCACCCCATGGGCATACAACCAGCGATATACATCTCGGGCAGAATGTCCGGTAGCTAAAATGACGGGGCCTAAAAAGGTCTTTCCGGTATTCGTTTCAATGCCTTTTACCTTTTGACCTTCTATGAGTATGGATTCCATTCGAGTCTGGAAGTGTACTTCTCCTCCACAGGCCAAAATGGTGTTGCGCATGTTTTCGATGACTCTGGGAAGCTTGTCCGTCCCGATATGCGGATGAGCGTCCGACAATATGGTAGGACTGGCTCCGTGCTGGCAAAATACATTTAATATTTTTTCTACGCTGCCTCGCTTTTTGCTGCGGGTGTAGAGCTTTCCGTCGGAGTAAGCTCCGGCTCCACCTTCTCCAAAGCTGTAGTTTGATTCAGCGTCTACCTTGTGCTCCCGGCTGATTCGGGCCAGGTCTTCTTTTCGCTCACGTACATTCTTTCCTCGTTCTACCACAATAGGACGAAGGCCTAATTCGATGAGCTTGAGGGCTGCAAACAATCCTCCAGGACCTGCACCCACCACAATGACTGCAGGACGACCCTCTACATTGGGATAATCCGTACGTACAAATTCTTCCTCAGAGGGTGTTTCGTTGACAAATACACGAATGGTCAGGTTGACATAAATGGTACGTTGACGCGCATCAATGCTTCGTTTCAAGATACGTATGGCATTAATGGTACGTACGTCCAAACCTTTTTCTCGACCGATGTATTGTTTGAGTGATTGTTCGCTGGCTGCCTGTTCGGGCAGAATCCGGAGTTGGTATTCGTGAATCATATTTTTGTAACTTTTTTGCAAAGATAGGATTTCTGTTTTGTTCTTGCAAAAGGAAGTCAATGGGAGATTTTATACTGATTTAAGACTTTAATTCAGGGGAAATGGTAAATTTTTCTATATTTGTGGTCGATTTTTCCCAACATTTGTAAGTGGAGAAACGTTATTGATAATGATAGTTGAATTTTAGTTAAAATAAAATTATGATGTGTAAGGTGAAAAAAAATGTATCCTTTATGGGGCCTTTTGCTGTCGTTCCCGTTGTGGACGGTGTCATGTGTGGATAACAAGTATGATCTTGATAAGGACATTGACATGACAATTAATGTGGGAGGAGAGCATCTCACAATTCCTGCTGGTAGTTCAGATACCGCCTACTTAAGTAAAATTATTGAGGTGGAAGAAGGAGATATTCTTCAACCTGATGCTGCTACCCGTGTATACCATCTGACGAAAAGGGATGATATTGATGTGGATCCAACTACGGTGAAGGAGGTGACGATTAGTAGTGCAAATACTGATTTGAAACAAGAGTTAGTAGGTTCTGATGACGGTGGTTCTGGAAGTAAAACAACAGAATTGGATGTAAAAAATAATCTGAGAGCAGAAGCAAGTGATATAGATGAGGCTTTAATCGAATTAGGTGCTTTAGGAGCTAAAACACCTACGAGTTTAACTTTGGCATTTGAGTTCTTAAATACTGGGAACTTAACATTTGGCTCTGTAACTGCTAAAAATCTAGAAATTCAACTTCCAGATTTTTTGATGTTTGAAAAAGGAGAAGTAGAAGAAGGTAATAAACTTATTTTGAATAATGAGGAACTGAAAAATGCACAGAAGGTATTGCATGTAATCGGTTATCAGTTTGGGGGAAAGGCTGGAGAAGGAGAAATACCGGATAAAAATAGAACAATCACAATTAATGGATTAGTTACAATGCAAGGACAGGTGGTGACTTCGGGAATTAATGGTTCTGGTAGTTTGACTATGACTTTGGATGTTACTTTGGAAGAAATGACCGCAAACAGTGTAACCGGAGTCATTCAGCCTGAGATTAAAGCGGAAACTACTAATATAGAATTGAACGATTTGCCTGATTTCTTGAAAGATGAAGAAACTCGTATGGACATTACCAATCCGGTGATTCTGCTGAGAGCCGAAAATCAATTGGAGACACCGGTAGAAGTTGATGCCGTACTTACTCCGATGAAAGGTAATGCTCAGATTGATGGTAAAGAAGTAAAAGTGGGAAGCGGTTATGGCAAAACTCCTGTGGTATTAGCGTCGGGTAAAAATGTGATTGCTCTTTCTCGTACTGGTGAATGTACAATCGAGGGAGTGACGAGTAACGTGAAAGTAGAAGACATAAATGATTTGTTGGAAACAATTCCGGATGACATTGAGGTGGATTTACAGCCTGTTGTCCGCAATGAAGGTTATTATACTGCAGAATTGGGCAGAGCATACGAAATGCCTTCAAGTTATGAAGTAGATGTGCCGTTGAGTTTTGAGCAGAACTTAAATATTGTGTACAATGATTCCGTTCAAGATTTGAATAAAGACCTGAATGATTTGGATAAGGTAATTCTGAAAAAAGCCAATGTTCTTTTAACGGTAGATAATGCCATACCATTGAAATTGCAGTTAAAACCTGAAAACGTGTTGATTAAAGATGTGTATGGTAATGAGTTGACTGCTGTGAAGAAAACAATAGAAGAGGATAAACAGTATGTTACAGAAAGTACGGATGGAGAAAAACCGGTGACCAGCGAGCTGGTTTTGAATCTGACTTCGGAGGATACGGCGTTCTTGTCGAAGATTGATCGTATTTGCTTTAAACTGACAGCTGTTCCGGGAAGTGCTACTGGTGTACCTTTGAAAGATACGCAATGGCTGAAGGTAACAAGTATCAAATTGTCTGTACCGGGTGGTGTGAATGTGGATTTGAATTAATAATGAACGGGAAAAAATGAAACAAATGAAGAAAAATATATTGTGTACGGTATTGTCTGGATTGGCTGTTTTTGCGTTTGTGGGGGAAGCAGTAGCACAACCTCAGATTAATCGTTCTGCCTACTTTTTGGGAGGTGCTACCTATCGTCATGAACTGAACCCTGCATTTATGGGAGAGAGAGGATATGTGAGCATGCCCGGGTTGGGTAATTTGTCGGTAGGAGCTCAAGGAACTGCAGGTGTAGGCGACTTTCTGTTTGTAAAGTCCAATGGTGACTTGATGACCTTCATGCATGAGGAAGTGAGTAGAAAAGACTTCCTGAATGGTTTGCCTAACCGGTTGAAAATGGGATTTAATGTCAATGAGAATATCTTGTCTACCGGATTTTATGCATGGGGAGGTTTTAATACGATAGGACTTTCTATTAAAAGTAACACCAATCTGTCGGCTCCTGACCAACTGTTTAAGTTTATGAAGAATGGAGTGGATGCCCCGGAAGGAACGCGTTACACAGTTAACGATTTGAGCATTCTTTCGACGAATTATGCAGAACTGGCATTGGGACATGCACGTCAGATAAACGATCAGTGGACAGTAGGTGCTAAAATGAAGTTCCTGGTGGGACTTGCTAAGGCTACTGTAAAGATTGACCGACTGGATATTGAAGCGACTCCGGATGCTTGGAAAATCACTCCGTCGGGTGCGCAAGCCTATCTGTCTGCCAAAGGCTTGATAGTGCCGACTCGTGGAGAAACAGGCAATTATGATGAAAGTGATTATGAACTGGATGCCAATGGCAATCGCACCGATAAACTGAAACCTGGTTCTGAGCAGTTAATTTCGTATGATGATGTGGATTTTGATGATAACAATATCGGTCCTACAGGATTTGGTATGGCGTTTGATTTCGGTGCGACTTATCGTCTGAATGATGAATGGACATTCTCTGCTGCATTGCTTGATTTGGGATTCATCTGTTGGAAGAATACGGTCAAAGCTACCATGAACAATAGCTTTGAATTTGATGGATTTAATGAAATTCCGGTGAAATCAGACTTGGGAGATAATGACCCTAATTCAATTGATAACCAGAGCGACCGTATTGTAGATGACCTGGAACAGATGTCTAAGTTTACAAAAGAGGGAGAGGGACTGAAACGTACTACAGCGTTGGCGGCTACGTTAAACCTCGGTGCGGAATATACATTGCCTGCTTATGACCGCTTGAAGTTTGGTTTCTTGTCTTCTTCTCGTTTCCAGGGACGTCACTCTTGGACGGAAGCACGTGTCTCTGCCAATGTGTCTCCTCTGACCTGGTTTGAGGCTTCAGTGAACTATGCCCTTTCTAACTTTGGTTCTACGGGAGGATTGATGTTGAATTTTCACCCGAGAGGTTTCAACTTCTTTGTGGCAGCAGATGTGCCGTTGTGTAAATATACAAAGCCGAGTCTTAGTTTGCCGCTTAATCGTTTCTCTGCCAATATTAATTTAGGAATCAACTTTACTTTCGGTCCGAAGTATAAGACAAAACACCGTTGTGTAGAAGTTCAGTCATTATAATTTTTAAACAAGTAAATATGAGAAAAATAGCATATATATTGTCGTTTGTCATGTTGCCGCTGGTTGCCATGGCAGGTGATATAAAGTATACACGTCCGGTATTGACGTTAAAAAACGACACGCTGATTGTTGAGTTTTCCATGAGTGTGGAAGATGTGCGTGTGAATAGTGAGCAGACGTATGCCTTTACTCCTGTATTGCGTGAAGGAAAAAACTATTACGCCATGCCTCCGGTAGTAGTAACCGGAAAGAACGGTGATTACAAAATGCGCCGTCAGGAGCGGAAAATGGCTCGTCGTTTCGGGTTTGATAATCCTTTTGTTGTGATTCACGGACGTCAGGAAAATCGGGAGGATGTGGTTCGCTATCAGGCTTCTGTTCCTTATCAGGCATGGATGGACCATGCTTCCATGATTCTGTTGCAGGAAGGAAAAGAATGCTGTGAGGTGGATTTGCTGGATATTACGGTGATTGAACCGGATGTGGCTGTGGAAACTCCGGCTCTGCCTGTAGAATTTGAGGTGTGTGATCCTTGCAAGGAAATGGTTTCTTTCCTGACTCCGAAAGAAGAACCGTTGAAGGTACGTTCTGAGCAAAGTACGTTATATATTGAATTTCCGGTAGGGAAAACGGCCTTTGATGCGAATTATAAAAATAATCGTAGCGAATTGCAGAAGATGAAAGAGATTTTGGATCCGTTGGAAGATGGAGATTTGGTGACGTTTAAGTCAATCAATGTGTGCGGATATTCTTCACCGGATGGTTCGGTTCGTACGAATGACCGGGTGGCCACGCAACGTGCGGAATCGTTTGCGCTGAACCTGAAAGGCGGATATAATTTCCCGAAGGAAGTGTTGCATGTGACTTCTGCGGGTGAGGATTGGGAGACTTTGGTAAAAATGCTGGAAGAAGATCAACCTGCTTATGCGGAAAAGGCTTTGGCTGTAATTCAGAAATATGACAATCTGGATGTACGTGAAGCTCGATTGAAATCTACACTGGGCATGGCTACTTATCGTACGATGATGAACCAGTATTATCCTCGTTTGCGTCGTTTGAGTGTATCGGTAGATTACGAAGTGAGAGAAGTCTTGAACTCAGAAGCTGCCCGCCTGATTTATACCAATCCGAAATTGTTGAGCTTGCAGGAAATGTATCGTGTGGCAGGTATGTATCAGCCTGGAACAAAGGAATATAAAGAAGTGTATGAGATTGCAGCCAACACTTATCCGGAAGATGTGACTGCTAACATTAATGCGGCTTCTGCCAATATTATCAGCGGTGACTTTAAAAAGGCAGCATCTTATATGGATAAGGTGAAAGATGATTCACGTGCCTTCAATAACTTGGGTGTATTGGCTTGGTTGTCTGGAAATACGGAAGCAGCTAAAGAATGGTTCCAGAAAGCTGCAAGCGTAGAACCTGAAAAGGCAAATGCAAACTTGAAAAAAATGGTTCCTTATGAAAATGCCGTTCAGAAATAACGGATATTGAGATAGGATACTGAATAAAAAACGCCTGTGCGCATGGAAAATACTTCAAAGCGCACAGGCGTTTTTTTATGGTGTGAAGAGGGTCATCCGAATAATTCCCGGAAAGCCTCTTCCACTTTCCTTACGGGGATGAGCTCGATTTTTATTTTCTTCCGGTCAATGCCGGACAGATTGTGTTTGGGAATCAGCATCCGTTGGAATCCAAGCTTTTCGGCCTCACTGATACGTTGTTCGATACGGTTGACCGGACGGATTTCTCCGCTCAGGCCTACTTCTCCTGCCATGCATACGCCTGCTTCAATTTCTGCATCCATGTTGCTGGATAAAATGGCACTGATAACTGCCAAATCTATGGCGGGGTCATTGACTTTCAGCCCTCCGGCAATGTTCAGGAACACATCTTTTTGAGCCAGCTTGAATCCGACACGTTTTTCAAGTACAGCCAGCAGCATGTTCATACGGCGCAGGTCGAATCCGGTGGCGGAACGCTGTGGCATTCCGTATGCGGCTGTGCTGACCAATGCCTGTACTTCTATCAGGAAGGGGCGTACACCTTCCACGGCACCGGCGATGGCGACACCGCTCATGCCTTCGTGGTCTTGGGTAAGCAACAGTTCGGAAGGGTTGCTCACCTGCCGTAGTCCGTCCTGGCGCATTTCGTAGATTCCCAGTTCAGCCGTACTACCGAATCGGTTCTTGATGCTGCGCAAGATGCGGTACATGTAGTGCTGGTCTCCTTCGAATTGCAATACGGTATCGACGATGTGTTCCAATACCTTCGGTCCGGCGATGCTTCCTTCCTTGTTGATATGTCCGATGAGGATAACCGGTGTGCCGGTTTCTTTGGCAAACTTTAAAAGAGAAGCGGTACATTCTCTTACCTGCACGATGCTGCCGGGAGAAGAATCAATATTCTCGGTAGAAATTGTCTGAATGGAGTCGATAATGACCAAATCGGGAGCCGCATTCTTTATATGGGTAAAAATCTGTTCCAACGAGGTTTCACAGGCTATCAGCAGATTGTCATTTCCCGGGTGCGGAATGCGTACGGCCCGAAGTTTGAGCTGGCGGGCACTTTCTTCACCAGATACGTAGAGGATTCTTTTGTGGGTAAGCCGCAATACCGTCTGGAGTATCAGAGTCGATTTTCCGATGCCCGGTTCTCCTCCAATCAGGGTGAGTGAACCTTGCACCAGTCCCCCTCCCAATACACGGTTTAGCTCTTCGTCGAGCATGTCCATGCGTTGCTCTTCATTTGATTCTATTTCGGTCAGACGTTGAGGTTTGGAGCGCACGGATTCGATTCCGTGTGCCACGTGCTTGGCTACAGGAGCTTCCTTGCGCACCACTTCTTCCACAAATGTATTCCATTGTCCGCAGGAGGGACATTTTCCTGCCCATTTAGGAGATTCTTGTCCGCAGTTTGTGCAGACATAGACCGTTTTTTCTTTTGCCATATTTGTTACACTAATTCTTTACAAAGGTACGAAATCTTATGCTTATTCTCTATACTGGCAAAAAAATATCATTTATTTATTTGTTTGTAGAAAAATGTTGCTATATTTGCCAACGGAAAAACAATAATCTATGACTGTACACTGTCTTCATATCATCTTGTTGAACGGGCATGGGTATATGCCTTTCATTACATCTACCACAGGGATGACCCCTAGGGGGTGAGGATAGTATGTTTGGTGTTTCTACGTGATACACGTCTGCGGATGCAGACATTTCAATTATTTTATTCAATCAAGATTTATTTTAATTCATTGTTTCTGTTTGTGCCGTAGTGTAAGGCCTTACGGAGATATACCGGGACCATTGGGTTTCGGACTAAAAATTAATGGTAACCTATGAAAGTATTGAAATTCGGCGGAACATCCGTAGGTTCTGTCAATAGCATGTTAAGTGTCAAGCGTATAGTAGAGGGTATAGATGACAAAGTAATTGTAGTCGTTTCCGCATTAGGGGGAATTACCGATAAACTGATTTGTACTTCTAAAATGGCCGCTTCGGGCGATGATGCTTATGAGAAGGAAATGAAGGAAATCGTGAACCGTCACATTGAAATGGTGTACACTGTGATTCCGGCAGGGCGGGGAAGAGAGTTGCTTCTGGATCTGGTAAACGAACTGCTGAGCGAATTGAAGGATATTTTTCAGGGTATTTATTTGATTCGTGACCTTTCTCCGAAAACTTCTGCTACGATTGTGAGCTATGGGGAACGTCTTTCTTCCATCATTGTGGCTACGCTTATTGAGGGGGCAGTGTGGTTCGATTCTCGTACTTTCATTAAGACTGAAAAGAAACATAATAAGCATATTCTTGATTCAGAGCTGACGAACCGGCTGGTGCGTGAGACTTTCAGTGAAATACCGAAGGTTTCTCTGGTGCCGGGATTTATTTCTACCGATAAGAATACGGGAGAAGTAACCAACTTGGGAAGAGGTGGATCTGATTATACAGCGTCTATTATTGCGGCAGCTTTGGATGCGGATATTCTGGAAATTTGGACGGATGTGGATGGCTTCATGACAGCTGACCCGCGTGTCATCAGCACGGCTTATCCTATTACGGAGTTGAGTTATGTGGAGGCTATGGAGCTGTGTAACTTTGGTGCGAAAGTGGTGTATCCGCCTACGATTTATCCGGTATGTCATAAGAATATTCCGATTCTGATAAAGAATACGTTCAATCCGGAGGCTCCGGGTACTATTGTGAAGCAGGAAGCTGACCATTCTTCGAAACCTATCAAGGGTATTTCGTCTATTAATGATACCTGCTTGATTACTATGACCGGTTTGGGCATGGTGGGTGTCATTGGCGTGAACCATCGTATCTTCAAGACGTTGGCCGAAAATGGCATCAGTGTCTTTTTGGTTTCGCAGGCTTCTTCTGAGAACTCAACCTCTATCGGTGTGAGAAATGAGGATGCGGAACTGGCATGTGAGGTGCTGAATGAGGAGTTTGCCAAAGAAATTGAAATGGGCGAAATCTCACCGATGAAAGCGGAAGGTGGGTTGGCTACTGTGGCGATTGTGGGTGAGAATATGAAGCATACTCCTGGTATTGCCGGAAAATTGTTTGGTACGCTCGGACGTAACGGTATCAATGTCATCGCTTGTGCGCAGGGTGCTTCTGAGACAAATATCTCTTTCGTCGTGGAAGGTGCTTCCTTGCGTAAGACACTGAATGTGATTCATGATTCATTCTTCTTGTCAGAATATCAGGTATTGAACCTGTTTATCTGTGGTACGGGAACAGTGGGTGCCAGCTTGATTGAACAGATTCATGGCCAGCAGGAAAAACTGAAGCAGGAACGCGGGTTGAAACTGCATGTGGTGGGTATTGCCAACGGCCATAAAGCCTTGTTTACGCGTGCCGGAATTGATTTGGAACATTTCAGAGAAGAATTGGATGAAAAAGGCATTCCTTCTTGTCCTCAGACTCTTCGTGATGAGATTGTGGGAATGAATATCTTCAATTCGGTGTTTGTGGATTGTACAGCCAGTCCCGATATTGCGGCACTGTATAAAGATTTGCTGAGTCACAATGTTTCGGTGGTCGCAGCAAACAAGATTGCCGCTTCTTCTGAATACGACATCTATGCGGAACTGAAAAGAATTGCTCGCCAGCGTGGAGTGAAGTATTTGTTTGAGACGAACGTAGGAGCTGGTCTTCCGGTAATCAATACCATCAATGACCTGATAAACAGTGGTGACAAGATTCTGAAGATTGAAGCAGTGGTGAGCGGCACGTTGAATTATATTTTCAACCGTATCAGTGCGACAACTCCTCTGAGTGAAACTATCCGTCAGGCGAAGGAAGAAGGTTATTCGGAACCGGACCCGAGAATTGACCTGAGCGGAAAGGATGTAATTCGGAAACTGGTGATTCTGGCTCGTGAGGCAGGTTACCGTTTGAATCAGGAAGATGTGGAAGCAGACTTGTTTATTCCTGACAGCTATTTTGAAGGTACATTGGATGATTTCTGGAGAAGGATTCCACAATTAGATAAAGAATTTGAAGAACGTCGCAAGAGACTGGAAAGCGAGGAAAAACGCTGGCGTTTTGTGGCAAGCCTGGAAGATGGACACGGCAAGGTGTCTTTGCAGGAAGTAGACCGCAATCATCCGTTCTATAACCTGGCTGGCAGCAACAATATTATCTTGCTGACCACAGAGCGCTACAATGAATATCCGATGCTGATTCAGGGATACGGTGCCGGTGCAAGTGTGACTGCTGCCGGTGTATTTGCGGATATAATGAGTATTGCCAATATTTAAACCAAACAAAAATGAAACATGTAATTATCTTAGGTGACGGTATGGCCGATTGGGCTGTACCTTCCTTAGGCGACAAAACTTTACTGCAGTATGCACATACGCCATATATGGATAAGCTGGCAAGTATGGGGCGTACGGGCGTATTGAAGACGGTGGCCGACGGCTTCCATCCAGGAAGTGAGGTGGCCAATATGTCTGTGATGGGCTATGATTTACCTAAGGTGTATGAAGGGCGTGGAGTACTGGAAGCTGCCAGTATTGGCGTAGACCTTCAGGATGGGGACATGGCTATGCGTTGTAACATTGTCTGTGTGGAAGGAGAAACGTTGAAAAACCATTCTGCCGGGCATATTTCTACGGAAGAGGCTGATGAACTGATTCGCTTTTTGGATGAAAAATTGGGTTCCGACCGCATTCATTTTTACACAGGAGTGCAATATCGTCATTTATTGGTGATTAAGGGAGGAGATAAGCGCTTGGCTTGTGTGCCTCCGCATGACATCCCTTTGCAGCCTTTCCGTCCTAATCTGGTGAAGGCACTCTGTCCTGAGGCACAAGAAACAGCCGATTTGTTGAATGCACTGATTCTGAAATCACAAGAGTTGCTGGCTACGCATCCTGTCAACTTGAAACGAGTGGCGGAAGGGAAAGACCCGGCCAATAGTATCTGGCCCTGGAGTCCGGGATACCGCCCGCAGATGGAACCTTTGTCAGAGAAATATCCGTCCATCCGAAAAGGAGCCGTGATTACGGCTGTCGATTTGATTCGGGGTATCGGCCGTTATGCAGGTTTGCGCTGTATTGATGTGGAAGGGGCTACCGGATTGTATAACACCAACTATGAAGGGAAGGCTCAGGCTGCCATTGAAGCACTGAAAACAGATGATTTTGTGTATCTGCATGTGGAAGCCAGCGATGAGGCGGGTCATGAAGGAGATGTTCCGTTGAAACTGAAAACCATTGAGGACTTGGATAGCCGTATTGTCGGTCCGGTCTATGAAGCAGTAAAACAATGGGACGAGCCGGTGGCCATTGCGGTATTGCCCGACCATCCTACTCCTTGTGAGTTGAGAACGCATACCAATGAACCGATTCCCTTCCTGATATATTATCCGGGTATTGAGCCGGATGCCGTGCAGACTTATGATGAAATCAGTTGCAAGGAAGGAGGATATGGCCTGATGGAGAAAGATGAGTTTATGAACCTATTTATGAATATTCAGTAACAGATAGCAATATGAAGTATTACAGTACAAACGGAAAAGCATTAGACGCGACATTGGAAGAAGCTGTGGTAAGAGGACTGGCTTCAGATAAGGGTTTATATATGCCCCGTCAGATTAAACCCTTGCCACAATCGTTCTATGACGAGATTGAGACATTTTCTTTTCCAGAAATAGCTTATAAAGTAGCAGATGCTTTTTTTGGAGAAGATGTACCGGCAGAAACATTGAAACAGATTGTGTATGACACATTGAACTTTGATGTACCGGCAGTAAAAGTAAAAGACAATATTTATTCTTTGGAGCTGTTCCACGGACCTACATTGGCTTTTAAAGATGTAGGTGGTCGTTTTATGGCCCGCCTGTTGGGATACTTTATCCGTAAGGAAGGAAAGAAGCAGGTCAATGTGCTGGTAGCTACATCCGGGGATACGGGAAGTGCGGTGGCAAATGGTTTCCTTGGAGTGGAAGGCATTCATGTGTATGTGCTTTATCCGAAAGGAAAGGTCAGTGAAATTCAGGAAAAACAATTCACGACCTTAGGACGTAATATCACAGCGGTCGAAGTGGACGGTACGTTCGATGACTGCCAGGCGTTGGTGAAAAATGCGTTCATGGATAAAGAATTGAACGAGCACATGCAGTTGACATCTGCCAACTCTATCAATGTGGCCCGTTTCCTGCCGCAGGCCTTTTATTATTTCTATGCCTATGCGCAGATGAAAAAAATCGGTAAGGCCGATAACCTGGTGGTTTGTGTGCCGAGCGGTAACTTCGGAAATATTACAGCCGGATTGTTTGGCAAGCGTATGGGACTTCCGGTGAAACGCTTTATTGCCGCTAATAATCGTAACGATATATTCTATCAATACCTAAAGACAGGAGAGTATTGTCCGCGTCCGTCGGTGGCTACTATTGCCAATGCTATGGATGTAGGCGACCCCAGTAATTTTGCCCGGGTACTGGATTTGTACGAAGGTAGTCACGATGCCATTGCTTCTGAAATCAGCGGCGAAACCTATACCGATGAGCAGATACGTGAAACGGTGCAGAAGGTTTATGAAGAAACAGGTTATCTGCTCGATCCTCACGGTGCATGCGGATACCGTGCGTTGGCAGAAGAACTGAAAGAAGGGGAAGTCGGTTTGTTCCTGGAAACAGCTCATCCGGCAAAATTCCTTCAAACAGTGGAAAGCATCATTGGAGTGGAAGTAAAAATACCGGAAAAGCTTCAGGCATTCATGAAAGGTACCAAACAGAGTGTACCGATGTCGAAAGACTTTGCGGCATTTAAAGCTTACTTGATGAAACAATAGTCCTTCTCAGATACACGAGTACAAAGTGTCTACTGTTCCAGTTTATAAAAAGAAAAAACGTCTAGTTGTATCAGGAAAAGTCAAAGTTCTCAGTACTTCTTAGGCAGTACTATAATACTTCTTAGAAAGTACTGCAGTACTTTCAGGGGAGTACTCCAGTACTGCCTAAGAAGTACTGGATTTTTATAAAAGTCAGATTCCGAATGGCTTGTTTCGTATAAAAATAGAGAGGCTGCTCAATCTCAGTTGAACAGCCTCTCTATTTTTTATGTCTTTATCTTTTCTTACAGATGAAGTTTCAGCTTGACAAAATTCTTGATGAATTCCACGGTACCATCAATACCTAATACAGAAGAATCGATACATAGATGATAGGTAGCAGCTGCTCCCCATGTCTTGTAGCTGTAGTAGTTGTAATAGGAAGAACGTTTCTTGTCCGCTTTTTCCATCAAGTCTTCTGCATCTTCCGCGCTGATGTGGTGCAGTTTCATCAGTCGCTCAATACGGGCTTCCGGTGAGGCTGACACAAAGACGTTGGCACATCTGGGATGGTCGCGCAAAATGTAGTCAGCACATCTTCCCACGAAAAGGCACGATTGCTTTTCTGCCAGATGACGGATGACATCACTCTGAATTTTGAACAGAGAATCGTTGCTGAGATAGGAGTTGTACGGATAGGCTCCTTCTGTAATAAACGGGAAACGGGTTCCGAATAATCCTCCTAAAATGGTTTGAGAAGCTTTCTCATCAGCTTTTTCGAAAAATTCCTTGCAAAGTCCGCTCTCTTCAGAAGCTAAGTTGATAAGCTCTTTATCGTAAAAGGCAATGCCTAAGTCATTCGCTAATTTTTCACCTATTTCTTTTCCGCCGCTGCCCAGCTGGCGTCCGAGATTGATAACATAGTGTCCGTCCATAGTGTAACTCTTTAGTTGATACACAACAAATATAATTCTTTCTGCGGAAAAATGTCACTTTTTTGTCTTTTATTTTATTTCGATTCCGGTTTCGGCAGCGTGTCGTTTGAATTTCTGGAACTGACTGTAGAGCATGCTTCCGGCAATGATGCTGGCGGTTATGTCAGAAATCGGCATACTGTACCACACTCCGTCTACTCCCCAGAAAAGTGGAAGGATAAGCAGACAGGGAATCAGAATCAGTACCTGACGGCTTAAAGAAAGTATGATGGCTTTCTTGGCCATTCCGATACTTTGGAAGAAGTTGGAAGTAACCATCTGAAAGCCGATGATAGGGAAGAACATGACCACTACCCTTAGGCCTTTGGCACTTAGCTGGATGAGCTGTGAATCGGTGGTGAAGGCGGCTACGGCCAGTTCCGGCATCAGTTCGCCCACTAAGAAGCCACTGGTGGTAACGATGGTGGCAGCGATGACGGTATATTTCATTACCTGATTCACACGGTGATAATTCTGTGCACCAAAGTTGTAGCCGGCAATGGGCTGCATTCCTTGGTTGAGCCCCATCACAATCATGACGAATAAGAATACAATGCGGTTGACGATTCCAAATGCACCGATGGCCAAATCTCCATCGTATAGTTTTAACCCTTTGTTTATCAGAATGACGATAAAACAGGAGGCCAGGTTCATGAAAAACGGAGCCAGTCCGATACCGATGATATTTTCTACTAGTATTCTTTTTAGGCGATAAATGCCTCTCCGGAAGTGAAGCAATTCATTTTTGTTGCAGAAAATCCAGATAAGCCAGCAGAGTGAAATCACCTGAGCCAGGACAGTTGCCACGGCGGCTCCCTTTATTCCCATGTGGAAGGTGTAGATGAACAAGGGATCCAGCAAAGTGTTGATAATAACAGTCAGTATGGTGGCGGCCATGGCCTTTTGAGGATGTCCGGCTGAGCGCAACACCGAGTTGAGTCCTAAATACATGTGGGTGATTACATTTCCTAATAAGATGGTCACCATGTAATCCTTGGCGTAGGGCAGTGTAGCCTCACTGGCGCCAAAGAAATACAGGATGGGGTCCAAAAACAAGAGGCAGACAATGGTAAACAGCACCCCGATAATCAGGTTTAATGATACGACGTTTCCTAAAATCTGCTGTGCGGTAGTATAATCCTTCTGACCTAATTTAACGGAGATGAGGGTAGAGGCACCGACTCCCACCAGTGAACCGAAGGCAGCAGCCAGGTTCATCAGCGGAAAGGTGATGGCCAGTCCCGATATGGCTAGAGGACCTACTCCGTGTCCGATAAAAATACTGTCTACCATGTTGTAAAGCGAAGAAGCAGTCATGGCAATAATGGCCGGAATGGCATATTGCATCAATAGTTTTCCAATTCGTTCAGTGCCAAGTTCTGTGGCTGTTCCTTTTTGCGACATAATTATTTACCTTATTAATTGTTATCCAGAAATCTTTAGATTTTCTAAAAAAATCGTGCAAAGGTAAACTTTTTTCCGCATTCAGGGAAAACTTTGTGTATCTTTGCGCTCCAAAATAAAAGCTATGTGGATGAAAGTGAACAGAATAGGATTAGCTCTTCTCTTTTTGCTCTGCGGAAGTAGTGTCTCGGCAGAGAGTTTATATAAATACAGAGTGCAGTTGACTGACAAGTCAAAGTCTGTACATTCTTTGGAACATCCTGAAACTTTTTTGTCCGAACGGGCACTTGCCCGTCGTGCCAGTCAGGGGGTAGCCGTTGATTCTACCGACCTGCCTGTTTGTCGTGCCTATATTGAGCGCCTGGAGTCGCAGGGAGGAAAATACATCTCATCCAGCAAATGGAACAATACCGTGCTGATGCAGGTTCCCGATGAGGCTATTGCCTTGCGCTTCCTGGATAATTCATTTGTCCGCTCCATCAAAAAAGTATGGGTATCTCCAGATTCCATTATGCCCCGTAACAAAGACAGAAAGGAGCAGGTGAAGAATCAGTGGAAAAAGCAGGATGATTATTATGGAATGGGAGCCGAACAAATCAAGATTCACCATGGAGACAGTCTGCATCTGGCCGGCTTTAAAGGCAAAGGGATACAGATTGCGGTCATCGATGCTGGCTTTTATAATGTGGATGCCATGAAAATCTTCAAGAATACGACGATTTTAGGCACACATGATTTTGTCAATCCTTCTTCAGATATTTATGGCGAACATAATCACGGCATGAAAGTCTTGTCGTGCATGGCTGTGAATACGCCTCATGTCATGGTGGGAACAGCTCCCGAAGCAAGCTACTGGCTGTTAAGAAGTGAAGACAATGATACGGAACAGCCGGTGGAAGAGGATAACTGGGCTGCGGCAGTGGAATTTGCCGACAGTGTAGGAGTGGATATTGTCAATACCTCCTTAGGATATTATTCATTTGACGATCCGATTGATAATTATACATATCGTCAGTTGGATGGGCATACTTCTTTGATGGCCGCTTCTGCTTCGTATGCAGCAAAGAAAGGGCTTTTGGTGGTATGCAGTGCCGGAAATTCCGGTATGGATGAATGGAAAAAAATCACTCCTCCGGCCGATGCGGAAGATATATTGACCATAGGTGCCATCGATAATATGGGAGTGAATGCCGCTTTTTCTTCCATCGGTAATACGGCAGACGGGCGTATCAAACCCGATGTCATGGCGATGGGCGTACATTCGGCAGTGGTAGGAGTAGACGGAGGTACCGCTTTTGCCAATGGTACTTCTTTTGCGTCGCCTATTTTCTGCGGACTGGTGGCTTGTTTGTGGCAGGCGTGTCCTTGGCTTACGGTACGGCAGCTCATTCAGGTAGTGCATGAAGCCAGCGACCGTAATGCTTATCCCGATAATATTTACGGATATGGAGTGACGGATATGTGGAAAGCCTACCAACTGGCCATGAAACTGAAAGCGGATACTGATGGAAAATAAACCTCTTTCCTTACTCGAACTGAATTCATTGGTCAGACGGAGCATCACCTCCTGTCTGCCGGATGAATATTGGGTGCAGGCTGAATTAAGCGATGTACGCGTAAATTATTCCGGACATTGCTATCTGGAGTTTGTGCAGAAAGATGCTACCGGCAATGCGCTTCTGGCCAAGGCACGAGGAATTATATGGGCAAATGTCTTTACCCGCTTGCGGAGTTATTTTGAGCGGGAAACGGGGCAGGCTTTCGTTTCAGGCTTGAAGGTACTGGTAAAAGTCACGGTCGATTTCCACGAGCTGTATGGCTACTCGCTGACGGTAGTCAATATTGACCCCACCTATACCTTGGGCGATATGATACGCCGTCGTAAGGAAATTCTCCGGCAGTTGGATGAGGAGGGAATCCTGACACTGAATAAGGAACTGGAACTTCCCGTACTGACGCAGCGTATTGCGGTCATTTCATCGGCTACGGCTGCCGGGTATGGCGATTTCTGCAATCAGTTGCTGCATAATTCTTTCGGCTTTGTATTTTATCCCCGGCTTTTTCAGGCCATTATGCAGGGAGAACAGGTAGAACAGTCCATCATTCAGGCACTCGACCGTATTAATGCGACGCGCGATAACTGGGATGTGGTGGTGATTATCCGGGGAGGAGGGGCCACTTCCGACCTTTCGGGTTTTGATACCTACGATTTGGCGGCAAACTGTGCACAGTTCCCGCTTCCTATTATTACCGGAATCGGTCATGAACGAGACGATACGGTGCTGGATATGATTTCACATACCCGTGTCAAGACTCCGACAGCTGCGGCTGAGTTTCTGATTAATCATGTAAGACAGACGGCACAGGAGCTGGAGGCATACGAGGAGGTTATCTATCAGGAAGTACCTCGTTTGCTGCAACAGGAAAAACAGCGGTTGGATTCATTTGTAACCCGGATTCCGGGACAGGTGCAGATGCGGTTGCAGCGGGAGAATTTCCGCCAGGAGAAATTTCAGAACCGGATGAAAACGGCCTGGCAGTCGCGCTTGTTGCAGGAAAACTACCGCTTGCAGTTGATGCCCCGATTACTTTCCGCTTTGCAGAACCGTGTACAGCGTGAAACACATCGGCTGGAACTGCTGGCACAGCGGGTAGATTCGGCTTCTCCGGAGAAGTTATTGAAAAAAGGATACAGCCTTACTCTGCTGGATGGAAAGGTGGTGACAGATGCTTCCTTGTTGAAACCAGGAGATGAAGTGGAAACCCGTCTGGCAAAAGGTAAATTTAGGAGTAAAGTAATAAATAAGTGATATGGCAGCAAAGAAGGAAACCTATTCAGAAGCGATGAAACGCCTGGAGGAAATAGTGTCTCGCATTGAAAGCAATGAACTGGATATTGACCAGTTGGGCGAATACTTGCAGGAAGCCCAGAAGCTGATAAAGTTCTGTAAGAACAAGCTGTATAAGGCCGATGCGGAGATAAAGAAAATCTTGGAAGAAGATAATGAGGCACAAGCCTGAAATAAAAAAGCCAGACCGGAAAGTCTGGCTTTTTCTGTTTATCGGATGATGGTCATTTCTTTGAGCAAATGAGAAGCACCGGCAAACTTGTCAATGATGAACAAGGTATAGCGGATGTCTACACAAGCCGCACGTTGCAGTTGCGGGTTGTAGGCAATGTCACCGGTCAGTCCCTCATAGTTGCGGTCGAATCCGGTACCGATTAGCTCTCCTTTCGCATTGAATACCGGAGAACCGGAGTTACCTCCTGTGTTGTCTGTCGCAGTGGCGAAGCAGACCGGCATTCGTCCGTCGGGCATGGCGTAGGGGCCGAAATCCTTCTTTTCATACAACTCTTTCAGTTTGGCTGGTACCACAAATTCCGGATTGTTCGGGTCCTCCTTTTCCATTACCCCTTTCAAGGTGGTATAGTAAAGGTATTCCTTTCCGTCAGCCGGTTCGTAAGAGCCAATCTTTCCATAAGTCAGTCGGAGAGTAGAGTTGGCATCCGGATAGATTGGCTGTCCGTTGGTTTTCTTCATTTGCAATACACCTTCTACCCAAGTCTTGTGAGCTGCGTTGTATGCATTGGTTTCCTCCTGCATGGCATCGCTGGTAGCCTGGTATCCGTTGCGTACGGAAGCGGCATATCTCACCATCAGGTCGTTTTCCAGTTGCTGTGCATCGGGCTGCTTCAGGAACTCATCCAGTGCTTCCGGACTTCTGAAGATGGACTGGTTGAAGCAGGCATCCACAAACGCATCGGTATTTCCCTGGAAATCCTTTTCGATGGTCTGGAAGATGTCAATTCGCTGGTCGGCCGGAATCAGTCGGGCGTACAAGGCAATCAGCTGTTTGGATACCTTGCGGTCGACTTCCGGATTGTAGTCCTTGTTGAAGAACTTCTGTCCGGCTTCCTTCAGGGCAGCAACAGCTTCGTCAATGTCTTTTTGCTTCTGGCTTTCCAGTGCCACTCTCAACGCATCCGTATCGGGTACCTTATAGAATTCGGTTCCCAGCATTAAGGCTTCGTAAATCGCCTGCTGGTGGTACACTGCATCGTGACGCTGTGCTACAATCTGCTTGATGCTTTCGTAGGCTTTCCGGTAATTGTCATTTCCGATGGAATCTCCGAAAGCTAACAATTGTTCCTGCTCCCGTTTTTTGCGGTCGAGTACTTTCAGGCGTACCAGTCCTTCGTTCATACCGATGGCATTTTTCCAGTAGTTGGCCGATGAAGCATACTTGGCTGCATACTGGATACGGGTACGTGCATCCTTAGCCATTTCTTCTCCCAGCACCCGCAGGCGTACACCGCGAATGGTGTCGCGCATGAAGTTGGTAGTCTGCATGCGTTCTTCCACCTCATCACTGATCATGTAACGCCAGTTGCGTCCGGGGAATCCCATCACGAAGGTAAAGTCACCTTCCTTCACCCCTTTCAGGTTGATGGCAATGTGTTTCTTTACTTTCAAAGGTACGTTTTCGGCACTGTAATTGGCCGGCTTTCCGTCCTTAGTAGCGTAGATACGGAAGATAGAGAAGTCACCGCAGTGGCGGGGCCACATCCAGTTGTCGGTATCTGCTCCGAACTTACCGATGGAAGAGGGAGGAGCACCTACCATACGCACATCCTTGTAAGATGTCTTGACAAACAGGTAGTATTTGTTGGCTCCATAGAACGGTTTCAGTTCCAAAGTTGTAAATTCGTTGGTGCGGATACGTTCCTTTTTGGCAAACTTTTCAGCTACTTTGGCCAAGAAAGAAGGAGAGAGGTAGTTAGTTCCGTCCGGGTCTTTGGACTTCTTCAACTGCTTTTGCACGTATTCCGTTACGTCAAGTATCCGGTCGATAAAGGTCACGTTTAGTCCTTCACACGGAAGTTCCTGTTCACGCGTCATCGCCCAGAAGCCGTCGGTCAGGTAATCATGTTCCACTGAACTATGCTGCTGGATGTAGCCGTATCCGCAGTGATGGTTGGTCAGCACCAGTCCTTCCGAGGAGATGACTTCCCCCGTACATCCGCCTCCGAAATGCACCACGGCATCTTTCAGGCTGATGTTGTCCGGACAGTACACCTGGTCAATGCTGATGTCCAATCCCAAATCCTGCATCACGGCAGCATTCTGCTGTTTCAGGTCAGTCAGCATCCACATCCCCTCATCCGCATGAGCGGTGAGGGAAAGGGTAGCAAATAAGGATAATAATAACTTATGCTTCATTATTCTACAATTGTCATTTCGTCAATCAGGTTCTTGCAGCCTCCCAATTTTTCTACGATGAACAGCACGTAGCGAATATCTACGGCAATACAACGCTGGAGGTTGTTGTCGAAGTTGATGTCACCGGACAGAGATTCCCAGTTACCGTCGAATGCAGCTCCAATCAGTTCACCGTTTCCGTTCATGACCGGAGAACCTGAGTTACCGCCGGTAATGTCGTTGGTAGTCAGGAAGCAAGTCGGCATTTCTCCGTTAGGCAGGGCGTAGCGTCCGTAGTTCTTTGTAGCATACAACTCTTTAAGTTTGGCTGGTACCACGAATTCCGGATTGTTCGGGTCTTCTTTTTCCATTACCCCTTTCAGTGTAGTGTAATATTTGTAGTGTACACCGTCTTTCGGATCGTAAGCCTTTACGTTACCGTAAGTCAGACGAATCGTAAAGTTGGCATCCGGAGCTTTCGGAGTCGGTGCATACATTTCGCAAAGACCGCGTACGTAAGTCTTGTGCAGCAGGTTAATGTCACCGTTGGCTTGATCCAGCTTGTCTGCCAGTTCCTTGTATTTCTTGCTCACTGCAGCAGCATATTCAGCCGACAAGTCCTTGTTGATTGCTTCTACAGTCGGATTCTCGATGAAAGCGTTGAAGTTCTTTTCATTGGCGAAGATACTGTTGTTGTAGAGGGCATCTACGTAAGCATTGTAATCGCCCTTGAATGTATTCTTGACGGTCTGATAGAAATCAGGCAATGCTTCAGCCGGTACTTTTTCTGCATAAAGCGGCAGCAGTACTTTAGCCACTTTGCGGTCTACTTCGTGGTCATAGTCCTTGTTGTGGATGTCAGCGTAGGCTTCTTTCAGGGTAGCGATGGCTTTTTCTACATCTTTTTTCTTGTTCTTCTGCAGGGCAGTAGCCAAGTCCTGAAGTGCTTCCATCTTCGAAGTCAGAGTGAATTCGATACCGCTTCTGAAAGTTTCTGTGAAATAAGTCAGCTGTGTGCGCAGCGGAGTGACACGCTTCACGTATTCGTCAATCTTTCCTACTACGGCTGCATAGTCAGCATTCTGTTTTTCTTTGGCAAAAGCAGCAAATTTAGCTTCCTGTTCTGCCTTTGTTTCCAGAACCTTGTTGTCTACAATGGCCTTGTTCATACCGATGGAGTTTTTCCAGTAGTTGCTTGAACCGGCAAACTTGCTGGCATACTGGATACGTACCTTGTCGCTGGCAGCCATTTCCTTACGGAGAATATTCTGGCGTTCTTCGCGTACGGTGATACGCGGCACGTTGATACCTTCCATGCGCAGGCGTACTTCACTTTCTGTCAGGTAGCGGCTGGTACTTCCGGGGAATCCCATAATCATGGCATAGTCGCCTTCCTGCAATCCCTTCAGTGAAATAGTCAGGTGTTTCTTTACTTTCAAAGGTACATTCTCTGCGCTGTATTCTGCCGGATTACCATCCTTGTCGGCATAGATACGGAACATAGAGAAGTCGCCTGTGTGACGCGGCCACATCCAGTTGTCGGTTTCACCTCCAAACTTACCGATTGATGAAGGAGGAGCGGCTACCATACGCACGTCGCTGTAAGTCTTGATAAAGAACAAGTAGAATTTGTTACCTTCATAGAACGGAAGAGCCTGTGTAGAGATGCCCGGTTTGCCTTTCAGGTCACTTTTCTTCAGTTCGTCGGCAGCCAGTTTCTTCAGGTATTTGCTTCCGAATGATTCTGCTTCGGTCACTTTTCCTTTACGGATGTCTTCGTTTACTTTTTCCGTTACATCTACAATACGGTCTACGAATTTGAAGGTCAATCCCGGTGTAGGAAGTTCTTCCTGGTAACTTTTTGCCCAGAATCCGTCGGTCAGGTAGTCATGTTCTACCGAGCTATGTTGTTGGATGGCATCGTATCCACAGTGGTGATTGGTCAGAATCAATCCGTTGGGTGAGATAATTTCACCTGTACATCCGCGTCCGAAAATTCCGACAGCATCCTTTAATGTAATTTGGTCAGGGTTGTAGATATCCATGATATCCATTTTCAGTCCTTGCGCTTTCATTCGGTCCGCAAGGTTCTGCTCCTGCATGAGCTGGAGCAACCACATTCCTTCATCGGCCTTGGCCGGAGAGAATACAGCACAAACAAGTGCGAGTGCGAGTACTTTCAGTTTTTTCATTGTTATGTATAGTGTTAAAATATAGATTGCACAAAAATAGTAAAAAAACGCACACCATTCTCACACGGCTCACTTAAAAGGTAATAAACCACTATCTTAGTATAAATTTTGATAATATATTTCGGCGCTTCCTTGAAAGATTATACCTTTGCCCACAAATTTAAAAGGTTTCAGCATGTATAAACTTTATTTTTTCCTGTTGTGTGCCATGCTTTGCACCTCTTGCAGTAAGAAATATAAGATAGAAGGTACTTCGTCTGTTTCTATGTTGGACGGTAAAATGCTTTTTATAAAAATCCCGGTGGGTGATAAATTGGTCAACATTGATTCGGCAGAAGTAATTCATGGCTTATTCGAAATGCAGGGAAAGGTTGATTCCACGGTTTTAGCTTCATTGTATATGGATGATGAGTGCATCATGCCTTTAGTGATAGAACCGGGTCACATTGATATTCAGATAGACAATGCGGGAATTACCATCAAGGGGACTCCATTGAACGATTGTTTCAATGATTTTGTGGTACAGAAAAACTCGCTCGACGACCGTGCTTACGAGGTAGAGCGCGAGGAAAGTCGCATGATTATGGATGGAAAGGATTTGCAGACGGTGCATCAGGAAATCCAGAAAAAACGTGACGAGATAGCTACGGAGATGAACCAGCTGGCGAAGACTTTTATTCAGGACAATTACGAGAACGTATTGGGACCGGGGTTGTTCATTATGTTGGGTAACAGCATGCCTTATCCCTTCCTGACTCCGCTGATGCAGGAAATCATTGACGCGGCTCCTGAAGCGTTCAAGAACAATTACATGGTGAAGGAATATGTGTCTGTGGCACGTGAAAATATGTCGCATGCTCCCCTTCATTAAAAAGAAAATCGGGTAAGAAATTCTTCCTACCCGATATTTATTTTTTTATTCTCCACTTTTCTTTTCTCCTTTGTATTTTTCCGGCAATCCTTTTTCAATGGCCTGATAGGATTCTTCCATCAGCATGGTCTGGTTGTCTTGTCCTTTTCCTTGTGGATAGATGGGCTGATGGATGGTCAGCTTCAACGGATGCCAGGATAGCAGTTTGCCCGTGCGCGGCAGAATATCGAAAGAGCCGCTGATGCTCATCGGTACGACCGGAAGTTGCAACTGGTCAGCCAACAGGAAAGCTCCTTTCTTGAACTCGTTCATGCGACCGGTAAAGGTTCTTCTGCCTTCCGGGAATACTACGAGTGAAGTACCTCCCTGCAAGATTTTTTCTGCCCGTTTGATAGTTTCATACACTTTGCGCGGACTGGATTTGTCTACAAAAATGAAACCGGCCGATTCGCAGGCTTTTCCAACGAAAGGAATGCTACGCAGGCTTTTCTTCATCATCCATTTGAAGTTTCTTCCCAAGAATCCGTAGATAAGGAATATATCGAAAGCTCCCTGATGGTTGGCTACGAATACATACGATGTTTTGTGGTCAATGTTTTTGTGTCCTTCCACTTTCACCGGAAGCAGAAACAGGAAACAAGTGAGCTGTGACCAGATTTTTCCCGGGTAATACCCCCAGAAGTGTCCATTACCCAGCCAGCATCCCAACATGGTGGTCAGGGCAGTCAGGATGGTCAACACAAGAAAAATGGGAAGCCCGATACAGATTTGGTAAATGATGTATAAGAATCTCATAAGTGTGATAGATTTTATTGGATTGATTTGTTATTTCCTTTTTTTAATGTGAGAACGGTAATTTCCGGCCAGGCACCTAAGCGCATGGGGAAGAGCACATAGCCTAACCCGATGTTGACATACAGTCCCCGGTTGCCCTCCAGATACAGTCCTCTGTGTTCCGGATAGATAAACTTGGACACTGAGAAGCCGAACAGACTGATTTGCATGTCGTGGGTATGACCTGACAAGGTAAGCTGTACCGAGGTGTCTGGAAGCACTTTCCGGCGCCAGTGTGTAGGGTCGTGACTTAGCAGGACCTTGAACATGCCGTCTGTGCCTTGCAAAGCCTTGGGCAAGTCGCCTCTATCGGGGAAAGGCGGTTTCCCGCTGTTTTCCACGCCAACTACGGCAATGGAATCCGTACCTTTATATATAATACGATGGTCATTTTGCAGCATGCACCATCCCATACGGTTTTCGCGTGCAATCAGGCTGTCTACGTTAGCCAGACGGGCCTGCTCATTTTCCCATTTTACGTAGGAGCCATAGTCGTGATTCCCCAAGACGGAATACACCCCGTCGCGGGCTTTCAGTTGTGCGAACACGGGCATAAATTCCAGCAGTTCGTCAGCGCGGCTGTTCACGAGGTCGCCGGTGAATACAGCCAAATCGGCATTTTGCCGGTTACAGAGGTCGATGGCTTCCTGAAGTGCCTTTCCGTTCCCTTTCCAGCTTCCGGAATGAATGTCCGACAATTGCAGGATGCGGTATCCGTCGAATGCGTCCGGAAGGTCAGGCGAATAGAAGGTGACTTCTTTCACCTGAAAGTTTTCCTTTCCCTTGATTGCTCCGAACAATACATACCCAAAGGTGAGCAGTGCAGGTGCTAAGGCTATCCATCCGTGAGGAACAGGACGTTTCACCAGTCTTCTGAAGAGTTTCAGCAAGATACTGGTCAGCATGAATACCGTTTTAGGTATGGTTACGCACAGGGCTACAATCAGGTAAGTACCGAAATATTCATGTAAGGTGTCGTGACCAATCAGGAAGATGACCAGAATAAGCAACAGCAAAACAGTAGGCAGCCAGTAAGCCCGTTTCCATCTCCTGTGGTGCAGGCTGGTCAGATACGTCTTGTATATGTACCAGTCGGGTAGCAGAAACAAGACTAGGAATATCAGTGACACGCGTAGTAGAATCATATTTGTGTACTTATTTTAGGGTTGCAGATTGGCTGCGAGGTATTTTCGCAGTACGTCGGCATCTATCTTTCGGCGGGAAGCATAATCCATGAGTTGCTCCTCATCGATTTTTCCTACCGAGAAGTAGCGTGAAGCCGGATGAGCAAACATCAGTCCGCATACCGAGGCATGAGGCTGCATCATTCCGTTCTCTGTCAGATGTATCCCGATGCGTTTCATGTCAATAAGCTTGTCGAGCAGAAAGCTGACCGATATGTCGGGCAGAGAAGGATACCCCACGGCAGGACGTATGCCCTGATAGTCTTCGTTGAGCAACTGTTTCATGGTCAGCTTTTCGTCCTTGGCGTATCCCCATACCTCTTTGCGCAGGGTTTCGTGTATTTTTTCAGCTGCGGCTTCTGCCAGACGTTCACCCAATGTCTTGATGAGCAAGGACTGGTAGTCGTCATGGCTGAATTCTTCTTCCATGGCCGGATCGATGGTAGTGGCGAATCCTCCTACCGTATCCTTGATGCCGGAAGAAAGGGGACGCACAAAGTCACTCAGGCAGAGAAACGGGTCGTCGGGGCGGACGCGGGTCTGCTGACGGAGCAGAGGAAATAAAGTGCCCTCTAACCACAGGTTGTCGCCCTCTGCATTGGCTTCCATCAGGCGATAAATGGCATAGACCTTGTATTTCCCGTCAATCTTGTTCAGCATGCGTACCGCTTCTTTGTGCAGTTGCATGGCTTCGGCAGCCTTGGCACGTTCAGCTTCAGGAAATGAGGCCAGCCACCCGGCGCGGCAGGCATCACACCCATGAATGTCGGCAATGGCTGCGTAACGAGGCTGAAACCCCCATGCGTGGAAAAAATAAATCCAGTTGATGTATTCAGCCAGGTCGTGTATGTCGTAACGGACGGTCGTGATGTCTGTTTTCATTTGATTTCTTTTAGCGTTCAAACCGAAGGGCTTGTCCACGGTGTGCTTTGTTTACTTTTCCATTCTCGTAAACTGCCGTACCGTTGACAAATGTCTTTTCTACCTGTGCATGGAAGGTACGGCCTTCCATCGGACTCCATCCGCACTTGCTTTCAATGCAGTCGGTGGTTACGGTCCATTCCTTATGCGGATTCAGCAGAACCAGGTCGGCCTGATAGCCCGGTCGGATAAATCCTCTTTGGCTAATCTGGTAAAGCTGGGCCGGTGCATGACACATTTTCTGTACCAGCTGCTCGATAGACAGGATGCCTTCGTGTACCAGTTCGTAGATGCTGACCAGTGAGAACTGCAGGGTCGGCATGCCCGATACGGCTTTCAGTGCTCCTCCTTCTTTTTCACTCAGCAGGTGGGGGGCATGGTCGGTAGCAATGACGTCAATCAGGTTGGTAGTCAGAGCCTTTCTCAGCGCATCACGGTCGGTCTTTGTCTTGATGCTGGGGTTACACTTGATGCGTGCCCCGAATTGCGCATAGTCTTCATCACAGAACATGAGGTGCGATACGCAGGCTTCTGCCGTAATTTTCTTTTCGTGGAGCGGGCGGTCTTCTAACAGACCTAACTCGCGTGCCGTACTGATATGCAGGATGTGCAGACGGGCACCCGTTTCCTTCGCCAATTGTACGGCCAGTGCCGAAGAATGGTAACAAGCTTCTTCACTACGTATCAGCGGATGGAAAGAAATGTCCAGGTCTTCGCCATATTGCTGCTTGAAGCGTTCGGTATTTTCGCGGATAATCTGCTGGTCTTCACAATGGGTGGCAATCAGCATGCCCGCTTCGGAGAATATTTTTTTCAAGGCTTCCATGCGGTCTACCAGCATGTTTCCGGTGCTGGCCCCCATGAACAGTTTCACGCCGCATACGTGTGTCTTGTCCAGTGCCTTCAGCTGGTCGGCATTATTGTTTGTGGCTCCGAAATAGAAAGAATAATTGACAATACATTTGGTAGCCGCATCCTTAAACTTGTTTTCCAGTGCCTCTAAGGTTGTGGTCTGCGGGGTACAGTTGGGCATGTCCATGAACGAGGTCACTCCTCCTGCTGCAGCTGCAGCCGTTTCGGTAGCCATGTCTGCCTTATGTGTAAGGCCCGGATCGCGGAAATGCACATGGTCGTCTATCACTCCCGGCAGCAGGAAGCATCCTTGCGCATCAATCTGTTCGTCACATACGGCAGCGGGAGCACCGTCGCCTTCAATGACTTCCTGTATTTTTTCTCCTTCAATCACTACGGAGCCGACAAAACGGCGTCCTTCATTCACGATGATTGCATGATGTATCCATGTACGTTTCATAACCCTTTTCAATTAGTGTGTTTAGGATATTTTTTGAACCAGCTGTCCCATTTCAGTTGGATGACGCCGAATACGGCTTCTCCAAAGATGCTGCTGTTCATCTTGGAAGTACCTAATTCGCGGTTGATAAAGATGACCGGTACTTCTGTGATATGGAATCCGCATTTAAAGGCGGTGAATTTCATTTCAATCTGGAAAGCATATCCTTTGAAACGGATGTGGTCCAGATGGATGGTTTCAAGCACTTTCCGGCGGTAACATACAAAGCCGGCGGTAGTATCATGAATGGGTAGTCCGGTAATGAACCGCACATATTTGGAGGCAAAGTAGGACATCAGTACTCTTCCCATAGGCCAGTTCACCACATTGACTCCGCTTACATAGCGTGAACCGATGGATACATCGGCCCCTTCGTCATGGCAAGCCTTGTAAAGTCTTGGCAGGTCATTGGGATTGTGGCTGAAGTCGGCATCCATTTCAAAGATGTAGTCGTATCCCTTTTCGATAGACCATTTGAAGCCGGTGATGTAAGCCGTTCCCAGTCCGAGTTTGCCTTTTCGTTCAATCATGAACAAACGTTCGGGGAATTCCTTTTGCAGACGGCGTACGATGTCGGCCGTTCCGTCGGGAGAGTTGTCTTCGATAACCAGAATATGGAATGTCTTTTCCAGTCCGAATACCGCCCGGATTATATTCTCGATGTTTTCCTTCTCATTGTAAGTAGGAATAATCACGATACTGTCACTTGTTTGCATGGCGTTTCAATTAGAATTGTGCAAAGATAGAAATAAAAATGTGATTCTTTTTAGTGGCAGGTTTATTTCTTTGTAATGCGTGTGAGATGAAATAAAAACGCTTATACAAAAATACCTCGACACGTAGCTGTCAAGGTCTCGACACGAACGTGACGAGATATCAGCACGAACGTGTCAAGACCTCGTCACGTACGTGTCGAGGTAAATTTAACTATGATTTTAGAGAAGTGTAAAAAAACGTTTTGAAAAAACGGGCTTTATATTGAGCTCCTATCGTTTTACTTGTGAAGTATTTGTTGCGATGCTTTTCTGAATTTTAGTCTCATCGTTTGGTCATGGAAGATAAAATGCCTATCTTGTGACAGAATCAGTTAAATGAAAAGGATTATGGAAGTAAAACATGATGTATCCCGACAGGAGTTCTATGTGGAACTGGAGGGACATAGAGCCCACGTGGCTTATCAGATTCATGACGAAGGGTTGGATATTCGGCATACGATTGTACCGGAAGCCATCGGAGGAAAAGGTATTGCTTCTGCTTTGGTGAAGGCAGCCTACGATTACGGGCGCTGCAAAGGACTGAAGGCGATAGCTACCTGCTCTTATGCCGTGGTCTGGCTGCAGCGGCATCCTGAATACCAGGGAGAAGTAAGCAGTGATTATATAGGAAAAGGAAGCTGTGCCCTGTGAGGGCGCAACTTCCTTTTTTCTTATTTAGTTGCGATAGACTTTCTTTTTCTTGATGAAGAACAGCCAGCGCAGGAAAGAAGCGGTGAAGGTGTGGCTGAAGGAATTGATTTCGTCGGTACGTTCGTCAATGTCGTCCAGCAGCCTTTCTGCATCTTTCTCGGAAAGCATACCGTTGTTGATTAGCTGTTTCACGGTGCGGCGTTCATTGCTCAGCAGCATGCGGATGGACTTGATGGTCAGTGCATGACCGTATGCTTTGGGGAAATTGTCAGCCAGATTATTGATAAAGGCACTCATGCGATTGATGTTATCATTTATCTCTTCCCGTAATGTGTCTAACACGGAGTCCTGTTCGCCGGTCACCCATTCTGAGGCACGCAGGTCGTCCAGCAGTTTCAGGCTTCCTTTCTGAAGAATAATGAAGCCACGGCCTAAGTCGTACACTACCGTGATGCGTTCGCGGAAATAGAAGGTCATCCAATTCTGCAGGTAAGGAATGTTCCGCAGTGTGTTCAGCAGGTCTGTACGCTGGCAGAACTTGAAAATGGAGGTGCGGACGTTCAGCGGGTAGTTCCCGTCGTGGTCATACAATTCATCCAGCGAGTTCATGAGCCGGAGGAATACGGGCTTGGAGATGACTCCTTCTTCATAGATTTCCCGGCAGATGGCTTTTTCCTTATCCAATACACGCAGACGGATTTCCGGCAGCATGGCTTTGTTTTGTGGATTCTTGGCCGGCTCTTGCGGTTGTGCGGTCATGTAACTTTCCACTTTGTGCCAGTTGGCTCCTTCTAAGGCGTCTCTTTTTTTCAATCCTTCCAGGTATTTTTCGGAATTGTCGCGTATTGATTTCTCTATACGATAGGCCAACATGGTGCGTGCAGAAGGTACGTGAGTCAGTCCCAAGCGGTTCAGCAGTGCGCGCATGGTAGTGGCATTGATGCAGAGTGTCAGGGTAACGATGCCGGCAGTGAAGAACAATACCTGGCTGCGGATGTCCTCCGGAATAGCCGGGGTATAAGATACCATCAGGGCCAAGGTCATGGCCAATGCACCGCGCAACCCTCCCCAGGTAAGGATGGCTGATTCGCGTTTGGTCAGTCCGTATCCCAAGCGTTTCATCACAGGGTAGAGCAGCATAATCATGGCAAAGCGGATAAGGTTAAGGGCGATGTAGATAAGTATAAGCACGCCTAATGCTCCCCAGGAGAAATCCACTTTTTCGGCAATGACTACTCCCACCAGGATAAAAATCAGGGTATTGGCTATGTAGGTCAGCAATTCCCAGAAATGCTCCATGAACGTATTCACCTGCGGTTTCAACCGGGGTTTTCCTACGTAAGTGACGGTCAGTCCGAAAGCTACGAGGGCAATCACTCCCGATACGCCGAGATAATATTGGGAGAGAATGAAGGTAAGGTAGGCCGCTAAGATGATGACACTGTTCTGTACCATCTCTTCCGAGTTGATGCGCGTGATGAACCAGATGACAATCCGTGCCAACAGAAATCCTAAAAGGGTACTGAGGCCCACTTCACGGATAAACGTAATGACAGGAGAGGCATGAGTAGCTTCTCCGGCGGCGTATGCTCCGAAGAAAAGCATGAAGCAGACGATGCCCGTACCATCGTTCAGCAGGGATTCCGCATCGACAAGGGTGGAGAAGCGTTTGCTGGTTTTCAACTCGTGCAGCAGGGCTACTACGGCTACCGGGTCGGTGGCACTGATTAAGGCTCCGAACATCAGTGCAAATGCCCATGTCCACGATTCAAAACCGGGGATGAAGGTTGCTACTCCCATCATGAGGGCGCCCGTGAGTAACATACAGATGATGAGTCCCGGTGCCGCCAACAGGGTGGCGTTGGCCAATGTCTTCTTGAAAATGTGCAGGTTGAGTTCGTAGGCTGCATCGAATATCAGGATGGGCAGGAAAAGATAAAGAATCAAGTCGGGATTGATGTTGGCGACGGAACTGACCGCATCATGCAGTTCCGGCAGCGATTGAAAAACGCCGGTACGGTTCATGACTCCTAAAATGATTCCAATGGCAAATAGCCCCACCGTGTAGGGCAGGCGGCTGTGTTTGAGCAAGGATTTCAGTATTGCTCCGATAATGAGTCCCCCGATAGTGAGCAGCAAGGGGGCGAGGAAAGTGTATTCTTCCATAGTTTTGATGTCAGTTAAAAAAATGAGCATTTGAATTTTAAACAAAGTTAAAGAATCAAATGCTCATATACAAGGGGATTTTTACTTATTTCTTTTTCGCGCTTGCGATTTCTTGGGCCACTTTCCGTGCGGTGGCGCGGTCGGGTTTCCCGGTTTCGGTTTGTGGAAGATGCCGGACGAAGAAGGTCTGTTTCGGCCGCCAGTAAGTCGGAAGCTGGTCGTAAGCCTGTGCTAACAGAGGGGATACATCGGTATTTTCTTCGCTTTCCAGCAGCAGAACGATGCATTCTCCAAATTTTGGGTCGGGCACGGCAGTCACCATGAAAGGAACTGGCAGCGCAGTTTTCAGTGCATTTTCCACCTGCTCAATCTGTACCTTTACCCCTCCGGTGTTGACGGTATTGTCTTTTCGTCCTAAGATATGGAACTGCCCCTGGGCATTGAACTCACAGATGTCGTTTGTGGTCAGTTCCTCTGCACAAACGGCTGGTGCTTCAATGGTCAGGGTGTTTTCCGGAGAGAGTGAAACCTTGACTCCCTGGAAGGGGGTGTACCAGTTGGAGGCATCCGGGCCGTTCAGTCGTCGCAGGGCGATGTGAGAAAGGGTTTCGGTCATTCCGTAGGTGCTCCATACGGCATGAGGGAATGACGCTAATTCTGTGGCTAATGTGCTGTCAATTGCTCCGCCGCCGATAATGAGATGACGTACTTGTTTCAGGCATTCCTTTTCGGCTGGTACTTGTAGTGAGTTGTACACCTGCATGGGTATCATGGCGGCAAACTCAGGAGCAGTATTTATCTCTGCCAACGGATGTCCGCAAGGAGTAACAGGTAACAGGTTCAGGCCGGCTACCAACGCACGGACGACCACCATTTTTCCGGCAATGTATTTCAGGGGCATGCAAAGCAAGGCGGTGTCTCCTTGTTTCAGACCTAAGAAACTGACAGTCAGCATGGCACTTTGCATCATGCGCTGTTTCTCTACCCGGAGCGGTTTGGGCGTTCCGGTAGAGCCGGAGGTATGCACCAGTACGGTGGTGTTGTCGTCAAACCATTCTGCTAAGAAATCGGCAAGTGAGGCCTGAAAGCTGTCTGCTCCATATTCCGCATGGAATCGTTTTTGCAGCAGGCTTTGTGATTCGCCTTCAGGTATTTGGGTTTCCTGAGCGGTGTAGCATTTCCCGTCAATCAAAATGGACTGACGGGCTATTTCTGTAATAAATGGAGTGGCGTTCATGTCAGATGGTTTGCAGATAAGTCGGGAAATCGGGTATCTTTTCTTCAGGATGGAACCACAGACAATCGCCTTCAATGTGCAGCGGGTAGTCAATGTTGTCGGTGAAAAGCATACCGGTGCCCAGCCCCTGAGGCATTTTAGGTTGGAGAGTGGCACACCACTGTGCGATAGCATTGAGTCCGATATTGGATTCTAAGGCGGAGGTTACCCAATAGCCTATGCCTCTTTCCTGAGCCAATGTAATCCATTCCTTGCTTCCCTGGATACCTCCGTGCAAGGACGGCTTTAAGATGATGTATTGTGGGCGGATGGTATCCAGCAGCTGGATTTTCCGTTCCGTTTCATTTACTCCAATCAGTTCTTCATCCAGTGCGATGGGGAAGGGCGAAGTGGCACACAGTTCTTTCATGACCTCCCATTGTCCGGCGCGTACGGGCTGTTCGATGGAGTGGAGCTGAAATTCGTTCAGCTGTGTCAGTTTCCGTAAGGCATCTTCAGGACTGAAGGCTCCGTTGGCATCTACCCGGAGTTCGATGTCGGCAGCTGAGAAATGGCGACGGATGTGAGCTAACAGTTCCAGTTCACGTTCAAATTCAATCGCTCCGATTTTTACCTTGATGCACCGGAATCCGGCTTTCATCTTTTCTTCTATGCGGCGGTACATTTCATCGAAATTACCCATCCAGATGAGTCCGTTGATAGGAATACCTTGTTCACCGCGACTGAAAGGGGTATCCCAAAACTGCAGACTGTTGGCCTGCAGATGGGCAAATGCGGTTTCCAGTCCGAATAGTATAGAGGGGTAAGGGCGAAGTCCTTCATAATCAATGTAGCCATTGGCGGCTGTTTTCTCACAGATTTCAGCTAGCAGGCGAGGATAATCGGGCAGGTCGTCGCAGCTTAACGCGGGCAGCGGAGCACATTCACCTACGCCATATTGTCCGGTTTCGGTGTCAGTAAGTAGCAGATACCATACCTGCCGGGTGTGATATACTCCGCGTGAAGTACCGGCCGGTTGTTTGAAATGAAGTGTGCGCGGAATGATTTTCAGTGTGTACATATTGGTCTGTTGTGAAGGGAATAAAAGCGGACAGAAAGCGGAAATGGTTTCTGCTTTCTGTCCGATAAAAAATGAGATGAGAGAATAATCAGGGGAATTTAGGGTATTTGCTCCAGTCGGGTTTCCGCTTTTCGAGGAAAGCTTTCCCACCTTCCTGTGCTTCTTCCGTCATGTAGTAAAGCATGGTTGCGTCACCGGCGAGTTCCTGAATACCAGCCTGTCCGTCAAGTTCTGCATTAAGTCCGGCTTTAATCATTCGCAGAGCGAGCGGACTGTGCTGCATCATGGTTTCAGCCCATTCTACCACTTCATCTTCCAGCTGGTCGAACGGTACGACTTTGTTGACCAGTCCCATATCCAGTGCTTCCTGGGCAGAATACTGGCGGCAGAGGAACCAGAGTTCACGGGCTTTCTTCTGGCCTACGATACGAGCCAGATAAGAAGAACCAAATCCGGCATCGAAGCTGCCCACGCGAGGCCCTGTCTGACCGAAGATGGCGTTTTCAGACGCAATGGTCAGGTCGCAGACTACGTGAAGCACATGTCCGCCACCGATGGCATATCCGTTGACCATGGCAATCACCGGTTTCGGGATGGAACGAATCTGTTTCTGTACGTCGAGCACATTCAGACGGGGAACGCCGTCAGTACCTACGTATCCGCCGTGGCCTTTCACGTGCATGTCGCCTCCGGAGCAGAAAGCCTTGTCGCCAGCTCCTGTCAGTACGATGACATTGATGTCCTGACACTCACGGCAGTAATACAATGCGTCACTGATTTCAGTAGTGGTGGTTGGAGTGAACGCATTGCGGTATCTCGGGCGGTTGATGGTAATCTTGGCGATTCCATTATAAAACTCAAAAAGAATATCCTGGTATTCCTTGATGGTTTTCCATTCTCTGGGTTGTGACATATTGCTATTTTTTTAGGTTGTGATAATACGTTTTTAGGTGTTCGATGTCCTTGTCCTTTTCTGTAAAGACCTCCATCAGCATGGGCTGTGAGGTAATGGATGGCTGGGTGAATACCTCTACCGCCTGGTCAAGTTCTTCTTCATTGTGGGCAGAAAGATACTGGAATCCCCGGTCTTCGGCCCATGCTTTGGCGGAAGTGCGGTGAGTGGCCGTAATGAAGCGTCGGCTGCTGTCTGCCATTTCCAGTCCCGGAAGCGCATGGAATATTTCTCCCCCTTCGTTATTGAGGAGCAGGATGCGTACATTGCTTCCGTAGTTGGCATTCCAGAGGGCGTTCATGTCGTAGAAGAAACTCAGGTCGCCGATGAAGATGAAATTGAGTTTGTCGGACGCCGTAGCGTAGCCGATGGCAGTAGACAAAGAACCTTCTATACCGTTAGTTCCTCGGTTGGATAAAACCTCCACGTCGTTCGGGAGAGGGAAAAGTTGGGCGTAGCGCACAGTGGAGCTGTTGGCCAGGTGAAGGGAACAAGAAGTCGGCAGGTGATTGATGACTTTCCCGATGGCGCTCATTTCGGAGTAGGGGAATACGGCTTGCGGAATATTCTTCGACAGAGCTTCCCATGTGCGGGGGTATTCCGGTGTGCGGCTGTCCATCATCGGGGCAATCTTTTCTAAGAACTCAAACGGGTCCATCTCAATCACGGTGGTCAGTGAGCCGAAAAGGTCGGCCACCTGTCCGTCACTAGCCACGTGCCAGTGTTCTACCGGCGGATGACGGCGAAGGAATTTCTTCAATCGTTTGGAGATGATATGACCTCCGTAAGTAATCAGTAACTCCGGACGCATCTTCTGCTGGGCTTCGAAGTCCATGGAGCAGAGCAGTGGCTCGATGTTGCGGATAGGCATGCCCGGAATCGTCTGGTTGCTGATGTTTTCGGTAAACCAGGCAAAATGCTTGTAGAGCATCTTGGTGTATTTCTTGTCGAACAAATAAATCAGGTTCATTTGTCCCACTACGACCATCCGTCGCTGGTAGCGGTTCAAGCGGTCGATGAGTGGCTGGTAATCCTTGTTGTACACGTTCAGTCCCTGATAGCGGGTAATGACGCGTGCTTCGGGAAGCTCCGTGACCGGTAGCTTGAAAAACGGTTCGCTGATAGGTACATTGATGTGTACAGGTCCTTTCCCGTGATGGTCAAGTTCCATGAGTGCCTCATTGATGAGGCGGTTGCAGTACCATTCGTCTTCTTCACTCTGCACTTCCGGCAGGTTGACAGATTTTTTCACCAGGCTTCCGAATACACCAGGCTGAGGGAGTGTCTGCCCGTCCATCTGTCCGATCCATGCGGCAGGGCGGTCGGCCGAAATGACGACAAGCGGCACCTGCTGGTAGAATGCTTCGGCTACGGCTGGGTGGATATTGAGCAAGGCTGTACCTGATGTGCAGCAGATGGCAGCCGGGCTACCTCCGTTCAGTGCCAGTCCCAAGGCAAAAAATCCTGCACTTCGTTCGTCTGTCACGGGATAGCAGGTAAATTCCGGAATATTGACCAGCGTTTGTACGATAGGAATGTTTCGGCTTCCGGGGCAGAGCACAATTTTTTGTATCCGGTGCGCTTTTAGTAAAGCTACAAGCTGAAGTATATTTTTTTTGTCAGTATACATGATTTCTAAATATGTTAGATTTACAGGATATTTCGCATGGTATTCATTTTTTGCTGCGTTTCTTCCCATTCAGTATCAGCTGTGGATTCTGGAAGGATACCTCCTCCGGCATACAACGTAGCGGTTTTCCCCTCAATATGCATGCACCGCAGGTTGACATAGAGGGTAGTGTCTCCTTCCGGAACTATCCATCCGATGACGCCGGAATAGAAAAGGCGGTTGTGAGGTTCCGTCTGTAGGATGAACTGGTAGGCTTCCTCTTTGGGTAAGCCGCACACTGCCGGGGTGGGATGTAATTCTTGCAGTACATCGCCTAAATGAGCTGTATCTTTCAGGCAGAAATGGAAATCGGTTTTCAGATGAACCAACTGGCCGGCACGGGCTGTATATGGTCCCTTTTCCGTGATTTTGCTGCCGAATTTCTTGATGGCTTTACGGATGTAGTCTCCTACAAAAGCTTGTTCTTCTTTGTTCTTTTTGCTCCATTCGGTGGGCATAACTTCTCCTTGCATGGGCATAGTTCCTGCCAGTGCTACTGTGTGCCAGTCTTTTTCGTGACCGCTGAGGATAATTTCAGGTGTACTGCCTATCCACGTACCGGTGGAAGGGGTGTGACATAGCGAAATCATCATGCGAGGATAGCTGTTGCAGGCCTGTATGAAAGCCGATAGCGGAGAAAACTGATCATTCAGCGTGTGAGTTGTACTGCGGGACAGTACAAGTTTACGGAACTGCTTCTCCTTGAGTGGCAGGATGAAGCGGCTGAATGTTTCAGTGTACAAGTCTTTTTCTTCTTTTTCGGAACTAATATGCGAATCTGTGGATGCGTCTATAGAATGAGACGGAGCGGCTTGCTGCGGGTGGCGTGTCATCCATCTTTGCAAGGCAGATTTAATATCTTCCCAGTCGTGTGCCTGTATGTCCGGGCGGATGAGTACGGCCGGATGCGCTGGAGTAAACTGAAACGGAGAAAGAAGAAATCCTTTTTTTTGGTTCAGCTCATTCAGACTGTGGATATATTCAGGCTCTCCTTCTTCCTGCATGACGAGAATGGGTTCGTCTGTCCAGGGAAGACGGTATAATGCAAAGCAGACATGGCTGCTGGTAAATGAATCAAGGAGCTGATGATATATGGTTTCCGGTGTATTCATGGCCGTTTTTTGACTATTTGATTGACAATGCGTGCGGTGGAAATTAACTTTCCTTCCTGATTGGTGATATCTACATTCCACAGGTGAGATGTGCGTCCGCGGTGGATGAGGCGTCCGGTGGCAATTACAAATTCTCCTTTCGGAACCATCTGGAGGTGGTTGGCACTTACCTGGATGCCGCAAGGCATTTCATTTGCACTGCACAATGGAATGGAGCCATGTCCGGCTACGATTTCTGCAAGAGCCAGAGACGCTCCTCCGTTAAGTATGCCAAATGGCTGGCAAGTTCTTTCATCTACCGGCATTTGTGCTTTCACATATCCCTCTTCCATTTCGAGGAACTGAATGCCTAAATGTGCTCCCATGGAGCAGGATAAGTCTGGCAATTCGTAAGAGGATTTACCGTTCATTTGCGTATAATAGTTCTTGATTCTACTGCAAATGTACATATTTCTCTGCAAACGTGGGGGAATTCAGGTAAGAATTAAGTAATTTATCGGACATTTCTCATAGATTAATTGGAATAAAAAACGTATATTTATGTCGATATTTTGTCTATCCGTAAAACTCTTTTTGAGGCTTCAATGAAAAAAAATGAGTTTTTTGCTCTCATAAATTGTTTTACGTATTTTTGTTTTTATGAAATAAGGGTTGGAGGTATGAGTTTAAAAATGAGATATTACTATATAGTGGGTATATGGAGTTTTTGCTTTGTGTTACCCATTATGATGGGTTGTATGCGCGAGGAGAAAAAGAGCTCGAAAGACTCTTTTGAAATGCTTTATCAGCAAATGGAACAAGCTTCCGTTGAATCTCCGGAACAAGTTTCCCAGATGGTAGATAGTGCGCTTCCATCGTTAAAAGACAGTATGATGTATTATCGCTTGCTTTTTTTGAAAGTAAGAGGGTACTTTTTGTCTTTTAAGCTTGATTCTGCATCTTATTTGCTTGACAAGGTTACTGCTTTTTGTGACAGAACAGAGAAAAATAAAGATGTTTATCAGCTGTATGCATTGATTTATAATGCCCGGGGAAATTTGTTTGTCCGTACTTCGCAGATAGATTCTGCCAGTTTCTGTTTTCAGAGAGCTTTTGAATACGCCAGTCGGGGAGGAAAAAGAGAATCTCTTCCGGACATTTGTCTGAATCTGGCAGATGTGTTTGTGAAGCAAGGACGTTATGATTTGGGCTCTTTCTGGTATAACCGTTCCTTGTCAATTTCGGATTCTCTGAATATGCCCGATGAGCAACGATTCCCTGCTTATTACGGCTTGGCTCAAGTGAATATGGAATTAAGAGATTTTGCGCTGTGCGATTATTATTATGATTTGGCATCGCACTATTATGATAAAATGCATCCTTTTGAGAAACATATTTATTTGAACAACAGGGGAAATTCTTATTATTACCGGCAGGACTATGAAACAGCGTTAGGGTATTTCCGCCGCTCGCTTGAAGTGGTAAACCAGTATCCGGATATGACTTTTGAGAGAAATCTGACCATGATAAATCTGGGAGAAATTTTCCTGATGCTGGATTGCACGGATTCTGCTTCTTACTATTTGCAGGAATGTCGGGGATTCTTTGATTCTATTCATCATGCTACAGCTTTGTATTGCATAGATACGCAGCTTATGGAGCTGGCATTGAAGCAGGGAAATGTGGCATTGGCCAGAGAGCGATTGAAACATGCTGTAAAATATGATAATGTAGAACCTAATATGATTCACGTGCGTAATCGTTATTTGCAACGTTATTTTGAGAAGGTGGGAGATTATGAACGTGCATATCACTATTTGGAAGAAAATCATCATATAGATGACTCCATTCGTAATGAAAGAGTGAAGATGCGGGCAGCAGAACTTAAATTGAAGTATACACAGGATAGCACCTTGATGAAGAAGGAGATTTCTATTCGGGAAAAGGAGAATCAGGTACTTCAGCTCTATCAATGGCTGTATATGATTGTGGGCGGAGGTTTCCTGTTGGTAGCTGTCGTTTCTGTCATCGTGTTGTATAGGAAGCGGTTGCGTGACAGGGAACAGTGGCGTATGCAAAATGCCATAACTTCCTTGCGACTGGAGAATGTACGAAACCGGATTTCTCCCCATTTCATTTTTAATGTGCTGAATCGTGAAATGAATCTTCATAAAGGAGAGGAGGAAAGCCAAAATCTGATTGGATTGACCAAACTGATACGCCGGAATCTGGAACTGACCGATTGCCTGGCTGTATCGTTGGCAGATGAATTGGAGTTTGTGGATACGTATGTGGGACTGGAAAAGGAATCCTTGGGAAAAGATTTTGACTACCAGTTGGATTTGGACTGCAAGATAGATTTGAAGGTGGTGAAAGTTCCATCCATGTTGCTGCAGATTCCTGTAGAGAATGCTATAAAGCATGGACTGAGATTAAAAGAAGGAAAACGATTGTTGCGCATACAGATACGTCTGCTGCTTGATAATCAGGTTGAAATTGTGGTGTCTGATAATGGTGGAGGTTATCGTAAGGTAAGTGTAAACCATGGAACTGGCACTGGAATGAAAGTTATTACACAGACCATTCAATTGCTAAACACATATAATTCACGCCCTATTCAAATGAAAATTAATAATGTATTAGTCGGGGAAGAAAAAGAAATGGGGTGTGAGGTACGCTTTGTGATTCCTTTGAATTATTCATATCAACTAAAGAAAAACTAGAAAAACATGAATGATAAAATAAGAGCTGTCATTATAGATGACGAGGAAACTGCCATTGATAATCTTTGCTTTGAGCTGAAGAAATATCCATGGATCTCTGTAGAGGGAATAGCCTATAATGGAAAGGCCGGAATCCGTTTGCTTGAAAAAGAACGTCCGGATTTGTTATTTCTGGATGTAGAACTTCCGGATATGTTAGGAATGGATTTGGCCATAAAAGTGCATGAACAGCAAAATTGGGATATGCATATTGTTTTTTATACCGCATACAACAAGTATCTGATAGATGCCTTGCGTAGTTATGCCTTTGATTTCCTGTTGAAGCCTGTTGCTTCAGAAGAGCTTTCTGTTGTGTTGGGACGTTTACGTGGTGAAGGCAATATGAAAAATTCAACCACTTTTCTGGCAGATACAGGTCATGGAGCTGAGAAATCATTTATGGTAGTCACTCCGGTCGGAGATTTACGTGTATTGCGTGTATCTGATATAGGATATTTCCGTTATATTTCCGAACGTAAAATCTGGGAGGTAGCTTTGGCAAATGGTACTTTTATTCCTTTAAAGCGAAATACCAGAGCTGAGAATTTGTGTGCGTATGATACTGCTTTTGTGCAAATTCATCAGTCGTATATTATCAATATGAATTATTTACTGATGGTGCAGGGTTGCCAGTGTGTGATGTATCCTCCGTTTAATAATGTGGATGAACTTCAGGTCTCCAAAAAGTATCGTAAGGAAATGATGGAGCGTTTTTGCCAATTGTAATAAAATGTTTTTTGACCACTTAGTAGCAAAAAACGTTTGTTTAGTGTGGAAGATGTGATATTTGGTCGGCAAGTCCTGTTTCCTTGTTTCTTCTTTGATATAGATATTTTTATTTTTGCATTAAAATTTACTAAATAAAATTCATTATGGGAAAATTGGGATATAAAGGTTTGCTTCTTTTGGGGGGCATGATGATGTTGGGGGGAGCGGCACAAGCTCAGTATTTACGTTCTTCTTATTTTATGGAGGGAACAAGTGCCCGTTTACAATTGAATCCGGGTTTGCAGCCTACCAAAGGATATTTTAATATGCCGATTATTGGCTCATTTAACATGTCTGCTTCTTCTAATGTGTTGGGAACAAGTGACATTATTGACCTTATGGATTCTGGAAGTGACTTATATTCAAATGACAAGTTGTTTGACCGTTTAAAGGCTGATAACCGTTTGAATGTAAACTTGAACACAGACATTCTTTCTTTTGGCTGGTATAGAGGTAAAGGATTCTGGAGTGTAAATGTAGGCTTGCGTGCAGATTTCGGTGCGGCATTGGCAAAGGACATGTTCTCTATGATGCGCACGATGAATGGTTTTGCATTGGAGGATGTGGCAGGAACCAATCAAAGCTATAGCTTATCAAATCAGACACTGAACATGAAGGCATACGCTGAAGTTGGTTTGGGATACTCACGCCGTATTACAGAAAAATTGACTGTAGGTGGACGTGTAAAAGTGTTGTTAGGTCTGGCTCGTGCAGAAATGAACATCAATCAGTTTGATTTGAATTTGGATGTTCCGAATCCTCAATATACAAATTATGCAGATTATGAGTCTCGTGGCGAACTTTCTCCTTCTGATTGGTATGGAGCACATTACGATTATTCTGCGAATGGTAACGTAATTACTACCTTGAAAGGTGGAGGTATGACTTTTGATAACAATGGAATGATTGATAACTTTGACTTGGATGCAGGCGACTTAGGTATTGCAGGTTCAGGTTTTGGTATTGATTTAGGAGCAAGTTATAAAGTATGGGATAACCTGACCGTATCAGCTTCTATTCTCGATTTAGGTTTCCTGAAATGGAAGGAAAGCGAAACAACTGTAGCTACGGTGAGTGGAGGAGATGAAGTGACCATTAATTCAGAGAATTATGATCGTTATATTGGCGGTGATTTCTTGTCGTTCGAACGTTTTGATTTTGAAGAAGGTTCACCTGAAAAGGTAAAAACAAAAACCCGTTTGTATTCTACACTGTTATTGGCTGGAGAATATGGATTGTTGAATAATAAGTTGAGTGTAGGTGCTATGTACACCGCTCGTTTTGCAGAGCCCAAAACATTGAATGAATTGACTTTCTTGGCCACATTCCGTCCAAAGAACTGGCTGAATGCAGCTATTAGTTACTCTCCGATTCAAGCAAGTGGTAAGTCAATTGGTCTAGCGGTGAAGTTGGGTCCGTTGTTTGTAGGAACCGACTATATGTTCTTTGGAGGTAATTCTAAATCAGTGAATGGTTTCTTGGGAATTTCTTTCCCTTTGGGTGGAAAACCAAAGCCATTTTCTGAACTGTAATATATCTTGTCTATTGCTATAATTCAATAAGATGGGGAGTGGCTGCCTTCCGAATCGTAATGTATGTATTGTCTGTTATGGGTTACGATAGGTTGGCAGCCTTTTTTATGCCCTTTTGGTTGTTATAGTGGAAGTTCTTTCAGTATTTCGCCATTTAGATGGTATATAGTGATTTTCCCATTTTCATAGCTAGCAAAAGTGGGAGGGTTGCCTCCTTTGGGGAAAGTAATGGAGCCCGTGTTACAGATGATGCCGTTTGCCGTTCTTTCCAGTTTCCATAAATGGGTATGTCCGTAGAAAAAGGCATCATATCCATTTTGCGGGCGTTTTTCTTCATTGTAGATGTGCCCGTGGGTGAGGAATAACTTCTTGCCATTATCTACGATTAATGTGTAATCTGATAAAATAGGGAAGTTCAGCAACATCTGGTCTACTTCAGAATCACAATTTCCTCGTATTGCTACGATTTCTCCTGCCATTTCATTTAGTTTCTCTGCAATACCTTTTGGATTGAGTCCCTCAGGAAGTCCGTTACGTGGCCCGTAATTCAATATATCTCCCAAAATAATGAGCATATCAAAGTGATGTGCCTGGTAAAACTGCAGGACTTTTTCTAATGCAGGAAGGCATCCGTGTATGTCGGAAACAATTAAGTATTTCATAAAGCTTTTCGTTATTGATAATTCAATGCAAACATAAGAAAAAGCTTGTAATCAAAAAAACGGCCACCTTTGCAGGCAGCCGTTTTTCGTTGATTATATGCTAAAATAAATTATTCAGCTTTTTCGTCGCTCCAGTCCATTGCAGCCATACGCTTGTAAGAAGCATAGCGTTTCTTAGCCATGTCTTCGCAAGCAGCGAACAAGTCAGCAGCTTCTGTCGGGTATTGTTTCATTACAGATGCGAAACGAACTTCACCCTTCAGATAATCCTGGAAGCCTTCCCAGTTCGGTTCTTTAGAGTCGAGTGAGAACGGATTCTTACCTTCTTCTTCCAGAGCCGGGTTGAAGCGCCACAAGTGCCAGTAACCACATTCTACAGCCTTAGCTTCTTCAGCCTGAGATTTACCCATACCAGCTTTCAAACCGTGGTTGATACATGGAGCGTATGCGATAACCAATGATGGTCCAGGATATGCTTCAGCTTCGCGGATAGCTTTCAAAGTCTGAGCCTGGTCAGCACCCATTGCAATCTGAGCTACGTAAACGTAACCGTAAGTAGTAGCAATCATACCCAGGTCTTTCTTGCGAACACGTTTACCAGAAGCAGCAAACTTAGCGATAGCACCCAGCGGAGTAGCCTTAGAAGACTGACCACCAGTGTTAGAGTAAACTTCAGTATCCAATACCAGGATGTTTACATCTTCGCCAGAAGCGATTACATGGTCAAGACCTCCGTAACCTATATCGTAAGAAGCACCGTCACCACCGATGATCCACTGTGAGCGTTTTACCAGATAGTCTTTGAATTCAGCGATAGTAGCGCAAGCAGCACACTTGTCTTTTGCAGCTTCTACCAACGGAATAATCTTTTCAGCAGCAGCTTTGCTCTTATCAGCATCGTTGCGGCCGTCAATCCATTCCTGGAATGCTTCTTTGTATTCTGCCGGAGTAGCTTCGTTTGCGATAGCAGACTTCATAGCTTCTTCCAGACGGTTGCGCAGTTTCTTGTTAGCCAATTCCATACCTAAACCGAATTCGCAGAAGTCTTCGAACAATGAGTTAGCCCAAGCAGGACCCTGACCTTTTTCGTTAGTTGTATAAGGAGTTGAAGGAACTGAACCAGAGTAGATAGAAGAACATCCTGTAGCGTTAGCAACCATTTCACGGTCACCGAACAACTGAGAAATCAGTTTCACATACGGAGTTTCACCACAACCAGAGCAAGCTCCAGAGAACTCGAACAACGGCTGAGCGAACTGAGAGTTCTTCACGTTAGCCTTGATGTCTACCAAGTGCTGTTTAGACTTCACGTTGTCAGCGCAGTAAGTCCAGTTAGCAGCTTCAGCCAACTGAGTTTCAAGCGGCTTCATAGTCAAAGCCTTGCCACCCTTCTTCGGGTTGCCCGGACAAACGTCAGCACAGTTACCGCAACCCAAGCAGTCCATAACGTCTACCTGTACACGGAATGTCATACCGTCGAACTGTTTTCCTACAGCTTTCAGAGTCGGGAAGTTAGCACCAGCTTGTTCTTCAGCATCCAGTACGAACGGACGGATAGCAGCGTGAGGACAAACGTATGCACACTTGTTACACTGGATACAAGTTTCAGGATTCCATTCCGGAACGAATGCAGCTACACCACGTTTTTCGTATTTAGCTGTACCCTGATGCCATGTACCGTCTTCGATACCCTTGAATGCAGATACTGGCAGCAAGTCACCATCCTGAGCGTTGATAGGACGAACAACTTCGTTGATGAATGCCGGATCGTTGTTTGCAGCAGCAGCTTCAACTTCCAGGTTAGCCCATGCCGGGTCAACAGTCAATTGTTTGTATTCACCACCACGGTCAACGGCAGCGTAGTTCTTGTTAACCACGTCTTCACCCTTCTTGCCGTAAGACTTCACGATGAATTTCTTCATCTGTTCTACAGCCAGGTCAACTGGAATTACGCCAGTGATACGGAAGAATGCAGACTGCAGGATAGTGTTAGTACGGTTACCCAAACCAATTTCCTGAGCAATCTTAGTTGCATTGATATAGTAAACAGTGATGTTGTTTTCTGCGAAGTATTTCTTCACTTTGTTCGGCAGGTTCTTAGCCAATTCTTCGCCTTCCCAGATAGTGTTCAGCAAGAATGTACCGTTCTTACGCAGACCGCGAGTTACATCATACATGTGCAGGTAAGCCTGTACGTGGCAAGCTACGAAGTTAGGAGTAGTTACCAAGTAAGTAGAGCGGATAGGATGATCACCGAAACGCAAGTGAGAGCAAGTGAAACCACCAGATTTCTTAGAGTCGTATGAGAAGTAAGCCTGGCAGTATTTGTTGGTGTTGTCACCGATGATTTTTACAGAGTTCTTGTTAGCACCTACAGTACCGTCAGCACCCAAACCGTAGAATTTAGCTTCGAACATACCTTCGCCACCCAAAGCGATTTCTTCTTTCTGAGGAAGAGAAGTGAAGGTGACGTCATCTACGATACCGATAGTGAAGTGGTTCTTAGGAGTCGGCAATGCCAAGTTTTCGTATACAGAAAGAATCTGAGCAGGAGTAGTATCCTTAGAACCCAGACCATAACGTCCGCCTACGATAAGAGGAGCATTTTCCTGTCCGTAGAAGCAGTCTTTTACGTCAAGATACAAAGGTTCGCCGTTTGCACCCGGTTCTTTTGTACGGTCAAGAACTGCGATGCGTTTTGCGGTCTTAGGTACAGCTGCCAAGAAATGTTTAGCAGAGAACGGACGATACAAGTGTACAGAAACCAAACCAACTTTTTCGCCGTTTGCTACCAAGTGGTCGATAGCTTCACGAGCAGCTTCAGTTACAGAACCCATAGCGATGATTACGCGTTCAGCATCTTCTGCACCATAGTAGTTGAACAAGCCGTAGTGACGTCCTGTAATCTTATTGATTTCGTTCATATATTCTTCTACGATAGCAGGAACTGCTTCATAGAACGGATTGCAAGATTCTCTGTGCTGGAAGAAGTGATCCGGGTTTTCAGCCATACCGCGAGCAACCGGTTTGTTAGGACTGAGTGCACGTTCACGGAATTCAGCCAAAGCTTTCTGGTCTACCAGCGGAGCGAGGTCTTCGTTTTCCAGCATTTCAATCTTCTGGATTTCGTGTGATGTACGGAAACCGTCGAAGAAGTTCAAGAACGGAACCCGAGACTTGATTGTTGACAAGTGAGCTACACCGGCCAAATCCATAACTTCCTGTACAGAACCTTCACAAAGCATAGCGAAACCAGTCTGACGGCAAGACATTACGTCCTGGTGGTCACCGAAGATACACAATGCGTGAGAAGCCAGTGTACGTGCAGAAACGTGGAATACGCATGGCAAGAACTCACCTGCAATTTTGTACATGTTAGGAATCATCAACAGAAGACCCTGAGAAGCAGTATAAGTAGTTGTCAATGCACCAGCCTGAAGAGATCCGTGTACTGCACCGGCAGCACCACCTTCAGATTGCATTTCCTGAACCAAAACAGTTTCGCCGAAGATGTTTTTACGACCTGCGGCAGCCCATTCGTCTACATATTCAGCCATTGTAGATGACGGGGTGATAGGATAGATAGCTGCAACTTCTGAGAACATATATGAAATATGTGCTGCAGCCTGGTTACCATCACAAGTGATGAATTTTTTTTGTTTAGTCATACAATTACTAATTAAATATGAAGTAATAAAATCGTTATTGTCAATACAAAAATCCAAATAACCATAAAGGTATCTGGTCGCCGTGTCCTATTTCCATTTTATGCATGGCATAGTATATGTTCGGATTGCTTTTATATTTGCTTCCTTCTGCACAAATCCGGAAATGCAGTGTATTGTCTACAAGGAAAGAGGTTCCTTTATCTCCTTTGTTGATTTTGTGGTCTTTCCACAAGGTATTGACAAAGAAGGTTTCCAGCACATCTTGTTCCTCCACCTTTACCGGATAGATGCTATACATCAGGTTTGTGTTGTGCATCATGATTTTAGCCGGTTTTTTAGGAAAGCTTTCCCCTTTCGGGTAAACCATGTTGATGAGTCGTGCATCTGCCAGGTATTTTATGTAGTTCATGACCGTAGCACGCGATGTCTGAATTTCAGTAGCCAATTGGCTGACATTGGGTGCGACCGGACCGTCTACTGCTAGCAAATATAATAATTTTTTGATTTTGGACAGATATTTCAGCTCGATTTGTTTAATCAGGAGAATGTCCACTTCAATCATCATGTTCATGGTCTTCAGCAGATTTTCCGAGAAATTTCTTTTTTCAAGGAAAAAAGGATAGAAACCATGATGGATGTAATCCTGGAAATAATTGAGCGGGTTGATGTGTGGTAAGATTGTTTTCACGATATGCTCGTGATTGTGCAGAATCTCATCCAGTGTGTAGGCTGAAAAATGGTTCCCAGTTTGTAAATTCAGAAATTCACGGAAAGAAAATCCTCTCAGGTTATACGATTTGACAATCCCGTTCAATTCGGGATTCTCATCTTTCAGACGCATTACAGAAGAACCGGTAAATACAATTTTCAGTTGCGGATAACGTTCATAGCATGTGCGCAAATCGTGACTCCAATCTGGAAGCTTGAAAACTTGGTCAATAAGCAGGACTTTTCCCCCTCTTTTAACAAATTCCCCGGCAAAGTCTACTAAACTGTATTGTGAAAAGTAGAAATTATTCATGTTTACGAACAAGCATGAACGGTCCGTTCCGAACTTTTCTTTTGCATATTGTAAAAGAAATGTGGTTTTGCCTACCCCTCTTGTACCTTTTATACCAATCAAGCGATCATTCCAGTCTATTTCATCCATGAGATCACGGCGAACAGGAGCGTTGGTATGTTCCACTAAATAATTATGTGTTCTGTAAAATGCTTCCATGAATTCTGTTTCTAGGCTGCAAATATACGAATACTTCATAATATTGCAAACTGGAGATGACAAAAGTTTATTCTTTGATTAAGTTTTTTTGAATCTCTTCTGGTGCATCAAAGGTGGGAATTTATTGGTTTGCTTTTCGGGTATAGATTCTCGATTTTATATTTGTAAAGAGGAGGATTCGTAGCTGTTTTTGTGTAATCTCAGTACTTTCAAAGAAGTACTACAGTACTCCCGTGAAAGTACTGAAGTACTTCATAGGCAGTACTACAGTACTTCCTCGGGAGTACTGGAAACTTTGACTTCTGTTTGTTTTTGGGGAGGGAGAATTAGAATTGATAATTCTTTTCCACCCAGTCGATGAATGCCTGGTTCACTTGGCGTGTTCCTCCCGGGGTAGGATAGTCTCCACTAAAATACCAGTCTCCCGGATGGGCCGGACATGCCTCATGCAGTCCTTCCAACGTTTGGTAAACAATCTGTACTTTTGCCCGCGTAGTGGCAGGAGTCAGTAATGCAGCAATTTTTTCTGATATTTCTTCATCGCTGAAAGGAGCATAAATTTCCTTTACGTAGTTGCGCATTTTTTCTTTAGGCAGGTTCAGCTGTTCTTTTGATTTTCTATAAGCATATTCAATGACGTGCTGCATGTCGCGTTCTTCCAGCAGAGCGATGGCAGCCTTGAAGGCGATGAATTGCTCCATGCTGGCCATGTCGATGCCATAGTAATCCGGATAGCGGACTTGTGGGGAAGAGGATACGATGACAATCTTTTTGGGCTGCAGACGGTCGAGAATGCTGATGATACTTTGCTTCAAAGTCGTTCCTCGTACGATACTGTCGTCGATGATTACCAGGTTGTCTTCCTGTGGCACGAGGCTTCCGTAGGTAATATCGTATACGTGGGCTGCCAGGTCGTTGCGGGTATTTCCTTCCGCAATAAAGGTACGCAACTTAATATCCTTGATGGCTACCTTCTCGCTTCGGATGCGTTGAGAAAGAATCTGTTTCAGTTCTTCATGGCTGGGCATGTGACCCAAGGCCTCGATTTGCTTGATTTTAAGTTGGTTCAGATAATTGTCCAGTCCTTCCAGCATTCCATAGAAAGCCACTTCGGCTGTATTGGGAATAAATGAGAATACAGAATGGGCTATGTCATGATTGACTGCAGAGAGAATTGGTTCAATCAGTTTTTCTCCTAATTTTTTACGTTCACGGTAGATATCCACGTCACTTCCCCGGCTGAAGTAGATGCGTTCGAAAGAGCAGGGTTTTAATTTCCTGGGTTTGTTGATTTGTGCCAGTCTGAGCTGACCTTTCTTATTGACCAATACAGCTTGTCCAGGCATCAGTTCATGGATGCTTTCAGCAGGGATATTCAATACCGTCTGAATGACAGGGCGTTCCGACGCTAATACCATGATTTCATCGTCCTGATACCAGAATGCCGGGCGAATACCCCATGGGTCGCGTACGGCAAAGGTTTCACCGCTTCCTGTCATTCCGCAGATGACGTAACCTCCATCCCAGGATGGGGAAGATGTTTTCAGTACGTTTGTCAAGTCAATCCGCTCTTCAATGGCATGCGTGATGTCCATTCCCTTCAAGCCTTCTTCTTTGCACTGGTTGTAAAGGCGCTCCACTTCTCTGTCCAGCCGGTGGCCTACCTGCTCCAGCATGATATAGGTATCTGCGTATTTACGGGGATGTTGTCCGGCTTCAGTAATATTGGCAAAAATTTCGTCTACATTGGTCAGATTGAAGTTACCGCACAATGCTAGGTTCTTGGCACGCCAGTTGTTGCGGCGGAGAAATGGATGAACATACGAGATACCGCTTTTTCCTGTGGTCGAATAACGCAGGTGTCCCATGTAAAGTTCTCCGGCAAAGGGCAGGCACTTCTTTGCAAATTCTGCATCGTGCAACTGTTCTTCCGTTAAATCCTTGTATTGTTGATGAACGTTGTTGAAGATTTCTGTAATGGCTCCCGCTCCGAGTCCTCTTTCACGGAACATGTATTCCTCACCAGGGTTGGCTTGCAGTTTTACGCAGGCTAATCCTGCAGCTTCTTGTCCTCTGTTGTGCTGCTTTTCCATCAGCAGATAAAGCTTGTTCAAGCCATACATCCATGTACCATATTTTTCCTGATAATATTCCAGTGGTTTCAGGAGTCGGATAAGAGCGACTCCGCATTCATGTTTTAATGTTTCCATCTGTATTTTGTTTTCAAGCCATATTATGATTTTCGTTTACAAAATAACAGACAATTATTAAAAGAGGTATGTGCTGTGCCTGAAAAAATACATTGTTTCTGTCTTTTTGTGATAAATGTAATCAAAATGTATTTATTCTGTTTTATTCTGAAACTTTTCCGCTTTCTATATAAAGAAAATGAAAGCTTCGGTTTGTGTAAATGAAAATATTGTAATGAAAAATCCTACAAAAGTGTCATATTGGAAGTGATATTATTATTTTTGTGGACAAATAGAATGTAAACTCTGTTTTGGGTATTAATAATGAAAGATAAAATGAGGTTAGCAGGAAAATTTATGAGAAAAGAAGAGCAGGAAGTAACAGAATGTCATCAGACATCTTCCGGGCTTTATCAACCGGAGTACGAGCACGATGCTTGTGGAGTAGGTATGATTGTAGATATTCATGGTAATAAATCACATGAATTGGTGGATGCAGCCTTGAAGGTCTTGGAAAATATGAAACATCGTGGCGCAGAAGGCGCTGACAACAAGACGGGTGACGGTGCAGGTATTATGCTGCAGATTCCACATGAGTTTATATTGTTACAAGGAATTCCGGTGCCTGAAAAGGGGAAATATGGTACGGGATTGGTTTTTCTTCCGAAAGACGCGAAGGAACAGGAGTCCATTCTGAGCATCCTGATTGAGGAGGTAGAGCGTGAAGGCTTGTCATTGATGCACTTGCGTTCCGTGCCCGTGAATTCTTCTATTTTAGGAAAAAGTGCGTTGGAGACTGAACCAGACATTAAGCAGGTGTTCATTACCGGGGCAACCGACCTGGAAAACTTTGAACGTACCTTATATATTGTGCGTAAAAAGATTGAACGCCGTGTACATCATAAGGACTTTTACATTGTTTCCTTGTCCAGTAAAAATATTATATATAAAGGTATGCTGTCTTCGGTACAGGTGCGTGAATATTTTCAGGACCTTACCCAGCCTTACTTTACCAGCGGACTGGCCATCGTACATTCTCGTTTTAGTACGAATACATTTCCGACCTGGAGTTTGGCACAGCCTTTCCGCTTGTTAGCCCATAATGGAGAAATCAATACCATTCGTGGAAACAGAGGATGGATGGAGGCGCGTGAAAGTGTACTTTCCACTCCTTTATTAGGTGACGTGAAGAAAATAGGTCCGATCATACAGCCGGGAATGAGCGACAGTGCCTCACTCGATAATGTGTTGGAGTTTTTCGTGATGTCAGGATTGAGCCTGCCGCATGCCATGGCTATGCTTGTGCCAGAGTCATTCAATGACAAGAATCCGATTAGTGAGGAGCTGAAGGCGTTTTATGAGTACCATTCCATTTTGATGGAACCTTGGGACGGACCGGCTGCCTTGTTGTTCAGCGACGGACGTTATGCAGGTGGTATGCTCGACCGTAACGGTTTGCGTCCGGCACGTTACCTGATTACCAAAAATGATATGATGGTGGTAGCCAGCGAAGCTGGAGTCATTAATTTTGAACCTGAAGCCATTAAGGAAAAAGGCCGTCTTCAGCCAGGCAAGATATTGTTGGTAGATACCCAGGAAGGACGTATTTACTACGATGGCGAACTGAAGAGCCAGTTGGCGGCTTCCAAGCCTTATCGTCAGTGGCTTTCTACCAACCGTATTGAACTGGATACATTACGCAGTGGCCGTAAGATTTCCAATTCTGTACCTGATTATGAACGTCGCCTGCGTGCATTCGGATTTACTCGCGAAGACATAGAACGTACACTTACTCCAATGTGTATGAATGGGGCCGAACCCACAGCTTCTATGGGTAACGATACTCCTCTGGCTGTGTTGTCCGACAAGCCGCAGATATTGTTCAATTATTTCCGTCAACAGTTTGCTCAGGTGACCAATCCGCCAATCGACCCGATACGTGAGGAACTGGTGATGTCGCTGACGGAATATATCGGAGCTGTAGGAACCAACATCTTGTTGCCGAGTGAATCGCATTGTAAGATGGTGCGTCTGCCACATCCGATTCTGAACAATACGCAGCTTGATATATTGTGCAACATTCGTTATAAAGGGTTCAATACCGTGAAGTTGCCGATGCTGTTCGATGCAGCAAGAGGAGCGGAAGGTCTGCGTGAGGCATTGAATGAGTTGTGCAAGAAAGCCGAGGCGGCAGTGGACGAAGGTGTGAACTACATCATTCTTTCCGATCGTGAGATTGATGCAGCACATGCAGCCATTCCTTCTTTGCTGGCTGTAAGTGCCGTACACCATCACCTGATTTCTGTACAAAAGAGAGTACAGACCGCATTGGTGGTAGAAAGTGGAGAAATTCGGGAAGTGATGCACGCTGCCTTGTTGCTGGGATATGGAGCGAGCGCCATCAATCCGTATATGGTATTTGCCATTCTGGATGACATGGTGAAGAAAGGCGATGTGCAGTTGAATTATGAAACCGCCGAAAAGAACTACATAAAAGCCGTTTGCAAGGGACTCTATAAAGTAATGAGTAAGATGGGTATCAGTACGATACGTTCTTACCGTGGAGCAAAGATTTTTGAAGCCGTTGGTTTGGGCAGTGAAGTGCTTTCTACTTACTTCGGTACTCCTTCTTCATCCATTGGAGGTGTCGGATTGGAAAGCATTGCCAAAGATTACCAGGCGTTCCATGATGCAGGTTTTGCAAAAGAGGTCGACGATTTGTTGCCTTACATCGGTCAGTTCTCCTACCGTAAGGATGGCGAGAAGCATGCCTGGAATCCGGAAACTATCAGTGCTTTGCAGTTGGCCACTCGTTTGGGAAGTTATGCTAAGTTCAAGGAATATACGCGTCGGGTAGATGAAAAGGAAAGTCCGATATTCTTGCGTGACTTCTTCTCTTTCCACCGTAATCCGATTCCATTGGAAGATGTAGAGCCGGTAGAGGAAATTGTAAAGCATTTTGTAACGGGCGCCATGTCTTTTGGTTCTATCAGTAAAGAGGCGCATGAAGCCATGGCACTGGCCATGAACAAGCTGAACGCCCGTAGTAATACGGGTGAAGGAGGAGAGGATTCCGACCGTTTCCATGAAACCTACGATGGCATTTCCTTGTGCAGTAAGACCAAACAGGTCGCTTCCGGACGTTTCGGTGTAACCACTGAATACTTGGTGAATGCCGAAGAAATTCAGATTAAGGTAGCACAGGGTGCTAAACCGGGTGAAGGTGGACAGCTTCCGGGATTCAAGGTAAATGAAGTGATTGCCAAGACGCGTCATTCTATTCCGGGCATTTCGTTGATTTCGCCTCCCCCTCATCACGATATTTATTCAATTGAAGACTTGGCTCAGCTGATATTCGATTTGAAGAACGTGAATCCGAAAGCCAAAATCAGTGTGAAACTGGTAGCTGAAAGTGGTATTGGTACCATCGCAGCCGGTGTGGCAAAAGCAAAGGCTGATTTGATTGTCATTTCAGGAGCAGAAGGTGGAACAGGAGCTTCTCCGGCCTCTTCCATGCGCTATGCCGGTATTTCTCCGGAAATCGGTCTGAGCGAGACACAGCAGACACTGGTACTCAACGGACTCCGTGGTCAGGTACGTTTGCAGACTGACGGACAGTTGAAGACTGGACGTGACATCATCAGCATGGCTTTGCTGGGAACAGAAGAGTTTGGATTCGGAACTTCTGTATTGATTGTTTTGGGATGTGTCATGATGCGTAAATGTCATGCCAATACGTGTCCGGTAGGTGTGGCTACACAGGATCCGCAGTTGCGGGCACATTTCCGCGGACATTATCGTTATGTGGTCAACTTCTTCCGTTTCCTGGCACAGGAGGTACGTGAATACCTGGCAGAGATGGGATTCTCCCGTCTGGAAGACATTGTAGGACGTACGGATTTGATTGAAATACGTCCGACAACTCATGAAAAGGCTTCATTGCTCGATTTCAGTAAATTGTTGCATAAAGTCGATAACGGTGCAGCCTTACATAATGTAACGGAACAGCGTCATGAGATAGAGCACGTGAAGGATGTCAGCATGCTGGCTGCTGCACGCGAAGCACTGGAAAACCGTAAGGAGGTATCGTTGGAATATGCCATATCCAATACCGACCGTTCGGTAGGAGCCATGCTTTCTGGAGCCGTAGCTGCCAAGTATGGACAGGCTGGATTGCCCGCACAGACCATCCAGGTGAAGTTTAAAGGTTCAGCCGGACAGAGTTTCGGTGCTTTCCTTCCACATGGGGTCAGCTTCAAGCTGGAAGGTGAAGCGAATGATTACCTGGGCAAGGGCTTGAGCGGAGGACATATTTCGGTACAGCCTCCGGTAAGAAGCAATTTCCTGGCCGAAAACAACGTAATCGCTGGTAATACATTGTTGTATGGTGCCACGAGTGGAGAGGTGTATATCAATGGATGTGTAGGTGAGCGTTTTGCCGTACGTAACTCCGGTGCCATTACGGTAGTAGAAGGAGTAGGCGACCATTGCTGTGAGTACATGACAGGCGGACGAGTAGTCGTACTGGGTAAGACCGGACGTAACTTTGCTGCAGGTATGAGTGGGGGAGTTGCTTACGTATGGGATAAAGACCGTAACTTCGATTACTTCTGTAACATGGAAATGGTAGAGCTTTCTCTGTTGGAAGATGCTACAGCCCGCAAGGAACTGCATGAACTGGTTCGTCAGCATTATCTGTACACCGGTTCTCAACTGGCACGTACGATGTTGGATAACTGGAGCCGTTATGTAGAAGAATTTATTCAGGTAACTCCGATTGAATACAAGAAAGTGCTGGCTGAAGAGCAGATGCGCAAACTGCAGCAGAAGATAGCCGAAGTACAGCGTGATTATTGATTAATTGTTGAACAGTAAAAAACTAGATATATGGGAAATCCAAAAGCATTTCTGACCGTTCCCAGACAAGAGGCTGGATACCGTCCGGTACACGACCGTATCATGGACTTCAGTGAAGTGGAACAGACGTTGAACACAAGCGAGCGAAAGCTCCAGGCATCGCGGTGTATGGACTGTGGGGTACCTTTCTGCCATTGGGCATGCCCGTTGGGCAATCGTCCTCCGGAGTTCCAGGATGCCATGTACAAGGGAAAATGGAAAGAAGCTTATGAGATACTTACCGGAACCAATGATTTTCCGGAGTTCACTGGCCGTATATGTCCGGCATTGTGTGAAAAGAGTTGTGTGTTGAAGTTGAGTATGGATGCACCGGTAACCATTCGTGAAGATGAAGCTGCTATCATTGAAGCTGCTTTTCGTGAAGGGTATGTACAGCCTCGTCAATATGAACGAAACGGGAAGTCTGTGGCTGTCATCGGTTCCGGACCTGCAGGACTGGCGGCTGCCAATCAGTTGAACCGCAGAGGATATGCGGTGACGGTGTTCGAAAAACTGGAATACGTGGGAGGCTTGTTGCGATTTGGTATTCCGAATTTTAAGCTCAGCAAATCGGTAATCGATCGCCGTGTGGCAGTGATGGAAGCAGAAGGAATCACTTTCAAGGTCAATGCCGATATTGACGTGACAAATCTTCCCGAAGGATTTGATGCATACTGCATTTGTACGGGTACGCCGCAGGCACGCGATTTGAATATCCCCGGACGTGAACTGAAAGGTATCCATTTTGCTGTGGAGATGTTGGCGCAGCAGAACCGCGTGCTGGCAGGGCAGCACATTCCAGAGGAGGAACGCATCACGGCAAAAGGTAAGCATGTGCTGGTAATTGGAGGTGGAGATACGGGTAGTGACTGTATCGGAACAAGTAACCGTCAGGGAGCACTCAGTGTAACGCAGATTGAAATTATGCCGAAGCCTCCTGTAGGTCATAATCCGAATACTCCGTGGCCGCAGTGGCCGGTGGTTCTCAAAACCAGCAGCAGTCATGAAGAAGGATGCATACGTCGGTGGAGTTTGACCTCCAACCGCTTCTTGGAAGAAGACGGGAAAGTGTGCGGTGTAGAAGTGGAAGAAGTGGAATGGACTCCGGGAGCCGAAGGAGAACGTCCGGTGATGAAGCCGACTGGGAAGAAAGAAATCCTGAAAGCCGATTTGGTATTGCTGGCGATGGGATTCCTTCGTCCGGTACAACCTGAATTCCCGGCAAATGTTTTTGTGGCCGGTGATGCAGCTACCGGAGCCAGTCTGGTTGTGAAGTGCATTGCAGGCGGTCGGAAGGCCGCAGCCGACATTGATGCATATTTAAGCCGAAAATAATTGATTACATACAAAATATAAATACAACTTTACGATTATGTGTGGCATTGCAGCTATTTTAAATATCAGAAAACAGACTCCAGAGTTGCGTGAAAAAGCATTGGCCATGGCTCGAAAGATTCGTCATCGTGGTCCCGACTGGAGTGGAATTTATTGTGGAGGATTGGCTATCTTAGCGCATGAACGTTTGTCGATAGTAGACCCGCAGAGTGGCGGACAGCCATTGTACTCACCCGATAAGAAAGTGGTACTGGCCGTGAACGGCGAAATCTACAATCACCGTGAGATTCGTAAGGAGTATGCCGGAAAATATGATTTCCAGACAGGAAGTGACTGTGAAGTAATCTTGGCACTTTATCAAGAATACGGAATACATTTTCTGGAAAAGCTGAATGGTATTTTTGCATTCGCGCTGTACGATTCAGAAAAAGATGAGTTTCTCATCGCTCGCGACCCTATCGGGGTGATTCCACTTTATATTGGTTATGACAGCGATGGCAAAGTCTATTGTGCCAGCGAACTGAAAGCGTTGGAAGGTTTTTGTGAACGCTATGAACCCTTTTTACCCGGACATTGTTATTATAGCAAGGACGGGAAGATGACCCGCTGGTACGTTCGCGACTGGACTCAGTATGAGGCAGTAGCTGATGCACCGGCATCGGTTAGCGCTTTGCGGGAAGGCTTGGAAAAAGCTGTACGTGAGCAACTGATGAGTGATGTACCCTACGGTGTATTGCTTTCAGGAGGTTTGGACAGCTCAGTCATTTCTGCCATTGCCAAGCGTTATGCAGCCCGTCGTGTGGAAACGGATGGAAAGATGGCGGCATGGTGGCCTCAGCTTCATTCCTTTGCTATTGGTCTGGAGGGAGCCCCCGATTTGGCCAAGGCACGTGAAGTGGCTGATTTCATCGGTACCGTGCACCATGAAATTCACTACACCATTCAGGAAGGTCTCGACGCACTTCGCGATGTGATTTATTACATTGAGACTTACGATGTAACGACAGTTCGAGCTTCTACACCTATGTACTTGCTGGCTCGTGTCATCAAGAGTATGGGTATCAAGATGGTGCTTAGCGGAGAAGGAGCAGATGAAATTTTTGGTGGTTATCTGTACTTCCACAAGGCCCCCGATGCACGGGCTTTCCATGAAGAAACTGTGCGTAAATTGTCCAAACTTTATTTGTACGATTGTTTGCGGGCCAATAAATCATTGGCTGCCTGGGGAGTAGAAGGACGTGTGCCGTTCCTTGACAAGGAATTCTTGGATGTGGCCATGCGGTTGAACCCGGAAGCCAAGATGTGTCCCGGAAAAACCATCGAAAAGAAAATCGTACGCGAAGCTTTTGCCGACTTGTTGCCTGAAAGCGTGGCATGGCGTCAGAAGGAACAGTTCAGTGACGGTGTGGGATACAGCTGGATTGATACGCTGAAGGAATTCACGGCAAAAGAGGTATCCGACGAACAGATGGTGCATGCGGCTGAACGTTTCCCGGTGAATCCTCCCCGTAACAAGGAAGAGTACTACTACCGCTCTATCTTTGAGGAGCATTTCCCGAGTGAAAGTGCGGCTAAGAGTGTTCCCAGTGTACCGAGTGTGGCTTGTTCTACAGCTGAGGCACTGGCTTGGGATAAAGCTTTCCAGCATATCAATGAGCCGAGCGGACGTGCGGTAACCGATGTACATGAGGAGGGATACAAAAACTAAACTGATTATCAGATATGAAAATAGAATTTACAAAAATGCATGGTCTGGGTAATGATTACATCTATGTGAATACGATGAAATACCCGCTGACTAATCTGGAAGAAAAGTCCATAGCCTGGAGTCGTCCTCATACGGGGATAGGCAGTGACGGACTGGTGCTGATTGGCGATTCGGACAAGGCTGATTTCAGCATGCGTATTTTTAACGCGGACGGTTCTGAGGCCAAGATGTGCGGAAATGCCAGTCGCTGTATCGGGAAGTATTTGTATGAATATGGACTGACTACGAAGACGGATATTTTGCTGGATACGCTTTCCGGTATCAAGGAACTGCATTTGCAGGTGAAGGAGGGAAAGGTAGAGTCTGTTCGGGTGGATATGGGAATTCCTGCCGATATTCACTGGGTGGATTTGGGCGATGCTTATCCCTTCCAGAAAGGAGTGGCCGTGTCAATGGGGAACCCTCATCTGGTTATTTTTGTAGATAAAATGGAGGAGGTAGCTCTTGCTGAAGTAGGACCAGTGCTTGAACGTCATCCACTTTTCCCGGATCGGGTAAACGTAGAGTTCGCTCAAGTATTGGACAAAGAAAACATACGCATGCGGGTATGGGAAAGAGGATCCGGTATCACACAAGCTTGTGGTACGGGAGCATGTGCTACCGCTGTGGCAGCAGCCTTTTCCGGACAATGCGGCTCCCATGCAACAATCTGTATGGATGGAGGTGACCTGACCATCGACTGGGCAGGAGAGGGGCAGCATTTGTATATGATAGGGCCCGCAGTGAAAGTATTTGACGGAACAATCGAATTAAAAGAGTAAGACAAGATATATGATACAAGTAAACGATAATTTCATCAAGTTGCCCGGAAACTATCTGTTTTCGAGCATTGCTAAAAAAGTGAATGCCTTTAAATCGGCTCATCCGGAAGCTGCACTTATCCGATTAGGAATTGGCGACGTGACTCGTCCGCTTCCGCCGGCTTCTATCAAGGCTATGCACCGTGCGGTAGACGAACTGGCCGATGCCGGAACTTTCCATGGATACGGTCCTGAACAAGGATATGATTTCTTGATTCAGGCTATTCTGGAACATGATTACCGCTCGCGTGGAGTAGAATTGCGTCCGACAGAAATTTTTGTGAGTGACGGAGCTAAAAGTGACACCGGTAATTTTGGAGATATTTTAGGCACAGGCAATAAAGTTGCGGTAACAGACCCCGTGTATCCGGTGTATATTGACAGTAACGTCATGGCCGGGAGAGCTGGAGAATTGCAGGCGAACGGACAATGGAATCGTCTGACTTATCTGCCTTGTACGGCAGAAAACCATTTTATCCCGTCTCTTCCCCAAGAATCGGTAGACATGATTTACTTGTGCTACCCTAATAATCCTACGGGAACGACGCTGACCAAAGCCGAATTGCAGAAGTGGGTGGACTATGCACTGGCACATAAGGCACTGATATTATATGATGCGGCTTATGAGGCTTACATTTGTGAGAGTGATGTGCCACATTCTATTTATGAAATAGAGGGAGCTCGTTCGTGTGCCGTAGAATTCCGTAGCTTCTCCAAGACAGCCGGTTTTACTGGAGTGCGTTGCGGTTATACCGTAGTGCCGGAAGAAGTGAAAGCCATGACGGCTTCGGGCGAGCAAGTAGCTTTGAATCATTTGTGGAACCGCCGGCAGTGTACGAAGTTCAATGGTACCAGCTATATCACCCAGCGAGGGGCAGAGGCCATCTATACCGCCGAAGGGCAAGCTGAGATTAAGGAAACCATATCCTATTATATGGAGAATGCCCGTCTGATGCGTGAAGGACTGCTGTCTGCTGGATTTACACTTTATGGAGGAGTGAATGCGCCTTATATCTGGGTAAAGGCACCCGAAGGACTGGATTCATGGAGTTTCTTTGAAATGTTGCTTCACGAAGTCAATGTGGTAGGAACTCCGGGAGTTGGATTTGGACCAAGCGGAGAAGGATTCCTGCGACTGACAGCCTTTGGCAAACGTGAGGATTGCCAGGAAGCTATGAATAGAATAAAAAACTGGGCCGGACGTTAATCCGACCCAGTTTTTAAAACCGCCAGCCTATCCCGATCGAGAGTGAATGAAAAAATGGGCGCTTCTTTCCGAGATTCAGCATGTTTCCGTCGAAAACGGTTTCCCGGACGCCCGAGTAAGGGTCAAGGTTAGAGAGGGTGTATCCCAGAGAGATTATCAGGCTTTCTTCTATTTCCAACGAAACGGAAGTTTTCAGCTGAAAGGATAAAGGCTCCGCACGGGAAGTTGTGATTTCTTCATAGTGGTGGGGAGTCCATACACCTGTAGAGTTAGGGAAATAGGCTAGGGTTATATGTTATTTCACCATTACTTCCTTTTTGTCGTAGAAAACCAGTCTGATTTCTCCTTTGGCGGGAGCGTCATTGTCTTTGGTTTCCAGTTTCAGGATGCGTTTCAGCGTAAGCATATATTTTCCTTTCGGCACATTCTTAAACGAAATTCCGTCACGGCTTTCGTTCAATGTACCATAATAAGCGGTATATTCTTCCAAATGTGAGGGGCTGTCCAGCGTGGCCTCCAGTTCTTCATTGGACGCGATTTTCTCACCCTTCCATCCAACCACTTCCTGATTGGTAATCGTGATAAGTTCCGAAGGAATATGTATCTCATTAATCCATTCCTTGTAGGCATAATTGGTCAGCATACGGGTTTCTTGCTGCCGTTTGCGTTGGAATACGAATGAGACTTGTTCGTCTTTTCCGAGTGCCAGTGAATAGGAATAACCGAATATTGTATTTCCATCAAAATAATGGTATTCCATCTCTTTGCCATTGGCCATGATGGATGCTCCGCCTGTCAGTTTGATTTCTTTCAGGGGTACGTCTTTCTCTGGAGAGAAACGGGCGTAGGTCAGGGTAGGCTGTGAATCAGAAAAAGCTACCAGGTAGCTTTGATAAATAGCTACATTATCGGGTAGATTTTCTGAATTTTCTTCACTGCAAGATACAGTGAAGAAAATCAATAAGCCGTACATCATCCCATAAAGTAGTTGTTTCACTTTCATGAGTCGCGTATGTTTAAATAGATTTACGGCTGCAAAGGTAAAGTGAACAGATGGAAGTCAGGGAAAAATCTGATGTACACAAATAAAATTTAATCTATTGGGAATTAGATAGTTGATAATTTTTATGATGTACATAACACTTAAAATGCGGTGATAAACTCGTCAAAACTGCTGTTTTCGATGTGCATTTTCTCCTTCAGTCTCATTTTCCGGCGCGAGATACTTCCTTTGGCAATATGGTAAATTTCGGATAGTAACGACATGGGAAGATCCATCTTTACCAGACAGCAGAAACGAAGTTCCTCTTCCGTAAGTTGCGGGTAACACTCCTTCAGTCGTCTGGTAAATCCGTCGAAGCAAGTGTCTGTGTTTTGCTGAATAATGTCCCATTCCTCTTCCGTCAGGTGAAGTGCACCTTGCGAGTTCCTTTTCCGCAACAGAGAAGGAAGCGTGATGGCATTCAGTTGCCGGTAGTATGCTACGCTTTTATTCAGCCGGTCAATTTCCTGCTGTTTCAATTTTTCCTGTTCGTGGGCCAGTGCCACTTCCGCTTCTTTCCTTTTCAGTGTTTCTTCCATGCGCATCCACTGGGTAGCCTTTAGTTCTTCTGTCAGCTTTTGCTTGTGCACGCGGATGCGGTGAAGAAGTAAAAGCAGGATAAGAATCACCACGCCTAAGGTGACCGCAATCCGGTAGAAAACCAGCTTGTGGTGCGCTGCCTGCATCTCCGCTTTGTTGGCCCGTTCGCGTTGCAACTTGTATTCGTGCATATCTTGTATCTTTTCGATGACCATTTCCTTTCGTTCGGCACTCAGCGAGTCATGCGACAGAATGTATTTTCGCATGTAGATGTTTTCCTGTTTCTCATTCTGTTTCTTTCCGTACATTTCGAATAGACGACGGTAAGCTTCTGTGCGTTGTTTTAAGGAGGCATCAGGTAAAAAAGGCAGGATGTGATGCGTGGCCGAGTCAGCTTGCAGAAGAAAGGCAAAAATGTAGCCCTTCTGAAGGTGTAAGGCGGCAGTTTCCTTTCTCGGCAAATTTTGGCAGATGGCGTTGTTGATGTAATGGAAGGCACTGTCCGTCTGTCCTTGTTCCAAATAAATGCGGGAAAGGTAAAGTTCACTCTGTGCGATGGAGACCGGAGTGCCGGAAGGCATATAGGCAAGTGCTTTCTGAAAGAATTCTTTGGCTTTTTCCGGTTGATGCGGCAGGTAAAGCATGGCTTTCTCCTGCCATAAGTTTGCATATACGGACGAGTCGTTCAGACATTGAGCGATGTTTTCCGCAGCATCTAAGAAATGAGCTTCTTCCTGATTCTCTCCTTTAAAACGGCTGATGCGGGCCTGTTCAAGATAAATCCTGAACTGCAACAGGCTATCGGTATGAGTATTTATTTCTGTAGATTCAGGGGAAGGTGCTTCAGTTGGGGAGGTACACGAAAAAACGTATACTCCCACGGCAAGTATCCCTATAATGATGAAATATCGGAGTACAGACATAGGTTAGTCAGGTTAGTTTGGAGCGAAGATACTAAAAAACTGCCTTTAAATGTATATTTTCTGAATAAATAAAGAAAATTTGGGGCTTTTTAAGCACAGGGGAAAAACGTACTTACGTTTGATAGAAAACACAAGTGCGTTTGGATTCAAACGCAAGTACGTTTTACTTAAAACGCTTAGGCGTTTGAGTTGAAATGTACTTGCGTTTTTTGAGGTTTGAAGTGTACTGAAAATAGTTGTCAGTTTGAAGATTAATTCCTGACTAAGTTGACAAGTCAATATGTGAGGGATAGATTTAAATTTAGACAGAGTAAATTATATCATAATTTTATGCATTATCAGTAGATTTACACCCCCAATTATAAAACCAATAAATGCATAAAAAACTAATAATTGAAATGGTAATATATGGATGGTATTGTATATAGCCCAAATACAATATGGAAGACAGCATAAGGTTGTTACAATTGCAGGTATATATTTTTGCCAAATGATAAATTGCAATAAATGAATGAGGAGATGTAAGCTGAATGCCGCAAGACAACAATACCAGTAGATGATTTGCCCTGTATATATACTGATAGTACAACATGTGGACACAATGATAAATTCTTCAGCAACAATTATAGAAAATTTATGTGTATCAATCTTTGATGCTTTCTTTATTATTGGGTATAAATGGGGGAATCGTTGAGTTAATTTGATTTGATTATGATTTATCCATTTTTGTATCATGATTATTTCTTCAAACTCATGTATCATGAAAAAGATTGGAAAAAGGAATATTATAATTATGAAATCACTCATGTTGTCTGTTCTTATTAAATTCTATATTATTAATTCGTTTGCAAAAAGAAATCAAATATCTTTTTTAGCTAATCGTATATGATGGACATTTTTTATCGCAGCCAGTTATTAATTTTTTGTTTGTTTGCCTATGCAAGAAGTGAAAGTTATAGTATTAATAAAGTGTAATTTGTTTGATTCTCATGATGTTTAAAAGTTAGCTTGATAAAATACAAAAATATAAAAATATGGATAGGACTCATCATTAAAAGAATTCATTTTTCATTTGTTATTCTATTTCTTATTCTTTAGATTTGCCGTTATAGTGTAGAAACATAGTAAAACGAAATGGAACATTTGCAGGATAGGCTGTCCAAATGGCAGGTAATGGCTTTGTCTCGCGAGTTGCATCATGATGAGGCTGGCATCGGTAAGATGTGTGACCTTATGCTTTATGCGGAAGATGCACAGTCGGCATACAATGCGGCATGGATACTGTATTATTTATCAGCAGAAGACAAAAGACTTTATGTCTCTCCCTTTTATGATAAGATTGCAGACTGGGCAATGAAGCCTTGTTTGCATATACGTCGGGGACTTGTTCTATCTATTTTGATAGAGTTGTCTACGAAGCAGAACTTCAGGACAGGCTTGTTTGATTTTTGTCTTGCCCATGCTGTCGACAAAAAGGAATCGGACAGCAGCCGCTCGATGATGATAAAACTGGCTGCAAAGATGTGCCGGTTTGTTCCGGAGCTGGCAAATGAACTGGCGGCCTGTCTTGATATGCTGGAATACGAAATGACGCCAAGTATCGTAGCAGCCAGGAGAAATGCAATGAAAGTAGTCGAATCGCTGAGAAAGAAAAATGATGAAATGGAGTAAAGTAATAGGAGTATGGTGCTGTTTTATCCCACTGGCTATTTTAAATGGAGGACTTCGTGAATATGTATGGCATCGTTTCTTGTCTGAAAGCACAGCTTTGGCATTAAGCGGTGTATTACTTGCAGGATTAATTTATGTGGTAACATTTTTGCTTTTACCACCTATTAAAGACTTGACGAAAAAAGATTGTATTCTTGTAGGAGGATTATGGATGTGTCTTACGGTTTGTTTTGAATTTGGACTGGGATTGTCATCCGGTTCTTCTTGGAAAGAATTATGTCAAGCATATAATCCTATGACCGGAAATCTGTGGATATTGGTGCTATTGAGTACTTTGTGTTCACCGATGTTTGTATATAAGAACTTTAAAAAATAAGATATGACTGACAATCAAGAAAAATCATCTTTACGAAAAATCCCTAACGTAGGTTCACAGACTGAACAAGACCTGATAGCCATGGGGTATACCTCTATCGCATCACTGAAAGGAAAGAAAGCAGAGGATTTGTATGAGGAGGAATGCCGTTTGCGTGGGTGTACGATAGACCGATGCCAGCTTTATCTGTACCGGGCTTTAGAGTATTTTGTTCATACGGAAAACCCGGATAGAGAGAAATGTAAATGGTGGTATTGGAAAGATGATTATTTTTATCCCTCTCCGTGTGGAGCTAGGTGTGTGGACTGTGCGTCATTCCCAAAGGAATGCAATGGATGCAGAAAGATAAAAGGTAAGGTGTTCTGGCTTCAGTATACAGGCGATGCGGTATGTCCCATCTGGAAATGCTGTAAGGAACAAAAGCGGGAAAACTGTGGAGGATGTCCGGATTTACCTTGTGGTCGTTTTATGAAAGACCCTTCCATTTCGGATGAGGAAAATGAAGCTAATTTGAAAAAGATGATAGCTAATCTTGCAATGTATAAAAAATAAAATATACCGCACATAATTATGGAAACAGAAAGACTGATACTCAGACCGTGGCGTGAGGAAGATGCCCTTCCACTCTATAAATATGCCAAAAACCCGGCTGTAGGGCCGATTGCCGGTTGGCCACCGCACACGTCTGTAGAAAACAGCCGAGAGGTGATACGTGATATTCTTTCAGCACCGGAAACTTATGCGGTAGTGCTGAAAGAAACCAATGAACCTGTTGGCAGTGTGGGTATTATGTTTGGAGACAGCGTACACAGCGCCGACATGCAGGACGGAGATGCAGAAATTGGTTATTGGATTGGAGTTCCTTATTGGGGAAAGGGGCTGATTCCGGAAGCCGTCAATCGCCTGTTGAGGCGTTGTTTTGAGGAACTGGAAGTAAAACGAGTGTGGTGCGGTTATTATGACGGGAACACCAAATCCCGCCGAGTAATGGATAAATGTGGTTTCAAGTTTCATCATACGGAAGAGGGCAAACCTTCTCCATTGGGTGATGTGCGGACAGAACATTTTACTTTGTTGACAAAAGAAGAGTGGGAAAAAATGAATCATTGAAACTATGGATAGTGTGGTAGACTATATTATTCGTCCTTTGTATCCAGAGGAAATCCATTTGTTGAGGGATTTTCTTTATGAAGCGATTTTTATTCCTGAAGGAGTTGAACCTCTGCCAAGGGATGTGGTGGATTTGCCTGAGCTGAAGCTATATATTCAGGACTTTGGCAAGAAACAAGATGATTGCTGCTTGGTTGTCGAGTATGATGGTAAGGTGGTTGGGGCAGTGTGGACACGTATTATGAATGATTATGGTCATGTGGATGATGAAACTCCTTCACTTTCTATTTCTTTATATAAAGAATATCGGAATAAAGGGATGGGCAGACAGTTGATGAAGGAGATGATGAAACTGCTGGAAAGTAAAGGCTATCATCATGTTTCTCTTTCCGTTCAAAAGGCTAATTATGCTGTTCGTATGTATTTAAAACTTGGATTTACAATTATGAAGGAAACAGAGGAGGAATTTATTATGGTGAGAGATATAACGAAAGAAGCGAGTAATTATCAACGTTTTTTGTCTGGTGAGTATTGTAATAGATTGGATTCTGAGGTTTTGAATATGATTATACAGACAAGGTGATATTATCAATGCTTGATAATATCACCTTGTCAGAAGAAGAAAGAACTGCATTGTTTGTTCGCATGCTGGGCAAAGTCGGACAACATTCCAGTATTGGTCGAAATTTTACTTGTCAGTGTGGTAAACATATTTTTATTGGTGAAAAAACAATCATCAATGACAATTGTACGCTGATGGATGAAAACTATATTTACATTGGTAGTAAAGTTTTGATAGCTCCTCACGTACAGTTTTATACAGCCACTCATCCTGTGTGTTTTGAAGAGCGTTTTGTGGAGGACTGGAATGAAAACTCTGGAGAATTGTTTTTTAGAACGAAAGCCCTGCCTATTACGGTAGAAGATGAAGTATGGATTGGCGGTGGAAGTATTGTCCTTGCAGGAGTGACTATTGGTCGGGGAAGTGTAATAGGTGCGGGAAGTGTAGTTACAAAATCTATCCCAGCACATTGGGTTGCTGTGGGCAATCCGTGTAAAGTCATTAAATGGTTAAAGCCTAACTATAACATTCGTCCGCTTGAAGAAAAAGACATTCTGGAAATGCAGCACTTGTTCCGTTCTACTGTGCTTAATGTGAATTTAAGGGACTATACAAAAGAAGAGGTAGTAGACTGGGCTTCTTGTGGTGATGACGTATCCCACTGGAAGGACCTTTTGTCCCAAAATTATTATATTGGGGCCTTTGATGAACAAGGTAAGATGGCTGGTTTCTCTTCTATGAATAAAGAGGGGTATTTACATTCCATGTTTGTGCACAAGGATATGCAGGGCAGGGGAGTAGCTACCCTGTTGCTTTCGGAAGTGGAAAAGATGGGCAAAGCGTATGGAGTTGATGAAATTACCTCGGAGGTCAGTCTGACTGCAAAACCGTTCTTTGAACAAAAGGGCTACAAAGTAGTTAAGTCACAGAAGTGCAGAGCCAATCAGTTGGAACTGACAAATTTCGTCATGTGCAAGCAGATTCTTTGATTTATCAGACTACTTTTGTGGTTACAAGTGTGTTGAGCTTATTTCATGTTGAAGCTTTTCCAAGAACTGGGCAGCATGAGCTCCGTCCATTTGTGTATGATGAAACTGAAATGACACGGTCAGGTGTTTTCTGAAAAAACGTTTTTTGAATTTTCCCCATATCAGGAATGGATTATTGAAAATACCGCTGTACATGCCAACTGCACCGTCTATCTCGTAGTTCACGAGCGCAGAAGTACCAATAACCATGCTTTCCGTTAAATCGTGGTTCTGACAGGTTTCGGCCACTTGTTTGGTTAGCTGGAGGTAGTTGTGATTAAACTGATTCAGGTCTTCAGAAAAAGGTATGTCGCATGAGCTTACCTCTCCATTCTTGTTTGTTACAATTGTATTAACAGCGATTGTATCATATTGAATCAGCTTTTTGCCAACTGGAAGCATATAGAATTCCTTGATGCCGGAAGCTGCTTTACCAATGCACCAGCACATCAGCATGTTCAGTTTTAGTCCTTTCTTTTTACTGATTCTTACAAGATTAGTTACATCAAGTGTCTTGAAAAATGTGACCATTGGCATAGGGGCCTGCATCCACATTTTGTATGCGTATGCACGTGTCGTTAAGGCGGGGTTTATTTCTCTCATTTTTGTGTGTACTTTAAATTAGAGCACAAAAATAAAACAGGCCTTTGATTACGGATAGAATAAAAGAGACATTATATTGGAGTAGTAAATAAATCGGAATATGGCTCGCATATTTTTATCAGTGATAAGGGGGTATATCTGCTTAATTCCCTGAATTCTCTTATGAAATGCGATTGGTCTGAATAACCGCATTGATAGGCTATCTGGGTTTGACTGATATTTTCAGTCTGATTCTGCATAAGCTTAAGGGACTTCTGAAAACGTACGATTCGTGCATATTCTTTCGGATTCATCCCGACTGTCGTAAAAAATATGCGTTCAAATTGTTTCTTGCTCAGGCAGGCAATAGATGCCAGTTCTGAGATTGGAGTATTGGGAGTAGAATACATTTGATGAACGACTGCCGCAATCCGGTTTATATCCACTTCACGTTTTGTGGTAAAGTTGGTTCTTAGTTGTGAGAATAACCATTGTTCGATAAGACTTATACAGAGGTCATTATCGTCACAATCAAAAATTCTCGTCGCAAGACAATTTAATTTCTTGTTCTCCAGTCCATAACCGGAGACTTCCTGATTGTAGAATACAGAAATGGGAATATTAAGAAAAGCACTCATGGCATAAGGATGAAATACAACTACAATCATTTCGACACTATCTTCTGCACTGATATGGGATGAGAAATTCACCTGTCCACTAATAGTCAGTCGATCCTGCTTTGTGTTTAATTCCGGAATATATAAAGCTGATTTCTTATGAAATATGAGTTGGGGGCAACCGATTGGGAAGGTGTAAGTCTTTATCGGCTGATTACTTTCAAATATCCAATAATATCTGACGTAATCTTGTAATAATTGGCATGGCTTGTAAAATTTGAATCCCTCTGTCATTGCTTTTCGGTATTCAGTTAGACAATGTACAAAAATATTGAAGATATTTCGTTATTTTTGAATTTTGAAAATAATAATTAATCTTGAAAGATAATGAATTTGTAAGGTGCAAATTGAAACAACAAGAGATGGAAATACATAATTTACTGGATGCAAAATCAAGAGCCGAATTGCGTGAATGGCTCATGCAGAACCATAAAAAGGAAACGGAATGCTGGGTAGTGGTGAAGCGTGGAAGGCCTGTGGATGATGATACGTTCTGGTACATTGATGCTGTAGAAGAAGCGCTGTGCTTCGGCTGGATAGACAGCACTACAAAGAAAATGGCGGATGGCGTAACAGCCCAGAAGCTTTGCCCACGAAAGCCACGAAGTAATTGGTCGGAGCTCAACAAGGAAAGATGTCGCAGAATGGAACGGTTAGGGCTGATGAAAGATGCTGGAAGAGCCGTTCTGCCGGACATGTCACCGCAAGGTTTTACCATAGATAAGGATATATTGCAAAGATTACAATCCGATTCTGTAGTATGGAATAATTTCTGTCAGTTACCGGATTTATATAAACGGGTAAGAATTGATACCATTCAAATCAAGAGGAATCAGCCAAAACTTTTTGAAAGCCGCTTGAATAAGTTTATAGAGAATACACGAAAAGGGCTTCTCTATGGGGAATGGAATGATAATGGGAGATTATAAGAATACAGAAAGTATCAATCTGTCTCTATTTTCACTACCTTTGTGACATAGATACTAAAAATAAAGATTGTTCAACACTATGAAATGGTAAGTGTGCATAATAATAGTATTCTCAATAAAGGCTATTAATAATATATAGGCTTGTGATATTACTTGGACTACTTGCTGTTATCTATCTCAAAAACAAGAACTATTAAAAGTTTGAATTTTCTGACTTCGCGTCACCCTTTTAGAGTGATGCGAAGTCAGAAAACTATCTATCAACGTATTGTAAAATTAATGTTTTGATATGATGAGGTCAGGAATTGATTTTAGATTACATGGAATCCTTGTCGGAAAGTGTTGACGGATTAGATTTCATCTAATCCTCTTTAATACCGTATTGGGCACCGTAAAGCCGCAGTGCGTCATGAACCGCCTTTTCTCCGAATTGTTGTATCATATCTTCCAGGTCGTATTTCAGTGCTTTATCGTCATGAGGGGTGAGACACATGACGCGCGACTCCATGTCGCAGTAACCAGGCAGCCTGAGGAACATACCTTGCGTAGACTGGTTGTGCAGTGACCACGCCGTTATCGGATATCGGAACGAGGTCGCTTCGCAGAACATATAGGCCATATCCTTGACATTGGAGATGTCCCAGCGGTCGAGTGGCTGATTGAAGCTTTTCGCTTCGTTGAACATACAGTACATATTCTGTACGTTCGAGACATTCCAATCGTTCAGCGGCTGGTTGAAGCTCGAGGCTTTGGAGAACATCTCGCGCATATCTTGCACATTTGAGACGTCCCAGTCGTTCAGCGGCTGGTTGAAGCTCGACGCTTCGCAGAACATTTCACGCATGTTTTGTACGTTCGAGACATTCCAATCGCTCAGAGGTTGGTTAAATGCTGATGCGCGCACGAACATCTCTCTCATATTTGTGACGGCTGATACGTTCCATGCACCGACAGACTGGTTAAAGCTCTTTGCCATATCGAACATGTAGCACATGTCAGTAACGCTGGAGACATTCCACGAGTTCAGATTCTGATTGAAGGAGAAGGCACGGTAGAACATGTACTTCATACTGTGAACTTTTGAAACGTTCCAGCCATCGAGCGGCTGGTTGAAGTGCTCTGCGCAGGAGAACATGTTGCTCATGTCTGTTACGCTGACCACGTTCCATTTCCGTAAAGGCTGGTTAAAGCGTTCGGCTTCGTTGAACATGAAACTCATATCCGTAACAGATGACACGTCCCAGGCTTCAAGTGGCTTATTAAATCTGTGTGCTCCTTCGAACATGTGGGACATATCCCGTACGTTAGAGACATCCCAGCTGCTTATGTCGTGGTTGAAGTAGATTGCGCTGGCAAACATGTGCTTCATCGTTACTATATTTGATGTATCCCATGTCTCGATACCGGCGAAGTTACTGCGTTTAGACTTTCGGAAGAGGCCTTCCATGTCGGTTATCAGAGATGTGTCGATATTGGCGAGCGGCATTTTTGCACCCATGTCCAGAAGTTCTATCAGCTCGCGTTTGGAGCGGGGCTTGCACTTCACGTCTCCCACATTGGTGCGGACGGAACCTATCAGCTCCGGATGGGCCGCTTCAAGTTCGCGCATATATTCCGCGGTGTGTTCGCTGCCGTAGCGTGAGAGTTCCGTGTATACTTCCGCCGGGTGGAGCTTGTCCAGTTTTTCTTTCAGCCTTGCGCGGCAGTTCTTTTTGGTAGCAAGGTGGAAGCAAAGCGTCAACGTCTTGACGTCGGTGAATTTCGGAGCGTACAGGAACATATTGCTTATGTCGCAGAACCGCGGTATCAGCCACATATCGAGCGACTGGCTGAAACTGCGTGCGTTTTTAAACATACGTTCGGCATCTTCTACGCGGCTCACGTTCCAGCGGTCGAGCGGCTGATTGAAGCTTTTTGAACCGTCGAACATGCGTAACATATACCGCACGTTCGAGACGTCCCAATCATTCAGCGGCTGGTTGAAACAGACCGCCCCCTCAAACATCCCTTCCATCCTTATTACGTTCGATGTATCCCACATGCCGATATTCTGATTAAATTTGGTGCAGCCGGCGAACATCCACGCCATTTCACGGACTTCCGATGTATCCCATTTGTCGAGCGGCTGGTTAAACTTCTCGGCTTCGCAGAACATACATGAAATTTTTTGGACCTTTGAGACGTCCCAATCATTAAGCGGCTGATTAAAGCTGCTGCAGCAGCCGAACATCGACTCCATATTTGTTACGGACGATACGTCCCAATCCTCTAACGGCTGATTAAAATTGCTGCAGCCGCAAAAGATGCATTCCATGTTCGTTACGGACGAAACGTCCCAGTTTCCTATGGGATGGTTGAAATATTTCGCCCTGAGGAACATTCGCTCCATCGTAGTGACGTGCGATGTGTCCCACGTTTCCAGTCCGTCGAAGTCGGTACGTTTTGAATCGCAGAACAGCCAACTCATATCCGTTATTAGAGATGTATCGATGTCGCCGAGGCAAACAGTCTCATTGTTCACTAGCTCCCTCAGTTCTTTCAAACTGCCGGGTTTGTACAGTTTACTCATAATTATGTTCCATATATTTGTAAATACCAATAGAAAAGTACACCATTGGTTAACTGAACAGTGTACTCATAAAAAGATTTTTAAAGGAAGGAAAGAAAGCCGAATTAATCAACTGAATAAATTAAATTTGGGGTTTCTTAACTCAAAAGGATTGTCAGGCTATGATTGTGGAAAGATAAGCCTTTTCAGCTAACAATCCAAAAAGAAAACACAGAGGCCACGACCTTCACGGTCGCAGCCTCTTTCTCAAACAACCAATAAGAAATAAGAGATAATCCTTTAGGGGATGGATTATCTGATGAACAGCAGTTCTCTGTATTTGGGTAATGTCCACATCTGATCATCCACAATCAGTTCCAGCTTGTCGATGTGGTAGCGAATCTGTTCCAGCATCGGAGTAATCTTGTCGTGATATTCGATGGCTTTTGCACGTTCGTCTACAATCTTGTTGGCTACTTTTCGAGCTTCTACCATGGTATCTACGTGTTCCTTGATGTAAGAAGTGTGTTCTGCAATCTTACGGATGATGGCCATGTTTTCAGCAGACAGTTTTTCGGCCTCTTCTGTAGGGAAGATTTGCTTCATCTTGTAGACATTGTCAATCAGTTTGCTCTGGTATTCAATGGCTACCGGAACTACGTGGTTCATTACCAGGTCGCCCAAAACGCGGGCTTCAATCTGGATTTTCTTGGTATAGGTTTCCCATTTCACTTCGTTGCGTGCTTCGAGTTCCTTGCGGGTCATGACACCGGCAGATTCGAACATGCGTACGCTGTCTTCTGTCAGATACTGGTCGAAGATGACCGGACAGCTGGTTTCGCAATCCAGACCACGGCGTGCTGCTTCTTCTTTCCATTCGTCACTGTATCCGTTGCCGTCGAAGCGGATGGGTTTGCTAATCTTGATATATTTACGGATTACCTGAATGATGGCTGAAATCTTCGGTTCACCTTTCTCTATTAGTTCGTCTACTTCTTTCTTGAATTCGGTAAGCTGTTCAGCTACGGCTGTGTTCAGGGCAATCATGGCGCTGGCACAGTTGGCCTCAGAACCTACGGCACGGAATTCAAAACGGTTGCCGGTGAAGGCAAATGGTGAAGTACGGTTACGGTCGGTATTGTCAATCAACAGTTCCGGAATCTGAGGAATGTCGAGTTTCATACCGTGTTTACCTCCTAAGGCAATCAGTTCGTCGGTTGAACTGTCTTCCATGTGGTCAAGCACTTTGCTCAACTGGCTGCCTAAGAAGGAAGAGATGATGGCAGGAGGTGCTTCGTTGGCTCCCAGACGGTGTGCGTTGGTAGCGCTCATGATGGAAGCTTTCAGCAATCCGTTGTGGCGGTACACAGCCATCAGGGTGTTGACGATGAACGTGATGAAACGCAGGTTCTCTTCCGGAGTCTTTCCCGGAGCCATCAGCAGGGTACCGGTATCTGTACCAAGTGACCAGTTGTTGTGCTTACCGGAGCCATTGACACCCTTGAACGGTTTTTCGTGCAGCAGTACACGGAATCCGTGTGTGCGGGCTACTTTCCGCATCAATGACATGATGAGCATGTTATGGTCTACGGCCAGGTTACACTCCTCGAAAATCGGAGCCAATTCAAACTGGTTGGGAGCTACCTCGTTATGGCGTGTCTTCACCGGAATACCTAATTCGAGTGCCTGGATTTCAAGGTCTTTCATGAAAGCTGCCACACGGGTAGGAATAGCGCCGAAGTAATGGTCTTCCAACTGCTGGTTCTTAGAAGCTTCGTGTCCCATCAGCGTACGTCCTGTCAGCAACAGGTCCGGACGTGCGGCATACAAACCTTCGTCTACCAGGAAGTATTCCTGTTCCCATCCTAAGTAAGCCATCACTTTTTTCACACTCGGGTCGAAATAGTGGCAAACGTCTACTGCCGCTTTGTTGACTGCACGGAGGGCTTTCAGAAGCGGAGCCTTGTAGTCGAGTGATTCACCGGTATAAGCGATAAAGATGGTCGGAATGCACAAGGTGTCGTCTACTACGAACACAGGTGATGAAGGATCCCATGCGCTATATCCGCGAGCCTCGAAGGTGTTACGGATTCCGCCGTTCGGGAAAGATGAAGCATCCGGTTCCTGCTGTACAAGGAGTTTTCCGGAGAACTCTTCCATCATGCCACCTTTTCCGTCGTGTTCTACGAATGCATCGTGTTTCTCGGCTGTTCCTTCTGTCAGTGGCTGGAACCAGTGAGTATAATGGGTAGCACCCAGTTCGCTGGCCCATCGTTTCATACCTTCGGCTACGGCATCGGCTATCTGGCGGTCAAGAGCGGCGCCATTATCCATGGCATCAATCAATCGTGCAAATACCGTAGAAGGCAGGTATTTAAACATTTTTTCTCTGTTGAATACATATTTACCGAAGTATTCTCCCGGTCTTTTGTCAGGGGCAGGTACTTCCATGGGTTTAGCCTGGAAGGCCTTTTCTACTACTCTGAATCTTAATGTTGACATGTGACTGTAAATTTTTATTGGTTATTTAATAGTTAGTAGTGAATGTGCTATGTTAATGGTTGTAAGCCGATTCTCCATGTTCGTAAATATCCAGACCTTCTTCTTCAATTCTGGCAGGAACACGCAGGCCGTGAACTTTGTCGAGGACTTTGAAGATGATGTATCCCATCAATGCGGCCCATCCGCCGACGATGATTACACCAAAAATCTGTGCACCGAGGAATCCGAAGCCACCTCCGTAGAATGTGCCGCCTTCTACGGCAAACAGACCGGTAAGAATGGTTCCGAGGCTACCGCATACACCGTGTACGGAAGAGGCACCTACAGGGTCGTCAATTTTCAGGCGGTGTTCGATGAATTCTACAGCGAAAATCATGACGGTTCCGCAGATAGCTCCGATAAGAGCGGCTCCCATTGGTGATACCAGGTCGCATCCGGCTGTTACACCGACGAGTCCGGCAAGGATACCATTGAGTGTGAGAGAGAGTGACGGTTTACCATATTTAATCCAGCTTACAAGCAAGGCAAGGAATCCTCCGGTACAAGCTGCCAGGTTGGTGGTAAGGAACACGTGTGAGATGGCTGTCTGGTCACCGTATCCGGCTGCAGCAAGCTGTGAACCAGGGTTGAAACCGAACCATCCGAACCAAAGGATGAATACACCCAGGCAAGCCAGTGTCAGGTTGTGACCGGGGATGGCTTTTGATTTTCCGTCCTTTCCGTATTTGCCCAAACGCGGACCAAGAATGGCGGCGCCGACCAGTGCAATCCATCCACCTACAGAGTGAACTACAGTTGAACCGGCAAAGTCATGGAATGTATAACCGAACACAGACATCATGAATGAATCCGGATCTGCATTTGAAAGCCATCCTCCTCCCCAGGTCCAGTGACCGGAGACCGGATAGATCAATACACTGATGGCTATCGTGTAAGCCAGATACATGGAGAATTTGGTACGTTCGGCCATGGCACCTGACACAATAGTAGCAGAAGTGGCACAGAATACGGTCTGGAAGATTAGGAAGCCTTCAATAGGTAATCCGTTCTGAATGATATTGCTCATGGCATCCAAGTCAAAGAGATGTGGAGTACCGAATACATCTCCTATACCGAACATCAGTCCGAAACCGATAAACCAGAACAGAATGGAACCTACCATAAAGTCCACCAGGTTTTTCATCAGGATGTTGGCTGTGTTCTTGCTGCGGGTAAATCCGGCTTCTACCAGGGCAAAGCCCGGCTGCATGAAGAATACCAGCATGGCAGCCAGTAACATCCATACGGTGTTAAGTCCGGTAGATAATTCCGCTATCTTGTCAGCGTTGCTAACCTCTTCAGGTACAGAGGTCTGCGCTGTTGTAATCAATGGAAACAGAAGTAAGAATAAGGGTATGAGGATTTTGCGGTATGCTGCTGTGTGCACACCTTCTGTAAGTTGTTTCATAATTTTTACCTTTTAAGAATTAATACCTGAGTTGATTTTCCGGGATTATTTTTCCTGTTCCGCATTATAAAGCGAAATATCGCCACGTTCGCCTGTACGGATGCGAATGGAATCTTCTACGGGGATGATGAAAATGCGTCCGTCACCTATCTCACCGGTATAAGCGGCTTTCATGATGGCCTGTACGGTCTTTTCCACATTCTTTTCCCTCACTACGATGGAAATCAGGATTCGTTCGATGGAACTGGTATCATATACTACCCCACGATAAATACGACCTTCGCGGGTTTTTCCGACACCTCTTACTTCATAGTAGGAGAACCATTCGATGTCGGCGGCCAATAATGCCTCCTTTACTTCTTCGAATTTGGTTCTACGGATGATTGCCTCAATCTTTTTCATAATAAATTGTATTTGTATTTTGTATTGTTTGTTATCCTGTATAATCTTTTTTGCCTCTTGAAATCACTAATCCTATTGATGTTGTATTGTATTTGTATTGTAGTATATCTTTTGGGTTAGAAACTTATGCCAAACACAAAGTAGGCTCCTTCTGTAGCTGGATTCCAAATGGCCTGTGCAAATACGGGAAGCGAGTAGGAATCTGTGATTTTGATTTCCTTGCTGGCTCCGAGGCATATATTTGAAACTTCAAATCCGCTTGCCCCATTGTTGTAGAAACTGGTTTCCCATGGGGTAGCACCTATTTCTGCCGACCAGTCCAGACCACCTAACTTGAAGGGGGCTGCGATGCTGAAGTAGGAAGAATAAGCACGGTCACCGTTTGCTTTTACGCCATCAGCTCCTGCAAAGTTTGTATACCAGTTCACGGCTAAGGGACCGAAATCGTAACCTACTTGTGCTTCGAACACATGTGAAGTGTTGTGGGCACCATAGTGAAAATACTCAGGACCGCCATCAAACCAATAATCAGTGACAGATACGCTGAATCCTCCTGTACTGTATCCTAAAGTAAGGTCGAATTCCTTGGTATCTTCTTTATCCAGTCCTACAGAACCCCAGCCTGAAAGGGAGAAGCCTTTGTAGGATACGGAAGCAGAGGGTTGGATGCTCACATTTCCTAAATCCTGTCCACGCCAGATGTATCCGCTTACAAGGTCAGCTCCAATATCAGCTTCTACTTTGTCTTGTGCCATTGAAATGACTGGAATGCCTGTCATTAAAAGCAGTGCGATTCCGGTAAGTTGCATTCTTTTCATTGCTTTCGTGTTTTTAGTTAATGTTTAAAACTCTTTACTTTTAGTTGTAGTGTCTTTTTGTATTGTATTTAGTTGTATTGTCTTTCTTTTTGTTTTATCGATATGCAAATATACTTTCTTTTAGCTGTTCTTAAGCATAAAAAGGTGTGCTTTCTTCTTTTATATTTTCCGTAGTGCAAAATTACTTGTTTTTACCCTATTTTAGGTTTAAGTTTGAAATATTTTTCATTGATTTTTTGCGAATTTGTTTTTCCAGGAGAAAACTCTCAGAGAAAAAATATTCTTCTTTCGACGATGAAGAGGAGGAAGTTGGAAATACGGAGCTGTTTTTTCGTATTTTTGTAGGGTTTTAATTGAAAAAAGCATGTTTCCGAACGTATATTTGTTTAATCCGGATTATGATATGGCGATGGCCAATTTCACTCCTTATTATAAGTCTCCTGCAGAGATTATGCGTATGATTGCGGATTTATCTGTTCTTCCATGGTGGTTTGCTGAAGAAGGAAATTGTGTGAAGGTGGAGAATATGGCTCTTGTATCTCTTTTGCAGAAGCAGTTGAGAGAGGTGTGTGGAGGAAGCATGGAGGTTGAAAGAAGGCTCGATGAGTTATTGCCGCGTACTGCTTGGACGGCAGAATGGCCTTCAGGTCGTTATATCCCCTGGGGGTGGACACCTGCCTTGGTGCATCGGCTCAGACAAGAAGGAGTAGAAGAATGCTTTTTGCCTTCGGAGGAAACTGTCAGGCGTTTCCGTTTTCTCTCGTCTCGTCAGCGTTGTCTGGAGGTATTGCCTGAATTACTGAAGATAGACGGGACTTGCGGGGAGATGAAAGCCTGTGTATCTCTGTCTGAACTGGAAGCGTTTCTTCAGGAAAGAGGAGAATTGGTTTTGAAAGCTCCATGGTCGGGAAGTGGGAGAGGACTGCTGAAAGTATCTTCTGCCAGTTGGAATGCGCAACTGGCTGGGTGGGCCGCACGTATTCTGAGGGTACAGGGAGCTGTGATGGCGGAACCCATTTATGACAAAGTGGTTGATTTTGCGATGGAGTTTTATGTGGAGAAGCAGAATGGAGTCCGTTTTGCTGGTTATTCTTTGTTTGAAACAGATGCCCATGGAAATTACAAGCTTAATCTTTTGTTATCGAATACAGAAATTGAGAATCGGTTGGCAGCGTATGTATCTCGGGAGATTTTACATGAAGTAAGAACCTGTCTGCTTTCCGCACTTCAACAGCTGTTGAAGGATGATTATGAAGGGTATTTGGGAGTAGATATGATGATTTGTCGCGTTGCAGGAGGCTATGTGGTGCATCCGTGTGTGGAAATCAATCTTCGTTTGAATATGGGAGTGGTGTCTCGCCTGTTCTTTGATCGTTATGTCTCTCCTTCTTCTTCGGGGCAATATGTGGTGGAACATTATGCGGCTGAGGGGGAAGCTTTGAAAAATCATCACAGATGTTTATCTGCCTATCCGTTAAAGATTGCTCAAGATGGGCGTATCCTTCAAGGGTATTTGTCACTGACTCCGGTACAGGCAACCACGCATTATCAGGTGTATGTGGTGTTGAGTGATGCGGGGGTGTAAAGAGAATCATTCGCTTTTTAAAATAAAAAACAGACCGTTTTGATGCTTTCACATTCAAAACGGTCTGTTTTTATTTAGGATTCTTATTAATTCAACTAAGCATTAGAAGAAGAGGTAGCGCTGGTCTACAACTTTTGCTTTCTGATACAAGTCATTGATTAACTGGTTACCTGCAATACGTACAGCCATGTTAGTCAATGTAGTTTCTTCTTGTTTTGCATCAAACTTCTCGCTTCCTTTTTCTTTTGCGTATACCTGAATCATGTATACTCCACCATTACCCTTGATAGGTGCGCTTACCTTGTTGGCAGCTGTCTTAGCAGCTACAGCACCGATAACCGGTTCGCTGCTGCGTGTAACTGAAATGTAAGCAGGAGCACTGAATGTAACGTGTTTTACAGAATCACTTACAGCATCCTTCATTCCCTTCACCTGAGCAATGGAATTATACTTCTTCATTTCTTCCATAATCTTTTCAGCTTTCTTATCGCGGCGGATTTCAGCTCTCAGCATTTCAGCTACTGAGTTGATGTCGCGATAACCGGCTTCATGAATCTTGTCAAGAGCAACTACCATCAGATGGTCGTTTTCACCACATTCATACAGCGGAGAAACTTCACCTGGTTTCGCAGCAAAAATCCATTTCAGTGCTTCACGAGTAGAACGTACGCCACCTACATAGTGTTCTGCGCTTGAAAGGTCTGTGCGAGGCATCAGTGTATAACCGCTTTCTTCTGCATTCTTCACCATTGAGTCGATAGTAGTGTTCTGTGCTACAAACTGGCTGAATTTGTTGTATGCTGCATTGTAAGTTTCTTTGCTGAATTCTACTTCACGTTTAACGACAGCTACTTTGTATTTAGTCTGCATGCTTTTCTTGTTCATTACCTGCAGAATCAGGTTAGCTTGTCCCATGTTGAGGTTAGCCAGTTCGTTTACAGGCTGGTTCAGCAATGTGTTGATGAACTTGCTGTTGTCTGCATCCAGTTCAGAACCTTCCCAGCTCTGTGCGTTTACCCAAGTTGCTTCACCTGTCTGTCCGTAAATCTTAGCTACGGCTGCGAAGTCAGCACCACCTTTCAATGCATTGTAAATACTGTCGGCCAGTGTCTTTGTCTTTTCTTCAGTGTCAGCATATACCTGAATCTGACGGAACTGAATTGAGTCAGGAGAAGAAACTTTTGCAAGCAACTTGAATGCATTGAATGAATCGTCTGTCTGATTGTAGTAAGGACCGTATACTTCGTTTACATTTGTAGAGTCGAGGCGTGAAGCTACGTCTGCAGGAAATACGGATTTGCTTACCGGAACATCAGAGTAGTTTACTGAAGAACCTGTAGAACGAACGAAAGTTCCAAAATCAGCTGTTGTGCTAGCCAATTGGTTGCTGTACTCAGTTACTTCTTTTTCTACAGCCTTACGGTCTGCATCAGACGGAACTACTTTTACGTCGATGTAACGGATGTCGCGTGTTTCTACCAGCTGCTTGAACTGTTCTTTCTTTTCGTTGTAGCGGTCTTTGATTTCACTGTCAGAAACCTGAACTGTAGAATCATTGATAGAGCTGTAAGGAACACCAGCTAACAACAGGTCGCTCTGTTCTGTGCGTGAGTTGAATGCATCTTCAGCAGCTACAGGGTTAGAGATTAAAGATTTTGTTACCAGGTTCTGGTATTTTTCAGCCAAAGTGCTTTGTGCCAAAGTCTTTTCTACAAACTGCCAGAAAGCACCCATTTTCTGATAGTATTCTACATACTGTGCAGGCATTTGGCTTGCATTCAGGTTTGCATAATCTACCAGGAATTTCTTCAACATATCTTTATCGAACATACCAGTCTGGGGGTTGCGGAAAGGAGTCTGCATCAGCAGCGGGTGTGTGCCTTGGTCAATGATGCTCTGTATTTCAGCGTCTGTCACTTTCAAGCCTAATTTTTCTGCCTGTTCAGCAATCAGCTTGTTGTTGACATAACTTTGCCATACCTGATCTTTTACATTGTTCAACTGGTCTTCTGTCAGCGAATTCAATCCATTGGTCAGTTTGATGACTTCACTGAGTTCGTCCACCATTTTCTGATAATCTTGTGCACTGAGAACTTCCCCGTTCACTTCTCCTACGTCTTGTTTACCTTGGTGCGGCTGGAGTACTTTCCATGCGTCACCGGCAATAAATGCAAAAAGGGCAAGACCGATTACGATGACCAACAAAGGTCCTTTGCTTCGAATTTTTTGTAAAGTTGCCATTTAAAGTTATTATTTTTTTGTTTATTGTTTTTATAGTTCTGTTATTAGCGCACGAAGATACAAAAAATACTGTTTAGTCACTATTTTCTCTCAAAAAAATGCTTATTTCGTGGTAAACAGTTTGACCAATTCTATTTTATTGGCGCTTACTTTGATAATTTTGAAGGTAAAATTCTCAGTCTGAATGACGTCGTTTACTTTGGGTATGCTTTGACATTCATTCAGAATAAGTCCACCGATGGTCTGGTAGTTTTCGCTCTCAGGCAGATTCAGGCCAAAGGTTTCATTGGCTTTTTCTATATCTATTCTTCCGGAGAAGATGTATTCGTTTTCCGATATCTGCTTTGCGACGATGGATGTGGTATCATGTTCATCTTCAATGTCGCCTAAAATTTCTTCAATCAGATCTTCCAGTGCCACGATACCTGAAACGCCTCCAAACTCGTCTACTACTACAGCCAGTGATCGCTTTTGCTGTTTGAATATTCGCATCAGTTTGTGGGCAGCCATTGTTTCTGGCACAAAGGGAATGCTACGAATACCGTTTTGCCATTCGTTGTTGCTGCGGAACATTTCAGATGAATGAATGTATCCCACAATGTTGTCGATATTTTCTTTGTAAACGATTATCTTACTGATACCATTTTCAATAAATACCTTTTTAAGTTCAGTGAGCGGAGTATCAAAATCCACAGCTATGATTTCCGTTCGTGGAATCATGCAGTCACGTATTTTGACATTGGAGAAATCAAGTGCGTTGCGGAATATTTTGATTTCATTGTCAATTTCTTCTCCCTCTTTTCCTTCTTCGATACTACTTTGGATAAAGTAATCCAGATCGACTTTGGTAAATGCCTTTTCCCGGTCTTCTTTGTTTGTCTTTACCCCCACAAGATGAAGAATACCGCTTGAAAGCAGCGATGAAAAACGGCTGATGGGGTAGAGTATGATGTAGCATACAAATGTCGGTACGCTGAAAAATTTCAGAGTAGCGTTAGGATTAATCTTGAAGAGTGTTTTGGGAAGAAATTCTCCAGTGACAAGAATAATCAATGTGGAAATTACGGTTTCTATAGGAACAAGCAGTGCCTGATTTGAAATCACATCTGCAAGTATATAATGTTCAATAAGTTGAGCCATCAAGATACCATAGATGACCAATGCAATGTTGTTTCCTACCAACATGGTGGAAATGAAATTATTAGAGTGTCGGTAGAATACGGAAAGGATATAAGACGATACATTGTTCGTCTTTTCCATTTCAAAACGTAATTTGTTGGAAGATACAAAGGCGATTTCCATACCTGAAAAATAGGCTGAAAACACCATAGATATAAGTAGTTGGATGATAAGCTCCATACTAATAGTTTTATTTGGAAGTTTGTGTGCTGTCTGCCTGGACAGCATTGTCTTCAACGGTAAAGATTCCCGTGTTGTTATAGATTTGGTATTCGGTCATTTGCTGATTGGATTCGAAACCGTATCCAGTCAGTACCTTGTCAATTTGTTCGATACGGATAAATTTATCAGAATAGATTTTCTCTTTGTCCTGATCCCAGAACATTAGTTCCGTGTCGAATTTGTCGCCTCTTTGGCTTTGAATATGGACGTTTCCACGTAGCTCCCATAGTTTCTTGGGCTCGTAGTAATAAGCTGTGTCAGCTTTGATACTTGCATCTACATGGAAAAGACTGTCGAATTTCTCCAGATAGATTCCTTTTTCAAACGCCCAGAACGGAGGATTCCGGTGGCTGTAGATAAGCCATTCTGCTGTAATAATCTTGTATCTGATCATTCCTGAGTCAGATACGAGGGTAGTTACTCCTGTAGTACGCATGTCGGGAAGAGAGTCTCCTTCTTTTACGGCTGCAGCAGTAGGTTTTTCTTTGCTCCCGCATGCAGGAACAAAAAGAAACATAACAGTTGCCCATGTGGCAACTGTTATGTTGATAAATAATTTATATATGTGTTCTTTAAGTCTGATTGACATATACTTATCTGATGGTTGTTGTTTCACCAATCCATCCGCCGATTGTTACCGAGTTACCTTTCTTCAAACCAAGGAAGAAGAGGTCTTCATCTTTCGGAGTATGTCCGGCGTATGTATTGATCAGCTTCTGAGCTTCTTCTGCTACGCTAGGATCTACGCTCTTTGCACGCTGCAATTTATCGATGGCTGCAAAGTAAGTACATTTGTTCAAAGCTGCTTCGTCGCTCCAATTCGGGCTTGATGCATACATCTGTGCAATCAGGATATAAGCTTTTCCGTAGCTTCCGTTGAAAGAGATAGCTTTGTTTGCATATTGTTTAGCCTTGCTCAACTGTTTTTTGCTGAACAATACCACTGCTGCACTATATGCATAGTCTGCTTTCTTTTCTGCTTCCTGTTCCAGTTCGATAGCCTGGTCAAAGTACTGTACGCTCTTGTCCAAGTCACCTTTCTTGTAGTACATGTAAGCACATCCAGCGGCTGTTGCTGCTGTAGGTTCCATCGCATGTGCAGCTTCAGAAGCAACGAAATAAGCTTCTTCTTCTGTACATTTCAGCATCTGCATTACATTGATAACCTGCTTCAGGTAATCCAGATTTGTCTTGTTCTGGCTTACTTTCGGGCCATAGATAGCCTGCAAGTTTTCGCAGCTTGCAGCACCACTGTTGATGAAGTATGCATCTACGTTATCTTTTGCTGTTTTCAGCAGTTTTTTGTCTCTTTCTTTAGTAGCAGCTTTCAGAGCTTCATCTGCATAACCAGATGCTGTCAGGTAGTCTTGAATAAACTGTTCTTTATGAGTGTCATCACTCTTTAATTTACGAGCAGAGATATCCATCAAATCCTGGAACATGAAATAATCAGATGTAGCTTTTTCCAAATCAACGGCTTCTTTTACCATCTGGTATGCCTTGTTTACGTCAACATTAGCACCTGAGAAGATGATGTAATCGTGAGCTTTCATACCAAGGATAGAACCTTTTGTAGTAGGAGTTTTTACCAACTGGTTCAATCCGTCAAGGTATTTGATACGTTGGTCATGTACAGCCATCAATTCATCCAGATACTTTTTCTGCTGAGCAGCATCTTTAGAACTGGCAATTAAAGCACGCAAAATCTTAGCTCCGTTTGTATAAGTACTAACCTGAGCTAAAGGTGCTTCTGTAAATACAGCCATCCAAGGCTTGTATGCATCTGTAAAGTTGTCAGTCTTTACGTATTCACTGTAAATACTGATGTTCTGCAAACAACGGATACTGTCTTCTCCATGTCCGAAACGAGATCCGTCTTCTACACCTTTCTGAGCGAAAGCTGCTGTGGTACCCAAAGATAAAGCACACAGCATTGTAAACATTTTCATTTTCATCGTATGTAAGATTAGTTGTTCATTGTGTTTATTTTCATATTAATTTACTCTCCATTTCATGAACCAGTGTTCGTTGAATGTCAATCCAATTTTCAAGACAAATCGGTTTTCCGATAGCATGTCGCTTACAGAAGGATTGGCATGGATGTATTGTCCGGTAATACTTAATACGCTGTTTCGTTGGTATAGCTTTAACGGTAAACCTAATCCGACGCTGACACCATATTCTTTAGGACCGTCTATCATATTTTGTGACACTGGAATTTGGAGATTAGAGTTCGCATAATAGGCACCCGCTCTATAGCGTATACGGCTAAGATAGCTTCGTCCGAATTCTTTTGGTAAAAATTCAGCTCCGATGGCTACTTTAGAACGGTTTTGGTATAAATCTGTCCGATTGTTGTATTTTACTCCGCTCCATTTTTGCAGCGTATAATCCACTTCTACTGTCAGATTCTTTTTATGTTTCCAGGCTAAACCTCCTCCATATATATGAGGTATTCCGTAAGAGTCATCTATTTGTTGCTGGTTTACGACAGAATAATTAGTTCCGTTAGTAATCTGTGTCCCTTGGGTATCATGCCCGTTTAGGGTATGTCCTAAACTATAGGTAAGACCTAAAGTCAATTCATTTTGTTTGTTTATCGGCTGGGTATATTGAAGACCAAAGCTTGCATTATAACTGCTGATAGATACTGTATTGTAGGTTATGGTCTGGTCGCCACCGTTGCTGAGACTGGCTGTCGTCTGGTAATTGAGCTTACCATATAAATAACCGATATTAGCACCGATAGATAAATTATCCAGAATCTTGAATCCAACACCTCCAAAAATTTGCTGCAATCCTCCATCTCCGTAAAAATTATTGGATATGGTAACATCGCTGCTATTCTCTATTTCTTTTGAACGGGTAAAGTTATACCCCACTGTAGAAAAAGGAGTGTATCCAATCGTCATGCCCAGTCTAGGATGCAAGCGAAACTGCATTCCGATATAGTCGAAGCTGGAGTTCTTGGCATTGGCTTTGTATTTCCCTTCCTGAAAGTTGGAACTTTTTAAAGACATTCCGGCATCAAAAATAAAAGAAAGAGAATCGACAGCCGTATAAGAAGCTGGATTCATGGCATTTATATGCTCGGGTGTCCGGAGTGCATAACCTACTCCTCCCATTGCTGCATTGTTTGTAAAGCTCTGGTCGAACATGTCCCCAAGTCCATAACGTGTATAAGGTGAGTTAGTGCTTATTTGCGCACACACCACTGTAGAGCTAGCTAAAAGCCATGAACCAACAAGTATTTTCTTACTTAACATTATAATTCAATATTCTGTTTAAACCTTTCAATACTAAAAATCTATCTGCAAAGATGATACTTTTTAAATTTGTATCAAAAGAAAATTTATCTCCTCCAGTTAAAAAAACCAAAAGGTCGGGATATTTCTTTTGCAGCAGGGTGATGTAGCCAATGATTTCGAATTCTATTCCCCTGATGACTCCGGCACGGATTGCCGTCTCCGTGTCAAATCCAAATTCGGGTGTCTCGCCTTTTCTTTCAATTAAAGGAAGTTTATCGCAACAGGCGTTCAGTGTTTTAAAACGAGTGTATATTCCGGGTGAAATATTTCCTCCCCAGTAATTCCCTTCTGCATCTATAAACTCGTAGGTCAGTGCAGTTCCTGCATCTACTACCAGCAGATTTCTTCCGGGTGAAAGGTAGTTGGCACCCACTACGGCTGCCAGTCGGTCCATGCCCAAAGTTTCGGGCGTTTTGTATAAATTACGGATGGGAATAGGAGTCAGGTGGTTCAGCTCAATGATTTCAAATGGCACTCCCGCCAATTGGCGTCGTATGGTGTTACTGAGTGTGATAACCGATGCTATGATACCTCTTTCGATTGGATATTTGTTGCATAACATTGACAGCCAGTCCAGCGAATGATTGGACCCTCTTAAAACCTCCACCACTTTATCACCATCAAATACTGCCAGTTTTGCTACAGTATTACCAATATCAATTACTAGATTCACGTTTTCTTTCTTTGTTTCGCCTGCAAAGTAAGATAAAATTTTGGATATGCACATCAATAAAACTGATTATTTATTTCGCTCTTATGGTAGAATCCGTGTATTTTTGCATGCGAAAAAAAATATTATGAATTATTCAGATACTTCAGGATATACCGGTGTCTGGTGATATTTGTATTTGTTTATGAAAAAGAAGCTTGTTTTTCTGTGTTGGGTGGTCTTGATAAGTTGCCTTTTCTCTCCGGTAAGGGTTAGGGGAGAAATCTCGGATAATGTGGAAAAAATGCCGCAAACTGATAGCATTCAGTTCAGTTTGCTGACTTGTGCGCCGGGCAATGAAATCTATGCACTTTTTGGTCATACAGCTATTCGTTATCAGAATTTTTCCAGAGGCGTGGATTTGGTGTTTAATTATGGAATGTTTAGTTTCAATACGCCGCATTTTGTATATCGCTTTGTAAAAGGTGAAACAGACTACCAGTTAGGAATTACACCTTATCCTTATTTTGAATCGGAATATGCATTCAGGGGCTCTTCGGTTTATCAGCAGATCCTGAATTTGACATATTCGGAGAAAATGTCGTTGCTGAAATTGCTTCAGGACAATTATCTTCCGGAAAACAGAATTTATCGTTATAATTATTTCTATGATAATTGTACGACCCGTGCTCGTGATCAGATAGAAAAAAGCATTCAGGGACAAGTCGTGTATCCTTCCGTAAGTTGGCATAAAACTTTTAGAGGAATTGTGCATGAATTTACCAAAGGCTCTCCGTGGGATGAATTAGGTATAGATTTGTGTCTTGGAGCGGAAGCTGATAAGCCGATAGATATAAGGCAGCAAATGTTTGCTCCGTTTTATATGCGTTATTTTGCTCAGGATGCATACATTCAGACTCCAGACGGAGGCAGACGGCCTTTGGTCTTGCGTGAGGAAAAGATTGTGGATGCCGAATTGGAAGCAGAATCTTCCTGGGGAATAAGTCCGATGGTAACCGCTACTTTATTTTTGCTTTTGAATGTAATTATCGGATTCTTCCAGTGGAAGAAACAAACGATTTTCTGGGGATGGGATATCTTATTGTATGCAGCTCAAGGAATAGCTGGTTGTATTATTGCCTTCCTGTTTTTCGTCTCTTCTCATCCGACTGTAGGTTCAAACTGGTTGTTGGTTTTGTTTAATCCGTTGCCATTGTTTTACCTGCCTTTTATGATTTATCGTGAGTTAAAACATAAAAAAGACTTGTATCATACTTGTAATCTCGTGTATTTAACACTTTTTATAGTGCTATTCCCGTTTTTACCGCAAGATTTTAATTTAACAGTATTACCTTTGGCACTCGGTTTGCTGGTAAATGCTGCAAGCCATGTATTAGTATTGAATAAAAAGTAATGAAAGAACGTATACTGACATCTTTATTGACTGTATTTGTCATCTCTGGAATTCAGGCGCAGGCTCCTTCTCCAGTTCCAAAATTGGTGGTGGGGTTGACGATTGACCAGCTGAGGGCAGACTACATAGAAGCTTTTTCGGCATTGTATGGGGAGAGAGGATTTAAGCGCCTTTTAAAAGAAGGACGTATATATACCAATGCGGAATATGATTTTATCAATGTAGACCGTTCGTCTGCTACGGCTTCGATTTATACAGGTACTACACCTTATTATAATGGTATTCCTTCTAACCGCTGGATGGACCGTGGGTCTTTACGGATTATAAAATCGGTAGATGACCAGGATTTTATGGGGGTATATACATCGGAAAGCTCTTCTGCTAAGTTGTTGCGTTGTTCCACCTTGTCGGATGAATTGAAGGTAGCTACTCAGGGACGGGCTGAAGTTTATTCTATTGCACCGACTCGTGAAATGGCTATTTTGGCTGCCGGCCATGCAGCAAATGGTGCTTTCTGGTTGAATGATGAAACCGGGAAGTGGGCTGGTACGACTTATTATGGAGATTGCCCGTTGTGGGTAAGCAATTATAATGATAAGGAAGGACTTGATTTTCGTATCAATAATTTGGAGTGGCTTCCTTATTTGCCGGTAACTTCTTATCAGTATATCACTACTGAAACCAAGCAGCTTAGCTTTAAGCATAATTTCTCGGATGAACGTCTGGATAAATATAAAAAGTTTAAGACAAGTCCATATGTAAATGACGAGGTAAACCGTCTGGTAAATGCATGCTTAAGCAATACGCAAATCGGGCAGGATGCAGCTCCGGATTTGCTGACATTGTCTTATTATGCAGGAAATTATGATCACAAGCCCAATACGGAATATGCGATGGAAATACAGGACATGTATGTCCGTCTGGATAACAGCATTGGAGATTTGTTGGATTTGATAGACCGTAAGATCGGGCTTCGTAATATCTTATTCTTTATCACTTCTACGGGTTATACCGATCCGGAACCTGTGGATCCGGTTAAATACAAGATTCCAGGTGGAGAATTTCACATTAAACGTTGTGCAGCTTTACTGAACATGTATTTAATGGCTCTTTATGGACAAGGCCAATATGTGGAGACGTATTATGACCGACAAATTTATTTGAATCACAAACTGATAGAAGAGCGCAAGCTGAATTTGGTGGAAGTGATGACGCGTTCCTCTGAATTTGTGGTGCAAATGAGTGGGGTACAGAATGCTTATTCAGCACAGCGTTTGCTTTTGGGAGCTTGGACTCCGAAGATTGGAAAAATTCGAAATACATATAATCCAAATTGCTCGGGCGATATTTATGTAGAAGTAATGCCGGGATGGTCTGTGGTCAACGAATATTCTCAGAAGGTAGAAGTGGTTCGTGAAGCATATACTGCGGCTCCGCTTGTGTTTATGGGATTTGATGTTAAGCCTGAAAAGCTTTATTCTCCGGTAAAAATTACTTCAATTGTACCCACTTTAGCTCATTTCATGCGCATACGAGCGCCAAATGCTTGTTCGGAGGCTCCAATGATTAATATTCGTAAATAAATAGTATGCGAATAATTCACAATTTACCTATCTTTGTAGCGGTAGGATGAATAAAAAATTAATTAGTAAATAATAAAAAAGAAATATACAATGGGATTTAATGAATTTATAAGCAAGCTGTTCGGAAACAAGGCGTCTCGTGACATGAAGGAAATTCAGCCGTGGGTAGAAAAGGTAAAAGCCGTTTATCCGGAAATTTCCAAGTTGACGAACGATGAACTACGTGCGAAAACAGAAGAACTGAAGAAGTTTATCAAGGATTCAGCCGCAGAGGAAAATAAAAAGATTGAAGAGCTGAAAGCTACGATTGAATCTACTGACCTTGAAAAACGTGAGGCTATTTTCTCTCAAATTGATAAGTTGGAGAAAGAAGTCCTGGAAAAATACGAGAAAGCACTTAGTGAAGTGTTACCGACTGCTTTTTCTATTGTAAAAGATACGGCTCGCCGTTTGTCAGAAAATGAAGAATTGGAAGTAACTGCCAGCGATTTTGATCGTGAACTTGCTGCACAGGGACGTGACTTTGTTCGTATTGAAGGTGACAAGGCTATTTGGAAGAATCATTGGAATGCGGGTGGAAACGAAATGACCTGGAACATGGTACATTACGATGTGCAGTTGTTTGGTGGCGTGGTATTGCATCAAGGTAAGATTGCGGAAATGGCAACCGGTGAAGGTAAAACCTTGGTAGCAACACTTCCGGTGTTCCTGAATGCTTTAACTGGTAATGGCGTACACGTAGTAACTGTCAACGATTATTTGGCAAAGCGTGACTCTGAGTGGATGGGCCCGCTCTATATGTTCCATGGACTGAGTGTAGATTGTATTGACAAGCATCAGCCTAACTCTGAAGCTCGTCGTCGTGCGTATATGGCAGATATTACTTTTGGTACCAACAATGAATTCGGTTTCGATTATTTGCGTGATAATATGGCCGTTTCTCCGAAGGATTTGGTACAGCGTAAGCATAATTATGCCATTGTCGATGAGGTGGACTCTGTATTGATTGATGATGCACGTACTCCGTTGATTATTTCTGGTCCGGTGCCTAAAGGCGACCAGCAATTATTTGAAGTACTTCGTCCGTTGGTAGAACGTCTGGTAGAAGCACAGCGTAAACTGGCTACCCAGTATCTGGCCGATGCCAAACGTTTGATTGCTTCAGATAAGAAGGAAGATCAGGAAGCTGGTTTCCTTGCTCTTTTCCGTAGCCACAAAGCATTGCCTAAAAACAAACCGTTGATTAAGTTCCTGAGCGAACCGGGTATCAAGGCTGGTATGCTGAAGACGGAAGAAATCTATATGGAACAGAATAACAAGCGTATGCCGGAAGCGGTAGAACCTTTGTATTTTGTGATTGATGAAAAACTGAAGAGCGTAGATTTGACAGATAAAGGAGTAGACCTGATTACCGGTAACTCACAGGATCCTACCTTGTTCGTACTTCCTGATATTGCAGCTCAGTTGTCTGAACTTGAAAATCAGAAAGGGCTGTCTGATGAAGAACGTCTGGCTAAGAAAGATGAGTTGATGACCAATTACGCCATTAAAGCAGAACGCGTACACACCATTAATCAGCTGTTGAAGGCATACACCATGTTCGAAAAAGATACGGACTATGTGGTTATGGATGGTCAGGTAAAGATTGTCGACGAACAGACAGGACGTATCATGGATGGCCGTCGTTGGAGCGATGGTTTGCACCAGGCTGTAGAAGCCAAGGAAGGTGTGAAGGTAGAAGCTGCTACACAGACCTTTGCAACTATCACCTTACAGAACTACTTCCGTATGTACCATAAGTTGTCAGGTATGACCGGTACTGCAGAAACAGAAGCTGGAGAGTTCTGGGATATCTATAAGCTGGATGTAGTGGTGATTCCGACAAATCGTCCGATTGCCCGTATCGATATGAACGACCGCGTTTATAAAACGAAACGTGAGAAATATAAAGCTGTAATCGAAGAAATTGAGAAGATGGTACAGGCTGGTCGTCCGGTGCTGGTAGGTACTACTTCAGTAGAAATTTCAGAAATGTTGAGCAAGATGCTTACCTTGCGTAAGATCGAACATAATGTATTGAATGCAAAGTTACACCAGAAGGAAGCTGAAATTGTAGCGAAAGCAGGTCAGAGTTCTACGGTAACTATTGCTACGAACATGGCTGGTCGTGGTACCGATATTAAGCTGAGCGCAGAAGTGAAAGCTGCCGGTGGTTTGGCCATTATTGGTACAGAACGTCACGAATCACGTCGTGTAGACCGTCAGTTGCGTGGTCGTGCCGGACGTCAGGGAGACCCGGGTTCTTCTGTATTCTTCGTATCGTTGGAAGACGATTTGATGCGTCTGTTCTCATCCGACCGTATTGCTACTGTGATGGATAAGTTAGGATTCAAGGAGGGAGAAATGATTGAGCACAAGATGATTTCTAACTCCATTGAACGTGCGCAGAAGAAGGTGGAAGAAAACAACTTCGGTATCCGTAAACGTCTGTTGGAATACGATGACGTGATGAACAAGCAGCGTACAGTGGTTTACACCAAACGTCGTCATGCACTTATGGGAGAACGTATCGGAATGGATATTGTGGATATGATTTGGGAACGTTGTTACAATGCCGTACAGCAGCCGACTTATGATGATGCCAAGATGGAAATTCTTCAGGTACTGGCTATGGAAGCTCCGTTTACTGAAGAAGATTTCCGTTCCAAGAAGAAAGACGATCTGGCAGAGCAGACTTTTCAGGAAGCTATGGCATTGTTCAAACATAAGACTGAACGTATGGCTCAGATTGCTAATCCGGTTATCAAGCAGGTATATGAGGCTCAGGGACACATGTATGAGAATATCATGATACCTATTACCGATGGCAAGCGTATGTACAACATTTCAGTAAATTTGAAAGCTGCATACGAAAGCGAATCAAAAGAAATTGTGAAGTCGTTCGAAAAAGCTATCTTGTTGCATACAATTGACGATGCATGGAAAGAAAACTTGCGTGAACTGGATGAACTGAAACATTCTGTACAGAACGCAAGCTATGAGCAGAAAGATCCGCTGTTGATTTTCAAACTGGAATCTGTGAATCTGTTTGATAACATGGTCAACAAGATAAATAATAATACCATTTCTGTATTGATGCGTGGTCAGATACCGGTACAGGAACCGGAACAGGTGCGTGAAGCAGCTCCTGAACCTCAGGCTCCTCGTCAGCAGTATCGTGAAGAAAAGCAGGATTTGACTGACCCAGATCAGCGTGAAGCTGCAGGTCGCGATACTCGTGAACAGAAGCAAGAGCCTTATCGCGCAGAAAAGACAGTCGGTCGCAATGACCCATGTCCTTGTGGCAGCGGATTGAAATATAAGAACTGTCACGGTAAGAATGCTTGATTAGGCATTTGATTGAGATATTTGAGACACGGTTTTCACCGTTTGCAGATTTTTATTTCTTAATTTAGAATAATCTGTGAAAACGATGGAATCCGTGTCTTTTTTATTTATTATTTTTGTTTGCGAACAAAAAAGTAGTGAATTATGAAGAAATACATCGTGGCCGGAATCCTTTTTGCAGCTACCATGCTGGTTTCATGCGGAGGACTTCAGTCTTTTACATTTGATCAGTTATATCCTGCAGAAGTCACTTTTCCAGAACAAGTCCGCACGGTGGCAGTAGTAAATCATGCGCCTGCCATTCCTTCCCCTAAAAAGAATTTGCTGACATTGGGAAAATTAGATGGAGATGGAAAAGTGTTGTCAGAAACTCTGGCCGGAGGCCTGGCGGATAGTCGTTATTTTCAGCAGGTAGTTATTTCTGATTCAGCGATTACACAGGAGCTGACAGAAGGAGAAATTCTTCCTCAACCGGTAGTAGACAGCCTGGCTCAGGTACTTGGAGTAGACATGATTCTTTCCGTAGACAGAATCCAATTGCTGACTGGTAAGAAAGAGATTTATTATCCGGGCTTGATGGTTCCTTTTGCTGCTTTTGATTTGAAAATGCGTCCTGTGCTGCGTGCATATATTCCTTCTCGGGTAATGCCAGTCGTGACTATCAGCAAGGTAGATAGCTTGTTGTGGGATTTGAATCCCACATTGTCTGATCATGACGTGGTGAACGAAGCCTCTCAGCACACAGGTTTTACACTCGTAAATCAACTGGTGCCTCATTGGAAGAGTGTGGATCGCATTTATTTTGATGGAGGAAATCCGGATATGCGTGATGCGGCTGTTTCGTTGCGTGAAGGAGACTGGCAGGAAGCCGGTCGCTTGTGGAAGAACTTATACGACTCATTGAAGAAGGGAAAGTTAAAATCGCGTGCCGCCTTCAATATGGCTTTGGCTTGTGAGGTACAGGGAATGATGAGCGAAGCTGTTGACTGGATTGAGAAGTCAAAAAGCTGTGCTGCTAAAGGTTCGGAAGAAGAACGTGCTGCTCTCTTTTATTCTACAATTTTACAGGAGCGGGCTAAGGATTTTCAGTTGCTGAACCTCCAAATGGCGCGTTTTGGCAACAAATTCAATTAATAATATCTTGTTCGATTCATTTTTTTTGTACATTTGAGTACATAAAAAGAATATAGCCTATGAAAATGAGTGAACAATCACGTGCTTCAATAGTCTCGGCTCTGAAAACAGCCCTTTGCCGGTATACATCAGAAGGAGATGAAACGGTCGTTACAGATATTCATTTGCAACCCAACTCAGAAAGTGGTGAGCTGATTATTTTCGACGATGACGATCAGGAATTGTCGCGTACGATTATCAATGAGTGGGTAGAATATGAGAGTGATGACTTCTATACTGTAGTAGAACCGATTCTTCGTGCTGAGGTTGAGGCGCTGAAAGAGAGCGGAAAACTGGAGAAGCTTTGTCTGATGAAGCCTTACTCTTTTGTACTGGTAGACGAAGACAAAGAAACGGTAGCCGAATTGCTTCTTGTGGACGAAGATGATACCTTGCTACTGAATGATGAGCTGCTAAAAGGGCTGGATGAAGAACTGGATGCCTTTTTGAAGGATTTGCTGGAACGTTAAATTCCGATAGAATGGGAGAGCGAATCACATTCCGCCGCAATGAGGGGTTGCGAAGCATACATCCTCATTGGAGAGGGAATCCGACGGTGAATGGTAAGTTTTTTAACCGTCAGCATCGTTGGAAGCCAGGTGTAGGGAGTGTCCTGAAATGGCGTTTCTCTCCTAATCCTCAGCGGAAAGAAAAGCGTACAATCAAGTGGAATCCCAAAGTACATTATCTCACTTCCTTGGAGAAAGTGGTGGGTAATTCATTGATTTGGCTGGGGCATAACTCTTTTTTTCTTCAACTGGGTGGAAAGCGTTTGATGATTGATCCTGTATATGGAAGCATTCCGTTTGTCAAACGCCGAAGTCAATTTCCTGCCGATCCGTCTATCTTTCGTCAGATAGATTATCTGCTTATTAGTCATGATCATTTTGACCATCTGGATAAACCGAGTGTGGCACGTCTGGTAGCAGACAATCCTCAACTTAAACTTTTTTGTGGTTTGAACACGGGGGCTTTGATTAAAAGCTGGTTTCCTAATCTGAAAGTGATAGAGGCCGCATGGTATGAACAGTATGTCGACGGTGATTTCCGCTTGACTTTTTTACCTGCACAGCACTGGAGCAAGCGTGGTGTGAGCGATGGAGGAGAGCGCTTGTGGGGTTCCTTTATGATTCAGGGAGATGGGATTACCATTTACAATAGTGGAGATACCGGATATGCCCGGCATTTTGAAGAAATAGCCGGATTTTTCTTTCACATAGATTATTGCATGGTAGGAATCGGAGCTTACAAACCTCGCTGGTTTATGAAGCCGAATCATATATCTCCATATGATGCATTAACTGCTTCGGCCGATTTGCATGCAAAGGTTACAATTCCGATGCATTATGGCACTTTTGACCTTTCAGATGAACCCTTGTTCGATCCTCCTCATGTGTTTGCGGCAGAAGCCAAGAAGCGCGGTATGCCGGTCATTATTCCTGAGTTAGGAGAAATTATCAAGTTGCAGCCGATTCGATAGAGATTATATCGTCAAAAAAATAAAAAAGTCCGGAAATCTCATCTTCTGCATGTTGTCAGAAAATAGATTTCCGGACTTTCTATTGTCAATTGTTTTGTTTTCGAATTATAATAAATCCGCCGGTCATCGGCAGCGGGTTACTTCGTGTGAGCGTTTTCACTCAACATGACGTACCCCCAGATCATAGGATCTGCATTTGCAATCTTCTTGAAAATCTTTGTTACCTTTTTCATAACTGTTATCCTTTCATTTGCTTTTTGTTAGTACCTATTGTATCTTAATCTCTAGTTTAGTTATTGTTTTTCGAGGTGCTCTTCGCAGAGGACCTTTCAAATCTTTGTTACCTATTGTTGTTATCCTTAATCTTTTTATCCTTTCCTCCAGAACCCTTTCAGGTTCCTTCGTTCGTTTTATTACACTGCAAAGGTAATGCCTTTTTTTTGAAAAACATGTTTTAAAGCATATAATTTTATTTTTTCCTCTTTTTATTGACATAAATCAATGTATGAGGATAAGCTGACAATAGGCCTTGTCCCCTTGTCAGTAGTATCTGACAATTTGTCTTCTTTGGTATAAAATAAGGGCTGCCACAGTGTCATGTGACAGCCCTTGTGAATAAATATTTCTCGGCTAAAAACTTAACGCTTCAATGCCGCAATGCTTTCTTTCAATGCCGCAATTTTTGTTTCGGCATCAGCCTGTTTCTTGCGTTCCATTTCAATGACATTGGCCGGAGCCTTGCTGACAAACTTTTCGTTGCTCAGCTTTTTCATTACGCTTTGCAAGAATCCTTCCTGATATTTCAGGTCAGCTTCCAGTTTCTTCAGCTCTTCTTCTACGTTAATCAGGTTACCCAATGGTACGGCATATTCTGTAGTACCCACCATGAAGGCAGCAGCTCCTTCCGACTTGGTTTCTACCTGCTTGATTTCTGACAAGTTGCAGAGTTTGGCAATTACAGAACCAAAGCCGGCTACCGGATTTTCTCCAGTTACTTCAAGTGCCAAAGCTTCTTTCTGTGCAATGTTCTTCTGCAGGCGGATGGTACGGATGCCACTGATTACTTCTTTCACAGCTTCAAACTGTGCAATCAGTGTTTCGTTGTAAGGCATGTCTTTTACGAGTGTCTGTGTCATGATGCTTTCGCCCGGCTGACGGTCGTAAATGTGCTGCCACAACTCTTCTGTGATGAACGGCATGAACGGATGGAGCAGTTTCAGCAAGGTTTCAAAGAATGCTAATGTCTTTTCGTAGGTTACCTTGTCGATAGGCTGTCCGTATGCAGGTTTCACCATTTCCAGGTACCAGCTTGAGAATTCATCCCAGAACAACTTATACACAGCCATCAATGCTTCGCTCAGACGGTATTTACCGAAGAGGTCGTTTACTTCTTCTGCGGTCTTAGCCAGCATAGAGTCAAACCATTCAGTGGCCAGTTTGGCGTATTCCGGCTGTTTGATGTCGGCTACCTGCCAGCCTTTTACCAGACGGAAGGCATTCCATATCTTGTTGTTGAAGTTACGTCCTTGTTCGCAAAGTGCTTCATCGAAGAGAATATCGTTTCCGGCAGGAGCAGCCAGCATCATACCCATACGCACTCCGTCGGCACCGAACTGTTCAATCAGTTCCAGCGGGTCGGGTGAGTTACCGAGTGATTTTGACATCTTACGGCCAATCTTGTCGCGTACGATACCGGTGAAGTATACGTTGCGGAACGGCATGTCGCCCATGTATTCGTAGCCAGCCATAATCATACGTGCTACCCAGAAGAAAATGATGTCCGGTCCGGTTACCAGGTCGGCAGTCGGGTAGTAGTACTTGATTTCTTCGTTGCTCGGGTTATTGATACCGTCGAACAATGAAATCGGCCACAACCATGAAGAGAACCAGGTGTCGAGACAGTCATCCTCCTGACGCAAATCTTCCATCTTCAGGTTTGCATCTCCGGTTTTTTCCTTAGCCAGTTCCAATGCCTGTTCCGGAGTTTCAGCTACTACGAAACCACCTTTCGGCAAGTAGTAAGCCGGAATACGGTGTCCCCACCACAGCTGACGGCTGATACACCAGTCTTTAATGTTTTCCAGCCAGTTGCGGTATGTATTCTTATATTTGGCAGGGTAGAACTTCAACTCGTCGTTCATTACCGGCGGCAATGCCATATCAGCGAAATGCTGCATCTTGAGGAACCACTGCATAGACAGTTTCGGTTCGATGGCTACGTTGGTACGTTCAGAGAAACCTACCTTATTTGTATAAGCTTCTACCTTTTCCAGCAATCCTGCTGCATCCAGGTCTTTTTCAATCTGCGCACGTACGTCGAAACGATCCATACCTACATACAGTCCTGCAGCTTCACTCAGTGTACCGTTGTCATTGAAAATATCAATAGAAGGAAGGTTGTATTTTTCTCCCAGCATGTAGTCGTTCACGTCGTGTGCCGGAGTAACTTTCAAACAACCAGTACCGAATTCAATGTCTACATAGCTGTCTTCAATAACCGGAATCACACGTCCTACCAGCGGAACGATAACTTTCTTACCTTTCAGCCACTGGTTCTTCGGGTCTGCCGGGTTGATGCACATAGCTGTATCACCCATGATGGTTTCCGGACGAGTTGTAGCTACTACGGCATAACGGCGACCCTGTGCGTCGCGGTGTACGATTTCACCTTCAGCTCCGGTTTCACCGCTCATGTCGTCATCAGCTACGTAATAACGCAGGTAATACAGTTTGCTATGCTCTTCTTTGTAGATTACTTCTTCGTCAGACAGGGCAGTCAGTGCTTTCGGGTCCCAGTTTACCATACGTACGCCACGGTAAATCAGCCCCTTGTTATAAAGGTCCACGAATACCTTGATTACGCTCTTGCTACGGGTTTCGTCCATGGTGAAAGCCGTACGGTCCCAGTCGCATGATGCGCCCAGTTTGCGGAGCTGCTTCAGAATGATGCCTCCGTGTTCTTCTGTCCACGCCCATGCATGTTTCAAGAACTCTTCACGCGTAAGGTCTGTTTTCTTGATGCCTTGTTGAGCCAGACGGTTTACCACCTTTGCTTCAGTAGCGATGGATGCATGGTCTGTACCCGGTACCCAGCACGCATTCTTTCCCATCATGCGGGCACGTCTTACAAGAATATCCTGGATGGTATTGTTCAGCATGTGTCCCATGTGGAGCACTCCCGTCACGTTAGGGGGAGGAATGACGACGGTGTAAGGTTCACGTCCGTCGGGTTTAGAACTGAAAAGTTTGTGGTCCAGCCAATACTGGTACCATTTTCCCTCCACGTCAGCGGGATTGTACTTACTTGCTAATTCCATGGTTATAATATCTTTATTATTATGTTTATCGTATAATCGGCTGCAAAAATAATAAAACTACTTGGATTTTAGGGGGCTTTGCCCGAAAACTTCATTTGTTCTGGCCCGATAGTGTAAGTACAGGTATTTTTTCTTTACCTTTGCGCCAATAAATTATCAAATAATGCGCGTATGAAAAAGATAGCTTTACCTACAAGAAACGGTCTGATAGACGATCATTTCGGTCATTGTGAGTTTTACACCATTTTCACTGTCGATGAAGAAAACCGCATTGTACGCACACAAGTGCTTCCTTCTCCACAATGCTGTGGATGTAAGTCGGACATTGCTTCCAAATTGCAGGCAGACGGGGTGACTGTAATGCTGGCCGGAAATATGGGCGCAGGTGCGCTGGCAAAACTTTCAGCTTGTGGCATAGAAGTAATCAGAGGATGCCATGGCTCTGTGATGGAGGTGGCTGAGGCCTATCTGGCTGGAAAGATACAGGATTCTGGCGTAGGCTGCGATCATCATCATGAGGGCGGAGAACATCAATGCCCTAACCATTAAAGAGTATCTCCTTTATATATAAAGGGAAATGGAGCACAGTGTTTTATGTTTTCCTTACGCAAACCGTACGTTTCTCGTGGCGGAGCTATACGTTTCCCGTCCGGAAAACATAAGGTTTTGCGCAGGGAAACATAGAAAGTGTATAGTGACTTTAAAAACATTTTATGGGCGTATAAAAGATGAAAATACTGTGTTGAAGAAAGCGGGTAACGTGCATTCTTTCTTGTAAAATCTTTATATTTGCAAGAGATTATCAACTGCTTCTTTATGAATAAAATAATGAAAATATGTCTTGCAATCTGTCTGTGGGGAATGATTTTGCAAGGCAGTGCACAAACGCAGATTGCATTTATTTCAGATGCACATATTCAGGATGTGGACGGCCATGCCGAACGGGTGCGTTCTATGGAGGCACAGGTACAGTCCACCCGCTTGTTCAATGAAAATTATTATGTATTTTTAGCTGCTCTTGACGATGTAGCTCGCAGAGATATACGCTGGGTAGTGTTGCCGGGCGATTTGACGGATGACGGGCAATTTTTCAATCAGCAAAAAATAAAGGAACTGCTGAATTCGTATGCTGCAGCGAAGGGAATGCGTTTTTTTGTGACTACGGGTAATCACGATCCGGCTCTTCCGTTAGGGCTCGTGAAAAAGAATACACATTTTTTAGCCGCTGACGGAAGCCGTGTGACGCGTGAGGATTCGTGTGCCGGATATGTGTCACAGATGGAATGTTATGCCGATTTTGGCTTTTTCCCTCGGAAGGACGACTGTTATTGGGAAAGTCCTTTTACTTCTTATACGTATGACAAGTATGCTTACGAGGATGCTTGCCGTGAAAGTGTATTGGGCAAGCGGACCTACACATTGTGCGATTCGCTGACGGCTACGGATGCCAGCTACTTGGTAGAACCGGTAGACGGACTCTGGCTGCTGGCTATTGACGGGGGAGTTTATCTTCCAAAAGAAATGAAGGATGGAAAGTGGACCTATCAAGGTTCCAGTGCCGGATATAATCTTGTACTGAAACACAAACCGTTCCTGTTGCCTTGGGTGCGGAAGGTAGTAGAAGAAGCACGGAAACGCCATAAGACGTTGGTAGCATTTTCACATTATCCGTTGGTCGATTTCAATGACGGAGTGTCGGAATCTGTACGTCGGATGTGGGGAGACCGCTGCTTCGATTTGCACCGTGTGCCGGAGGCCGAAGTGAGTGAGGCTTTTCTGCAAGTTGGACTTCGTTTGCATTTTGCCGGACACATGCACGTGAATGATACTGGTATCTGGGAAGGAAAAGACGGGAAACACCTATATAATATACAGGTTCCTTCAATTGCAACCTATGTGCCGGCCTATAAGATTCTGACCATTGAAAGCGATGAGGTATTTCGGGTAGAAACGGTGATGCTGGACACGGTGCCAGGATTCGATAGCTTGTTTCCTTTGTATCGGGCGGAATACCAGTCGGACAGTTTGAGAGGACATTCACCTGTATGGAATAAGGAAATTCTTTCTGCCCGTACGTATGGAGAATTCTGTGATTATCAGTTTCGTGATTTGGTTCGCTTGCGATTCATACCGCGCGACCTTCCAGAATCTTGGCAGGCCTGCCTGGATTTTACTGGTGCCCGGATGCTAAAAGCCGTGTCGGGAGAAGATAAGTCGGATGATGCTGACTGGACTGACTGGTGTATGAAAGATTTGGTTCTGGATTTATATCGTCTGCGTTATGCAGAACGCCTGGCGTTGAAAGATATTCCGGAAACTCGTTTGGCGGCTTATCGTTATCTGTTTGACCGTGCGCGTATTTCTCCACTTCGTTCGGCAGAAGTGGAGATTGTGAACGGGCTGGGTACGCTTTTCCTTGCTTTTCTGAATGGAGAACCTTGTCAGAATTTTGTGATTGACCTGGAAAAAGATGCAATCACAGGCGATTAACTCCGTGAAGTGTACTATTTCCCTCTTAGTTTGCATTATTTTCCTCTTTAGGCTGGGTGTTTCTCCTTACTTTTGCCTAAAATGAGAATTAAATGTTTGCTTAAACTTTTGTTGAAACTATATTACTTATGTGGAACACAAAATCAATATGCTTGTTTCTACTGGGGTTCATTGGAGTAGGAACAGTGGAAGGACAAACTTCCGTAGATTCTTATGAGTATTCTTCTTATGTCGACCCTCGTATCGGTTCCGAGGGACTGGGACGTGTATTTATCGGACCGTCGTGCCCGTATGGCATGGTAAAGCCTTCGCCCGACTGTACGCCTTCGCCCAATAGCGGATGGTTGCCTATGCCGGAACGGGTGGATGGATTTGCTCAGGTGCATGTCAGTGGTACGGGGGGAGGTCCCAAGTATGGTAATGTGCTGGTCACTCCATTTGGAGATGGAATGGACTGGGTCAACCATTATGATTACCGTGAGTATGAAACCATTCGTTTGGGATATTATGACACGCAGTTTAAGCAGAACGGCATTCGTACGGAAATCACTACTGCCAATCGTGCTTCTTTCTATCGTTTTACTTATCCGGAAGATTCTTTGAAATCGCTGGCAGTGGATGCGGGTTTCTTCTTGGGAGAAAATCCGGTGCCGGATGCACGCGAGGCGCAGCAGTTTGTCGGTTCTGAAATTCAGATACTTTCCGACCATGAAGTAGCAGGCTATACACGTATTCGTGGCGGATGGAACAACGGAAAGGCTTATACGGTATATTTCTATGCGGAAACAGACCGCCCGTTTGTGCAGTCACTTACCTGGAAAGGTAACCGTATTACGGAGGCACAGTCGCAGTATGACTCTGCAGAAAAGACCGGTGCCTTGTTGCGTTTTGCGAAGAACGATAAAGTGGTGCAGTTGAAAGTGGGCATTTCTTTTTTGAGCATGCAGAAGGCAAAATTCAATGCACATTCCGAAATTCCTCACTGGTCATTTGAAAAGGTACATCAGGATTTGTTAGGACAGTGGGAGCAATTGTTTCAAAAGATAGAAATCGATCCGTCTACTCCGCTTGCAAAGAAACGCATGTTCTATACCGGACTGTATCATACCATGCTGATGCCGGTAGACCGTACGGGCGAGAATCCGCTGTGGAGTGATCCGGAACCTTATTATGACGATTTTTATGCCATTTGGGATACGTATCGCAGTTCTTCTCCGTTGATAACTTTGATTGACCCGAAACGGGAAGCTGACATTGTGCGTTCGCTGGTAAACATTTACAAACGTGACGGTTATATGCCCGATGCACGTAGCGGTAACAGTAACGGCCGTACGCAGGGTGGTTCGAATGCGGAGATTGTGATTGCCGATGCCTTTGTGAAAGGATTAAAAGGAATTGATTATGAACTGGCATTGGAAGCCATGCTGAAGGATGCTACGGTACCTCCCGGTGGAAATGAAGAGGCAGAAGGCCGGGGTGGACTGATTCCTTATCTGGAGTTAGGATACATACCTCATGGTATTGACCGTGCAGGTAACCGTACGGTAGAATATTCTTATTGTGATTATGCCATTGCGTTGGTAGCTAAAGGCTTGGGTAAAGAAGACCTGTATCAGCGTTATTTGAAGCAGTCGGAAAACTGGAAAAACTTGTGGCGTAGTGATTATGAGCATGAAGGGGCGAAAGGCTTTATCATGCCGCGCGACAAGGAAGGAAACTGGTTGGACTCTATTCCTTTCGGTCATTCTACTCGCATGCAGCCGAAGTTTAAATATACACCGGTCACCTTCGAAGGACCGTGGTACACTCCCTGGTGGGGCATGTTTTTCTATGAGGCCAGCTCTTGGGAATACTCGCTGAGCATTCCGCACGATGTGCCGGGGCTGATAGAGAAATGTGGCGGGGCGGCCGATTTTGAGAAACGACTGGATATTTTCTTTGACAAAGGTTTCTTCAATGTCAATAACGAACCGTCTTTCCTGACACCTTGTCTGTATCACTGGCTGGGTAAACCCTGGCGCTCAAGCGACCGTATCCGTGAGATTATTGCAAAGAACTACAACGACGGTCCGGTAGGTTTGCCGGGTAATGATGACTCAGGTGCCATGTCTTCCTGGCTGGCTTTCCACATGATAGGTTTGTATCCGAATGCCGGACAGGATTATTACCTGATTCATACACCGCTACTGGAGTCTACAACTTTCCATCTGGAAGGAGGAAAGGAATTTAAGGTAGTGGCCAAAGGACTTTCGGATAAAAACTGTTATATCCAGGGTGTGACATTGAATGGAAAAGACTATCCATATTCTGTTTTGCGTCACAAGGATATAATGGCCGGAGGTGAGCTGGTATTGAAAATGGGAAAGAAACCCGGAAACTGGGGAAAGGAACTGGGATTGGATAAATAAGATGCGTATGAAAAAAAGATATTTACTTGGATTTTTAACGGCATGCCTGTGGTGCACGGGCATGCTGTCCGCACAGACTGCCGTATCGGATACATTGAAGTTTGTGTTCAAGTTGCATGGCCAGACCCGCCGTTATCAGGTAGTTTTCTGTCAGCAAGGAGAGAATATACAGATGAATTGGGGGATTGAACGCAACCTGCGCTGGCAGTCGGGCAGTTACACCATGACACCGGAGGCCTTGAAAAACGGAAAACAGTTGTGCTTCCTGCAACCGGAGGACGGAAATCACTTGACGCTCTCATCTTTGGAAACAGCGTATGTGTTACCTCAGAATGCATTGCAGCAGTTGAAAGAAAAGGGAAGTATGGAGTTTAACCGGACGATGTATGACCGGGTAGCCGATGAATCGGAAAAGAATACCGGACGTCCGTTATTACATGTAGTGGACCGCCATGAAGGGGGTGAGATGTGGATATGGGACAATCCGTCTCTGCCCGTGGTGTGGCGTATGAAAAACAACCCGCTGGAAATAAACTGGCAGGTGGAAGTGAAATAGGATTTGCTTTTTTGTCGTACCTTTGCAGGGTAAAACAGAAAAATAGAAAATCATGCATACAAGAGAAGAAAAGATGGAAGCGTTCGGACGCCTGCTCGACGTGCTGGACGAGTTACGGGTGAAATGTCCGTGGGACCGTAAACAGACTAATGAAAGTTTGCGTCCGAACACGATTGAAGAAGTGTATGAACTCTGTGATGCCCTGATGAAGGACGACAAGAAAAATATTTGCAAGGAATTAGGCGACGTATTGCTACACGTGGTATTCTATGCCAAGATTGGCAGTGAAACGGGCGATTTCGACATCAAGGATGTGTGCGACAAGTTGTGCGACAAACTGATTTTCCGCCATCCGCATGTATTTGGCGAAGTGAAGGCGGATACGGCAGAAAAAGTTTCTGAAAACTGGGAGCAGATTAAGTTGAAGGAAAAAGACGGCAACAAGTCTGTATTAAGCGGGGTACCCGATGCCCTTCCTTCATTGATTAAAGCGTATCGCATTCAGGAAAAGGCCCGCAATGTAGGGTTTGACTGGGAAGAGCGTGAGCAAGTATGGAGCAAGGTAAAGGAAGAGATAGGCGAGTTTGAAGCTGAGGTCGGTCATATGGACAAAGAAAAGGCAGAGGCCGAATTTGGTGATGTAATGTTCAGCCTGATTAATGCGGCCCGCTTGTATAAAATCAATCCGGACAATGCACTGGAGCGAACAAACCAGAAGTTTATCCGTCGTTTTAATTACTTGGAAGCGCATACCATTAAGGAGGGGAAGAATCTGAAGGATATGTCGCTGGAAGAGATGGATGCCATCTGGAACGAAGCAAAGGCAAAAGGCTTGTAAAGAAATCGAGATAGCGCCTACAAAGTGTCATGTTTTTTGTGGAAACACAACTTTCTTGAAAATAATTCTCATGAAAAGGTAACACATGGGAAGAAATGTCTACCTTTGTGGGGCATAAACAACAATTTATTTTAGAAACAATGGTGAACAAAGCTATTATTACAGTGGTGGGTAAGGATACGGTAGGTATCATTGCTCAGGTGTGTACCTATCTGGCAGAAAATAAAGTGAATATTCTGGATATTTCGCAGACCATCGTGCAGGAGTATTTCACAATGATGATGATTGTGGATATGACCAAGCTGGAAAAACCTTTTGAACAGGTGGTGAGCGAACTGACGAATATCGGTTCAGGCATTGGGGTACAGATCAAATGCCAGCGTGAAGAAATCTTTGACAAAATGCATCGTATCTAATAAAAACGGGAAACGGTATGATTAATATAACTGAGGTTCTTGAAACCAACAAGATGATAGAACAGGAGAACCTGGATGTGCGTACCATTACCATGGGGATCAACCTGCTGGATTGTGCGGACAGTAACCTGGAGGTGCTTTGTCAGAATATATATAACAAGATTACCGGTCTGGCAAAGAATCTGGTGCAGACGGGTGAGGACATTTCCAAGGAATTTGGAATTCCTATCGTAAACAAGCGTATCTCGATTACGCCTATTGCATTGGTGGGAGGAACGGCTTGTAAGACTCCGGATGATTACGTGCTGATTGCCAAGACGCTGGATAAGGCTGCAGGAGAATTGGGCGTAAACTTTATCGGAGGATATTCGGCTATTGTGTCGAAAGGTATGAGCCGTAGCGATGAGTTACTGATTCGTTCTATTCCGAAGGCTTTGGCTTGTACGGAACGTATCTGTAGTTCAATAAATGTAGGCTCTACCAAGACCGGCATCAACATGGATGCAGTGAAATTGATGGGTGAAATCATTAAGGAAACGGCGGAAATGACGAAAGAACGTGACTCATTAGGTTGTGCCAAATTGGTGGTGCTTTGTAATGCTCCGGATGACAATCCGTTTATGGCCGGTGCTTTCCATGGCGTTTCAGAACCGGATGCCGTTATCAACGTGGGTGTCAGCGGTCCGGGTGTGGTGAAATATGCCCTGGAACAGATTCGTGGCAAAAGCTTTGAAGTGCTTTGTGAAACCATCAAGCGCACGGCGTTCAAGATTACGCGTGTGGGGCAGCTGGTGGCACAGGAAGCTTCTCGCCGTTTGAATGTGCCGTTTGGTATCATCGACCTTTCGTTGGCTCCAACTCCGGCAGTAGGTGACAGTGTGGCAGAGATTCTTCAGGAAATCGGATTGGAATATCCGGGTGCACCGGGAACAACGGCTGCCTTAGCCCTGTTGAACGACCAGGTGAAGAAGGGTGGTGTAATGGCTTCTTCTTACGTGGGCGGACTGAGTGGTGCGTTTATTCCGGTCAGTGAAGACCAGGGAATGATTGATGCGGTTGTGGCTGGGGCCTTGACCATTGAAAAACTGGAAGCCATGACGTGTGTATGCTCTGTAGGGCTGGATATGATTGCCATTCCGGGTAGTACTTCAGCAGCAACCATTTCAGGAATGATTGCCGATGAATCGGCCATTGGTATGGTTAACCAGAAAACGACGGCAGTGAGAATCATTCCGGTAGTAGGAAAGGAAGTGGGCGATACGGTAGAGTTTGGTGGATTGCTGGGCTATGCACCGGTAATGCCGGTCAACCGTTTCAGCTGTGAAGCTTTTGTGAACCGTGGTGGACGAATTCCTGCTCCGATTCACAGTTTCAAGAACTGATTTTACGGATACATAAATAAAAAAAGAGGGAGGCTTTGCCGGATTTGACAGTCGGTAAGCCTCCCTTTCTTTATAACCTTAATACGATGGTAATTGTTTTACTGTACCAACTACTATAACACCTCAAAGGGGAAAATTGTTTAAGGGGAGAGTCGAAAAAAGTGTTAGGACACTGACGGATTTGTGCTATCTTTGTGGCGGATTTATTTTGACCTGTATGACAGACTATTTGAATGAACTGAATGAAAGTCAGCGCGAGGCGGTATTGTACAACGAAGGTCCTTCGCTGGTGATTGCCGGAGCCGGTTCCGGAAAGACCCGCGTGCTGACATACAAGATAGCCTATTTGCTGGACAACGGTTATGAGCCGTGGTCCATTCTGGCCTTGACCTTTACCAATAAGGCCGCTCGTGAAATGAAGGAGCGTATTGCCCGTCAGGTAGGGCAGGAACGTGCCCGTTATCTTTGGATGGGGACTTTCCATTCTATTTTTTCACGGATATTGCGGGCCGAGGCTGAGGCGCTGGGTTTTACTCCTAATTTTACAATTTACGATGCGACGGATTCCAAAAGTCTGGTGAAAACTATCATAAAAGAAATGAACCTGGACGATAAGGTTTACAAGCCGGGGATGGTGCAGGGCCGCATCAGCAATGCCAAGAATCACCTGGTGTTGCCGGAGGCATACGCGGCAAATGCCGAACTCATAGAAGCTGACCGGGCTGCGAAGGTGCCTCTGTTGCATGAAATCTACCTGCGTTACTGGAACCGCTGCCGGCAGAGTGACGCGATGGACTTTGACGACCTGCTGCTGTACACCTATTTGTTGTTCCGCACTCGTCCGGATATATGTGATAAATATGCGGCGCGTTTCCGTTACATCTTAGTAGATGAGTATCAGGATACGAATTTTGCACAGCACAGCATCGTACTCCAGCTTACGCAGAAACACCAGTTTGTGTGTGTGGTAGGTGATGATGCCCAGAGTATCTATTCTTTCCGTGGAGCCAACATTGATAATATCCTGAATTTTACCCGTACATACAAAGATGCACGGTTGTTTAAGTTGGAGCAGAATTACCGCTCCACGCAGACCATCGTGAATGCGGCGAACAGCCTGATTGCGAAAAACCGCGACCAGATTCAGAAGGAGGTGTTCTCCGAGAAAGACAAGGGGGAACCTATCGGCGTGTTTGCAGCTTATAGCGACGTGGAAGAAGGAGAAATCGTGACCAACAAGATTGCGCAGCTGCATGCCAAGTCGGGATATGCCTATCATGATTTTGCCATCCTTTACCGTACGAATGCACAGAGCCGTATTTTTGAGGAGGCATTGCGCAAGCGCAGCATACCTTACCGTATTTATGGAGGACTCTCGTTTTATCAGCGGAAAGAAGTGAAGGATGTGGTGGCCTATTTCCGCCTGGCGGTGAATCCGCACGATGAAGAGGCTTTCAAGCGTGTCATCAACTATCCGGCACGAGGAATTGGGAATACCACATTGGGTAAGTTGACCGAAGCAGCCGGACGTTGTGAGGTGAGTTTGTGGAAAGTGCTTTGCGAACCGCTGAGCTACGGAGTGGAACTGAATAAAGGAACCTATACCAAGTTGCAGGGATTCCGCGACCTGATTTCGGAATTCGTTACTTTGGCTCGTGAGCAGGATGCCTATACGTTGGGTATGGAACTGGTGAAACGTTCGGGAATCATGGCTGAGATTTATCAGGACCGTTCGCCGGAGAACATGAGCCGTCAGGAAAATATAGAGGAACTGGTGAACGGTATGCGCGATTTCTGCGACGGCCGTCAGGAAGAAGGAAGCCCACATGTGCTTTTGTCGGATTATCTTTCAGAGATTGCCTTGCTGACCGATCAGGATGAAGAGCAGGGAGAAGCACAGCCGAAGGTGACACTGATGACCATTCACTCCGCCAAGGGGCTGGAGTTTCCGAATGTGTTTGTGGTGGGACTGGAAGAAAATCTGTTCCCGAGTCCGCTGTCATCTGCTTCCTATCGGGCACTCGAGGAAGAGCGCCGTCTGTTTTATGTGGCAGTGACACGGGCTGAAGACCACTGCTATTTGTCATACGCCAAGAGCCGTTTCAAATACGGAAAGATGGAGTTCTGTAATCCAAGCCGTTTCTTGAAAGATATTGACGTGCGTTACCTGCAGGTGCCGCAGGAGGAACTGATGGGTACGCGCATCGAAGAAAAGGCCAGCCGCTTCCGGAAAGAAGCCAGCCGTGCATCTTACGAACGCGAACCCCGCGAAACGGGGCCGTCTATGTTTGATGGCGGACCGATGCCGGAAGAACCTCATCGTTTTGTACCTCCTCGTACGCTTCGCCGTATACCTGATGCGAGTCCTTCGGCAGCTCCGGCCGGTCCGTCGGCAGGGGGACTTTCTGCCGGCATGTGGATAGAGCATGAACGCTTCGGCAAAGGGGAAGTGACTCGGGTGGAAGGCAACGGAGACAACTGCAAAGCCACCGTACAGTTCCAGCACGCCGGCGTGAAACAGTTGCTGCTGAAATTTGCCCGTTTTAAGATAATTGATTCAAACACTAAATAACAGAGAAAAAGAATGATAAAAGACTGGGATAAGATACCTTCTCCATGCTATGTCATGGAAGAAGATTTATTGAGAAAGAACCTGACGCTGATTAAGCATGTGGCCGATACGGCGGGAGTGGAAATTATTCTGGCATTTAAAGCCTTTGCCATGTGGAAGTCGTTCCCTATTTTTCGGGAATACATCCGTTACACCACGGCCAGTTCGGAATACGAAGCACGGTTGGCTTTCGAAGAGTTCGGCAGCAAGGCGCATACTTATTCGCCGGCCTATACCGCGCAGAACTTTCCTGCATTCCTGAAGTACAGCAGTCACATCACATTCAACTCCTTGTCGCAGTTTGAGCGTTTTTATCCGATGGCAAAGGCTTATCCGGAGCATGTGTCATGCGGCATCCGTGTCAATCCCGAATATTCGGAGGTGGAAGTAGAGCTCTATAACCCTTGTGCGCCGGGTACACGTTTCGGTGTAACGGCCGACCTGCTTCCGGAGCAGTTGCCCGAAGGTATTGAAGGTTTCCACTGTCATTGTCATTGTGAGTCGAATTCCTACGAGCTGGAACGCACGCTCCAGCATATCGAGGAAAAATTCAGTCGCTGGTTTCCTCAGTTGAAATGGTTGAATCTGGGTGGAGGTCACCTGATGACACGTGCCGATTATGACGTAGACTATTTGATTCGCTTGTTGCAGGGATTGAAATCACGCTATCCGCATCTGCAGATTATTCTGGAACCCGGTTCGGCTTTCACCTGGCAGACTGGTCCGCTGGTGGCATCGGTGGTAGATGTAGTAGAAAGCCGGGGGATACGGACAGCCATTCTGGATGTGAGCTTTACCTGCCACATGCCCGACTGTCTGGAGATGCCTTATCAGCCGCGGGTGCGTAATGCCGAATCTCTTCCGGCTGAGGCGGTGAAAACGGCGACTCGGGAAGACCATGTCTACCGCTTGGGAGGAAACAGTTGCCTGAGTGGCGATTATATGGGCAGCTGGAAGTTTGACCACGAACTGCAGGTAGGAGAGCGGATCGTATTTGAAGACATGATTCATTATACGATGGTCAAGACAAATATGTTCAACGGCATTCATCACCCTTCGATAGCCCTGCTCCATGCTGGTGGAGAACTGGAAGTATATCGCACCTTCCATTACGAGGATTATCGCGACCGGATGTGCTAATAAGTATAGTAAAAAATAGCCTTTAGAAAAACGCTTAGGCATTAGTGAAAAAACGCCTAAGCATTTTGATTCAAACGCAAGTGCGTTTGAGTTAAAACACAAGGACGTTTGGTTTGAAACTGAAGTGTACTGAAAATAGTTGTCAGTTTGAAGATTAATTCCTGACAAAGTTG